>NZ_JAIETD010000028.1 GCF_019745455.1 Methylobacterium sp.
CAAAAGAGAATGCGGCCTGATTTCCTTGGGGGACTACTGATGACACCGTGCTCCTTGCGCGTGACCCTGCTGGCGACTGTCGCGCTGCTGCCTTGTGCCGCGTTCGCTCAGGGCGCTGCCGGTACGCAGGCGGTGACCCTGCCCGAACTCGACGTCGTGGCGACGACGCCGGCGAGCGGCACGGGCGGAGGCGGCGGCCAGCGGATCGACAAGGTGCCCTTCACCGTCGAGACCGTGAGCGCGCGCCAGCTCGAGATCGACCGGGCGACCCTCGACCCGACTTTCACCCTCGCCCGCACAACTCCCGGCGTGAGCCTCTCCGACGGCCAGGGCAACAGCTTCCGACAGACCCTGACCTATCGCGGCTTCGACGCCTCGCCGCTTCAGGGCGCGCCGCAGGGACTCGCCGTGTTCCAGAACGGCGTTCGCATCAACGAGGCCTTCGGCGACGTGGTGAACTGGGACCTGATCCCCTCCGTCGCCATCAACCGCATCGACATCGTCACCGGCAACCCGATCTTCGGCCTCAACGCCCTCGGCGGCGCCGTCAACATCGAGATGAAGAACGGCTTCACCTGGCAGGGCACCGAGGTGTCGGTGCTCGGCGGCTCGGACGGGCGCATCCTCGGCACCCTCCAGCACGGCCAGGTGATCGGACCCTGGAGCTTCTACTTCGCCGGCGAGGGCCTGCGCGACCGCGGCTGGCGCTTCGAGTCGCCCTCGGAGATCGGCCGTGTCTACGCCGACCTCGGCTACAAGAGCCTCGATTCCGAGTTCCATATCATCGCCTCGGGCGCCAAGACCTTCTTCGGCGCCGCCGCGGCCGCACCGGTGGACTTCACCCATCTCGACGACCGGGCGATCTTCACCTACCCGCAGAGCATCGACACGCGGATGGGCCAGATCCAGGTCAACGGCAAGGTCAGCCTCTCCCCGACCTGGGACCTGCAGGGCAACGCCTATTACCGGCGCTTCAGCCAGTTCGTGATCGACGGCAACGATGCCGAGTTCGAGAATTGCAGCCGGCAATCCTCCTTCCGCGGCTCGCTCTGCTTCGAGGATGACGGGTTCCAGCAGGGCAACCTGTCGAACCAGGCCTTCCGAAACCAGTTCCTGATGCAGGGCCGCAACGCCCAGCGCATTCCCTTCACCCCCGGCGTTCCCTACGGCACCCTCGACACGATCCGCACCGAGGCAGAGAGCTACGGCGGCACCCTCCAGGCGGTGAACCGCGAGCGCATCTTCGATCGCGGCAACACCTTCATCGTCGGCGGCAGCATCGAGCAGTCGCACTTCACCTACAAGTCCCAGAGCACGCTCGGAATCATCAACCCGGACCTGAGCGTCACCACCAACCCGAACAACCCGGCCTACGGCTTCGTCCCCGGAGTCGGCACGGACCAGCTGCGCACGGCGGCCGCCCTCGGCATCGCGCCAAGCAACGCCATCGGCACCAACCTCTATATGGGCCTCTTCGCCCTCGACACCTTCGACGTGACGGATGCCCTGTCGCTCACGGCCGGCGCCCGGCTGAACTTCGCCAAGATCTCGACGGTCGACCAGACCGGCTTCTCGCCGGACGTCACAGGCACGCATTACTTCAACCGCATCAACCCGGTCGCCGGCCTCACCTACAAGTTCGCCCCCGGACTCAACCTCTATGGTGGCTACTCGGAATCCAACCGCGCTCCGACGCCCCTGGAACTCGCCTGCGCCAACCCTGACAGGCCCTGCCTGCTGCCGAACTCGCTCGTCGCCGATCCCCCCCTCGAGCAGGTCGTCGCCCGCACCTACGAGGTCGGCTTCCGCGGCGGAATTCCGGATTTCTACGGTCTCGGCGGCCTGTTCAACTACAAGATCGGCGCCTTCCGCACCGACCTGACCAACGACATCCTGCAGGTCGCGGTGCCCGGCAACTCCGCCCGCGGCTACTTCGTCAACGTGCCGGCGACCCAGCGGCAGGGCATCGAGGTCTCGGGCGAGTACGTGTCCGAGCGCTTCAGTCTCTATGCGAACTATGCCCTGATCGACGCCACGTTCCAGTTCAGGGGCGACCTGTCCTCACCCAACAACCCCCTCTCCAACGACGGCCTGATCACGGTGCGTCCGGGCAACAAGCTGCCGCTCGTACCCGATCACCAGATCAAGGTCGGGTTCGATTACGCCATCACGCCGCTCTGGCGGTTCGGCGCCAACCTCGCGGCGTTCTCGTCCTCCTACTATCGCGGCGACGAGTCGAACCTGAACCCGAAGCTTCCGGCCTATTACACGGTCAATCTCAACACGAGCTACCAGGTCACGCCGAACCTGCAGGTCTTCGGTCTGGTGACCAACCTGTTCAACAGCCGCCACGCCAATTTCGGAACCTTCCTGGAGCGGACCGAGCCTGGCGAGCTCTTCGCGAACCGCTTCGCGCTCAACGACCCGCGCACGACGACCATCGTCCAGCCGCTCTCGATCTACGGCGGCATCCGCTACGTCCTCGGCGCCGCGCCCGCTCCGATGCCGGAGCCGATCATCCGCAAATACTGATCGAGCCTCCTTCGAACGACGCGAACGGCGTGGCCCCAGAGGCCGCGCCGTTATTCGTTTTCGATGCCATAGGGGGGACGGCCAGAACCCTCGCAAGAGCTTGTCGACCGCACCGTGCGGGAGTGTCTCGATGCCTCGTGAGGCAAAGTGGAATGAAATGTTGCCAGATTCTCCCGACCCGAGTCTCCCGAATAGATAGCGGGACGGATGCCTGAAATATGGCTTGACTCGGGTAGATCAGATTTGCCCAAGAGGAGTCGCCCAGTCCATATTGGGGAATCATCGCTTTCTCCAAAGTGACTGCCGGAGATCCCCTTCATGCCCCCTCGTCTCACCCCCGTCTTCCTTGCAAGCCTCTTCGCCCTCGGCGTCGCCGCTCCCGCCTTCGCCGCGCCATCGGCTCAGAGGGCCCTGGAAATGCTCGATCCCGACAAGGACGGCACCGTCGATCTCAAGGAGGCCCTGGCCGGCGCCTCTGCGCGCTTCGACGCCCTCGACCCCGACAAGGACAGCACCCTCGACAAGAGGGAACTGAAGGGTCGGGTGAAGGCGAGCGAGCTCAAGGCTGCCGATCCAGACAACGACGGCACCCTCGACAAGAAGGAATACCTCGCGATCGTCGAGCAGCGCTTCAAGGCGGCCGACCCCGACAACGACGGCACCCTCGACAAGAAGGAGCTGGGAACCCCGGCCGGCAAAGCCCTGCTTCGCTTGATCCGCTGACGGCCGGCGGCACTCGAGGCCGTCTCCCGACCGACGATGTCGCAGCAACGCCGGACTCGCGTCCGGCGTTGTTCGTTTCAACGACATCAACTCGGGAGTTTCAGATGCGTCTCGTCCTCGGCCTCGCGGCCGCCCTCGTCACCATTGCCGGACCCGCCCTCGCGACCCAATGCGCCGACCAGATTGCAACGATCGAGCGGCGCCTCGACAGCGCCGGCGCAGCCTCGGTGACCGGAACGGTCCCGCCCGGCGGCACGACCTCGTCGAACTCGCCCAAAGCTTTGGAGATGGCGCCGAACGTCAAGCCGACCGATCCCTCCGCCAAGCCGACATCGTCCGGCGTCAGCGAGGCCCGCGATCTCATCAAGCGCGCCAAGGCCCAGGAAGCTGCCGGAGATGCGAAAGGCTGCGAGGCGACCATGACGCAGGCCAAGGAGAAAGCCGGCGCCCTTCCCTGACGGGGTCAATTCCGGCGGAACGCCTCAATAGGCGTTCCGCGTCCGCACCAGCGAGATCGGCGTAGCGAGCATGATCCGGATGTCGAAGAACACCGACCAGTTCTCGATGTAGTAGAGGTCGTGCTCGACGCGGCGCTGGATCTTCTCGTCGGTATCGGTCTCGCCGCGCCAGCCCCTGACTTGGGCCCAGCCGGTGATGCCCGGCTTGACCTTGTGCCGGGCGAAATAGCCGTCGACGACTTGATCGTAGAGGACGTTGGCGGCGCGCGCGCTCAACGCATGGGGGCGGGGGCCGACGAGCGAAAGCTCGCCCTTGAGGACGTTGAAGAGCTGCGGAAGCTCGTCGAGGGAGGTTTTGCGGATGATCCGGCCGACCGGGGTCACCCGCGGGTCGCCTCGTGTCACCTGCTTGGCAGCGGTATAGTCGCACTGTTCCACATACATGGAGCGGAATTTCAGAACCTCGATGATCTCATTGTTGAAGCCGTGCCGCTTCTGTCGGAACAGGATCGGGCCAGGCGAGGTCAGACGGACGGCGAGGGCGATCGCCAGCATCAGCGGCGCCAGGGCGATCAGCATCAGCGTCCCGACGACACGGTCGAAGATCCCTTTCACAACCACGTCCCAATCGGCGATGGGCTTGTCGAAGACGTCGAGGACCGGGACCTCGCCGAGGTAGGAATAGGCGCGCGGACGCAGCTTGAGGCGGGTCGATTGCGCCGAGAGGCGGATGTCGATGGGCAGGACCCAGAGTTTGGTGAGCATCTGCATCAGCCGCTCCTCGGCAGCGATCGGCAGTGTGAACACCACGAGATCGAGGCGGGTCGAACGGGCATAGGCGACGAGGTCGCTCACCGTTCCGAGCTTGGGGTAGCCGGCGATCACGCTCGATGCCCGATCGTCGGCCCTGTCATCGAAGAACCCGACCACGCGGATGCCGATATCGGCCTGCCCTTCGAGGGAGCGGATCAGGGTCTCAGCGAGGGGTCCTCCGCCGACGATGGCGGTACGCCGGTCGAAGCGGCCGGCCCGCATCTGCGCGCCGACGAGCCGGGACAGCACGAAACGCGCGATCAGGATGCTGCCGAGGCCGCCGGCGAAGAAGCCGGCGAGCCAGACGCGCGAGTAGAGATCGGACACCTTGGCGAAGACGAAGATCGCGGCAACCAGCAGGAAGGCGAGGCACCAAGCGCCGACGAGGCGCGGCAGCGTCCGGAAGAACCCGCGAAAGGCGGCGATCCGGTACGTCGCCGATGCCTGGAACAGCCCGACCACGAGGCAGGCGGTCCCCAGGATGGCAACGGGGTAGCGAAGACCGAACGGACCGATCCGATCGGGCTGGAGTGAGAAGACGACGGCACCGACAGCGACGACAAGGGCGAATTCCACGAGCCGGACGGTGCCCGTCAGGACCACCGTCGAGACCGCGGCTCGAGCCGGGTAGGTCGTCTCGGCGGGCGGCGCGGCGGGTGCGGCCTCGTAGCCGGCCGAAGCCGCGCCGGGGGCGCCTGCCACCTTGAGGAGGTCACGGACGTCGAAAGCACTCATGGAGGGAGATCCTGGACGAAGATCCTGCAGCCCGCATTCCTCGGCGCGCGGCGGGATCGTGTCAGGCGAGCCTCACGGAAGGCTTAACGCCGCAGCGGCAGGGGAACGGAAGTCGCCGCGCCGGTACCGGACAGCGCGGATTCCCGAACAGGGCGCAATTTGGCTGACGCCGCCGCAGCGTAGCCCGCCAGTACCTCGGCACCCATTCGCTGGAGCGAGAAGCGGGCCTGAACCGTCTCGGCCAGACGGCCGATCCTGACGGACCGCGCTTCCTCCGTCTCGTCGAGGACGCCTGCAATGGCCGAGGCGAGGGCTTCGGCATCGCGGGGCGGCACCAGTTCGTGGGCGGCGGCTCCGAAGATCTCTGGGATGCCGCCGACATCGGTAGCCACCAGCGGCTGCCTCGCGGCCGCGGCTTCGAGAACCACGTAGGGAAGCGATTCCGCGAAGGAGGGCACCACCATCACCCGGCCGCGCGCGAGGGCGGCGCGGATCGGCTGAGGCGGCTCGTAGGTGACGACGTCGGCAAGGCCAAGCTGCGCGGCATGGGCGGCGATCTCCTCGGCATCGGGCCCAGAACCGACCATCAGCAGGCGAAGGGAGCGGCCCTGCTCGCGAAGGCGATGCAGCGCATCGAGGAGGGTCGGGATGCCCTTGGCCGCCCGCAATTCGCCGACATAGACGAGATCACAGGGATCCGCCGCGCGGGTGATCGGCTCAAATTCGGCCGGATCGATGCCGTTATAGACCACCCGCGCCCGCGTCGTCTCTCCGACATAGAGGCGATGGCGCCCGGCGACATAGGCGCTCTCGAAGAGGAAGACGTCGGTTCGAGAGGCGAGCAGGCGCTCGACGCTCATGTAGAGCCGATGCAGCGGGTGGCCGGGCTTGTAATTGTAGCTGCCACCATGCGGCGTGTAGGCACGGATTGCCCCGGAGGCGAGGGCGAGGCGCGCATAGGCGCCGCCCTTGGCGCCATGCCCGTGCACGACCTCCGCCCCGAGCACGGCGGCGTGGCGCGACAGATGCCAGATCGCGGCGAGGTCCGAGGGATGGGGGTTGCGGCGCATCGGAATGCGGACGACGCCGAGGCAAAGGTTCGGTGCCAGGTCGGCCAAGGCCCGCTCGGCACGCTCTCCGCCGGTGGTGGAGTCGCACAGGATGCCGACGGCGTGGCCGGCCGCTGCCTGAAGGCGCACAAGATCGGAGACGTGGCGGAACAGGCCGCCGACTGGCGCGCGGAACACGTGGAGGATGCGGCGGCGCGGCTCGCCGCCGGCCTCAGCCGGACCCTCGGGAGAGTCGACGTCGAGTGCTGAGGCGATCACGGCAAGCCCTCCGCGCGATCGTGAGCGATCGCAACGTGACAGGGCTAGCGGACAAAGATGGGCGCGCGGTTAAGGCGATCCCGAGGATCGGCCGGATCGGGCTCTCAGAAGAAGCGCTCCTTGATCACGATCGTGTCGCCCGGCCGCACCGGGTAGGTCATCGGCACGATGCCGGAGACGAGGCCATTCGGGCCGTCGCGGGTGAGGACCGCGTAGTCGCGCGCCGCCCGCGGCCCGAAGCCCTGCGCGATCGCCACGGCCGTCTCGACCGCCATACCGTTGACGTAGGGATACTGGCCCGAGGTCGTGACCTCGCCGAGGATGTAGAACGGCCGGTAGGCGTCGACCTCCACCGTCACGTGCGGCTCGCGCACGAAGCCCGACGACAGCTTGGCCTCGATCGTCCTGGCGGCCTGAATGGTGGATTGTCCGCCCACCTTGACGGTACCGATCAGCGGCATGGCGATCTGGCCGGCGCCGTCGACGGCGTAGATGTTCGAGAGGTTGTCCTGGCCGAAGACGATGACCCTGAGACGGTCGCCGGCCGAGAGGGTGTAGCGGGCGCCGATGGAGCCGGTGCCGGTGGAATCGAGCAGCTCGGTCCGGAAATCCGGACGCAGGCACCCGCCCAAGGCGAGGCTGGAGGAGAGAGCGAGGAGTAGTGCGCGCCGGTTCATCAGCACTGCCGCCTTTAGGACTCATACGATGAACGAGATCTAAGCGGCCATGGTTAAAGAACGATAAAGTCTTCAAGGAACGGCCTTCCTGCCGCGCCCTCTTAACCTCTGGTCAACCCTAACGATGTCTGATGACGGCGAGATCGATCGTCGGCGTCCTGCTGGTGATCGTTCGTTTTTACCTTGTGTAAAGATCTCGCCATGCCTCGCACGCCGCATCTCGCACCATCGCAGCCTGTCCGGGACACTGGCGAGGGCCTCGGCTTGGCGCAGGTCGGCGGGCTGCTTCGCCGGTCCTGGGCCTGGATCGCGTTTCCGACGTTGATCGCGGCGGCCGGTGCGGTCGCCTTCGTGCAGATCGTGCCGCCCCGTTACACCGGCGAGGCCAAGATCCTCCTGGAGAACCGCGAGGCGGCCTTCAGCCGCTCGGGCACCGACCGTGCCGACGCGACGCTGCCCATCGACGAGCAGGCGGTGGCGAGCCAAGTTCAGGTCGTGATGTCGCGCGACCTCGCGAAGGAAGCGATCCGCCGCCTCAAGCTCGCCGGCAACGCCGAGTTCGATCCGAGCGTGAACGGCGTCGGCCCGCTCCAGAGCGCGCTGATCATGGCCGGGCTCGCCAAGAACCCGCTCGAACGCACCCCAGAGGACAGGGTGCTGGAGACTTATTTCGAGCGGCTGCTGGTCTACTCCGCCGGCAAGTCGCGCATCCTCACGGTCGAGTTCCGCTCGCGCGACGCCGAACTCGCGGCACGGGCCGCGAACACCATCGCCGAACTCTACATCGTCTCGCTGGAGGCCGCGAAGGTCGACACGGCCCGCTACGCCTCGACCTGGCTCGGCGGCAACATCGAATCCCTGCGCAAGCGCGTCGCCGAGGCGGAGGCCAAGGTCGAGGCCTATCGCAGCCGCAACGGCCTCATCGCCACCGGCGGCACCTCGAACCAGCCGCTGGGCGCCCAGCAGCTCGGGGAGCTATCGACTCAGCTGTCCCAGGCTCGCACCATCAAGGCCGACCTGACCGGCCGGGCCAAGCTGATCAAGGAGATGATCAGGGACGGCCGCGTCTTCGAGATCCCGGACGTCGCCAACAACGAGGTCATCCGCCGGGCCGTCGAGCAGCGCATCACGCTGAAGGCGCAGCTTGCCCTCGAATCCCGCACGCTGCTGCCGGCGCATCCCCGGATCAAGGAACTGGTGGCCCAGGTCACCGATCTCGACGCCCAGATCAAGGCGACGGCGGATCGCGTCGTGCGCACCATGGAGAACGACGCCCGGATCGCAGAGGCGCGGGTCGAAAGCCTGACCGCGGCGGTCGAGGCCCAGCGCGACGTGGTCGCCCTGGGCAATTCCAGCGAGGTCCAGCTCCGTGCGTTGGAGCGGGAGGCCAAGGCCGAGCGCGAGCAGCTCGAATCCTACCTCTCGCGTTATCGCGAGGCGAGCGCGCGGGATGCCGAGAGCGCTACCCCCGCCGACGCCCGCGTTGTCTCCCGTGCGGTGGTGCCGGAGATGCCGTCCTTCCCGAAAAAGCTACCGATCATCGCGCTCGCGACGATCCTGACCCTGCTGCTGTCCATCGGCGCCATCATCGCCCGCCATCTCCTCGCCAACCCGCCTGTGAGCGAGCCGTCCCGTCGCCGCGACGAGGATGGCGAGCGTTCCGGCGGAGGCTGGCCCATGACGCAGGATTCTCGGCGCTACGAGTTCCCGGAGGCGTCCTCTGCCGTCGTGCCGTCGGGCACTGCCCACGGCTCTACCATCTTCGCCGCACGGCCGAATGCCTGGACGGCCTCGGTGGCGCCCGCCGAGAACGAGGCACACGAGGAAGTCGCAGCCGAATCCGAGATCAACCGTCGCGATTGGCAAGCGGCCGAAGTCGCGGCAGCGCGCTACGAGGCGCGCGAGCTGCCCCAGGCCGCCTTGCCCACCCGCACGGAGGTTGCTTCGTCCACGCACACGGATGCCGACCGGGACGAAACCTCAGACCACAGCCCGGCAGAAACGCCGTCATTCCAGCTCGACGTGCTGATCGCTCGACTTCGTCAGGGCGGCGAGGGACATACCGGCCCGCGCATCGTCGTCGTCGAGACGGGTACGGGCGCGGCATCCGAGGAAAATCTGGCTCAGACGCTTGCCGCGACCCTGTCGGCGAATGGCAGCCGTACCCTGGTGGTCGACCTGAACGGTCCCGGCGACGCCCTCGACGAGCCCGGCCTCACCGATCTCGTGGCTGGCGACATCGCCTTCCTCGACGCGATCCAGCCGATCCCCGGCTCGCGGCTCCACGTCATCGCCAGGGGCTCGATTCCCGCCGAGATCCTGATCGAGGAGCCGCAGGCGCTCACCATCACCCTCGACGCCCTCGACGAGGCCTATGCGTGGGTGGTCTGCAACCTCGATGCGACCCGTGGCTGGCCTGCGGCCGAGATCCTCTCTGGAAGCATCGGCCCGACCACCGCGGTGGTCATCGCCTCGAACGCCGACGCGGACGATGCCGACCTCGTCGCGCTCTATGCCCGCGCCGAGGATGCGGGAGCGGCCCTGGTCCTCGTGGCGCAGGATCGCCCTGCCGCGATTGCTTCCGTCCCGGAGCTGCGCCTCTCGGCCGCGTGACGGGATACTAGGACGCGGCCCGGCGCCTCAGGGCGTTGACGAGACCGAACAGGGTGGGGCTCCGCTTGATCCGCCGCTTCAGCCGGAACAGGCACTGGGCCTGGGCGACGACGAGCCAGCCGCTAAGGCTTACCGGAATCGCCACCTGGCGCAGCTCGATCGTCTCGTCGCAGATGCTCGCCTTGTAGCGCGCCTCGCCGACGCCGAGGTCGAAAGCCCGCCGCCCTTGAGCCGCCTGATACCGGACGAGGTGCTGGAGTAGGATCTCCCCGAGGCTGAACCGGGCGAGAGCAGGGTCCTGGTCGAAGGCCGTCATCATCCCGCTGTAGCGCACCGCGTCGACGGCACCGGCGAAGACGGCATAGACCCGGCCATCCTCGTTGCCGACGAGGGCGCAGATTTCGATCGACCTGCGATCGAACACGGATTCCTTCGCGCCTGCAGCTTCCGCAAGGAAGCGGCGTACCGGCTCTGCCGCGTAGGGATCGAGGATGCCGAGCGCAGCGAAACGGCTCGCTTTGTGTCGATAGAAGGCACCGAGGAAAGACGCGGCCTCCGCCGCATCCTGTGCGACGCGGAAGCCGACCGGGCCGACCGCTTCGGCGAGCTTCTTCTCCTTGGCGCGCAGCTTCTTGCGCGCATCGGCGCTGAAGACGCGCTTCACCGTGGTCTCGACATCGGGTCCGAGGAGCAGGCCGTAGGCATCGCTGGGAGAGGGCTCTCCGCGGATCGCCAGCGGATTGACGGCGCCGTCCCAGAACCGCGGCTGATGGCCGAGGATATAGGCATCGATCCCCGCTTCAGCGCCAGCCACGCGCAGGGCCTCGACGATCTCCTCGCCCGACGTGGCAGCGGCGCTGCGCGAGGCGAAGAGCGGCATGTGGAAGTTGGCGTGGGTTGCCCCAACCACTCGCGCGACCATGACGCCGCGCTCACGCTGCCGAAGCAGCGGCAGGATCAGGCGCACCGCGCCGCTCGCCTCTCGCAGGACGACGACCCGCAGGGCTTGGCCCAGACGCTCGCGGTCTGCGCCGAAACTGCCCTCTAGGAAGGCCGAAACCCAGTCGAAGCGCTGATAGGGCGTGGCGAGAACACCCGGATCGGTCTCGATCCCCCGCCAAAGCGTCTCGACCGCCGTCAGGTCATCGAAGACCTCGGCGCTCAGATCCGATCGGACCCGGTCCCGCGTCATGCGCTTCTGAGCCAGATCATCGACGAGCACCGCCACGGCCACCTCTTCGGTTTCGGATCGGCAAGCCCGGTCCGACGAGCGACCATTTAGAGGAATAGCCGTAAACCACGCTTGAAAAGTGCAGCGAGCCGGCCGGCGATCGTCCGTCGTGGGTAACGGAACCTTGCAGGGTCGCGGGCTAGGTTTCCGTCATCGGCACGCAACGAGCTTGGGGCGAGGACCCGGAGGACAGCGAGATCATGACCGCAGCCCGCCACAGGGTGATCGAAGCCGGGTTCCGCGCCATCGGCGCCTCGCGTGCCGACAGGTGGCTGCGGCCGCTGGCGCAGGGCAGGGGGGTGATCCTGACCTTCCATCACGTCCACCCCGATCCGCCCGGTGCCTACGCTCCGAACCGGCTCCTGACGATCACGCCCGCCTTCCTCGAGGCGGTGATCCTGCGTCTCGAGGCGAAGGGCTTCGACATCGTCGCCCTCGACGAGCTGCCGGCGCGGTTGCACGAGGACGGTGCACCCTTCGCCGTCCTGACCTTCGACGACGGCTACCGCGACAACCTCGAACACGCCGCGCCCATCCTCGCCCGCCACGAGCTTCCCTGGACGCTGTTCGTCACCAGCGAGTTCGCCGAGGGACGCGGGCGGCTGTGGTGGATCGAGCTCGAACGCGCCATCGCGCGGCTCGATCGGATCAGGCTCGCCCCGTCCGCCGATGCGGCGGAGGTCTTCGATCATCCCGCCAGGGACGCGCGCGAGAAGGAAACCGTCTTCGCGGCACTGTATCGGCACCTGAGGGCGGGCGGCGAGGATCACCTGCTCGCGCACATCGCCGCCCTGAGCGAGGAGGCAGGCCAACCCACGGGGAGAGTCGCGGCGGAGCTCTGCCTGTCGTGGTCCGAGCTTCGCGTCCTTGCGGCCGACCCCTCCGTGACCATCGGCGCACATACCGTCAGCCATCCGATGCTCGCCAAGCATGGCGAGGATGCCGTCGTCTTCGAGATCGCTGAAGGCCGCCGCCGGATCGAGGGGCAGCTCGGCGCGCCCGTGCGCCACCTGTCCTATCCGGTCGGAGATCGTACGTCGGCGGCCTCGCGCGAATTCGCTCTGTCCGAGCGTCTCGGTTTCGCCACGGCGGTGACAACGCGGCCGGGCCATCTCTTCGCCGGCCATGCCCGGCACCTGCACGCCCTACCGCGCGTCTCGATCAATGGCCTCTACCAGAGCGAGGCCGCGCTCGATGCCCTGCTCTCGGGCGTCCCGTTCCTGGCCTGGAACCGCTTCCGGCGACTCGACGTCGCGTGAGGCAAGCCCGTCAGCGCCTGCGGCGATGGCGGCGATAGGACTTGCTCTCGCCGCCAACCGCGAAGCTGGCGCTCTGGCGGCCGCCCCGCGTGTAGGAGCCGCGCCGGGACCTGCTCCCTCGACGGACTGCCTGGGAGGGCTCTTCGGCCATCGGCATCGCCGCCATGGCTGGGGGCACGGCGGTGACGGCTGTGGCAGTGGAGCCTGTCTCGCCGCCGGCCACGTTCCTGGCCGCCGGGCCGAACATCGACAGGCATTGATTGTAGGCGAGATCGTTCTTCAACCGCTCGCATTCGGACACCGACCGCGGGCTGCCCTGCGCCTGGGCAATGCCGACGAACCCAAAGGACAGGAGGGCAAAGCCCAGAACGGGGGAGAACGGCCGGATGCTGGACATGAAGCGGGGGGACGACCTTCGGGCGTGAGAGTTATGCGGCGCCCCTCACGGGGCGGTCGGCACGACAGGCATACCGTCGGTTAACCGTTGGATCGTCTCTGCGGGTGGAGTGCGGCGAAATCCCGGCGGTCACGGCGCCGGATCGGGGTCCGGGCGCTCCATCCAGCGGATCACCGGCATCAGCGGAAAGATCCAGGCGATACCGAGGATGCAGTAGAGAATGGTCTGCACCGGAGCCGGCGCCTGCGAGATGCGGCTATCGGCCAGCGCCATGGCGAGCGGCGCGTAGACGATCACGAAACCGAGGATCACGATGGTGCCGATCAGGGCACGGGTGCGGCGGCGCATCGGCCTTCCCTCTCAATCTGTGCCAGAGCGTCTTCGGGGTTAGAGACAGGCGGCGAGCCTGGCAACGCCGCCTGCCGCCGCATGCGGCTCGATGCCGGTGCGGCACCGCCGAACGTTGTCGCGCGCGCAGCATCTCCTTAAGTGGCGGGCAGTTCGATAGAGACCAGGGGCACCGGAGGTCCCGCGCCATGGTTCAAAGCAAGGCGGCCACCGCTCCCGTGCACCCGAACGCAGAGCCGTTGCCCGCGGGGCGGCGCGGCGTACGTGCCTGGCTCTACCTCCTCGCCTTCCTCGTCGTCTGCATGGTCGCTGTCGGCGGCGCGACCCGGCTGACGGGGTCGGGCCTCTCGATCACCGAGTGGCGGCCGGTGACGGGCGCGGTCCCTCCGCTCTCGGCCGAAGCCTGGGCGTCGGAGTTCGACAAGTACAAGGGCACGCCGCAATACCAGATCCTCAACCAGGGCATGGGGCTCGCGGATTTCAAGGTGATCTATGCCTGGGAATGGGGACACCGGATGCTCGGGCGCATCCTCGGCCTCATCTTCTTCCTGCCACTGATCTGGTTCTGGTGGCGCGGCGCCCTCGACCGGCGTCTCGGCGCGGGCCTCCTGGCGCTCGGCGCACTCGGCGGCCTGCAAGGTGCCATCGGCTGGATCATGGTCGCCTCGGGCCTGCAGCCGGGGATGACGGCGGTGGCGCCGCTGAAGCTCGCGCTGCACCTCACCACCGCGAGCCTGATCCTCGCCGGCCTCGTCTGGCTCGCCGCCGACATCCGCGCACGTCCTGCCGAACCCGCATCGTTCGGCGTGAAGTTCACGGCCCGTGTTCTTGCCGGGCTGGTCCTCGTCCAGATCGCCCTGGGCGGGCTGGTCGCGGGCTCGAAGGCCGGCCTCGTCTACAACACCTGGCCGCGGATGAACGGCGATTGGGTTCCGCCCTTCGCCGATCTCTTCGCCGTCACGCCCTGGTTCGAGAATTTCGTCGACAACGTCACCCTGGTGCAGTTCGACCATCGCATAGGTGCCTACCTCCTCGTGGCCATCGCCTTCCTCCACGCGGTCCATGCCACCTGGCGGGTGCCGGGCACCGGCGCCGCCCGCAGGGCCTGGGGCGTGGCGGGGCTCGCTCTCGCTCAGGGCGTTCTCGGCGTGGTCACCCTGCTCCTGGCAGTACCGCTCTGGGCAGGTCTCAGCCACCAGGTCTTCGCCATGGCGGTCCTGATCATGGCCACGGTCCATGCGCGGTTGACCGTCGCCGAGCAGAGCCTGCCGGCCGTCGTCGGCACTCCGAGCCCGGCCTTCGGCTTCGAGCGGATGAGTCCTGCTTCCTGAGCCCGGGTCGGGCTTCGACGCAGCAACCGGCGACAGCGGTGGAAGGCCGAGTGCCGCAGCGCACATGAAGTTGCAATGCAGCGAACCCTCTGGGATCGGCGACGTTCTGAACTCGGCCATCGAAGGTCGGCCATGAGGTACAGGGCTCGATGTCAAACCCCGGCGATACGAAGACCGCCTTCCGAGGCGGCTCGCGGGAGCGTCGCGAGCGCCGGGCGCGCGCCGCCGCCATTGCGTTGACCGGCCTTCTTGGAATCGCCTGGGTCGTGATGGTCGTCGGCCGCTATCCCGAGTTGCTCCCGAGCTGATCGCGGCCACGGCCACAGGGAAGCACGTTCACCATCACGGAGGTTTGTGGGGATCACTGCACGTGAGGCTGCCTGCATCCGGAACGCGAAAGCACTTTCGCGCTTAAGCTGTTGCGTCGATCGAGTCTCCGGCAGCGGACACGGCCCGGTCGATGCGGGGCACCCGGAGCGGCAGGAGAAGTCCGACGATGTTGCTGGCGGAAGATGGGCGCCCTGCGGGTCTCGTTTGGAACTACACCCGCCGTGAGATGCTGGCGGACGGGACGATCCACCTCCTCGGCGTCGTCTTCGGATTGGCCGGCGGCATCGCCGTAGCGATCCTGGCGGCTCTTCAACCGCTGGGATGGGCCGCATGGCTCTCGGTCGCGGTCTATGCCGCGGCGCTGGCGTCGATGCTCGGCGTGTCCGCCACCTACAACATGTGGCCGGTCGGACGGCGGAAATGGTTGTTGCGGCGGGCCGACCACGCCCTCATCTACCTCATGATCGCCGGGACCTACACGCCGCTCGTGACGCTGGTCGGCACCGATGCCCGCGCCTTCGCTCTTCTGACGATGGTCTGGCTCGTCGCGGGCATCGGTATCGCGATCAAGCTGCTGCTGCCCGGCCGCTTCGATCGCGTCGCCATCGGCCTCTATCTCCTCCTCGGCTGGAGCGGCGTCCTCGCCTACGATTCGGTCATCGCGACCCTGAGCAGCGACGCCCTCTGGCTGCTCGGTATCGGGGGTGTGCTGTACTCGGTCGGCGTGGTGTTCCACGTCTGGCGGAGCCTGCCCTACCAGAACGCGATCTGGCACGCCTTCGTCCTAGCCGCGACCGCCTGCCATTACGGCACGGTGACCTTGACTGTGGTCGGGGCGGGTGCTTGAGGTCGGTTCTGATTGATCAGTTCGGATCAGTCCTCCCGATCGTCGCCTCGATCTGTCCGTGAGGTTCGTCGGTCGGGAGGAAGACCTCACCGTCATTGGGAAGGCCGAAGGGCGACAGGTTGATCGGGATGTAGTGCTTGTTCGGCATTGCGAAGCGGATCTCCGAGATCTCCGGTATCGCGGCCAGCACGGCCTCGCCCATCCGGTACATGCTGTCCTGCACGCTCGGGCTGTAGGTTGCGGCGAACACCGCGATGAGCATCTCCAGCACCGTCGCATTCGCGGCTCCGCAATCGGCCGGCGCCGCAACCCAAGTCCAGGTCGCGTCCATGCTGGTGGCGGCGATGCGGTCGTGTGTGTCGGGAAGCGTGCGGTAGCCGTCGTCGACGAAATCGGCCCAGCCGGATTGGGTCGTCTTCATGAAGGTGTAGCCGCGCAGCCCGGATTGCAGCACAGATCCGGCACGGCTCGCCACGAGCTTGACGTATCCGGTGCCGTTGCCGTCCAGGGTGAAGGTGTGGCCGTGCGGGGTGCCGGCGATCGAATGGCGTAGCCAGCGCGTCTCCAGCGCCTCGACGCTGATCTCGCTCGCCTGGGGATAGGTGTCGAGGAAGACAGCGGCGACGTGGCCGGCGAAGGCCTCCTTGTCGGCCTCGATGTGCTTCGCCGCGGTGACGTTGACGATGTTCTTGACGCTGTCGGTGGCGACGCAGAGGCGGTTGTCGCCGCTGGTCCAGGCGCGGTCGAAGTCGCCCGTCATCAGGACTTCGAGGGTGAGTTCGCGCGGGGTATGATGCTCGCCGTCGCGGGCGAGCCGCATCACCCGCACCCGCCCCTTGCCGTAGCGCGACGCCGTCAGAGCCATCGTGTCGGTCCTTTCCTCAAGCCCCGCCCTCAAGCCCCGCCCTCAAGCCTCGGCCGCGTGGGCGACGCGGGCGGCCTCGGCCCGGGCCGAGGCCTTATCGCCCAACCCGTTGAAGAACAGGTTCAGGACGACGGCGCAGATCGCCGCGAGCAGGATGCCGGATTCCAGTAGCGGATGCAGCGCATGCGGCATCTGCTTGAAGAAGTTCGGCGCCACCAGGGGGATCAGGCCGAAACCCACCGAGACCGCGACGATGAAGAGGTTGTTGCGGTTGCGGGCAAAGTCCACCGAACCGAGGATCCGGGCGCCGGTGGCCGCCACCATCCCGAACATGACGAGACCGGCGCCGCCGAGTACGCATTGCGGCACCGCCTCCACCAGGGCGGCGAGCTTCGGGATCAGCCCGAGCGCCAGCATGATGACACCGCCGACCACCGCGACCCAGCGCGAGCGCACGCCGGTGACGCCGACGAGGCCGATATTCTGCGAGAAGGACGAGTACGGGAAGGTGTTGAACACGCCCCCGAGCAGCGTGCCGAGGCCATCCGCCCGCAGGCCCTTGCCGAGCCGGACCTCGTCGACCGGATCGTCGGTGATCTCGGCGAGCGCCAGGAACATGCCGGTGGACTCGATCATCACCACGACCATGACGAGGCACAGGGTCAGGCTGGAGACGATCTCGAATTTCGGCCAGCCGAAGGCGAAGGGTCGGATCACGTCGAACCACGGCGCGGCGGCGACGCGGTCGAGATGAACGAGGCCGAACAGGCTGGCGAAGACCATCCCCGCCACGATCCCGATGAGGACGGAAGCCGAGGCGAGGAAGCCGGTGGCGTAGCGTGTCAGCGCCAGGATCACGACGAGCACGAACAGGGCGATGCCGAGGAAGAGCGGCGCCCCGTAATCCGGGTTGCCGACGCCGCCTGCGGCCCAGTTCACCCCCACGCGCATCAGCGAAACGCCGATCACCAGAATCACCGTGCCGGTGACGACGGGCGGAAAAAGCGGCAGCAGCCGCCCGACCATCGGGCCGACGAGGAAGGCGAACAGTCCCGAGACGATGACGGCGCCATAGATGCCGGTCAGCCCGACATCGGGATTGGTGCCCATCGCCACCATCGGCGTCACCGCCGCGAAGGTCACGCCCATCATCACGGGCATCTTGATGCCGATGCCGGGCATACCCCAGCTCTGGACCAGGGTGGCGAGGCCGCAGGCGAAGAGGTCGGCGCTGACGAGGAAGGCGACCTGCTCCGGCGAGAGGCCGAGCGCCCGGCCTACGATGAGCGGAACCGCCACGGCCCCTGCATACATCACGAGGACGTGCTGGAGACCGAGCAGGCCGAGAGCGGCGGGACCGACCTCGGAGATCGTTGCGGTGTCCGAGGCCGAACCGCTCGGCGAGGAATGAGGGTTCATGGTCCGGAACCTCCCGGCGCCCATCGAGGCCGCCGGTCGTCGGTTCAGCAAGCCATATGCCACGGCCCGGCGGGCTGGCATCGCGTTCCGCCCACTTTCCGTATCGGGGTGGCGGGCGGGCCGGTGCGAGGCCGCTGGGCGGCCGGTGCGTCACAGGATGAAATCGCCCCACGACATATCGGTGGCACCGCCGGCGAGCGTCACGTCGATCGCCATGTCGGCCGCCCCGCCGTCGACGTTGACGAAGACCGTCCATTGCGTGCCGGAGCCGGTGGCCCAGACCGTTCCAGCCGCATTGCTGGCAACGGTGCCCTCGAACGTGAAGTCTTGGTTGCCTGTGCGCGTCAGGTTCGCATCCATGCCGTGAAGATCGATGCGGTCGCCCTCGGCACCGTTGAAATCGAGCACCTCGTCACGGGCCGTGAGGGTCGATTCGAGGCGATTGTAGTAGACGAAGGTGTCGTTGCCGGCGCCGCCCGTCATCTCGTCGGCGCCGCGTAAGCCGATGATGGTGTCGTTGCCGGTGCCGCCGAAAATCCTGTCGTTTCCGCCGGCCACGAAGACCAGCGAGTCGCCGACGAGGTAATCGTTGCCTTGGCCGCCGTAGATGAGGTCGTTGCCGAGCCCGCCCTCGACGCTGTCGTCATCGTAGCCGGCATAGACGGTATCGTTGCCCGAGCCGAGCTGGATGGTGTCATTGCCGGTGCCGCCATGGACGGTATGGTTGCCCTGCTGGGCCGTGGAGGTCGAGCCGATATCGATGACGTCATCGCCGCCTTGAGCGTTGATGAAGAGGTTTGTCGTGGAGGGCGCCAGGAAGAGGACGTCTCTGTCGTCGTCGAGGTTCTGGTAGCCGGAGCGGTCGGCGTTATCGAAATAGCGACCGATCCCGTCGCTGAAGCCGACGATCTGGATGGTCTGCATCGGATAAATCGTGGTCATGATAGGCTCCTGTGGGTCGGCCCGGCCGGCTGATCGCCTAGCGTGAGATCACCATGGCCCTCGCGACGGGCCTCTTCCGTGATCCGGATCACACAAGGATTCTTCCGCAGCAGGCCTTGCGGGCTCTCCGTCGGGTCGTGGCAGGCGACGTCTTGGCGCGGAGCCTGCTATGGCCTCGCCCGACTGGTCACCAGCCCGCCCTCGCGATCACGGGAATCCGACGATGCTCTCGCTCGACGACCTGAATGGGGCCAGCGGACACGATTTTGTTGCCGCCCTCGGCGCGGTGTTCGAGGATGCGCCCTGGGTCGCCGAGGCGGCGGCGAGAAAACGACCCCATGCCACGGTTGAGGGCCTGTTCGCCGCCATGCGCGGAGCCGTCGAGGCCGCTCCCGACGCCTTGCGTCTCACCCTGCTCACCGGCCATCCGGAACTCGCCGGCCATGCGGCGAGGGCCGGCGCGATCGCGGCCGAGTCCATCGCCGAGCAGGCTTCGGCAGGCCTCGACCGACTCTCTGAAGCCGAGTACGCCCGCTTCGAAGCCCTGAACGCCGCGTACCGCGAAACATTCGGGTTTCCCTTCATCCTCTGCATCAAGCGCCACGGCCGGGCTTCTCTGCTGCGCTCCTTCGAGGCGCGGGCGGCCTCGGATGCCGCCACAGAACGCGCCACGGCCGAGGCCGAGGTTCTGCGCATCGCCGCGATCCGGCTGAACGCGCTGGTGAGTGGGGAGGGGCCGCTGCGGACCACAGGTCGGATCTCGACCCATGTCCTCGACACCGTGCACGGCAAACCCGCCGGCGGAATCGCAATCGACCTTCTCGAATGGGTCTCGGCGGCCGAGACCGTCCTGGTGGCGCAGACCGTCACGAACGCGGACGGGCGCACGGACGCGCCGCTCATCGGCGGACGGCCGGTGCCGATCGCATCTTACGAGCTACGCTTCCACATCGGCGACCATTTCCGGGCTTGCGGCCTTCCGGTCACCGAACCGCCTTTCCTCGATATCGTCCCCTTGCGTTTCGGCGTCTCGGACCCGGAGGGGCATTATCACGTGCCACTCGTCGCGACACCGTGGAGCTACCAGACCTATCGGGGAAGCTGACCGTGAACTCCCTCCTTGACGCATTGCCCCCCCGCATCCAGGCTCGGCTCGACGCCCTCGCTGCCATCAGCGCCGACGCGAACGCGATCACGCGGCTCTACCTCACGCCCGAGCAGGCTCGCGCCAACGCCCTGGTCATGGGCTGGATGCGCGAAGCCGGGATGACAGCCCGCGTCGACGCGGCCGGAAACGTCATCGGGCGCATCGAGGGTGAGATACCCGGCGCGCCGGCCCTCGTCATCGGCTCGCATCTCGATACCGTGCGCGATGCCGGGCGCTACGACGGGCCGCTCGGGGTCGTCGTCGGCATCGCCTGCGTCGAGGTCCTGGTGCGGGAGCGCGCGCGCCTGCCCTTCGCCGTCGAAGTCGTTGGTTTTGCCGACGAGGAGGGCACGCGCTTCAACGCCACGCTGATCGGCAGCCGCGCCTTCGCCGGGACATTCGACCACGACAAGCTCGATTGCCAGGACCGCGACGGCGTCACGATCGCCGAGGCCCTGCGGGCGGCGGGCCTCGATCCGGCCCGCTTCCATGAGGCCGCGAGATCGCCGGCCGGGATCATCGCCTATCTCGAACTTCACATCGAGCAGGGGCCGGCCCTGGAACGGGCGGACCTTCCGGTGGGGCTCGTCACCGCCATCAGCGGCGCGACCCGTCTCGCGGTCACCGTCGAGGGCGTCGCGGGCCATGCCGGCACCGTGGCGATGGAGGGTCGCCGAGACGCCCTCGCGGGAGCCGCCGCCTGCATCCTCGCGGTGGAGGCCCGCTGCCGTGGCGAAGCCGGGCTCGTCGGCACGGTGGGGAGCCTCGACGCGGCGCCGGGCGCCACCAACGTCATCCCGGGCCGCGTCGGCTTCAGCCTCGATCTGCGCGCGCCCGACGATGCTCAGCGGCAGGCGGCTTTGGCCGATATCGAGGCCGCCTGGAGAACGATCGCCGCCATGCGCGGGCTCGGCCTGACGTGGCGCGCCGTCCACGACGCCCCGAGCGTGCCCTGCGACCCGGTCCTCGCCGAGCGCATCGCGGGCGCGATCGCGGCGGAGGGACATCCGGTCTTCCGCCTGCCGAGCGGCGCCGGGCATGACGGCATGGCGGTGGTGGCGCTGGCCCCGGTCGCCATGATCTTCGTGCGCTGCCGCGGCGGCATCAGCCACAACCCGGCCGAATTCGCGAGCCTCGACGACATCGAGGCCGGCACCCGCGTGCTGCTCCGAACACTGCGCGACCTCGCCGCCGAGGGAACGCCTGGCGAGTAACGCCGCGGCACGACGAAGCACGGCGGCATAGGCCTTGCGCTACAGCCGGAACGCAGGAGCGGGCTCGGCCCGCACGAGTCGCCATGCCGCGCATTCCCCGTCTCGCATTCACCGTCCGCTTCGGCTCGGCAGCGGTCCTTGCGGCCGGGTGGGTCGTCTGGACCGCAACCTCGATCACGACCGTGCCGCCGGCTCACGCAGAGGGCACGCTGACCGCACCTGCCGGATAGTCACGGGTGACGGCGCCGGGTGGATTGCGTGGACAGGCGGCCCTTCGACATCGACGCCTTCATCACCGGCGACGTTGAGCGTGGGAATAGCATCACGCGTCGGAACGCTCGGGGGTCGGGATCATTGTCAATGATCTCAAGGAGTTCCCGCAATGCATCGGCCGATGACGACGTGCACGCTCGCTCTGCTCCTGACCGCCGGCATCGCCGGCGCCTCACTCGCTCAAAGCACCGGCGCTCCGGCGGGCCGCGATCCCGTTACGGCACCAGGCGGAACCACCGGCGCAGCCGGCCCGCGCAACGAAGCAGAGGCGATTCGTAGCGGCGACGCGATTCCGGTTCCGCCCGGTGCGGGCGGCGTGCGGGTCCCGCCCTCGACGGCGACCGGGACGACGCCGACCGAGCGGCCGACGTCTCGGCCCTGATCAGGCGAAGACGGCGATCAGCTCGGCCGCCACCAGCGCGGCGATGACGGACGGTCGTTTGTCCCGAACCGTCGTCCCGCCGATCGGGCAGACCAGGCGGGCGATCCGCGCCTCCGGCAGGCCGAGATCGCGGAACGCGCTCACGAAGCTCGCCCGCTTCGTTTCCGAGCCGATCAGCCCAAGATAGGCGTAGTCGCCGCGCTCCAGAACGGTCGCGCAGATGAGGCTGTCGAGGGCATGGCTGTGGGTGAGGACGACATGGGCCGCCCCCGCCGGAGCCGCTTCGGCGATCCGGCTCGGTGCATCGACGATGCGCAGAACGGTCGGGCCTTCGACGGCCGCGATCTCATCCGCGCGCGAATCGACGATGCGGGTGCTGAATGGGAGCGGGTGGAGGGCGAGCGCCAGCGCCCGGCCGACATGCCCGGCCCCGTAGATGATGACCTCCGGCCGCGCGCGCAAGGTAGCGTCTTCCCGAATTCTGCGTTCCGCCAGAACGGTTTCGTCGGCGATCTTTATCCGAAGCGTGACATGCCCGCCGCAGCATTGGCCGGTCTCGGGGCCCAAAGCCATGCGCAGGGTGACAGGATCGCCGCCCTTCGCCAGCAGCCGCCGCGCCGCGGCGATACCCTCCCATTCGTAGGTCCCGCCGCCGATCGTGCCGACGAGGCCCGTCGCGGTGACCAGCATGGCGACGCCAGCCTCGCGCGGCGTCGAGCCCTTGGCCTCCGAGAGGGTGACGATCGCCGCAGGCTCGCCCGCCGCCAGCACCGCCGCGAGGGCCTCGGCGATGCTCTCGCTCATGGCCGCGACGGCGCGACCCCGGAGACCGCCGCCTTCATCCGGCCTACAGCGTCGAGCACCCGTTCAGGAGTCGCGGGCGCGTCGAGGCGCGGGCAGAGCGCGTGGTCGGCGACGCTCGCCACCGCATCGGAGATCGCGTGCAGCCCGGCGATGCCGAGCATCAGCGGTGGCTCGCCCACCGCCTTCGAGCGGTAGATCGTCTCCTCCCGGTTCTCGTTGTCGTAGAGCGCCACGTTGAACACCCGCGGGCGGTCGCCGCAGGCCGGGATCTTGTAGGTGGAGGGGGCGTGGGTGCGCAGGCGGCCGGTGCAGTCCCACCACAATTCCTCGGTGGTGAGCCAGCCGAGCCCCTGGATGAACCCGCCCTCGATCTGGCCGATATCGATCGCCGGATTCAGCGAGCGCCCGCAATCGTGGAGGATGTCGGCCCGCTCGATCCGGTACTCGCCCGTCAGGGTGTCCACCGCGGCCTGAACGCAGGCGGCGCCGTAGGCGAAGTAGTAGAAGGGGTGTCCCCTGCCGGCGGCCCGGTCCCAATGGATCGTCGGCGTCTTGTAGAAGCCGGTGGCCGAGAGCTGGATCCGGGCGAGATAGGCCTTGTGGATCAACCCGGCCCAGGGGATCTCCTGGTTCCCGACCCGCACGCGGTTTGGCAGGAACAGCACCGTATCGGGATCGACGCTCCAGGCCTCGGCCGCGAATTCGACGAGGCGGCTCTTGAGCGTCTGGGCCGCGTTGCGCGCCGCCATGCCGTTGAGGTCGGCGCCGGACGAGGCTGCCGTGGCGGAGGTGTTCGGCACCTTTCCCGTCGTGGTCGCAGTGATGCGGACCCGGTCCGCATCGATCTGGAATTCTTCCGCGACGACTTGGGCGACCTTGACGTAGAGCCCCTGGCCCATCTCGGTGCCGCCGTGGTTCAGCCCGACCGAACCGTCGTTGTAGATATGGACCAGCGCGCCGGCCTGGTTGTAGGCGGTGGAGGTGAAGGAGATGCCGAACTTCACCGGCGTCAGGGCGATGCCGCGCTTGATCACCGGGCTTTTCCGGTTTGCGGCATGGAGCGCCGCGCGGCGGCCGGGATAGTCGCAATCGAGGCTGAGCTTCTCCACCAGGTCGGCGATGCAATTGTCGCGGAGAGTCTGGTGGTAGGGTGTGACGTTGTTCGCGTCGGTCCCGTAGAAATTGCGCCGCCGCACCTCGAGCGGGTCGAGGCCGCAGGCGAAGGCGACCTCCTCGATCACACGTTCGGCCGCCACCATGCCTTGAGGTCCGCCGAACCCCCGGAAGGCGGTGTTGGAG
Organism: Methylobacterium sp.; assembly: GCF_019745455.1. Classification (GTDB taxonomy): domain Bacteria; phylum Pseudomonadota; class Alphaproteobacteria; order Rhizobiales; family Beijerinckiaceae; genus Methylobacterium. The sequence goes on from NZ_JAIETD010000028.1 coordinate 23,968, forward strand.
ACGGTGTTGGTCCTGTAGGGCCGCGAGGTCAGGTGGACCGCCGGGTAGTGGTAGCAATTGTCGGCGTGGAACAGGGCGCGGTCGGTGACCGGCCCCGAGAGGTCGGCGGCCCAGCCGCAGCGGGCGGCGAGCAGCATGTCGACGGCGCGGATGCGGCCGTCCTCGTCGAAGCCCACCGTGTAATCGCATTCGAAATCGTGGCGCTTGCCGGTGACGACCATGTCGTCGTCGCGGTCGAGCCGGATCTTGGCAGGCCGGCCCGTGAGCTTGGCGACGAGGGCGGCGATGCAGGCGAAGGGATGCGACTGGCTCTCCTTGCCGCCGAACCCCCCGCCCATGCGGCGCACCTCCGTGGTCACAGCCGCGTTCACGGTGCCGAGAACCCTGGCGATCAGGGCCTGCGCCTCCGCCGGGTGCTGCGTCGAGGTCTGGACGGTGACCTCGTCGTCCTCGCCCGGGAAGGCAGCCGCGATCTGGCCTTCGAGGTAGAAATGCTCCTGGCCGCCGATGGCGAGGCGACCGCTCAGGGTCTGCGGCGCTTCTGCAAGCGCCTCCTCCACGTCGCCGCGCTTCAGCGTCATCGGCGGCCAGACAAGGGCGCCGTCGGCGCGGGCATCGTCGAAGGTGAGGATGGGCGGAAGGTCCTCGTAGGCGATCACCGCGAGCCGCGCCGCGCGCCGGGCCGCGTCGCGGGTCTTAGCCGCCACCGCGAAAATCGGCTGGCCGAGGAACGAGACGACGTCCTCGGCGAGCAGGGGCTCGTCGTCCCGGTGCGAGGACGAGATCTCGTTGATCCCCGGCACGTCGGCGGCGGTGACGACGAGGACCACGCCCGGCGCGGCGCGCACGGGAGCGAGATCAAGCGAGACGAGGCGTGCATGGGCGCGCTCGCTCAGCCCCAGGCAGATATGCAGCATGCCCTCGGGCTCGGCCGCGTCGTCGATATAGATCGCGGTGCCCGACACGTGGCGTGCGGCGCTGTCGTGGACGCGCGACGTGTGGGCGCCGCCCTCGATCCGGTCGGCTGCCTTGAGGGCAGGGGGCGTACGGTCAAGCATGGATCAGATTCCCCACTTGCGCGAGGCGGGTCTCGTGAGCCTGCGGCGCCAGCTCGAAGGCGAGGCGCTCGATCAGATTGCCGGCGACTTTCAGACGATAGCTCGCGGAGGCGCGCATGTCCGAGAGCGGCGTGAAATCCTGCACCAGGGCCGTCTTGAAGGCCGCGATGGCGGCGCCGTCCAGCGTCCGGCCGATCAAAGCCGCTTCGGCCGCGAGCGCGCGTTTCGGGGTCGCGGCCATGCCGCCATAGGCGATCCTGGCCGACGCGATCCTGTCGCCGTCGAAGGTGAGGGCGAAGGCACCGAGTACCGCCGAGATGTCCTCGTCGAAGCGCTTGGATACCTTGTAGATTCGCAGCGCCTGCTCGGCGGGTTCGGGCACGGTGACCGCCTCGACGATCTCGTCCGCCGCACGATCCTGGCGGCCATAGGCGACGAAGAAATCCTCCAGGGAGATGTCGCGCCGGCCAGCGCGGCTGCGCAGGTGCAGGGTGGCGCCCATGGCGATGAGGGCGGGCGCGGCGTCGCCGATCGGCGAGCCGTTGGCGATGTTGCCGCCGAGGGTCCCGGCATTGCGGGTCTGGGCGGCGCCGTGACGGCGGAACAGCTCGCCGAGGTCGGGATGCAGCTCGGCGAGTGCCGCGCCCGCGTCGGCGAGGGTCACGCCGGCACCGATACGAAGGCCCTCGGGTGTTCTCGCGATCGTGGCGAGACCGCGCACGCGCCCGAGCCAGATCACCGGATCGAGGATGCGCAGGCCCTTGGTCACCCAGAGCGCCACGTCCGTAGCGCCGGCGACGATCGTCGCGTCGGGATATTCCGCCCTCAGATCGAGGAGAGCATCCACCGTGGCGGGGGCGAAGAAGCGGCCTTCCGAGCCCGTCACGGCGACGGTCTCGTCGTCGCGCAGGGCGAGGAGCGCGGCCAGGGTTTCGGATTCGCTGGCGTCGAACCGATCGGGGGAGGGCGCGGCCAGGACCTTCTCGGCCGCACGCACGATCGGGGCATAGCCGGTGCAACGGCAGAGATTGCCCGCGAGCGCATCGTCGATCGGACTCGTCGTCGGGAAGCTCGATGAGGCCGGGTCCTTGGTCATGGCGAACAGCGACATCACGAAGCCCGGCGTGCAGAAGCCGCATTGCGAGCCGTGCTCGTCGACCATCGCCTGCTGGACAGGGTGCAGGGCGCCGTCCGTCCCGCGCAGGTGCTCGACGGTGAGAAGCTGGCAGCCGTCGAGCTGACCGAGGAATGTGATGCAGGCATCGACGCTGCGATAACGGAGGCGGCCCTCCTCGGGTCGCACGACGACAACCGTGCAAGCACCGCAATCGCCCTCGTTGCAGCCCTCCTTGGTGCCGATCAGCCGCTCGGGGCCGCGCAGCCAGTCGAGAACCGTCGCGGTCGGGTCGCAGCCCGTGATGGTGCGGGGCTCATGGCCAAGGAGGAAGCGGATCTCGTGTCTCAACGGTCGTCTCCGTGGACAGCGTTACGCACTCACGTGCGGAGAGAAGATCCCCCTGCTCCTTCTCTCCGACCTCATCCTGAGGCGCCGGAGCGAAGCGGAGGCCTCGAAGGAGCCCTCCAGCCGAAGCAGGGGCCTCTGGAATCCACCTTCGGGGCCGCTTCGCGGCACCTCAGGATGAGGGTGGTGAGGAGAGTACGCCGCTTTTCTGAGGAGCCTATTGCGGCAGCTTGTCGTCGATGCCCTTCACGTACCAGTTCATACCGAGGATCATCGGGTCGGGAGCGCTCTCGCCCTCCTTCACCATCACGGTGCCGTCCTGCTTCACCACCGGTCCCTTAAAGGGGTGTAGTCTGCCCTCCGCGATCGCCTTCGTCGACGCCTCGGCCTTGGCCTTCACGTCGTCGGGCATGTTGGCGAAGGGCGCGAGGACGACCATGCCCTCCTTGATGCCGTGCCAGGTGTCCTTGCTCTGCCACGTCCCGGCCAGAACCGCCTTGGCCTCGTCGATGACGTAGGCGTTCCAGTCGTCGACGATGGAGGTGAGCTGGGCTTTCGGTGCGAAGCGCATCTGGTCGGAGGATTGTCCGAAGGCGAGCTTGCCTTGCTTCTCCGCCTCCTGCAGCGGCGCGGCCGAGTCGGTGTGCTGGGAGAGGATGTCGGCACCTTGCGCCAGCAGGGCCTTGGCGGCCTCCGCCTCCTTGCCCGGATCGAACCAGGTGTTCACCCAGACGATCTTGACCTTGATGTTGGGGTTCACCGACTGGGCGCCGAGCATGAAGGCGTTGATGCCGCTCACGACCTCCGGGATCGGGAACGAGGCGATGTAGCCGACCGTGCCGGTCTTCGAGAGCTTTCCGGCGATCTCGCCGCAGATGTAGCGGCCCTCGTAGAACCGGGCCGAGTAGGTCGAGACGTTGGGCGCGCGCTTGTAGCCGGTGGCGTGCTCGAACTTCACCTTGGGAAATTTCTTGGCGACCTTCAGGGTCGGCTCCATGAAGCCGAACGAGGTCGTGAAGATGAGGCCGTGGCCCGAGCGCGCCAGGCTCTCGATCGAGCGCTCGCTGTCGGCCTCCGGCACGTTCTCGAGGAAGCTGGTCTCGACCTTGTCGCCGAGCGCGGCGGCCAGGGCCTTGCGGCTCTCGTCGTGCTGGTAGGAATAGCCGTAATCGGCCACCGGCCCGACATAGACGAAGCCGACCTTGAGCTTGTCGCCCGGCTTGGTTTGGGCCTGCGCCGGGCCTTGGATACCCGCAAGGCCCAGCGCGAGGGCGCCGACGAGGGCGCCGTAGATGATCCGCATGATCCCCTCGATCCTTCTCGGGTGGTCCCCGCCTCAACGGTGCGGGGTGAAGACGCGGCCGAGCGCGGCCGGCGCGAGCGATCCGCCCTGGCGTCGGCCGAGTGAGAGCAAGACCAGGGCCAGGATCGTGGCGAGATATGGCAGGGCCGAGAGCGCCTGGCCCGGCAGTCCGAGCCCGGCGGCCTGGGCGTGGAGCTGGAGCACCGTCGCCCCTCCGAACAGCATCGCGCCGGCCAGGACGCGCAGCGGGCGCCAGGAGGCGAAGACCACGAGCGCGAGCGCGATCCAGCCGCGTCCCGCCGTCATGGCGGGCGCCCAGAACGGGGTATAGGCCAGCGACAGGTAGGCCCCGGCGAGCCCGGCGCAGGCACCGCCGAACAGCACCGCGAGAAAGCGGACCTTGCGCACCTTCAGGCCGAGGGCGTGGGTCGCGGTGTGGTCGTCGCCGATGGCGCGCAGGATCAAGCCGGCGCGCGTCCGCCACAGGAACCAGGACACGCCGGCCACCAGCGCGAGGCCGGCATAGACGAAGCCATCCTGCCCGAAGACGAGCCGGCCGATGCCGGGCAGGTCGGTGAGGCCGGGAATGTAGAGGTGCGGCGCCGGCTCGCGCTTGAGGCCGACATAGCCGGCGCCGACGAGGCCCGAGAGCCCGAGCCCCAGGATGGTCATGGCGAGGCCTGAGGCGACTTGGTTGGCCGCCAAACCCACGGTGAGAATGCCGAACAGGGCGGAGAGAGCCAGGCCCGTGCCGGCACCGGCCATCGCTCCGATGAGGGTCGAGCCGGTCTCGACGGCGACGGCGAAGCCCGCGGCCGCACCGAGCACCATCATCCCCTCGACCCCGAGGTTGAGTACGCCCGACCGCTCGACGACGAGCTCGCCGAGCGCCGCGATCATCAGCGGCGTGGCGGCGGCCAGGATGGTGACGACGATCATCTGGGCGATGTCGAGGGTCATGGGGTGGTCCTCGCGCGCCGTGCGCACCCCTCGCCCCGCTTGCGGGGAGAGGGCCGCGTCTCCCCCTCGTCGGGGAGCGCGGCAAGGCGGCAGCCGGAGGTGAGGGGGCGTCGCCGGACGAGTCCCATCCGGAGAGACCCCCTCACCCTCGCTCCGCTCGTCGCATGGACGACGGGGTCCATGCGACCCTCTCCCCGCCCGGCGGGGAGAGGGGATGGGCGCGCATCAACGTCGCTTGCGACTGAAGCTCCCCTCATCGCACCACCCCCGGCACCAGCCGCACCTGATATCGCGACAGCGCATCCGCCCCGAGAACGAGTGCCAAGAGCAAGCCCTGGAAGGCGCGGGTGAGGTCCAGCGGCAGCTTGAGGTCGATCTGCGCGCCCTCGCCGCCGATGGTGGTGAGCGCGATGACGAGGGCAGCGACGAGGATTCCTACCGGAGAGAGCCGCCCGAGGAAGGCGACGATGATGGCGGTGAAGCCGTAGCCCGGCGAGATCGAGGGCTGGAGCTGGCCGATCTTGCCCGCCACCTCGGCGATGCCGGCGAGCCCGGCGGCGCCTCCGGAGATCGCAAAGACCGCCATCGTGAGGCGCGCATCGCTGAAGCCGGCGAAACGCGCCGCGCGGGGGCTCGCGCCGAGTACCCGCACCTCGAAGCCGAACAGGGTGCGGGCGAGAACGAAGGTCGCGATCACCACGGCGGCGAGGGCGATCAAGACCCCGGCATGGAGGCTGTCGCCCTCCATCAGGTAGGGCAGGCGGGCGGCGTCATCGAAGGTGACGCTCTGGGGGAAGTTATATCCGGCCGGATCGCGCAAGGGCCCGCGGGCCATGTAGTCGAGCAGCAGCTCGGCGACGTAGACCAGCATCAGGCTGGTGAGGATCTCGGAGACCCCGAGCTTCACCTTCAGCAGGGCCGGGATCATCGCGTAGGCGGCGCCGGCCAGGGTACCGGCGATCAGCATTGCGGGCAGGACCCAGAAGGTCGGGCCGGCCATGCCGTGGGTCGCCACCGCGATCCAGCCGCCGAAGAGGCCGCCGACGACGAACTGCCCCTCCGCGCCGATATTCCAGATGTTCGCGCGGAAGCAGAAGGCGAGGCCGGTGGCGATCAGCGCCAGCGGGGCGGCCTTCAGGGCGACCTCCTGCAGCGACCAGATCTCGCTCAAGGGCGCGATGAAGTAGGTGACGAAGGCGGCGGCCGGCGATCGGCCCATGGCCGCCACGACGATGCCGCCGATCGCCACCGCAGCGGCGAAGGCGAGGATGGGCGATAGCGCGTCCATGAGGACGGAGCGCCTGGCCCTCGGGTTGAGGTCAACGCGCATGGGCGAGCGTGCCGGTGCGGGCCTGGCGGAGAGGGGGCTCTTCGGCAGCCGCCTCGCCGCCCATGAGGAGCCCCACGGCCTCGCGGCTGGTCTCGCAGGCCGGCATAGCCCAGGACAGGGCACCGTGGTTGAGGACCGCGATGCGGCCGGCGATCTCGAAGACCTCGTCGAGGTCCTGGCTGATCACCAGGATGGCGGCGCCGCGAGCGGCAAGGTCGATCAAGGCCTGACGAATATGGGCGGCGGCGAGCGCATCGACGCCCCAGGTCGGCTGGTTGACCACGAGCACCCCGGGCTCGGCCAGGATCTCGCGTCCGACGAGGAATTTCTGGAGGTTGCCACCCGACAGGGTGCCGGCGGCGGGGTCGGGTCCCGCCTTGCGCACGTCGAAGGCGCCGATCACCGCTTGCGCGAGCGCTTTAGCGGCGGCCACGCGCAGGATGCCGAGGCGGGAAAGGCCACCGGTGGCGTGGCGCGAGAGCACGGCGTTGTCCGACAGGCTGAGGCTCGGGGCGGCGGCATGGCCGTTGCGCTCCTCGGGCACGAAGCCAGCGCGCAGGCGGCGGCGGGCATTGATGCCGAGCCGTCCCGCAGCCGTGCCGTCGATGCGGATCATGCCGGGCTTGGGCGCGAGGGCTTCGCCCGACAGCGCATCGAACAGCTCCGCCTGGCCGTTGCCGGCGATGCCGGCGATCGCGACGATCTCGCCGCCGGACACCGTCAGCGAGACATCGCGCAGGGCGGTCCCGTGCAGGCCCGGAGCGGGAAGGGCGAGATGGTCGATCACCAACCGCTCGCGCCCGAGCGCCTTCTTCGAGGCCGGCTTCACCTCGCCGATCTGCGCGCCCACCATCATGGCGGCGAGGGAGCGCGCGCTCTCCTGGCGCGGGTCGCAGGCGCCCACGACCTTGCCGCCGCGCAGGATGGTGGCGCGCGAGCACAGGCGTCGGACCTCGTCGAGGCGATGGGAGATATAGAGGAGCGCGCGGCCCTCGTCGCGCAGGCGCTCCAGCACGACGAACAGCCCGTCCGCCTCGCTCGGCGTCAGGACGGAAGTCGGCTCGTCGAGGATGATCAGGCGCGGCTCCTGAAGCAGGCAGCGGATGATCTCGATGCGCTGGCGCTCCCCCGCCGAGAGGGACCAGACGGGCCGGTCCGGATCGAGCTTCAGGCCGTAGGCGGCGCCGACGCCGGCGATCTTCTGCTTCAGGGCTTTGGGCCCCAGGCTCCTGGGCATGACGAGGGCGATGTTCTCGGCGACGGTGAGGTTCTCGCAGAGAGAGAAATGCTGGAACACCATGCCGATGCCGAGAGCCCGCGCGGCCTCGGGATTGGCGAGCCGCACGACGTCCCCGCGATGGGTGACGACGCCCTCCGTCGGCTCCAGGAGCCCGTAGAGGATCTTCATCAGGGTCGACTTGCCGGCTCCGTTCTCGCCGAGCAGGGCGTGGATCTCGCCGGCCCTGATCTCGAGGTCGATCCCGTCATTGGCGGTGAAGCTGCCGAAGCGTTTGACGATGCCGTAGGCTGCAAAGAGCGGTACCGGCCCGTCTCGTCCGGGAACGGGGGCCTTGGCCTCCACCCTCAGGCCGTGCCGAACAGGCTGTGGGCGAGGCGGGTATGGGCCTCGCGCAATTGCCCGGTCTCGATGCCGATGGGCTGGCCGTCGATGACCCGCCATTGTCCCGCGACCATGACGCGGTCGGCCCTGTAGGCGCCGCACAGGACGAGGGCCGCGAGGGGATCGTGGGCGCCGGAGAAGCGCAGCTCGTCCAAGGTGAACAGGGCAAGATCCGCCTCGCGGCCCTCCTCGATCCGGCCGATATCCGAGCGGCCGAGGCAGGCGGCGGAGCCTTCGGTCGCCCAGCGCAGGGCGTCGAGATGGGTGACGGCTTCCGCCCCGTAGGTGAGGCGGTTGATCATCAGGGCGTGGCGCACGCCCTCAATCAGGTTCGAACTGTCATTGGAGGCCGATCCGTCGACCCCGAGGCCGACCGGGCTGCCGGCGGCTTCGAGCTCACAGGTCCGGCACTGGCCCGAGGCGAGCGTCATGTTCGAGGTCGGGCAGTGGCAGACGCCGACCCCGGCCTTGCCGAGACGCGCCACCTCGGCATCGTTGAAGTGGATGCCGTGGGCGAGCCAGACCCGGTTCGTCATCCAGCCGACCTCTTCGAGGTAGTCGACCGGGCGCTGCCCGAACATCTCCAGGCAGTAGCGGTCCTCGTCCAGCGTTTCGCCGAGATGGGTGTGCAGGCGGCAATCGTGGGCGTCGGCCATGGCGGCGCTCTCGCGCATCAGGCGCTTCGTCACGTTGAAGGGCGAGCAGGGCGCGAGCCCGATCTGCACCATCGCGCCGGGCTTCGGGTCGTGGAAGAGGCGCAGCACGCGCTCGCTGTCTTGGAGGATGGTGTCGTCGTCCTGCGTCAGGCATTCGGGCGACAACCCGCCATCCTTCACCGAAAGGCTCATCGAGCCGCGGGTGACGAAGGCGCGGATGCCGACATGGCCCGCCTCCTCGACCTGGATGTCGACGGATCGCTCCAGGCCCTTCGGGAACAGGTAGTGATGATCGCCAGCGGTGGTGCAGCCGGAGAGCAGGAGCTCGGTATAGGCGAGCCGGGTCGCGAGGCGGAACGCCTCCGGGTTCATCTTGTCCCAGACCGTGTAGAGCGCCTGAAGCCAGGGAAAGAGCGGCTTGTTGATCGCGACCGGGTGGGCGCGGGTCAGGGTCTGGAAGAAGTGGTGGTGGGTGTTGACGAGGCCGGGGATGACCACGTGCCGGCTCGCGTCGAAGACGGAACCCACCGGCGCCGAGGGCTGCCCGCCCGAGGCGACCCGTTCGACGATGCGGGTCCCCTCGACGACGATCCCGCCCCCGGCATTCTGGGCGAGGATCGCCAGGGGGTTCTTGATCCAGGTGCGACCCGGCCTTGCGCTGCGATCGTCCATGCCGCTCCTCATTCCGGGGTCAGACGGCATGGCGATGCGACCAGCGTTCCGGCTCGCGACCCATTCCGGCTCAGAAGATATGGAAAGACACACCTGCCAGGAAGGTCTTCTCCTCGGAGCCGGCCACCCTGGCGGCGTTGTTGCCGAACTTGTTGCGCCAGTACTGGAACCCGACGAACACATCGACCCTGTTCGGCTGGTCGTAGACGAGCTTGCCGAGGTCGAGGACGAGGTTGGTCCGCGACAGGAACTCGGTGACGGTTTCGGCGCCGAAGCCGTCCTTGCCCTTCGGCATGACGATGTTGTTGAAGCCCGCGAGGCTCAGCGGCAACCCGGTGAAGGGCAGGGGGATGTTGTAGACGATCTCGAATTCCGGCGTGAAGTTGAACTCGGTGTCCCGCGCCGGGAGCGGGACGATCCCGTTTCGGTTGAACTCCTTGGAGGCGTGGACAGCGAGATTGAAGAAGCCGGCGGGGACGTCGAAGGCGAAGTTCAGGCCGGCGACGACCAGGCGCTTCTCCGAGCCGAAGCTCGTGTTCTTCGAGTTGAGGTCGGTGCCGTAGGACAGCGAGACGTCCTTGACGAAGCCGGGGAAGGAGAACGCCTTGGTGCCCGTCAGCGCGTTGCCGCTCAGGGTGCCGCGATAGAGCCCGTAGGCCTCCGTCGCACCGACGCCGGTCTGGATGCCGAGATTGGGGAACGCGTAGCCGCTCGGATCCTGCGAGCCGGATTTCAGGATATCGAGCGAGAAGAAGTTGGTGCCGTAGGCCCAGGCATTGGCATGGCTGATGTTGAGGACGTTCTTGGGGATGCTGCGCCCTTCGAGCGGGTTGCCGCGCGTCGCCGGGATGCCCGGCTCGCGAGCATCCATCACCCAGCGGTAGCTGACCTGCGTATCGGAGAACAGGAAGAACGAGCTCGGAACCTCCGGCGGCAGCGCGGAAGCTCTCCGATCCAGGTCCGCAGCGAGGGCCGGCATGGCGCAGAGGACTGCGGCGGCCGATGCCGCGGCACTGAGGTATGGTCTCGTCATCGATCGTCCCCCTAGGGCCTGGGCGCCCTCTTTGCCGGCTTTTCAGCAACCGGTATGCCATCGAGGGATCAGCCTCCGAGAGCGTGAGTCTCCTTCAGCCCATGGTGCAGAAGCGCAACATTCCTGCAGCTTGAGGATGCATATCGGCCCAGGCCGGACCTTGCAGGGCGAGGCTCGATCTGGTTTCGCCCTTGAGCGGCGGCCAAGCCGTGCCGTAAAGCCCCTGCCGAGCTGGATGGGCTGCCTCGGGATTGGTCACGAAAGCGTGTTTTTGCCTGTTCGACGCTACCGGTGCAGGAAAGGCGTCGGTGCGGTGCCGAAAAGCGGACGCTCAGCTATCGACAAGCGGCGGCGGCTAGGGTCCGATTGCGCGCTCTCGTTGTGGCACAAGCCCGGGAGCGGTGCGGGCCGGAAGCAGCCCAAAGCCGTCTTCGTCCGTCCTCGGCCAAGCCCTCCTCGAACCAGAGATGCCGGTGACCGCGATCCAGACCCGCGCCGAACATCTGGCGGACCAGATCGCCGCCTCGATCCTCAGCGGGGACCTGCGCCCGGGACTTCATCTCGACGAGCAGGTGCTGGCCAGGCGTTTCGGAGTCTCGCGAACCCCGGTGCGCGACGCGCTGAGGCTTCTCAGCGGCACCGGCCTGATCCACCTCCGGCCGCGGGCGGGGGCCACGGTCCGGACGATCACGCCGGACGAACTCGACATGTTGTTCATCGCCATGGGGGAGGTCGAGGCGAGCTGCGCCCGTCTCGCGACCCTGAGCATGACGCCGGCCGAGCGCAGCCGCCTTCGCGACCTCCACGAGGGGATGGCGCGCCTCGCCGCCGACGGCGACCGCGAGAGCTACATCACTGCGAACCAGGAATTCCACGCGCTCCTTTATGCCGGCGCCCACAACACCGTCGTCGAGGAGATCGCCCTGTCGCTGCGGCGCCGGCTGACGCCCTTTCGCCGGGCCCAATTCCAGGCCGGGGGTCGCCTGACGCGCTCGCATGCCGAGCACGGTGCCGTCGTGCGGGCCGTCCTGGCCCGTGACGCGGCCGGAGCCAATGCGGCGATGCTCATCCATATGAGCATCGTCGAGGACGTGTTCGAGACAGTCGATGCCGCCCCGGCCGAGTTTCGTGCCCTCGCCGACCGTAGCCTCAACGGCCGCGCGAAGCCGGACCAGGCAAGGACCGAGCGGGTTCGCCGCTGAAGCCGGCCAGGGCCTGCGCAACCTGCATCGCATCTCCACAGGCTTGAGTATTATTTGGGCGCTGTATTGGCGCATCTTGCATACATGCTTCGCTGAGAGAACCGAGTCGTAGTGTGGTCTTGGAAGCGCAGGGCGAACCCTGGATCGCATGCCGCGGGGGGCTTGTTATGAACGTTACCATCGCGGCTGAACCCTCGCCCCTCACCTTCGATCCCGCCACCGCCGCGCTGGTGATCATCGACATGCAGCGCGATTTCATCGAGCCCGGCGGCTTCGGCGAGACTCTCGGCAACGACGTCTCGCTGCTTGCCGCGGCGATTGCGCCCTGCCGCGCGATCCTCGATGCGGCGCGTGCCGCCGGCCTGCTGGTCGTGCACACGCGAGAGGGCCACGAGCCCGACCTGTCCGACGCGCCGCCGGCCAAGCTCGACCGCGGCGAGCCGACGGCGCGGATCGGGGCTCCGGGGCCGATGGGCCGCATCCTGATCCGCGGCGAGCCGGGCCACGACATCATCCCGGCACTCGCCCCGGCCGCCGGGGAAATCGTCATCGACAAGCCCGGCAAGGGTGCCTTCTACGCCACCGCGCTCGGCGCCGTCCTGGCGGATCGCAGCATCGCAACGCTCCTGGTCTGCGGCGTCACGACGGAGGTCTGTGTGCATACGACGGTGCGCGAGGCAAACGACCGCGGCTTCCGCTGCGTCGTGATCGGCGACGCCTGCGCCTCCTACATCCCCGAGTTCCACGCCGCGGGCCTCGCCATGATCAAGGCGCAGGGCGGCATCTTCGGCTGGGTCTCGGATTCGGCCTCCGCCGTGGCAGCTTTGCGCGGAGCCGGGTGAGGGGCGCGAAGCGTCGGGAGTTCACGCGCGAAACACGATCGGCAGGGCGGTAGCGGGGGGCAGGATCATGGTGGCGAGGACCAACATGGGCGGCGGCGGGGCCTTCAAGCCCGCCCTCTGGGTTTCGGGCGACTGGAACGCCTTCTTCGGCTTCGGCACCAACATCCTCGTCAACCTGCTGGTGCTGACGGGCCTCCTCAAATTCGTCCTCGGAATGCCCGATGCGATCACCTTCGGACGCATCCTGCCGGCGATCGGCCTGATGCTGTTTCTCTCCACTGCCTATTACGGCTGGCTCGCCTACAAACTCGCGAAGGAGACCGGCCGCGACGACGTCTGCGCGCTGCCTTCCGGCATCAGCGTGCCGCACATGTTCATCGTCGTCTTCGTGATCATGCTGCCGATCAAGCTCACCACCGGCGATCCGATCAAGGGCTGGGAGGCGGGCCTGACTTGGGTCTTCATCCAGAGCTTCATCCTGATGATCGGCGGCTTCATCGCCCCGTTCATCCGCCGGATCACGCCCCGCGCAGCGCTGCTTGGGACGCTGGCGGGCGTCTCGGTGACCTTCATCGCCATGCGCCCGGCGCTCGAACTCATCACCACGCCGATCATCGGGGTCGTCGCCTTCGCCATCATCCTGCTGTCCTGGTTCGGCGGCCTGCGTTATCCCGGCCGCCTGCCGGCCGGCCTCGTCGCGATCCTGTTCGGCATGGTGGTCGCCTGGGGTGCCAAGCTCGTCGGCTTCGATATCGGCGGTGTCAGCGGCCCGGGCTTTCTCGCGGCGATCTCGGGCATCGGCTTCTCGGTGCCGCTGCCGGCCGTCGACCACGTCTTCGGTGGATTCGCCTTCCTCGGCATCATCCTCGTCACCGCGATCCCGTTCGGGATCTACGACCTCGTCGAGGCCATGGACAACGTCGAGAGCGCCGAGGTCGCCGGAGATGCGTATCCGACGACGCGCGTGCTCACCGCCGACGGAGTGGTGAGTCTCATCGGCTGCCTGATGGGCAACCCCTTCATCAACGCGGTCTATATCGGCCATCCCGGCTGGAAGGCGATGGGCGGGCGCATCGGCTATTCCCTCGCCACGGGCGTCGTCGTGCTGCTGCTCGCCTGGCTGAACCTGATCTCGCTGATGTCGAGCCTCGTGCCGATCGTCGCGATCGCGCCGATCCTGCTCTACATCGGCATGCTCATCGGGGCGCAGGCGTTCCAGGAGACGCCGCACAGCCACGCTCCGGCCATCGTGCTGGCCTTCGCGCCGCATCTCGCCGCCTGGGCCAAGACCCTGATCGACGGGGCACTCGGCGCAGCCGGCACCAACGCGGCGACCGTGGGGTTCGACAAGCTCGGACAGGTCGGGGTTCTCTATCACGGCCTCGAAGTCCTCGGAGAGGGCGCCATCCTCGGCGGCCTGATCCTCGGCGCCATCGCGGTCTTCATCATCGAGCGCCAGTTCGCGAAGGCGGCGGCTTTCGCGGCTGCCGGCGGGGTCATGACCTTTTTCGGCTTCATGCACGGGCCGGCGGTGGGTTTTGCGGTCTCGCCTTCGCTTGCCGTCGCCTACCTGATGGTGTCGGGCCTCCTCTACGCGGCCTCCCGTTCCGGCGAGGTCGCCCCTTCGCTGCCGCACGCTGCCACCGTACCGGCCGAGTAGCGCTGCGCTGCCGCGGCATCGTTCTCGCAAGGGCAGCACCCCACGTTTCGAGAGTGTCCCATGGCAGAGCCACCGAACCCGCCGACCACCGGCGATCGCGCCGCCTACATCGCTGCCGCGGCCAAGCTCCTCGATCTGACGATCGATGCGTCCTGGACGGCGAGCGTCAGCGACAACCTCGCCGTGCTCACCGCAGCAGCAGCCCGCGTTGCCGCCTTCCCGCTGCCGGACGAGGCGGAGCCGGCACCCGTGTTCGAGGCCTGAGCCGATGCCTGATCCGAGCCTGATGGACGGCCATGCCATCGCCGCTGCCGTGCGGGACGGGGACCTGAGCGCGACCGAGGTCATCACCGCCACCCTCTCCCGCATCGAGCGTGTCGACGGCAGCGTGAACGCCTTCACCGACGTGGTCGCCGAGCGCGCCCTTGCCAGGGCCGCGGATGTGGACGCGGCCCGCAAGCGCGGCGACGCCCTGGGGCCGCTCGCCGGAGCCCCCTTCGCGGTCAAGAACCTGATCGACATCGAGGGCCTTCCGACCCGCGCCGGGTCGAAGATCAACCGTGAGCGGGCACCCGCCTCTCGCGACGGCGCGGTCCTGCGCAGGATGGAGGATGCCGGCGCCATCCTCGTCGGCGGTCTCAACATGGGCGAATACGCCTACGACTTCACCGGCGAGAACGTCCATGACGGCGCCACCCGCAACCCGCACGATCTCGGCCACATGTCGGGGGGCTCGTCCGGCGGCTCGGGCGGCGCCGTCGGCGCCGGTCTCGTTCCGATCGCGCTCGGCTCCGACACCAACGGGTCGATCCGGGTGCCTTCCGCCTTCTGCGGCTGCTTCGGGCTCAAGCCCACCTATGGGCGGCTGACGCGGGCCGGCAGCTTTCCCTTCGTCGGAAGCTTTGATCATCTCGGGCCCATGGCGCGCAGCATCACAGACCTCGCGCTCGCCTACGACGCCATGCAGGGTCCCGACCCGGAGGATGCGGCGGCAACCACAAGGCCGCCCGAGCCTTCACTTCTGAACCTCGAGAACGGACTCGGCGACCTTCGCATCGCGATGGCGGGTGGCTATTTCGCCACCGGCGGCGACCCCGAGGCCTTCGCCGCGGTGGAGATCCTCGCAAACGCTCTCGGTTGCGACCGGCGCGTCGAGATCCCGGAGGCCGCACGCGCCCGTTCGGCCGCCTATCTCATCACCGCGGCCGAGGGCGCCGCCCTGCACCTCGACCGCCTGCGGACGCGCTCCCACGATTTCGATCCGGCCGTACGTGACCGCCTCCTTGCGGGCGCCATGATCCCGGCACCCTGGATCGAGCGGGCGCAGCGTTTTCGCCGCTGGTACCGGGATGCGGTGGCCGAACTTTTCCGGGACGTCGACGTGATCCTGGCGCCGTCGACGCCGTGCCGGGCGCCGAAATCCGGCCAGACGCATTTCGTCCTCGACGGCGTGACCCTGCCGGTACGGGCGAATATCGGCGTGTTCACGCAGCCGATCTCCTTCATCGGCCTGCCGGTGGTGGCGGTGCCGGTGCGGGTCGATGCCGGCCTGCCGCTGGGGGTCCAGGTCATCGCCGCCCCCTGGAACGAGGCTGTGGCCCTGCGCGTGGCGCGCTATCTTGAACGCGAAGGCGTCGTCAGCGCGCCGTCGGCGGAGTTGTGAGCACGATGGTGATCGACGATCCTGGGGTGAAGGCCGAGGTCGAGGCGGCCTTCGCGGCCTACGAGGTCGCGCTCAATGCGAACGACGTGCCGGTGCTCGAAGACCTGTTTCGCGACGACCCCCGCACGATCCGCTACGGGATCGGAGAGAACCTCTATGGCATGGACGCGATCCGCGCCTTCCGCCGGGCGCGGGCGCCGCAGGGGCTGGCGCGGACGATCTTCGAGACGGTCATCACCACCTATGGCAGCGACATGGCGACGGCCATGACCCTGTTCCGGCGCGAGGGCGCCCCCGGCAAGCTCGGGCGCCAGAGCCAGACCTGGGTGCGCTTTCCGGAAGGCTGGAAGGTGGTCGCAGCCCATGTGAGCCTGATCGCGGCAGTTTGATCGAGAACTGATCAGGATTCGACCGGGTCCTTGCGCGCCTTGCGGCGCAGGCGCCCGTTGCGCTTCTCGTACTCGAACATCGCCGTCATGGCGCGATCCGCGTCGTCATCGCCGCCGAAGACCGGCGGCGGGGCATGCAGCGCCTGACGGGCGAGAAGGGCGCGGGCGAAGGCGAGGTCCCGTGCGAGCAGCGTCGCCAGATCGGCTGCGGCCTCGATCTCGGCATCGGCCCCGTCCGCGAAGCTCACGCGGAGGAGGACGGTGGGCGGCTTCGCTTCGAATGCGCCGAGTCCGAAACCCACGGCGGAGGCGGCCACGCTCACGGGGCGCGGAAGGGTGCGCGCGCTGGCGAGCGCCCCTTGGAGACCGCGAAGGAGGTCGCCGGTCCAGTGTGAGGAAGCCGCAGTCGCCTCCGGCAGGTCGAGGCTCAGCACGGTCTCGACGCCGCGCGTGGTCCCGTCGGGCATCGTGAAGAGCCCGTCCTCGTAGGTTCCGCCGCCCCGGCCGCAGGCGCCGCCCGCGATCTCGATCGCCGTCATCGTCCTTTATCCCCGCATGTCGCCATCAGGATGGGGGACCGATGAGTCCGAAACGCGGCAGCCTCACGCACCGCGCCGGACGCGCTCGGCGGTGAAGTTGCGCAGGGCCGCTGCCACGAGGTCGTCGACCTGGGCAGGGCTCTTCGGCTCACGCAGGACGAGGCTCGTCACCGCGTCGGGATGATTGCGCCGCTGCTTGGGCGTGCGGGCGTGGTTGGAGACGCGCAGGGCGAGGTCGCAGCCTTCCGTCTTGAGGTAGACGGAATCGCCGCGGGTGTTGCGCGCGGTCTCGACGAAGCCCTGCTCGGCGAGCCGTTCGAGTGCCCGTCTCGCCGCCTGAGCGGGATTCAACGGAAGGACGCGCGGTCCACTCACGCAGCGAGCGGACGTGAGAGCCCGAGGGCGCGAAGGGCCGCCTCCGGCTCGCGATCGATGATGTTGAGCAACACCCTGACATAGGGCGGCACCGCCGTGCGCCCCTGCTCCCAATTCTTGAGGGTCGCCAGCGGCGCGTCGATCAGCTTGGCGAACTCGACCTGCGTCATGCCGAGGCGCTCGCGGATCATCTGCGGGGGACGAACGACGACGGCGCCTTCCATGTAGGACGGATCGTCCGGATCGTAGCCGTCCTCGATCATGTGGCGCCGGATGTCGTCCTCCGTGGTGGCGTCGAGCTTGGCGTGATCCACGTCGGCGGGCTGGGAAGCGAGCTCTGCCAGGGTCATCCTTACCATCGCGCGCGTTCCTTGCGGTTCGAAAGCCAAGCGGTGATGATCCAACGGACGTCGCCTCGATCGGTGTAGACGACGGTGTAGAAACGCCCCTCGTACTCACCAACGGCCATCATTCGGATCTCGCCGTAGTCGCGGCGGGTATCCTGCCAGGTCACCACGCGCCCGAGAAAGATCCTGGCTGCGGTGCCGAGCCCGAAGCCACGCGCGGATCGCACTTTCTCGGACTTGGCCGGATCCCAACCAAACTCCATGCAGCCTTATACGCTCACAGCGCCCCTTCCGCCAGATAGGAGCATGCCTCCAGCGTTCCGCGTCTCCCGTGACACCCCCGCCGGCCCTTGCTATGCCGCGCACTTGAGATGACGGCGCGGCCGTCGCGTTGCATGCCCCGGCTCCATTCCATGAACATCTTCGCCACCTTCGAGGCGCGCGTCCGCGAGGCGTTGCAGGCGCTCTCCCGATCCGGCCACCTGCCGGAGGGTCTCGATCTCTCCCGCGTCGTCGTCGAGCCGCCGCGGGACCCGAGCCACGGCGACCTCGCCACCAATGCCGCCCTCGTGCTCGCCAAGGAGGCCAAGGCGAACCCGAAGGCGCTGGGAGAAGCCCTGGCGGCGGAGCTGCGCGCCGATCCCCGGATCGTCGAGGCCAGCGTCGCGGGGCCGGGCTTCATCAACCTGCGCCTCGCGCCCGGCATCTTCCAGGATGTCCTGCGCTCCGCCCTGTCGGATCGCGAGGGCTACGGCCGCGCCGCGATGGCGGGCGGGCCGGTCAATATCGAGTATGTCTCGGCCAATCCGACCGGGCCGATGCATGTCGGCCATGGCCGCGGCGCGGTGTTCGGCGATGCGCTCGCCAACCTCCTCGTCTTCGCCGGCCGCGACGTGACGCGCGAATACTACATCAACGATGCCGGCGCGCAGGTCGACGTGCTCGCCAGGTCCGCTCATCTGCGCTACCGCGAGGCGCTCGGCGAGTCGGTCGGGCCGGTGCCGGAAGGGCTCTATCCGGGCGACTACCTCGTGCCGGTCGGGCAGGCCCTCGCCCGGACGCACGGCGCCGACCTCCTCGACCGGCCCGAGGCCGAATGGCTGCCTGTGGTCCGAGAGGCGGCGATCGGCGCGATGATGGACCTCATCCGGGGCGACCTTGCCCGGCTCGGCATCCACCACGACGTGTTCTTCTCCGAGGCGACGCTGAAGGATGCGGTCGCCGAGTTGCTCGCCGAGCTTCGGGAGAAGGGCCTCGTCTACGAGGGCCGGCTGCCGCCGCCGAAGGGCCAGCCGCCGGAGGATTGGGAGGATCGCGAGCAGACCCTGTTCCGCACGGTGGAGTTCGGCGACGACGTCGACCGGCCGCTGCTCAAGTCGGACGGCTCCTACACCTACTTCGCCTCCGACATCGCCTACCATCGCGACAAGTGGCGGCGCGGGGCGACCGACCTCATCGACGTGCTCGGCGCCGACCATGGCGGCTACGTCAAGCGTATGCAGGCGGCCGTGAAGGCGGTGAGCGGCGGAGAGGCCAGCCTCGACGTCAAGCTCTGCCAGCTCGTGCGGCTCCTGCGCGCGGGCGAGCCCGTGAAGATGTCGAAGCGGGCAGGGGAGTTCATCACCCTCGCCGAGGTCGTCGACGAGGTCGGCCGCGACGCCATCCGCTTCATGATGCTCTACCGCAAGAACGACGCGACGCTCGATTTCGACCTCGCCAAGGTGGTCGAGCAATCGAAGGACAACCCGGTCTTCTACGTGCAATACGCCCATGCCCGCTGCGCCTCGGTGTTCCGGCAGGCCAGGGAAGCGATGCCGGACGAGGATTTCTCATCCGCGGCGCTTCTGCGGGATTCCGACCTCTCGCTCCTCGGCGATCCAGGCGAGATCGAGATCATGCGGCTGATCGCCCAGTACCCGCGGGTCGTCGAGGCGGCGGCCGCGGCGCACGAGCCCCACCGTGTGGCGTTCTATCTCTACGACCTCGCCAGTTCCCTGCATGGTTTCTGGAACAAGGGCAAAGACTTGCCGCAATTACGGTTCGTTAATCTAACCGACCGAAACTCGACTCGGGCGCGATTGGCCCTCGTCGAGGCTTTGCGGGGTGTTCTCGCATCGGGTCTCGCGGTCTTGGGCGTCACCGCGCCGAACGAGATGCGGTGAGGATCGCCGCGTGTAGAGGAATGCTGCCATGACGCCGAACGCTTCGCGGGCGACTGTCGACTTCGATGCGTTTGAACGCGACCTGCAGCAGCCGGTCTCGAAGCCGGCTCAGCAGAAAGCGGATCCGCTGGCCGAGCTTGCCCGGATCGTCGGACAGGACGATCCCTTCCGCGCTCTGCTGCAGGCGCGGGATGCGCGGACCGCCAATGCGGGCTCGCCGGCCGGCGCACGCATCGAGCCGACCTTCGGCGACGGAGCCTCCGTCCAGGACGATCGCCGGGACCACGGACATGAAACCTACCGGGACGTCCACCACGATCGACCCCGCTCAGGCAGCGAGAGCGGCCACCAGCCGTCGCAGACGCAGTCCTACGAGGCGTCCTACGATCCGGCGACGGAGACGTCTCCCGCCGATGCCTTCAACCAGTATCTCGCTTCCGTCGAACAGGGCCGTTACGACGCACAGGGTGTAGGGCGCGACGGCCATGTCGAGCCCGATTTCGCGGATGACGCCACCGCCTATCGTAATCCTGGCATCGAGAAGCCGCGTCAGCGCAGCCGCCTGGTCTCGGTCGGAGCCGGCCTCGGCGTCCTCGTCCTGTGCGTCACCGGCGCCCTGACCTGGCGCGGCCTCCAAAGCGGTTCGAGTGCGGGCGGCGTTCCCACCATCATGGCCGATCAGGCCCCGCTCAAGATCGCACCCAAGACCGCAGACGGCGTCGAGATCCCCGACCAGAACAAACAGATCTACGACCGCAATCCGAAGGAAGGTCAGATCCGCATCGTCAACCGCGAGGAGCAGCCGCTCGACGTGTCCCAGGCTGCCCGCGCGGCCCCCAAGCCGACCGATGGCGGGACGACGGCGACGCCGAGCACGCCCCAGAGCGCGTCTCAAGGCACGCTCAACGAGTCCCTCGGTGAGCCGCGCCGGGTCCGCACCGTCTCGGTGAAACCCGACACGCCGGTGCCGCCGCAGCGCGAGGCTTCCGCCGACGCGGCCGACGCCGCTCCGCCCTCGGTGATTCCCAACATGGTGATGCCCGGCGCCGGCAACGACGGCACCGCCACCACCGCGTCGCTCCGGCCCCGCGCCGCCAAGGTTCCCCCGCCGATCACCACGCCTGCTGCCGATGCCGTGGCTGAGAATCGCGTCGCCGCCGCTGCGGTTGCTCCTCCGGCGCCGGTGACGCCCCCGGCGGCCAAGCCGAAGCCGCCTCAGAAGGTCGCGGCACTTCCGGCGGAGGAGCCGCCACAGGCTCCGGCCGTCACGTCCGGTCCCGTCGGCGGCTATTCGGTGCAGCTCGGCGTACGTGCCAGCCAGGCCGAGGCGCAGGCGGCGTTCAAGCAGATGCAGGGCAAGTACGGCCAGCTCAACGGTCAGGCGGCGCTGATCCGCCAGGCCGAGGTCAACGGTAAGACGATCTTCCGCGTCCGCGTCGGGCCCCTCGGCAAGGACGAGGCGACCAGCCTGTGCAGCCAGCTCCAGGGCGCGGGCGGCCAGTGCTTCGTGGCCAAGAACTGAGACGGACCTGATCCGCCGTCAGCGAGGCGGCGGTGACCTGAGCCTTCCAGGTCACGCCGCGGCGTGGCCCGACATCCAAGCCGGAGATCGCTGTTGCGGCCTCCATGGGATGGGCGGATATCCGTTCTGAAGACCATGCCGACCGCCTTGCCACTCCGACGCGAGCCTCGAGCCTCATGACCACCCGCGCCCTCATCCTCGGCTGTGCCGGCCGGACCCTGTCGGCGGAGGAGGTCGCGTTCTTCAAGGATGTGCAGCCCTGGGGCTTCATCCTGTTCAAGCGCAACATCGGCACGCCGCAGGAGGTCCGCGCCTTGACGCGAGCCCTGCGCGACATCGTCGGCCGCGCCGACGCGCCGGTCCTCGTCGACCAGGAGGGCGGCCGCGTGCAGCGGATGGGACCGCCGCATTGGCCGGCCTATCCGCCGGGCCGCGTCTTCGGCCGGCTCGACGGCTCGGCGGAAGCCGTCGCCCGGCTCGGTGCGCGGCTGATGGCGCATGACCTCTCCGATGTCGGCATCAACGTCGATTGCGCTCCCGTCCTCGACGTGCCCGTGGCCGGTGCCCACGACGTCATCGGCGACAGGGCCTATGGTGATCGCGCCGAGACCGTCGCCCGGATCGGCCGTGCCGTGGCCGAGGGCCTGATGGCCGGGGGCGTGCTTCCGGTGATGAAGCATATCCCGGGTCACGGCCGGGCAGGCTGCGACAGCCACAAGGGCCTTCCGGTGGTCGAGTCGGGGCTCGCCGCCCTGGCGGCCCAGGATTTCGCGCCGTTCCGGGCGCTTTCCGACCTGCCGATGGCGATGAGCGCCCACGTCGTCTACGCGGCCATCGATCCTGCGCGTCCGGCGACCCAATCCTCCCGTGTCATCGCGGATGTCGTCCGAGGTGCCATCGGCTTCGACGGGCTCCTGATGACCGACGACCTCTCGATGCACGCGCTCAGCGGCTCGTTCCGTGAGCGGACGGAGGCCGCTTTCGCGGCCGGCATCGACGTGGCGCTCCACTGCAACGGCGAGATCGCCGAGATGATCGGCGTCGTCGAGGGCACGCCGGAACTCCTCGACGCGTCATTGCGCCGGGCCGAGGCCGCGCTCGCCCTGCTCAAGCCGGCGGCGGATTTCGATCTCGCCGAGGCCCGCGCCACCTTCGCGGCGGCCCTTCATCAAGCGGCCTGATGACATCATCCCACAGGATCGTGACTGCGACGGCGGCGACTTCTTGTGTTCGCGCGATGCGATCCTTAGGTTCGGTTCAATCCGTCCGCATGAAGCGCCGCATCCGGGAAAGATCCCGAGGCGCAGGAGGTTGCCATGGGCAGCATGAGTATCTGGCACTGGATCATCGTCGCCGGCATCGTGATGCTGCTGTTCGGCCGCGGCAAGATCTCGGACCTGATGGGCGACGTCGCCAAGGGCATCAAGGCCTTCAAGAAGGGCATGGCCGAGGACGAGGCTCCCGCGGCTCAGCCGCCGCAGGCTGCCCCGCCCGTCAGCGCCACCGATCCGGTCCGCACGCTGCCGCACCAGGGCGAGCCGGCCACCGCCAACACCGTCGCCGCCGACCGCAAGGTCGGCTGAGGTCCCCCGCTTTGTTTGGCGGTAGACGGCGCCGGCGAGCGGGAGCATAGGGCTGCGGGCGGGACCGGCACGGCCGGACCGCGAAAAGGGCCCACGGGACGAACGACGCCATGTTTGACATGAGTTGGGGCGAAGTGATGCTCATCGGCGGCATCGCTTTGATCGTGATCGGCCCGAAGGACCTGCCCAAGGCGTTGCGCACCGTCGGCCAGGTCACGGGCAAGATGCGGCGCATGGCCGGCGAGTTCCAGTATCAGTTCAAGGAAGCCGTGCGCGAGGCCGAGCTCGATGAGGTCCGCCGCGAAGTCGACGGCATCAAGCAATCGACGGGAACGATGGGGCCGGTCTTCGACCCGGTCGAGACCATCCGCAACGAGATCAAGGACGCGGTGGACGGCCGCTCTTCCGCCCAGTCCAGCACGCAGCCCCTAGCGAACGTGGCGGAGCAGCTCGCCGAGGCGGAGGTGAAGGCCGCCCCGCCGCCAAGTCCTCCGCCGGACGACGAGATCACGCCTCCATCGCCTCCGGTTTTCGGCGTGCAGGAGCCTCCATCCCGCGAACCGGCCGCCGAGCCCCGCTCCACCACTCCAGGCGCGTGACGATGAGCACCCCCACCGACGAGGCCGATATCGAAGCCTCGCGCGCGCCGCTCATCGAGCACCTGATCGAGCTGCGCTCACGGCTGATCAAGTCGCTTGCCGCCTTCATCGTGATGTTCTTCGGATGCTTCTTCTTCTCGAAGCACATCTACAACATCCTGGTCTATCCCTACGTCACCGTCGTCGGGGCGGCCAATGCCAAGCTGATCGCGACGCATTTTCTCGAGCAGGTCTTCACCAACATCAAGCTCAGCGTTTTCGGTGCCGGCTTTCTGGCCTTCCCGGTGATCGCGACGCAGATCTACGCCTTCGTCGCGCCGGGCCTCTATCGCAACGAGCGCAAGGCCTTCCTGCCTTATCTCGTCGCCACGCCGATCTTCTTCTTCCTCGGCGCGCTGGTGGTGTTCTTCCTCGCGATGCCGCTGCTCATCCAGTTCTCGGTGAGCCTGCAGCAGATCGGCGAGCCGGGCGAGGCGACCATCTCGCTGCTGCCGAAGGTCGACGAGTACCTGTCGCTGATCATGACGCTGATCTTCGCTTTCGGCCTCGCCTTCCAGCTGCCGGTCATCCTGACACTGCTGGGCCAGATCGGCATCATCGACACGGCCTTCCTGCGCGAGAAGCGGCGCTATGCGATCGTGCTGGTCTTCGTCGCCGCAGCGATCCTGACCCCGCCCGACGTGATCTCGCAGCTCTCCCTCGCCCTGCCGATGCTGCTGCTCTACGAGGCCTCGATCTTCTCCGTCGGTCATGTCGAGCGCCGTCGCGCGGCCCAGCGAAAGGCCGAGGGGCTGGAGCCTTAGGAACGTAATGACGCGTTCAATGATGCCCCGCCATGTGGCGGCCGATGATTCCGACATCGGCCTGCGCGGCGGGCGTCTCATGGACGATGCGGCCGTCCGACATGACGACGATGCGGTCGGCGAGTTCCAGGATCTCGTCGAGGTCCTCGCTGATCAAGAGCACTGCCGCGCCTGAGTTGCGGGCCGCCACGATCCGGGCGCGGATCTCCGAGACCGCGGAGAAATCGAGCCCGAAACAGGGATTGGCGACGATCAGGAGGTCGACCGGATCGGTGAGCTCACGCGCCAGCACCGCGCGCTGGACGTTGCCGCCGGACAAGGTGGCGATCGGCGCCGCGGCCGAGGCGGTCTTGACCTTGAAGCGGGCGATGAGATCGCGGCCGCGCTTTGCCATGCCGCCTTTGTCGAGCCACAGGGTCGGCGCCCGGCCCTCGTTCTCGCCGCGCCGGTCGAAGGCGCGGAAGGCGAGGTTCTCGGCGACCGACATCCGCGGCGCGCAGGCATTGCGAAGCGGCTCCTCGGGGATGAAGCGGACCCGGTGCGCCCGGCTCTCGGCGCGGGTGCCGGCATAGGCTTTGCCTTTCACCACGACGCGGCCGCCCCGGGCGCGGATCTGGCCGCCGAGCACGTCGGCGAGTTCCTTCTGGCCGTTGCCCGAGACCCCGGCGACGCCGACGATCTCGTTGGCATGAACCGTCAGATTCGCCACTTCGATGTGGCGAAGACCCGAGACGTCGGTCGCCCGCAGGCCCTCGACGCGCAGGACGTCGCGCGAGAGGTCGGGCACGCCATTGCGCTCGGCCACCGTGCGGATGGCTTTCGCGCCCATCATCATCGCCGCCATGTCGTCGCGCGAGAGCTCGCCGACCGCGCCGCCGCCTGCGAGCCGCCCCCGGCGCAGGACGCTGAGGGTCCTGGCAAAAGCCTCGACCTCGCGGAACTTGTGGCTGATCATCAGGACGGTGAGGTCGCCGCGATCCGTCATGGCGCGCAGGAGCCCGAGCACCTCCTCGGCCTCGGCCGGAGTCAGCACCGAGGTCGGTTCGTCGAGGATCAGGAACCGAGCCTTGAGGTAGAGCTGCTTGACGATCTCGAGCTTCTGCTTCTCGCCCGCCGCCAGTTCCGCGACCGGCCGGTCGAGGTTCAGCCGGAACGGCATGCCGGCCATGAAGGTCGAGAGCGCGTCGCGCTCGGTCCCCCAGTCGATCACCATCGGCACCTCGGCCCGCGAGATGACGAGGTTCTCCGCACCGGTGAGCGAGGGCACCAGCGTGAAGTGCTGGTAGACCATGCCGAGGCCGTTGTTTTGAGCGCCCTTCGGGTTGGTGATCACCGCCTCGCGGCCGTCGACGAGCACGCTGCCCGAGGTCGGCGCGTAGAAGCCCATGATGCATTTCACCAGGGTGGATTTTCCCGCCCCGTTCTCGCCGAGCAGCGCATGGAAGCCGCCGGCCTCGATGCGCATCGAGACGTCGTCGAGGGCCGCGAAGCTGCCGAAGCGCTTCGTCATGCCGATGGTCTCGACCGCGATGGCACCGGCCGGCAGCGGGGGAGGGGGCGGGATCACGCTCACGTCAGCGCCGCCAGGATCGCGTTCGTGTCGGCCACGGCGCCGAACACCCCGCCCTGCATCGTCACCATCTTGAGGGCGGCCTCGTGGTTGCCGCGGTCGGTGGCGGCGCAGGCGTCCGAGACGATGACGCATTCGTAGCCGCGGTCGTTGGCCTCGCGCATGGTGGTGTGGACGCAGACATCCGTGGTGATCCCGGTGAGGATCAGGTTGCGGATGCCGCGCTGTGTCAGGATCAGTTCGAGGTCGGTGGCGCAGAACGAGCCCTTGCCGGGCTTGTCGATGATCGGCTCGCCCTCGACCGGCGCCAGTTCCGGGATGATCTCCCAGCCCGGCTCGCCGCGCACCAGAACGCGCCCGCACGGCCCCGGATCGCCGATGCCGGCGCCGATCCGGCGCGAGCGCCAGCGCTTGTTCTCCGGCAGGTCGGCGAGGTCGGGCCGGTGACCCTCTCGGGTGTGGATGACATGGTAGCCGCCCGCCCGTGCTGCCGCGAGGAGGCGCTTGATGGGCTCGATCGGCGCACGGGTGAGGGCGAGGTCGTAGCCCATGGAATCGACGTAGCCGCCCTTGCCGCAGAAATCGGTCTGCATGTCGATGATCACGAGGGCGGTATTGCCTGGCCGCAGTTGGCCGTCGAAAGGCCAGGGATAGGGCTCGGCCACCACGAAGGTACCGCTCGCAGACGGCTCGGCGAGGGGAAAGGGGATCACGCTCATGCTGCCTCCCGATGCTGGCTTGCGGGACGGATTTGTTGTAACGAATTTGTCGTGACGATCCGCTTCGAATGGGATCCGGCAAAGGCTGCGCAAGCTTGGAATTCGTTTCGAGTCGGCGGCACGCATCTTCGCCGATCCATTCGTCAACATGGCTCCCGAACGGGTCGAGGACGGCGAGCTGCGCTGGCAGGCGATCGGATCGATGGGTGGGATGAAAATCTTGCTCGTCGTCCACACCATCCGCGAGGTGAACGATGATGGAGAGGAGACCGAGATCATCCGCATCATTTCAGCCCGTCCGGCCGACCGAACGGAGAGACGCCGCTATGAAGAAGAATCTCGTGAGTTTTGAACTCGATCTTGCGAACCTTCCGCCCCTGACCGACGAGCAGAAAGCCGAACTCGAAGCCCTTGCCGCGATGCCGGACGAGGCGATCGACTACAGCGACATCCCGCCCCTCACCGATGAGTTCTGGGACAACGCGGTTCGCGGGCGCTTCTACCGGCCGACGAAAACCTCGACGACGGTGCGCATCGATTCCGACGTCCTGGCCTGGCTGCGCTCGCAGGGGCGCGGCTACCAGACGCGGATCAACGCGATCCTGCGCCGCGAGATGCTGTCCGCCCTCAAGAAGGGGTGAGCCTGGCATCTACTCCGCAGCCTCTCGCGTCTGCGCCTCGCCGAACGCCCGTTCCGGCGCCGGGAAACCACAGGAGGTCCCGTCGGTGACCTTCACGGCATCTTCCCAGGGCAGACGGTAACGGCCGGCGGCGAGGTCGTGCATGTAGGTGTAGGGGCAATCCTGGGCGCCGCCCTTCACGGCCGTGTAGCCGCGATGCCCGAATTGGTAGATGTTGTTCTCGACGCCCCAGCCGAGGCGCGCCTCGCGCACGAGGTCCGGCCGCACCTCCGCCGTGATGATCTCGTCGACCCGGCCGGTGGTGCCGTGGGCGATGACGCTGCCGTCGAAATTGACGATCATGCCTTCGCCCATGGAATCGAACGAGCCATCCGAGCCGCAGAGGCACACGTTGGCGGTCACCATCAGGTTGCAGAAGGCGTTCGACTGGTTGGTGAAGCGCCAGGATTCGCGGATCGGCGCGGTATAGCCCGCCGTGCGGATCATGATCTCGGCGCCCTTGTAGGCGCATTCCCGTGCCATCTCGGGGAACATGCCGTCGTGGCAGATGATGAGCGCGAGCCTGGCACCGCGCGGCCCCTCGATCACCGGAATGCCGATATCGCCCGGCTCCCACGGCTCCACCGGCACCCAGGGGTGCATCTTGCGGTAATAGAGCTTCACCGCGCCGTGGTCGTCGATGATGATCCCGGTATTGAACGGGTTTCCGTCGGGGTTGAACTCCATAATGGAGAAGCAGCCCCAGATCCGGTAGTCGATACAAGCCCGTTGGAAGGCCGCAACCTCCGGCCCATCCATCCGGCACATGATCTCGGGGTTCATGTCCATCGAGAGGTCGTGCAGGGCGTATTCGGGGAAGACCACGAGGTCCATCGTCCCGAGATTGCGCCGGGCCTTGGCGACAAGGTCGACCACGCGCTGCGTCTGCGCGGCAAGATCGGCCTTCGTCACGACGGTCGGGTTCTTGAGCTGGACGAGGCCGATGACGACGCCGTGCTCGGATTTGTTGAGGCCGCCAAGTCCGTTCATTGGGAGAGCCCGTTCATTGGAGAAGTCCATTCATGTGTGGCGTCCCTATTTGCTCTGGCCGAGTTCCCCCGGCGCGCCGGCGAGCGCCCTGTCGGGGGATGAGGTCGCGATGAGAAGCGCCAGCGTCAGGACGTAGGGAGCGGCGTAGAACAGGTAGTAGCCTTGGGCCACGCCGACCGATTGCAGGGCCGGCCCCAGCGCCCCGGCGCCGCCGAACAGCAGCGCCGCTCCGAAGCACGCGAGCGGGTTCCAGCGGGCGAAGACCACGAGCGCCACCGCCATCAGGCCCTGGCCCGACGAGATGCCCTCGTTCCAGGAACCCGGATAATACAGCGACAGGTAGGCGCCGCCGATGCCGGCGAGCACGCCGCCGGCGGCGGTGGAGAGCAGGCGTACCCGGTCGACGTCGTAGCCCATGGCGCGGGCGGCATCGGCGCTGTCGCCGACGATGCGCACGACGAGGCCGATCCTCGTGTTGCGGAACGCCCACCACAGGAACAGGGCCAGCGCCGCGCCGACGAGGAACAGGACATTCACCTGCAGCGCGGCCTGGACCTGGGGCAGGTCGGACCAGAACCCGAACGGGATCGCCGGCAGCGGCGGGGCCGAGGGCTGGATGAAGGACTTGCCAAAGAAGAAGGCGAGGCCGGAGCCCAGCAGCATCAGGCTGATTCCGACGGCGACGTCGTTGACGCGGGGGAACCGGCAGATCCAGCCGTGCAGGAGGCCGAATCCGGCCCCGCACAGGCCAGCCACCGCGACGCCGGCCCAGGGCGAGCCGGTGAGGACGGCGGTGGCGTAGGCCGACATCGCCCCGAACACGAGGGTGCCTTCGAGGCCGAGATTGATCCGGCCCGAGCGCTCGGTGATGGTCTCGCCGAGACTGACGAACAGGAACGGCGTCGAGACGCGGATGGCGCCGCCGATCACCGCGAGGAGCACGCTCCAGAGGCCGAGATCGGTCATGACGCGGCGGCTCCCTTTGGCGCATTCGACCACAGATGCGGGTTGAAGGCCTTGAAGCGCCCGTAGAAGGTCTCGCTCACCAGCACGACGACGAAGAGCAGGCCTTCGAGGACCAGCACCGTGGCGTCCGGCAGGTGCATCCGCCGCTGGATCAGCCCGCTCGACGCCTCGATCCCGCCGAGCAGGAAGGCCACCGGCATGATGGCGAGCGGGTTCTGGCGGGCGAGGAAGGCGACGAGGATGCCGGTATACCCGTAGCCGGCGATCAGCGAGGCGTTGGCGTTGCCGTGCACCACCGCCACCTCGAAGAAGCCGGCCAGCGCCGCGCAGGCCCCGCCGAGCGCCGTGAAGCCGACCACGAGCCGGCCGACCGGCAGTCCCTGGATCTGCGCCGCGCGCACGTTTCCGCCGGCGACGCGGGCGGCGAAGCCGATGGTGGTGCGCTCGGTCAGATCCCAGGCGAGGAGGCATGCGATGATGCCGATGCCGAGGCCCCAATGCACGTCGAGCCCCGGCATCGGTCCGATCCGGAAGGCCTCGTCGATCGGCTTCGTCGAGGGTTTGTTGAGGCTGGCCGGATCGCGCAGCAGGCCCTCGATGAGGTGGTTCGCGAGGGCGATGGCGATGTAGGAAATCAGCAGGCTGGCGATGGTCTCGTTGACCCCGCGATAGGCCCTGAGCCAACCCACCGCCCCGATCCAGAGCGCACCGGCGAGCGCGGCGGCGAGCGCCATGACCGGCACGGCGACGAGGGACGGACCACCCGCGAGCGGAAGAGCGGCCGCCGCGGCGGCGAGACCGCCGAGCACGATCGCGCCCTCGCCGCCGATGATCACGAGGCCGAGCCGCGCCGGCAATGCCACGCAGAGCGCCGCCAGAAGGATAGGAGCCGCCCGTTGCAGGCTGTTCTGCAGGGCGAAGGCGGAGCCGAAGCCGCCGCGCTGGACGAGGTCGAGGAAGGTCGCGGGCGACTTTCCCAGGCTCAGGAGGAAGAGGCTGAACAGCAGGAGGCCGAGCGCCGCCGCGCAGAGCGGGATGACGAAGGCTTCGGCCCGTTGCGCGATCCAGGCGCGGGCCTCCCGTGTCGGCGACAGCCGCACGTCGGAGACGATGGCCTCGGATGGTGCGGCGTCGGCAGCCAATTCGGTCTCTCTCCCCGGTCAAAGTGGGAGGAGGCCGGGGCGAAATCCGTGCCAAGCCGGCGGCACGACCTCAGGAAAACCGCCGAGTCGAAGCGTCGCCCGGCGGTTGAAGCACTGCGTGAGTCAGCGAGGCGCGTTGGCCGCCTGCTGGTTCACGTCCGGCACCCGGGTCCAGGTCTGCGATCCGCACAGGACCTTGAGCAGGCAGCCGGAGACGCTGAGCTCGGTGCCGCTCTCGCGGGCGAGGCTGACCTGATAGATCTTGCCTTCCTCGACATTGTAGATGTCGCCCGAGAACTTGTCGTCGTCGGGCTTCAGCCCCTCGATCAGCGGCAGTCCGAGCACAGGACGGGTGCGCTTCTTCGGGTCGGGGTTCTTGATGTCGGTGCGAGGCGCCCCGCTCTCAGTGGTCGCGACCTTCAGCCAGACGACCTTGCCGCAGACATTGGCGGCACCGGGCCCGCAACGGTCGATGCGGATCTTGGCGCGGCCATCCTCGGTGAGCCAGGTTCCCGACGGGTCCTGGGCGGGTGCCGCGGCCGCGGCACCGATGCCGGAGAGGAGGAGGGCGGCTGTCAGAGCGACACGCATGGCTCGGATCTCCTTGGGGACGTAAGGGGGGAACGGCCCGATCAGCCGGACCGTCGTCGAGCCCTGAGGAAAGCGCGAGTTTCAGGCGATTTTTCGGCGGTGTTGCGTTCATGCCATGGTCGGCGGGAAATCGGGCTCGGGTTGAGACCCTGGGATGTGCCGGCTATAAGCCCGGCGCCGAAGCCGTTTCGGCTGACCGACCAGAACCGGATCGACCATGGCCACCGAGCGTACCTTCTCCATCCTCAAGCCCGATGCGACCAAGCGGAACCTCACCGGCGCGGTGAACGCGCTGATCGAGAAGGCGGGCCTGCGCATCGTCGGCCAGCGCCGCATCCAGATGAGCCGCCAGCAGGCGGAGACGTTCTACGAGATCCACAAGGAGCGCCCGTTCTTCGGCGAGCTCGTCGAGTTCATGACCTCCGGCCCGGTCGTCGTGCAGGTGCTCGAAGGCGAGAACGCCGTCGCCAAGTACCGCGAGATCATGGGCGCGACGAACCCGGCCCAGGCCGCCGAGGGCACCATCCGCAAGACCTTCTCGGAATCGGTCGGCGAGAACACCGTCCACGGCTCGGACAGCGCCGAGAACGCCGCGATGGAGATCGCGCAGTTCTTCCAGGATTCCGACATCGTCGGCTGAGGGCGATTGGTGCCGGGGTGTGGCGGCAGCGCCCTTGCGCTGCGGCACTTCCGAGCGTGAAAGCGGATCTCGTCGAACGATCCTAAAATCACGCTCCCGGATATCATCCATGCGCACCACCCTTCCGCGCTCCGGCCGCCTCCTCCTGGCGGCCGGCCTCGTCTCTCTCGTTGCCGCCTGCAACTCGACGAAGCCCGGCCCTACCGCTTCCCTCGAAGGCTATTCGCCGGACCCGGCGCTCAAGACCGCCTCGACCCGGAACCTCGCCGGCCGCGTGCGCTACGCCTGCACGGTGACGCAGGGCCGCCTCCAGAGCGTGCCCGAGGCTTCGCTGGCCCGGCCCTGCGGCTGCTACGCCGAGAAGACGCTGGCCTCCCTGAACAAGGGCGAGGTCGAGTCCTACCGCACCACCGGATATTTCAACGATTCGGCCAAGGCCAAGGCGCTGTCGGCGCTCGACGCCTGCCAGCTTCCCCGCCCGGCCTGAGGATCGATACTCCTAGCCTTGGCGATCCCGACTGCGGAGAGAAGCAGCGCTGCGCGAAGCGTCTTCTCCGTAGGGCCCGGCCAACGAGGCATCTTGCCTTCTCCGACGGTGTCGTGAGGGAAGGTCGTCACCGCAGAGTCATGCGCATGACGTAACGGCGCTGGGATGAGGCCTTGGCCTCCCCACGACCGAAGATCCCGCATGACGCGCGCAGCCCGGGCCATCCGCCGCGAAACCAGCCTCGGGCTGACCAGCGCCGTCCATCGCAGCGCGCCGCTCTCGCGCGCCGGGCTGTCGGAACGGCTCTTCACCTTCGCCTTCAGCGGCCTTGTCTACCCGCAGATCTGGGAAGATCCTCTCATCGACATGGAGGCGCTTCGCCTCGGGCCGCAGGACCACGTCGTCGCCATCGCATCGAGCAGCTGCAACGTCCTCTCCTACCTCACGGCCGATCCCGCCCGCATCAGCGCGGTCGATCTCAACGGCGCCCATGTGGCGCTCGGGCGGCTCAAGCTCGCCGGACTTCAGGCGCTGCCCGACCACGCGGCGTTCTTCCGCTTCTTCGGCCGCACCGACGAGCCCGCCAACATCGCCGCTTACGACGACCTGATCCGGCCGCGGCTCGATCCGGTCTCGCGCGCCTATTGGGAGGCGCGCGGACTCGACGGCCGCCGCCGGATCGGCGCCTTCGGGAAGGGCTTCTACCGGCACGGCCTGCTCGGGCGCTTCATCGGAGCGGGGCACCGCATCGCGAGACTCTACGGCCACGATCTCTCGCGGGTTCTGAAAGCCCGGACCATGCCCGAGCAGCGCCAGGCCTTCGAGACCGAGATCGCGCCGCTCTTCGAGAAGGCGATGATCCGCTGGATGATCGCCCGGCCGGCCTCGCTCTACGGCCTCGGCATCCCGCCGGCGCAATACGGGGCCCTGGCCAAGGATCTGCCCGGCGGCATGGTCGCCGTTCTGCGCCACCGGATGGAGCGCCTCGCCTGCGGATTTCCGATCAAGGACAACTACTTCGCCTGGCAGGCTTTCGGGCGCGGCTACGATCCTGCCCCCGATGCGGCGCTTCCACCCTACCTCCAGGCCGCGAATTTCGAGGCGGTGCGCGAGCGGGGGCCTCGGGTACGCTACCAGCAGCAATCGATGACCGCCTTCCTCGCCGCCAGCCCCGATGCCAGCGCCGACGCCTACGTTCTCCTCGACGCGCAGGACTGGATGAACGATTCCGACCTGATGGCGCTCTGGGCGCAGATCACCCGCACCGCCCGGCCCGGCGCCCGCGTCATCTTCCGTACCGCCGCCGACGAGCGTTGCCTGCCCGGCCGGGTGCCCGATGCGATCCTGAACGCCTGGACCTACGAGGAAGCGACGAGCCGGGCTCTGTGCGCCCGCGACCGATCCTCGATCTATGGCGGTTTCCACCTCTACCGCCTCGCCGCATGAGCAGCGCCGCATCGGCGATGGACCGGATGTACCGGCGCCAGCGCCACATCTACGATGCCAGCCGCAAGTTCTACCTCCTCGGCCGCGATCGCGTCATCGATGCTCTGGCGCCGCCGGCGGGCGGCAGCGTGCTGGAGATCGGCTGCGGCACCGGGCGCAACCTCGTGCGCATCGCCCGGACCTACCCGCATAGCCTCTGCTACGGCCTCGACGTCTCGGCGGCGATGCTCGACACCGCGTCGCGCTCGGTGGCCCGGGCGGGACTGTCCGGGCGCGTCAGGCTCGCCTGCGCCGACGCCACCGATTTCGACCCTCGGGGCTTGTTCGGCAGGCCGGCATTCGACCGGATCGTGATCTCCTATGCCCTCTCGATGATCCCGCCTTGGGAGGCGGTGCTCTCCGAAGCTACCGGACATCTCGCGCCATGCGGCGAACTCCACGTGGTCGATTTCGGCGGGCAGGAGGGGCTTCCCGTTCCGTTCCGGGCAATGCTCAACCGCTGGCTCGCCGCCTTCTCGGTGACGCCGCGCCTCGCCATGCCCGAGGCAATGATCGCGGCTGCATCGACGCGCGGATTGGATTGCGCCGTCAGCCAGCTCTACCGCGGATACGCGGTGCACGGGGTGCTGTCGCGTCAGCCCTCCTCCGCCCAGGGCGCCAGGGTCCCGGCAGCGATCTGATCGACCGCGTGGCGGTGGCCGATGGCAGCGGTCGTCTCGTGCGCCGACCAGGCCCTGAGGTCGATCCCGGCGAGCGGCGGGCGCAGCACGGCGGCGGCGTGACGGCAGGTCAGCGCCGTCTGCGCGTCGGAGGAGACGGTCGCAGCCCGCAGCAGCAATTGCGCGATCCCCGGCGTCTCCTGCGGCGCGCCGAGCCATTGCCGCAGCATCCGGCCGCGCCAGGAGCGGGTGGGCACGCTCTGGAACGCGAGATCGCTGGCGACGTCGACGCCGAGCACCGGCCCGCGCTGGCGCGCGGCCATGACGTCGACCGGCAGGTTGTTCATCATGCCGCCGTCGACGAGGATGCCGTCCGGCGTGCAGACCGGCGGCAGGAGGCCCGGGATCGCGATGCTGGCGCGAAGCGCCGTGACGAGGTCGCCCTGATCGTGGACCATGGCGGTGCCGGTGGTCAGGTTTGAGGACAGGCAGAAGAACGGCAGCCACAGATCCTCGATCCGTGTGCCCGCGAAGGTGCGGGCGAGGCCCTCGTCGACCTTGGCGCCGCGGGTGAGCGCCAGCACCGGCAGGGTGTAGTCGTTGAGCGGATTGCGGGCGACGAAGGACGCGACCGTCTGGTCGAGGATGCGCTCCCGACTCCAGCCCATGGCGAGGCTCGCGCCGACGATCGCGCCCATGCTGGTGCCCGCGACCGCATCGATGGGCAGGCCTGCCTCCTCCAGCGCACGGATGACGCCGAGATGGGCAAATCCCCGGGCGCCGCCGCCGCCGAGGACCAAGGCCCGTGCGCAGCCGCTGGCGAGGCGCGCAAGCCGACCGAGATCACCGGCATGGCTCGGCCGGATGTGGATGCGCATCGAGACCGGGATCGCGGCGAAGACCGGATGCGGCGGCAGCGGCAGCTCGGCCTCCGGCGCCTGGACCACGACGAGGTCGTGGCGGACCCAGTCGGAGGGCGTGCGGGCCGCGAAATCGGCGCAGCTCGGTTTGGGCGGCTCGCCGGCCTGCGCCAGAAGCAGGACGTGGTCGGAGCGGCGCAGGCACAGGCGGGTCCAGGCGCTGCCGGGCTCGTCGGCGAGGTAGACGACGCGGTCGTGGCCGCTCTCGAAGCGGTGGAACCAGGTCTCGTCCGCTTCCTCGGGCCAGGCATCGAGATAGCCGACCTGCCCGCCAAGGGCCTTGGCGAAGGCCCGCGCCTCGGAGGCGGCGAAATCGCCGGCGGTGACCGGCAGCATCGTGAAGGTGCGCGGCACGTCGTCGACGCCGGGCGCGGAATCCGCCCGGCGCAGCCGGTCGGCGAGCAGCCGGGTGAAATACAGCATGGTCGAGGGATGGCGCTCGACCACCTCCTCGAAGGCCTCGCGGCTCAGGCGATAGAGATGCGAATCGCGCAGGGCCGTGGCGGTGGCCGAGCGCGGCCCCTCGGAGAGCAGCGCCATCTCGCCCACCGTCACCGGCGGCCTGAGCCGGGCAACATGTCGGATCACACCGGTCAGGGGGTCGCGCCGCGAGATGCCGACGGCGCCGGACGCCAGGGTGTAGAGCGCGTCGGCCTCGTCGCCCTCCTCGAACAGGGTCTGGCCGCCGGCCACCGAGACCGAGACGAGCCGGTCGCGGATCGCCTGCGCCGCGTCCTCGTCGAGGGACCGCAGGAAGGGAATATCGGGCTCGTCCATTCAAGCGCCCTCCGGGTCGGGCGCCTCTCAGGCTAAGCCATGGTGCGTCCTTCGAATGGAAGGATGCGTCACAAAGGTTGCACGGGGATGATCAGGCGATGCGGTCGACGCTGAGGCGCAGGGTCTTCGGCCCGCGCAGGGATGCGCCCTCTCGGTAGGGCGGCGGGTCGTCGACGAGGCGCGGGTCGATGAGCCGGCGCGCCAGGGTGACGAGGGCGATCTCGCCCTCGATCCGGGCTAGCGGCGCGCCGAGGCAGTAATGCAGGCTGCCGCCGAAGCTGAAATGCTGGTTGTCCGGGCGGTCGGGGTCGAAACGGCGAGGCTCGGCAAAGCGCGCAGGGTCGCGGTTCGCGGCGGCGAAGAGGAGGACGACCGGCGCACCCTCCGGGATCACCTCGCCGGCGATGGCGATGTCGGCGAGCGCCTTTCGCGTCCGAAAATGCACCGGCGGCTCGTAGCGCAGGATCTCCTCGACAAGGCGCGGCGCACGCTCGGCATCCTGCCGTAGGCGCTCGAGCTCATGCGGGTGGCGCAGCAGCGTCAGCATGCCGTTGGCGATGAGGTTCACGGTGGTCTCGTGCCCGGCGACCAGCAGGAGGATCGACGTCGCGATGAGGTCGAACTCGCCCATGGCACCGGCTTCCGTGCCGGCGGCAAGGCCGCTCAGCATGTCGTCCTGCGGATGCCGGCGCTTCTCCTTGATCAGGACCTTCATGTAGGCGGAGATCGCGTCGAAGGTGGCGCGGGTCTGTCCTTGCGTCTCCTCGTCGTGGCGGGCATCGGGTTCGAGGGCGGTGGCGAGCTGCGTCGCCCAGCCCTGGAAGGTCGGCTCGTCCTCGCGCGGCACGCCGAGCATCTCGCAGATGATCGTGACGGGGAGCGGATAGGCGATGTCCTCGACGACGCAGATCTCGCGGGCGCCGCATCGTTTGTCGAGCAATTCGCCGAGGTGCGCTTCGGCACGCGCCTTCATGGCGTTGACGCGGGAAATCGTGAACTGCGTCATGACGATACGGCGCAAGGCATCGTGATCGGGCGGATCGCGGAAGATCAGCGGACGGTGGCGGCTGACGATCTCGTCCTTGATAGGCTGGAGGATCCAATCCTTGAACGGGTTGCCGGTGGGCGGGCTCTTGGCCGGCGGCAGGTCGGCCGAGCTGATCCGCGGGTCGAACAGCAAGGCGCGGATCGCCGCGTGCGAGCTGACGAGATAGGTCCCATCCTCCTGCCGCACCACCGGATGGCCGGCGAGCCGGGCGTAGAGCGGGTAGGGGTCCGGCCGGTTCTTCGGGTCCTTGATCTCGTCGAACAGGGTGGAAAGCGACATGGGGCTCATCCTTGCGCGACGGGCCAGGCCGGATCGATCGGGCCGAGGCGGGTGAGCTGGTCGACCGCGCCCGTGATCGGCGGGAACGGCGCCCGGGCCTCGATCGCCGCTGCATAGGCCGGAAGCCATCGGGCACAGTCGAAGGACAGGGCGGCGATCGTCCGCCCCTCATGGCCATAAGCGGCGATGAAGCGGCCGTCCTTGAGCGAGCCCTGGACGAAGGCGAGGCTGTCGGCGCCCTTCGTCAGGCCGGCGAGCTTGATCGTGAGGCCGAACTGGTTCGACCAGAAGGTCGGCAGCTCGGAGAATGCCGGCCCGTCGTCGCCCTTCACGAGGGCGCGGCCCGCATAGGCGCCCTGCGCGACGGCGTTGCCCCAATGTTCGAGCCGCGTCAGGCCATCGTCGTAGAGCGGATGCGGGAAGGCGGCGACGTCTCCCGCCGCCCGGATCTCGGCATGGATAAAGCCGGATTCGTCCCGGACGCGGCAATGGCTGTCGCAGACGAGGGCGCCCTTCTCGCGGGCAAGTCCCGATCCATCGAGCCAATCGGTGTTCGGGATCGCGCCGAGCGCCACCAGTATGATTTCGGCCGAGACCTCGGCGCCGTCTTCGAGGATGGCGCCGGTCACCCGCCCTGCCTCTCCGGTGAGCGAGCGCACCTTGGCGTTCGGCCGGATCTCGACGCCCGCGCGCTCCATCCGCTCGCGCAGGAATCCAGAGACGCTGATGCCGAGGATGCGGGCGAGGGGCGCCGGGCCCGGATCGACCATCGTCACCGCAAGGCCGAGGTCGCGGCAGACCGAGGCCGCCTCGCAGCCGATGAAGCCGCCGCCGATGATCAGCACCCGCTCGGGCTTCCTCGCCAGGGCGCCTCTCAAGGCCTCGGCATCGTCGCGGCCGCGCAAGGTGAAGACGCCAGTGAGGGCAGCCTCCAAGGGCTCGTGCCAGGACCGCGCGCGGGCACCGGTGGTGATCAGAAGCCTGTCGTATTCAAGTTGCTCTCCGCCCGAGAGGACGATCTCGCGCTTGACCGCGTCGAGGCCGACCGCAGCTTGACCGAGCCGCCATTCGGCATCGAGCGCCACAAGGTTCGGCAGGGTCGTCGCGCCCGCGCCGAACTCGCCCGCGATGACGTGCTTCGACAGGGACGGGCGGTCATAGGGCGCGTGCGGCTCGTCGCCCACGAGGGTCAGCGGCCCGGCATGGCCGGCGAGACGGATCGCCTCGGCCCCGCGCAAGCCCGCGAGCGAGGCGCCGACGACGACGATGCGCTCGCTCACGAGGCGGTGCCGATGGTGTCGTCGAACTCGACGCTGATCGCCCGCACCGGGCAGGCCTGCACGGCGCGCTCGATCCGGCCCCTGTGCTCGGGTGTCGGCGCGGGATCGTAGACCAGGATCTCGGCCCCGCGCAGCTCGAAACTCTCGGGCGCGGCGTAGCAGCACTGGGCGTAGGCTTGGCAGCGGTTCAGATCGACGACGACGCGCATTGTGTCCCTCGAGCCGGCAGCTTGGGCCGACATCGGGACAGCAACGA
Source organism: Methylobacterium sp. (assembly GCF_019745455.1). Classification (GTDB taxonomy): domain Bacteria; phylum Pseudomonadota; class Alphaproteobacteria; order Rhizobiales; family Beijerinckiaceae; genus Methylobacterium. Next base: position 62,199 of record NZ_JAIETD010000028.1, read on the forward strand.
CGAAAGTGGCGTTGATGATCCGCCGCTTCAGAGCTCTGCGTCACGATGCGGCGAGGTAGGCCCGCCAGCCGCCATGGGCGGTGATCTCCTCCGCGCCCTTCAGGGCATGGGCCTCGCACAGGAAGCCGGAGACGGCGCTGCCATCCTCCAGGGTGATCTTGCCGATACCGAGGGGAGCGGGGATGGCCGCGGCGAAGCGGCCGAAGGCGGCGGGCGAGAGGCCCCAGACCTCGACGGCGAGGCCAGGACCGGCGAAGCCCGGATCGCGGACGAGACCGGGCTTGGCCGGCTTCGTGCCCGGAAGGGCGTAGAGGCGGTAATCCGCCGCCGTGCGCGCTGCACGCAGGAGCGTGCCGCCGAGTTCGACGAGCTGGTGGTTGAGGGGCAGGCTGGAGAGATGCGCGCCGACCACCACGATGGGAACCGTGTCCGGGGCGGGTGCGGGAACGATGCTCGCCTCGGGCAGCGCAACGTGTCGGTCGATCCCCATGCCGGGTTCTGCCGCCCGATGGAGGGCATCCGCGAGGTGGCCGAGGGCATCGTCGCTGAAGCCGGGGCCGACCAGGGTGACGCCGCCCGGCAGCCCGTCCGGCCCGAATCCGGCGGGGATCGCGATGGCGGCGTAGCCGAGCAGGTTGGCGAAGTTCGTGTAATGGCCGAGATGGCTGTTGAGGCGGATCGGCTCGGCCTGCATCGCGGCGACGGTGTAGGTCGTCGGCGTGGTGGGCAGGAGCAGGATGTCCACCTTCGCGAATTCCGCCTCCGTGCGCCGGCGCAGGGCTTCGAGGTCGTAGAGGCCGCGGAAGGCGTCGACGGCGCTGTAGCCCGTCGCGGACTCGACGATGGCGCGCACGCTCGGGTCGAGGGCTTCGGGATGATCGGCATGGAACGCCTCCACCGCCGCCATCCGCTCGGCCACCCAGGGGCCTTGGTAGAGCAGGGCGGCGGTCTCGCGGAACGGCGCGTAGTCGAAGGGCACCGCCACCGCACCGAACTCCGCCAGCCGGGCGATCGCCGCGTCGTAGAGCGCCTCCACCCCGCCATTGCCGTGGAACTCGCGCTCTTCCGGCGTCAACACGCCGACGCGCAGGCCGGCCGCGGGGAGGGGATGCGGCACCGCCTTTCGCGAGAAGGCGTCCTTAGGGTCGAACCCTTCCGCGATGCGGCGGATGCCGAGCCCGTCGCCGATCGTGGCGGCGAAGATGCTGATGCAGTCGAGGCTGCGGCAGGCCGGGACGAGACCGGTGGTGCTGAGCGATCCCGGCGTCGGCTTGATGCCGACGAGGTTGTTGAACGCCGCCGGCACCCGGCCGGACCCGGCCGTGTCGGTGCCGAGGGAGAAGCTCGCCAAACCCGCCGCCACGGCGACCGCAGAGCCCGAACTCGAGCCGCCGGAGATGTGTTCGCTGCTGAAGACGCTGCGGGGAGCGCCGTAGGGCGAGCGGGTGCCGTTGAGCCCGGTGGCGAACTGGTCGAGGTTGGTCTTGCCGGTGACGAGGGCGCCGGCCGCCTTCAGGCGCGCCACCACGACCGCATCGGCCGATGGCGTGTAGGTGAATTCGGGGCAGGCGGCGGTGGTAGCTAAGCCCGCCACGTCGATATTGTCCTTGACCGCGAAGGGCATGCCCCAGAGCGGCAACGAGTTCGGCTCCGGATGGCGCTCCATCAGGTCCTTCGCCGCTGCGACCAGGGCTTGCCGCCCGACCCGCGTGATGAACACGGCCGGATCGGCATAGGCCTCCATCCGGTCGGCGATCGCCTCCGCCAAAGCGACAGGCGTGAGCCCCTCCGAGGCGTAGAGGCCACGCAGGGTCGAGAGGTCGAGGATGGTGGGCAGCATGTGTCTCAGCTCTCCTCGATCACCGCGACGAGGTCGCCACCCCGGAGCGTCCGTCCGGGCTGCACCCGAATCTCCCGCAAGGTTCCCGCCACGGGGGCGGTCACCGGCACTTCCATCTTCATCGATTCGAGGATCGCCACGGCCTCGCCCGCCTCGATCCTGTCGCCGACCGCCTTCACCACCTTCCAGACATTGCCCGGCACGGCGGTCGGCACGCCGATGCAGCCCGGTGGGATCGCGTCCTCCGATCCCATCGGCGCGGCCTCCTCGGCGACGAAGACGTCAAGGCCCTCTTCCTTCCAGCGCTGCCGTTCCGCCTCGAACGCATTCTGCTGGCGGAGCTTGGCCGATGTGATCTCGGCGGCATTGGCGGCGAGCTCCGCCCGGTGCTCCGCATAGGAGAACGTCCCGTCCTCGATCCGCACAGGATAGGCCCCGTGCGGGAAGGCGGCGCGCGCCTCCGTCAGCTCGTCGTGGCTCACGGAAAAGAAGCGGATGCGGTCGAATGGCCGGAGCAGCCAGGGATGGCCGGGGACGAATTCACGCGTCATCCGCCAGGTGTTCCAGATCTGGATCGTGCGGCCGACGAGCTGGTACCCGCCCGGTCCCTCCATGCCGTAGATGCACATATAGGCGCCGCCGATGCCGACCGCGTTCTCCGGCGTCCAGGTCCTGGCGGGGTTGTACTTGGTTGTCACCAGGCGGTGGCGCGGATCGACCGGCGTCGCCACCGGAGCGCCGAGATAGACGTCGCCGAGGCCCATCACGAGATAGCTCGCGTCGAAGACGATGCGCTTCACGTCCGCTTCGCCGTCCAAGCCGTTGATACGACGGATAAATTCGATGTTCGACGGGCACCAGGGCGCATTCGGGCGCACCAGCTCCTGGTACTTGCGCATGGCGAGTTCCGCCTGAGGATCGTTCCACGACAGCGGCAGATGGACGATCCGGCTCGGCACCGTGACGTTCTCGACGGAGCCGAGGCCCGCTTCGATCTCGCGCAGGAGCCCGAGCAGCCGCGAGCGGGGCAGGACGGCCCCGTCATAGTGGATCTGCAGCGAGCGGATGCCGGGAGCGAGATCGATCAAGCCGGGCACTTTCGCCTGCGCCACCGCCTCGGCCAGGAGGTGGACGCGAAGGCGGATGCCGATATCGAGGGCCATCGGGCCGTACTCGACGAGCAGGTTGTCGTCGCCCTGGCGCCGGTAGACGACCTCGACCGGACCAGAGGTGTCGCGGGCGAGGATGGGGGAGCCCAAGTCTTCCCTCCCCTCTCTGCGGGGGGGGGAGTCTCGCGGATGCGAGGCGGGAGAGGGGAACGCGACCTCTCCGGATAGTTCAGTGCTCCCCTCTCCCGACCCACTTCGTGGGCCACCCTCTCCCGCAGAGGGGAGAGGGACAAGCGTGTGGTCTTCCACCCGCTCCACCGCCACGAACCGCACCCGGTCCCCGGGCCTGAGCTGGCCCATCTTCCACAGCTCGTCTCGGGCGATCACGCCGGGGCAGACGAAGCCGCCGAGACTGGGGCCGTCGGGGCCGAGCAGGATCGGCATGTCGCCGGTGAAATCGAGGGCGCCGACCGCGTAGGCGTTGTCGTGGAGGTTGGACGGGTGCAGCCCGGCTTCGCCGCCATCCTGGCGCGCCCAGCGCGGCGTCGGGCCGATCAGGCGCACGCCGGTGCGGGCCGAGTTGAAATGGACCTCGTAGGTCGCCGAGAACAGGTCGGCGATGTCGGCCTCCTGGAAGAAATCCGGGGCGCCGTGCGGTCCGTAGACGAGGCCGATCGTCCAGTCGCCCGTGAGCGCGACGGGGTCCGGACTTGCGGCCTCCATGGCAGGAGCATCGCCGAGCTGCAGCACGTCGCTGGCCTTGAGAACGCCGGTGGCGTGGCCGCCGAAGGCGCCCAGCGCAAAGGTCGCCCGCGAGCCGAGCACCACCGGCGCGTCGAACCCGCCGCGCACGGCAAGGTAGCTGCGCATGCCCGGCCCCTCGATGGCGCCGATGGCGAGGACCTGGCCGGGACGGGCGGTGAAGGCCTGCCCGTGAGGCTGCGCGACGCCGTCGAGGCGGGCCGTCATCGACGCGCCTGTCAGCGCCACGACGGCCTCGGTGTGGAAGCGCAGCATCGGACCCGAGACGGTGAGTTCGAGGGCGCAGGTCTCGGCCGGGTTGCCCACCAGGGCATTGGCGAGCGCGAAGGAGCGGGCATCCATCGGTCCGCTCGGCGGCACGCCGACATGCCAGAGGCCGAGCCGGCCGGGCAGTTCCTGAAGACTCGATTGCGGACCGGGCGTCAGGACCGCCACGCTGCGGGGGCGATAGGCGAAGTCGCGAAGCGCCGTCGTCGCGACGCGCCCGCTGGCGAGAAGCTCGGAGGCCGCGATGGCGCGCAGATATCCGAGATTGGTCTCAATGCCGGCGACAATCGTGGCGTCGAGGGCGGCTCGCAGGGCCGCGATGGCGCCGTCGCGGTCGTCGCCCGTCACGATGATCTTGGCGAGCATCGGGTCGTAGAACGGCGTCACCTCGGTGCCGGTGGCGATCCAGCCGTCGATGCGGGCCGCTTCGGGGAAGACGACCTGCGTCAGCAATCCGGCGCTCGGGGCGAAATCAGCGTGCGGGATCTCGGCGTAGAGCCTGGCCTCGATCGCGGCCCCCTTCGGCTCGAGCGTCCCGGCCGACCCGATGACATCCTCGCCGGCGGCTTGTCCGATCATCCACTCGACGAGGTCGATGCCGAACACCGCCTCCGTCACCGGATGCTCGACCTGCAGCCGCGTGTTCACTTCGAGGAAGGAAAAATCCTGGCGGGCCGGGTCGTAGATGAACTCCACCGTGCCGGCGGAGGCGTAGGAGACGCTTGTCCCGAGGGCCACCGCCGCCTGGTGCAGGCGGGCGCGGACGTCCGGCGACAGGCCGGGCGCGGGCGTCTCCTCGATGACCTTCTGGTTGCGGCGCTGAAGCGAGCAGTCGCGCTCGCCGAGCGCCACGACGCGTCCCGCGCCGTCGCCGAAGATCTGCACCTCGACGTGGCGGGCCTCGCCGACGAAGCGCTCGAGATAGACGCGCGCATCGCCGAAGCTGGCGCGGGCGGTGCGCTCGACGCTGGTGTAGTGCTCGGCGAGTTCCTCGGCCGAGCCGCACAGGCGCATGCCGATGCCGCCGCCGCCGGCCGTGCTCTTCAGCATCACCGGGTAGCCGATGGTGCCCGCCGCCGCGAGGGCGGCGTCGAGATCGGGCAGGAGGTCGGTGCCCGGCAGCAGCGGCACGCCGCTGGCCTTGGCCAGATCGCGGGCGGTGTGCTTGAGGCCGAAGGCGCGCAGGTGCTCGGGCCTCGGCCCGATGAAGACGATGCCCTCCTCCGACAGCCGTTCGGCGAAGGCGACGTTCTCGGACAGAAAGCCGTAGCCGGGATGGACGGCCTCGGCCCCCGTCGCCTTGCAGGCGGCGATGACGGCCTCGACGTCGAGGTAGCTCTCGGTGGCAGGCGCCGGTCCGAGGCGCACGGCCTCGTCCGCCTCCAGCACGCCCGGCGTAAAGCGATCCGCATCGGAATAGACCGTCACCGAGGCGATCCCCATCCGCTTGGCTGTGCGCACGATGCGCCGGGCGATCTCGCCGCGATTGGCGATCAGGATTTTCCGGAACATGGGCGTCTCAAGCCTTGTCCCAGAGAGTCACGCGGATCGGCGTCGGGTTGAAGCCGTTGCAGGGATTGTTGATCTGCGGGCAATTCGAGATGACGCAGATGACGTCCATCTCGGCGGTCACCTCGACGTAGTCGCCGGGGGATGAGACGCCGTCGACGATGGCGAGCTGCCCGTCCTGCTCGATCGGCACGTTCATGAAGAAATTGATGTTGGGCGGGATGTCGCGCTTCGACAGACCGTATTTCGCGACCTCGATCGCGAAATTCTCGCGGCAGGCGTGGAGGTACTTGGTGGCGTGGCCGAAGCGGACGGTGTTGGCCTCGCACGAACAGGCACCGGCCGAGGTATCGTGCCGTCCGCAGCTGTCGGCGGTGACGGTGGCCAGCACCCGGCCCTCGTTGGAAACGAGCTTCGTCCCCGTCGTCACGTAGGCGGAGCCCTGGTCCCGCAGGGTGTCCTGGGAGGAGTAGCGCTCGCCCATATCGTCGGCGCGGTAGAACAGGGTGTCGACGGCTTGGCAGCCATCTATGTCGGTGATGCGGAGAGTCTGGCCCTTGCGCACGAGGCCCGACCAGGGCGCCTGGGCGGGAACGACCTCATCGAAAAGGGCGGCACGATCGCGGTTGGTCATGATGCGTCTTCCCTCAGAAGCCGATGGCGGCGTTGTTGGTGAAGCCGCGTACGGCCTCGATCGTGGCGGTGCGGCAGAGGTCGTCCCTCGTCGCGGGAGGGGCCTTGAAGCGGGTCACCGTGACCGGGTTTGGTGCGTAATCCGGGTTCGGGTCGAGGGGATGAGGGCAGTTCGAGAGGGTGACGACGAGGTCGAGCTCGGCCCGCAGGTCGACGAAGTCGCCCGTCCGCCGCCCGGCCTCGTTCCAGGTGAAGCGCCCCTCGGCGCCGACGCTCACAGGCGCGAAGAAGCTGATGCAGGCGGGGATATCGCGCCGGTCGAGCCCGCTCTTCAGAGCGGCCAGGATGAGGTTGTCGCGGGTATTGCGATGCGGGCCGCCGGAATAGCGCGCCGCGTTCGAGGCGGCGTTGGAGCCGCCGACGAGGGCATCGTGTGCGCCGCAGGAATCCTCGATCAGCGAGAGCATCACCCGGCCCATATCGGAGAACAGCACCCGGCCCTTGCGGAGGTTCGAGGTCCACTGAACCTTGACCGTGTCAGCATAATTCAGCCGCTCGGAGGTCTCGGCGGCGTTCCAGGCCACCATTGCGACACTGGAGGGGCCGTGGTCGAGGGACAGGCGCAGGGCCTCGCCGGCATTGAGCTCGGTGGTCCAGTACCACCCGCCCGGGATGGTCTCCGTATGGAGGACCGCGTCCTCGTCCAGCTTCAGGCCCACGGAGGAGGGCGGGGGCAGGGCGCGGGGGGCATGGCCCTGGCCTTGGGCTTTCAGCTCCTCGTAGCGCCGGCGGTTCTCGGCGATGATGTCTTCGGTCGTGGTCATGCCCGTTCCTCAAGCTGTCCGCCGGGTCGTCCCGGCCGATGTTGAGCCCTGGAGAGGCCGGGTCGTCCCGGCGGGGCAGGAAAGGTGTCGAGAGTCGGCAGAGATCTCTCGCGTCGCGTCCGGATTTCGCCGATGGTCGGCGCATGAAGGCGATCGTCTATACTGCTTCCGCCTTGAAGGTGCTGGCGAAGCTGCCGAAATCCGTGAGGCTCGACATCGTGGCGAAGCTCGAACGGTATGGGGAGACCTAAGAGGAGGCGCCCGTGAACGCACCGACCCAGCCGCCACAGATCATCCGCACCGAGGCCGGCGACGAACTCGTTGTGCTCACGCGCCGCGCCTACGATGTTCTCCTCGCGCGGGCGGGCGACGACGATGCGGAGGACCGGATGGCGGCCCGCATGACGCAGCAGCATCTGGCCGATGCCGGCAACCGAGGTCACGCCATTCCTCATTGGTTCGCCAAGCTCGTGGCGGAGCACGGCAGCAGCATCGTTTCCGCGAGAAAGCATGCTGGACTGTCGCGAGCCGCCCTGGCGCGGACCATCGACATGACCGAGGCCGATCTTCGGCGCATCGAACGGGACGAGGCCGAGCCCACGGACGGGCAACGCAGCAGCATCGCTTCCGCGACCGGCCTGGACGCGAGCTGGTTGGTCTGACCCGCGGCCACAGCAATCGATTGATTGGACATGCATCGGCTCAGCTCTCCGGGCGCCTCTTTCAAAACATGTGGCTGTACCGCTCCACCTCCCATGCGCTCACGGTGAGGTGGTACTCCTCCCACTCGGCGCGCTTGTAGCGGATGAACTCGTCGCGCAGCGCCTTTCCGAGCGTCGCCTCGACGAGGGGATCGGCCGCGAAGGCGTCGACCGCCTCGGCGAGGGTCTGAGGCAGGAAGTCGATGCCGCGCTCCCGGCGCTGTGCATCCGACAGGTCGTAGAGGTTGTCCTCGTTGGGCGCGCCAGGATCGATGCGCTCGCGCACGCCCTCCAACCCCGCCGCCAGGACGAGGGCGGCAGCGAGGTAGGGGTTGACCGCGCCGTCGGCGTTGCGGCTCTCGCAGCGCCCGCCGCCGGCCGGGACCCGCACCGAGTTGGTGCGATTGTTTGAACCGTACGAGTTGAACACCGGCGCCCAGGAGAAGCCCGCCATCGCGCCCTGGCGCACGAGGCGCTTGTAGCTGTTCACGGTGGGGGCGAAGGCAGCGCAGAGGGCGCGGCCGTGGCGGAGCACGCCGCCGATGAAGTGATAGCCGGTCTCGGTCAGCCCCAGCCCGCGCGGGTCGTCAGCCGGCGAGCGGGCAAAGGCGTTCTTTCCCGTCTCCTTGTCGAACAGCGACATGTTGAAATGGGCGCCGTTGCCGGTGCGGTCGGCGAAGGGTTTGGGCATCATCGTGGCGATCAGCCCTTCCTCCTTGGCGTAGTGCTTCGCCATCATCCGGAAGAAGGTGAGCCGGTCGCACATGGTCAGCGCGTCGGCATAGTTGAAATCGAACTCGAACTGGCCGCAGGCATCCTCGTGGTCGAAGGAGTAGAGGTCCCAGCCGAGGTCGTTGATCGTGGTCGCAACCTTGTCGAGCCATGAGAAATTGTCGACGAACCCGCGCACGTCGTAGCAGGGCTTCAGGAGCTTATCGTCGGCGACCGGCGTGTGCAGGGAGCCGTCGGCCGCCTGTTTCAGCAGGAAGATCTCGCACTCGATGCCGAGATTGAAACCGAAGCCCATCGTCTCGGCCTGTTTCAGGACGTTCTTCAACGCGATGCGGGTCGAGAGCGGATAGGGCTGGCCCTGGAAAGTCAGGTCGGCCGGCGCCCAGGCCAGCTTCTTTTCCCAGGGCAGCTGGATCAGCTGCGAGAAGTCGGGGACCGAGGCGAGCTCGTCCTCGTTCGGGGCCTGGCCGAGCCCGTCGAGGGCGTAGCCGGTATAGCGCTCGGAGCCCACCGCCATCTGGGGCAGGTGGCCGATCGGCACCACCTTGGCCTTCTGGGCGCCGTGGATGTCGACATAAGCGCCGATGACGTATTTCACGCCCTTGGCGCGGAGGTCCTCCTGCAGGGCCAGGATGGTCGGATCGGTGGTCTCGCTATGAGCCATCGGCTCAACTCCTCTGTGTCGGGGCGTGGTAGGAATGGGGCAGGGGCGGGGTCTCGGTCAGGCCGCGCAACACGAGGGCGGAGAGGTCCTCGACCATCCAGGCGAATAGGCGCTCGCCCTCCTCGGCGCTCGCTTGCGAGGGGCGGCCGGTGACGCCGTTCAGGCTGGTGCGGTTGACCGGATGAGCGAAGACGAGGCCGTCCGTCCGGTCGGGATCGTCGGATTCCGTGATCCGCTCGGGCCGCACGAGGTCCGGCGCCAGTGCCAGCATCAGCGAGGTCTCGGCAGCGTTGGCGTGCCAATCCTCGGCGTCGGCGAAGTGAGCGGCGCGGACGCGTTCGCTGATCGTCACCGAGTTCACCAGCGCCACCATGAGATCGTCATGGGCAGCCCTCAGCATTTCGAGGGCGCAGCGCAGGGGCGCGGCGTTGGTGACGTGGGCGTTCACGAGGAACAGGCGGCGCACGCCGGAATGGTAGGCGCTCGTGCCGATCTGGACGACGACCTGGCTCATCACCAGGGGATCGAGCGAGATGGTGCCGGGCCAGCGCCGGCTGTGGCCGAGCGAGCAGCCGTACGGGAGGGTCGGCAGCACCGGCACGCGGGTGCGGGCCGAGACGGCATGAGCCAGCCTCTCGGCCAGCACGAAATCCATGCCGGTGCCGAGATGGGGCCCGTGCTGCTCGGTGGCGCCGACGGGCAGGATCACGGCCTGGGCGGCTTGGCCGAGATCGCCGGGGATCTCTTCCCAGGTGCGGTCGGACCAGGGGAGGGGAACACTCATGGCCGGCCGCTACCGTCTTGGGTCAAGGCACCATCCCCTCTCCCCGGCAGGGGGGAGACGCGACCCTCTCCCTGCAAGCGGGGCGAGGGGATGCGCGCCTTCGTTACTGCAGCGGCCATCACTCGACCTCGTCGCCAGCCGGCGCCATGCGGGTCACGAGGCTCGGCGTGACCGGGTCGTCCTCGCTCTCCTCCTTCGGCGGGTGGATCAGCGCGTCGAGGCGGGCGCGGGTGGCGCGGAACTCGGGACCGAGCATCTGGTCGTGGCTGCGCGGCCGCGGCACCGGCACCTCGATCAACTCGGCGACCTCGCCGGGATGGGCCTTCAGCACCAGGATGCGGTCGGCGAGGTAGACCGCCTCGTCGAGGTCATGGGTGATGAAGACGATGGTGATGTCGATCTTCTTCCAGATCTCGATGAGGTAGGCCTGCATCCGGGCGCGGGACTGGGTGTCGAGGGCCGAGAACGGCTCGTCCATCAGGAGGATGCGGGGCCGCGTGGCGAGCGCGCGGGCGATCGCCACGCGCTGCTTCATGCCGCCCGAGAGCTGGTGCGGGTAGGAGCCGGCGAAGGATTCGAGGCCGATCAGCGCCAGCCATTGCCGCGCCTCGCGCTCCGCCTCGCGCCGCGGGGTGCCGTTCTCCTCGAGCCCGAAGGCGACGTTGCGCAGCACGCTGAGCCAGGGGAACAGGGTGTAGCCCTGGAACACCATGCCCCGATCCGCCCCCGGCCCGGAGACCGGCACCCCGCCGACGCGGACGATTCCGGAACTCGCGGTCTCGAGCCCGGCGAGGATGCGCACGAAGGTGGACTTGCCGCAGCCCGACGGCCCGACGACGCAGAGAAACTCGCGCCGGTGGGTGTCGAGGTCGATCCCCTTCAGCGCCACGACCTCGCGCCCGTCGGGCGCGCGGAACACCTTGCCCAATCCCTCGACGCTGAGCGCGACCTCGCGGCTCCTGAGCTTGGCAAAGCGCGCGCGGACCGGCTCGCACTGGGTGCGGTAATCGAACTCAGGAGAGAGCACGCCGACGCTCATCTCTCGCTCCTGTCATAGGGGAACAGCCGCCGTCCGAGCATCGCCAGGGCGATGTCCGTGAGGGAGCCGACGAGGCCGATGATGAGGATCGCGGCGTAGACGTTCTCGAAATGCTGGTAGCGGGCCTGCTGCGTGATGAAGAAGGTGATGCCCGACGAGGTGCCGATGAGCTCGGCGACGATCAGGTAGGTCCAGGCCCAGCCGAGCAGGATGCGCTGGTCGCGGTAGAGCTGGGGCAGCATCGCCGGCACGATCACCCGGCGGATCAGGCGCAGGTTACGGGCGCCCAGCGTCAGCGCCGCCTCGATCAGCAGCGGGTCGATGCGCCGCGTGGTGTTGGCGATGACGAGAACCTGCTGGAAGAAGGTGCCGATCACGATGATGGCGATCTTGGGCCCGTCATAGATCCCGAGGATCGCCACCATCAGCGCCCCGAAGGCGGGCGCCGGCATGTAGCGGACGAACTCGATCACCGGCTCGGTGATGCGGGCGAGCGTCGGCTGCGCGCCGCACAGGATGCCGAGCGGCACGCCGACGATGGAGGAGATCAGGAACCCCCAGAAGATGATCTGGATCGAGTGCCACAGGCTCAAGGGGAGGCGGATCGCGTCGCGCTGGGTCGGCTGCGCGGTCAGCGAGGTCCAGAACGCGGCCGCGACCTCGTGCGGGGCCGGCAGGTAGACGGGGTTGGCGGCCCTTCCCACGGGCGGCGCGGACTTGGCAGCCTCGGCCGAGGCGACCTCCTCGGCGAAGGCGGCCTTGGGCAGGCGCATCCCCGGCTGCATCCAGGCGACGTCGCCCGGATCGCTGACCTCGACGAGGGGATGCCAGAGGAACGGCAGGTAGGATACCGCCGACCAGGCGAGGATCGGCAGGAGGAAGGAGAGAACGGTGAGGGTGATGCGCCGACGCGGCGACAGGGGTTTCGCGACGCCGATCCAGGAGCGGCGGCGTGCTTTCGCCGGAGCCGCCAATCCTCCCCCCTCTGCGGGGGAGGGTGCCTTGCTGAGCGAGGCGGGAGAGGGGATCGCGACCTCTCCGGACAAGGCGGCGATCCCCTCATCCGACCCGCTCCGCGGGCTGCCTTCTCCCGCAGAGGGGAGAAGGTGCGCGCGCGCAGCGCTATGGGCTGGATCGGCCGTCATTTCCCGTCGGTCAGGCCGGGATCGATGTAGCTCTTCAGGTCCTGCGCGGTCTTGTAGACCTCGTACTTGACGTTGAAGGCGTCGGCGTAGCGGCTCGACCCGTAGAGCGAGCCGAAGCCGTCGGCATCCTTCATCACCTTGCGGCCCTCCGCGAGGGTGAGGAGCTTGGTGCCCTTGAGGAAGCGGGTGAAGGTCGGCGCGTCGATGCCGACCTTGGCCGCCATGATCGCGACCGCGTCGGGTTGCGTCCTGGGATCCTCGATATAGGCGACGACCTTGTCCCAGACCCCGACGAACTTGATCCATTCGGCCCGGCGCGCGGCGAGGCTCGCCGGGGAGACGGTGACGACGTCGTAGATCAGGCCGGGCACGTCGGCGGAGGTGTAGAGCGGCTTGGCACCGGCCGCCCCCTTCATCGCCTGGCCGGCGATGGGTTGCCAGGCGCCGATGGCCGAGACGTCGCCGCTTGCCAGAACCTGCGGCGTCTCGTTGGTCTTGGCGTTGACCAGGGTGACGTCCGTCTCCTTGAGGCCGAGCTTGGTCAGGCCGTGGATCAGGAGCAGGTGCTCGACGAGGCCGACTTCGAGGCCGACCTTCTTGCCCTTGAGGTCGGCGAGCGCCTTCACCCCGGGCTTGCCGACGATCATGTCGTTGCCGTTGGAATAATCGGTGAGCATGATCATGACGTTCTTGGCGCCATTGCCGCCCATCACCAGGGCATCGCCGTTGGTGCAGGTGACCGCGTCGAGCTTGCCCGCCGAGAAGGCATCCATCGAGGCCGAGTAGTCGAACCACTCGAACTTCGCCTCGACGCCGGCCTCCTTGAGCCAGCCTTTCTCGATGGCGACCTGCCAGGCGACCCAGCCGGGCCAGTCGCTGTAGCCGATGCGCAGGGGCTCGGCGGCCTGGACGGCGGGGGAGGCGGCGAGGCCGAGGGCGAGCAGCCCGGCGGCGGCTCCCTGACGGAGGGCGGCGATCATGGACAGGCGCATCTGCAATCTCCGAGACGCGTAGTACGATCGGTAGAAATCGTAATACCGGCGGGCTTTCAGGCATACAAGAGGCATGCCACACTGCCTTCGGATCGAGGGGAGCGGGCGATGACAAAGGCTGCGGATACGGTGCCGGCGGAGGGCGGGAGCGAGCGACGTCGGCCGGTCAGCCGCATCAGCCTCTCGTTGTCCGAGGATCTGCTCTGCGAACTCGATACCATGGTCGGAGAGCGCGGCTTCGCCAGCCGTTCGCAGGCCGTGGCAACGGTCCTTCACCGCTCGCTCGTCGAGCATCGCCACGAAGTCGGCGACCGGGTGATGGTCGGCACCATCACGCTGTTCTACGACCACCTCGCCAACGGCCTGCAGCAGCGCCTCGCCGATCTGCAGCGCCGCTACATCGCCGAGGTGATCTCATCCCTCCACGTCCACCTGATGCACAATCAGACCCTGGAGGTGGTGCTGGTGCAGGGACCGGCGACGACCCTTCAGACGATCGCCGATGCGATGATTACCGAGCGCGGGGTGATCTCGGGACGGCTCGAAGTCGTGGCGGCGCTGATCCCGCAGATCCACCCGTTCCGGCCGGACGCCTGATCAGCGCAGGCCGCCCGCCTGACTCACGAATTGGGCGATCTCGTCGGCACCCTTGCCCTCTCGCAGGGAGGCGAAGACGTAGGGGCGCGGCCCACGCATTCTCTTGGTGTCGGATTCCATGATCCCGAGATCGGCCCCCACCAGCGGCGCGAGATCAGTCTTGTTGACGATGAGGAGGTCCGAGCGGGTGATGCCGGGCCCGCCCTTGCGCGGGATCTTCTCTCCGCCAGCCACGTCGATGACGTAGAGGGTGATGTCGGCAAGCTCCGGCGAGAAGGTGGCGGCCAAGTTGTCGCCGCCCGACTCGATCAGGATGAGGTCGAGCTTCGGGAATCTGCGCCGCATCTCGGCAACGGCGGCGAGGTTGATCGAGGCGTCCTCGCGGATCGCCGTATGCGGGCAGCCGCCGGTCTCGACGCCCATGATCCGCTCCTCGGGCAAGGCGCCTGCCACGGTGAGGATGCGGGCATCCTCCTTGGTGTAGATGTCGTTGGTGATGGCGCAGATGTCGTGGGTCTCGCGGAACCTTTTGCAGAGCTGCTCCATCAGCGCGGTCTTGCCCGAGCCGACGGGGCCGCCGATGCCGACGCGCAAGGGACCGTTGGGAGACGTCATCGAAGGAACCTCACGAGCGGAAGATGCGCGAATACTGGGTCTCGTGGCGGGCAGAGCCGAGATCGAGCTTCAAGGTGGCGCTGCCGATCTCGTCGAGGCCGAGGGCCGGCACCGTTTCGGCCAGAGCCGTGACCCGCGGCGCCAGAGCTGCGATCACCCGCGTGCCGACACTTTGGCCGATCGGGGCGACCCGCAAAGCCGCCGAGACGAGGTTCTGGACGAAGGCGAGGCCGAACCCGGACAGCATTGGCACCAGCGCCATGCCGTGTGCGCCCGCCGAGACACCGACGGCGACCGGATAGGCGACCTCGCCGTCCAGCATCTCGCTCAAGCTCGCCAAGGCCGGCACAGGCCAGGCGACGCGGGTGGCGTCGAGGAAGCTGCGGCCCTGCTGACTGGTCTCGAGGTGGAGCTCGCGCGAGGGAGCCAGCGCCAGGGCGAGATCGTTGATGGCGACGAGGGCCGGACCGTCGCTCGCCGCGGCGGCGCAGTGCGCATGGGCGGCGAGGATGAGGTCGTTGCGGGCTGAGCCGCACTCCAGCACGTCGCCGAGCCAATCGGTCAGAGTGGCTTCGTCGGAGACGCTGCCGGTCTCCACGGCCCATTCGAGGCCGTGCGAATAGGCATAGGCCCCGATCGGATAGGTCGGCGACAGCCACGCCATGAGGCGCAAAGCCTCAATCATGGGCATGCGAATGAGCGTGGTCGTGAGAATGGCCGTGATGGTGGTGGCCGGCCGCCTCGCCCGCATAGGCGCCGCCTTCGGGACGGAACGGACGCTCCACCGGCTCGGCGGTGCCGCCCAGGCCCCGAACCATCTCGGCCAGCACATGGTCGAAGCCGATATAGACGGCATGCTCGTCGATCTCCGCCGCGATGTGGCGGTTGCCGATATGCCAGATCAGCCGCTTGAGGGCGTGGTCGCTCGATGCACGGATCTCCAGCAGCCGCTCGGGAGCGGCCTCGACCCAGACGAGGCGGCCATCCTCCAGCACGAGGGCATCGCCGTCGTCGAGGACGGTCGACTCTGAGAGGTCGAGGAGAAAGGCGAGACCGCCCGCACCCCGCATCGCCACGCGCCGGCGATGCCGGTCGCCGTGATCGAGGACGACGCGGTCGACGATCTCGCCGGCTTGGAGAGCGTCGCGGCGGATAAGGCGTGTGGCGCGGATCATGGGGGGTCAGAACAGGAAATACCGCTGCGCCATCGGCAGCACCTCGGCGGGCTCGCAGACGAGCAATTCGCCGTCGGCGCGCACGTCGTAGGTCTCGGCGTCGATCTCGATGTCGGGGGTCGCGTCGTTGAGGATCATGCTCTTCTTCGAGATGCCGCCGCGCACGTTCTCCACCGCGACGAGCCGCTTCTGAACGCCGAGACGCTCGCCCAAGCCGTCCTCGATGGCGGCCTTCGAGACGAAAGTCAGCGCGGTGGCGAAGGGCACGCGCCCGTGCGCCCCGAACATCGGACGGTAATGCACCGGTTGGGGCGTCGGTATCGAGGCGTTGGGGTCGCCCATCGGCGCGGTGGCGATCATGCCGCCCTTGATGACGAGATCGGGCTTCACCCCAAAGAAGGCCGGCGTCCACAGGACGAGGTCGGCGAGCTTGCCGGGCTCGACCGAGCCGACATGGGCCGAGACGCCGTGCGCGATGGCCGGGTTGATCGTGTATTTCGCGACGTACCGCCGGGCGCGCAGGTTGTCGTTGCCGGAGGCGTCGCCGGGCAGGCTCCCGCGCTGGCGCTTCATCTTGTCGGCGGTCTGCCAGGTGCGGATCACGACCTCGCCGACCCGGCCCATGGCCTGGCTGTCCGACGACATCATCGAGAGCGCGCCGATATCGTGCAGGATGTCCTCGGCCGCGATGGTCTCCTTGCGGATGCGGCTCTCGGCGAAGGCGAGGTCTTCCGGGATCGACGGGTCGAGGTGGTGGCAGACCATGAGCATGTCGAGATGCTCGTCGATGGTGTTCCGCGTGTAGGGCCGCGTCGGGTTGGTGGAGGAGGGCAGCACGTTCGCGAGCCCCGCCACCTTCATGATGTCGGGCGCGTGGCCGCCGCCCGCCCCTTCCGTGTGGAAGGCATGGATGGTGCGCCCGGCGAAGGCCTTGATCGTGTCCTCGACGAAGCCGGATTCGTTGAGGGTGTCGGAGTGGATCATCACCTGAACGTCGTAGAGGTCGGCCACCGTGAGGCAGGTATCGATCGCCTGCGGGGTGGTGCCCCAATCCTCGTGGAGCTTGAGTGCGCAGGCCCCGGCGCGGACCATCTCGACGAGGCTTTCCGGCCGCGAGGCGTTGCCCTTGCCGGCGAAGGCGAGGTTCATCGGGAAGCTGTCCGCCGCCTCGATCATCCGGGCGAGGTGCCACGGTCCCGGAGTACAGGTGGTGGCGAAGGTGCCGTGGGCCGGGCCGGTGCCGCCGCCCAGCATCGTGGTGACGCCGGAGCAGAGCGCCTCCTCGATCTGCTGCGGGCAGATATAGTGGATGTGGCTGTCGAAGCCGCCGGCCGTGAGGATCTTGCCCTCGCCCGCGATGACTTCCGTGCCCGGCCCGACGACGATGTCGACACCGGGCTGGATGTCCGGGTTGCCGGCCTTGCCGAGCTTGAAGATCCGGCCTCGCACGATCCCGACATCGCATTTCACGATGCCCCAATGGTCGAGGACCACCGCGTTGGTGATCACGGTATCGACGGCCCCATCCTGGTTGGTGACCTGGGACTGCCCCATCCCGTCCCGGATGACCTTGCCGCCACCGAACTTCACCTCCTCGCCGTAGATGGTGTGATCGCGCTCGACCTCGATCACCAGGGAGGTGTCGGCGAGGCGGATCTTGTCGCCGGTGGTGGGGCCGAACATGTCGGCATAGGCGGCGCGCGGGAGGGAGGCGGGGGAACTTGCCATGGCGTTCATCAACTCCGTTCAGAGTTCCAGTCGCGTGAAGCCGGGCTCGATCGCCGCATCCAGGTCGAACGTCACGGTCGTTGACGCGCCAGCCTGCCGGTTGAGATGGCAGATCAGGTAATCCGGGAAATCGGCATTGCCTCGACGCCAGCCCTCGATCGCGCCGGTGATAGCGGTTTCATCGGTGAAGGTGATCCGCCGCGAGCCGACGAGGGTGTCGAGCAGGGCAAGGATATCAGATTTTCCGAACCTCTCGCGCCGCGCCAGCGTCCAGACGAACTCGATCAGAGCGACCGGATTGACCAGGGCCGGCTCGTTCAGGCGTGCATCGTCAGTGAGGAAGGCGGTCGCCGCGGGCGATTGCGCGGCGTCGTCCTCCAGAGTGTGACGCAGAAGAATGTTCGTATCGACCCCGATCATCGCGAGGACTTCGCCCGCTCATCCTCGGCGATGAGATGGTCGCCGATCGGGTCAGGGCTCTGGTCGCGGGTTACCCCGGCCGCGCGGGCGCGCCGTGCGATCGCCTGCATCTCGCGAAGATCGTCCTTGTCCTTCGATAGAATCGCGCGGCCCTCGTCGTCCATGAGGAGGGAAAGCCGGTCACCCGGTTTTGCGCCGATCGATCGGCGAAATTCGGCCGGCAACGTCACCTGACCTTTCGAAGTCACCGTCATCGCGAACCGCTGCACGTCGAACTCCTTACGTTTTGGCTTTCGCCTTTCTCTATCACAAAGCGTAAGGAGCTATAACTTTCCCATCACGTCACCGCGGAACCCATAGACCTCCCGCTTACCCCCGAGCGGCACCAGCGCAACCTCCCGCGTCGCGCCGGGCTCGAACCGCACCGCGGTGCCAGGAGCTATGTCGAGGCGCCGGCCGCGGGCCTTGTCGCGCTCGAAGCGCAAGCCGGGATTGACCTCGAAGAAATGGTAGTGCGAGCCGACCTGGATCGGCCGGTCGCCGGTATTGGCCACCGAGATCACGGTGCGCTCGGCGCCGTCGTTGAAGACGATGTCGCCGGGCAGCGTCGTCACCGCGCCGGGCACATCGGCAGAGGCCGCGCCGCGGATCGGGTGGTGGACGGTGACGAGCTTGGTTCCGTCGGGGAAGGTCGCCTCGACCTGGATGTCGTGGATCATCTCGGGGATGCCCTCCATCACCTGGTCGGCGGTGAGGACATGGGCGCCGGCCTGCATCAGCTCGGAGACCGAGCGGCCGTCTCGCGCGCCTTCCACCACAGCATCCGTGATGAGCGCGATCGCCTCCGGGTAGTTCAGCTTGACGCCGCGGGCGAGCCGGTTGCGGGCGACCTGGGCGGCCATGGCGACGAGGAGCTTGTCCTTTTCGCGCGGTGTCAGGAGCACGGGAAACCTCGGGTTGGTCGGTCAAGTCGGGCTGCTGAGGCAAGGAGCATGCACGGCAGCGCCGCGGACCCTGCCAGAAACCCGCCAGCGACGCATCCTGCGAGTCGACGCGGCGCTACAAGGGTCCAAGCCTTGCGGCAGCAGCTCCGTTTGACAGAACGCCGGCACAGCCCGACAGCCCCAACATGCCCAAGCATCGTATCCGCGACCCGAGACCGATCCAGTGACCTATCCCCGCGATCTCGTCGGCTACGGCCGAAACACGCCGCACCCGCATTGGCCGAACGGCGCCCGGATCGCGGTGCAGATCGTGCTCAATTACGAGGAGGGCGGCGAGAACTGCATCCTGCACGGGGATTCCGCCTCCGAGGCCTTCCTCTCCGAGTTGATCGGCGCGCAGCCCTGGCCGGGCCTGCGCCACATGAGCATGGAATCTAATTTCGAGTACGGCTCGCGCGCTGGGTTCTGGCGGTTGTGGCGGCTGTTTCGATCCCGGGGCGTGCCCGTGACCGTGTTCGGCGTCGCCACGGCGCTCGCCCGCAACCCGGAGGCGGTGGCGGCCATGCGCGAGGCGGAGTGGGAGATCGCCTGCCATGGGCTGAAATGGATCGACTACGCCCGCTTCTCCCGGGAGGACGAGGCCGCCCACATGGCCGAGGCGATCCGCATCCACACCGAGGTGACGGGCGAGCGTCCGCTCGGCTGGTACACCGGCCGCTCCTCGGTCCACACCCTCGACCTCGCGATCGCGGCGGGCATGACCTACCTCGCCGATTCCTACGCCGACGACCTGCCGTACTGGATCGAGGAGCCGAGCGGCCGCGGCCTCGTCGTGCCCTACACGCTCGACGCCAACGACATGCGTTGCGTGGCGGCGCAGGGCTTCAACACCGGCGACCACTTTGCCACCTACCTCTGCGATACCTTCGATGCGCTCAATGCCGAGGGCGAGACCGCCCCGAAGATGATGTCGGTGGGGCTGCATTGCCGTCTCATCGGCCGGCCGGGGCGCATCGGGGCGCTGATCCGCTTCCTCGACCACATAGCCGCGCATGATCGGGTCTGGGTCGCACGCCGGATCGACATCGCCCGCCACTGGGCCGCGCATCATCCGCCGGAGTGAGAAGGCCCGGGTCGGACAGCGTGCCGGATCCCGCATCCGTTTTGAGCAGCGGCCGCCCGTCACGCGGGCAAACCGAAGGGACTTTGTGCAACCGGCCGAAAACCGCTCCGGAGTAGTTTGACCATTTGGTCCAACTCGATATCGTCAGCCTGTCGCCACGGCCCGATCGATTCTTCGAGTAGCGAGGTTGCCATGAATGTCGGCGTCTTCATCCCGATCGGGAACAACGGCTGGCTGCTGTCCGAGAACGCGCCGCAATACAAACCGAGCTTCGAGCTGAACAAGCAGGTGGTGCTGCGGGCCGAGCATTACGGGCTCGATTTCGCGCTCTCGATGATCAAGCTTCGGGGCTTTGGCGGAAAGACCGAGTTCTGGGACCACAACCTCGAATCCTTCACCCTGATGGCGGGCCTCGCGGCGGTCACGAGCCGGATCAAGCTCTTCGCGACGGCAGCGACCCTGTGCATGCCGCCGGCGATCACGGCCCGGATGGCCTCGACCATCGACTCGATCTCGAACGGCCGTTTCGGCCTCAATCTCGTCACCGGCTGGCAGCGGCCCGAATACTCGCAGATGGGCCTGTGGCCCGGCGACGAGTATTTTTCGCGGCGCTACGAGTATCTCTCGGAATACGCTCAGGTGCTGCGCGACCTGTGGGAGACCGGGTCCTGCGACCTCAAGGGCGAGTTCTTCCAGATGGACGATTGCCGCCTCTCGCCGCGGCCCCAGGCCGACATGAAGATCATCTGCGCGGGGCAGTCCTCGGCGGGAATGAGCTTCACGGCCAAATACGCCGATTACAATTTCTGCTTCGGCAAGGGCGTCAACACGCCCAAAGCCTTCGCCCCGACGGTCGAGCGGCTGGAGGTCGCCAAGCAAGAGACCGGGCGGGACGTCTCCTCCTACGTGCTGTTCATGATCATCGGTGACGAGACCGAGGAGGCCGCCCGCGCCACCTGGGAGCATTACAAGGCCGGGGCCGACCAGGAGGCGATCGCCTGGCTCGGGGTGCAAGGGGCGGCCGACACCAAGTCCGGCGCCGACACCAATGTCCGCCAGATGGTCGATCCGACCTCCGCGGTGAACATCAACATGGGCACGCTGGTCGGCTCCTACGCGCAGGTGGCGGAGATGCTCGACGATGTGGCGACGGTGCCGGGCACCGAGGGCGTGCTCCTGGTGTTCGACGACTTCCTCAAGGGGATCGAGGATTTCGGCACCCGCATCCAGCCGCTGATGCAGTCGCGCCAGCACCTGTCGCAGGATGCTGGCGCGATGGCGAAGGTGGCGTGATGCCGGCCGGCTATCACGATCCGCAAGGCCGCCACGGCGCCATCACCCTGCCGGCGCGGCCGGAGCCGATCGCGTTCGACGCTGCCGCCACGGCGCTCATCGTCGTCGACATGCAGAACGCCTACGCGACGAAGGGCGGCTATCTCGATCTCGCCGGGTTCGACGTCTCGGCGACGGGGCCGGTGATCGACAGGATCGCGCAGGCCGTGGCGGCGGCGCGCGCCGCCGGCATCCCGGTGGTCTGGTTCCAGAACGGCTGGGACCCGGATTACGTCGAGGCCGGCGGACCGGGCTCGCCGAACTGGCACAAGTCGAACGCGCTCAAGACCATGCGCAGCCGCCCCGGCATGAACGAGCGCCTGCTCGCCAAGGGCACCTGGGACTACGCCCTGGTCGATGCGCTCAATCCCGAACCCGGCGACATCGTGCTCCCCAAGCCCCGCTACAGCGGCTTCTACAACACGGCGCTCGACAGCATGCTGCGGGCGCGCGGCATCCGCACCCTCGTCTTCACCGGCATCGCCACCAATGTCTGCGTGGAATCGACCCTGCGCGACGGCTTCTTCCTCGAATATTTCGGCATCGTGCTGGCCGACGCCACCCACCAGGCCGGGCCGGAGAGCCTGCAGGCGGGGGCGCTCGCCAATATCGAGACCTTCTTCGGCTGGGTCTCGGACGTGGCGGCGTTCGAGAGGGCGGTTGGCGGGTCGGAAGCGATGGCGGCCGAGTAGAGATCGTCGTCCAGTGCCCCCCGCGTCATCCCGGGGCGCCCCCGGATCCGGCCTTTGGCCGGTCCAAGGACAGGCTCCGGCGAGCCCGGGATGACGGGGAGGGAACTTTTCCAGGCAAACTCAGAACGACCCAAGGCTGAAGGAGCCGTCCCATGCCCAAGACCGTCATCATCCCGCCGGGCACCGGCAAGCCGCTCGCGCCCTACGTTCCCGGAACGCTGGCCGACGGCGTGCTCTACGTCTCGGGCACGCTGCCGCTCGATGCCGACGCCAACGTCGTCCATGTCGGCGATGCCTCGGCGCAGACCAGGCACGTTCTGGAGACCATCAAGGGCGTGGTCGAGGCCGCCGGCGGGACCATGGACGACGTCACCTTCAACCACATCTTCCTGAAGGACTGGGCCGATTACGGCGCCATGAACGCGGTCTATGCGAGCTACTTTCCCGGCGACAAGCCGGCCCGCTACTGCATCCAATGCGGCCTCGTGAAGCCCGACGCCCTCGTGGAGATCGCCTCCGTCGCCCATATCGGCCGGGCCTGAGGTGGCGCCGATCCATCACGAGGTCCACGGCTCGGGCGAGCGGACCGTGCTGCTCTCGCCCGGTCTCGGCGGATCGGCGGGGTACTTCGCACCGCAGATCCCGGCCCTGGCGGAGCTGTTCCGGGTGGTCGCCTACGACCATCGCGGGACCGGCCGCTCGCCGGATGAGCTGGAGCCGGGGCACAACATCGCCGCCATGGCCCGCGATGCGCTCGCCGTTCTCGACGCCCTCGATATCGCCGCTTGCGACGTCGTCGGCCATGCGCTCGGCGGGTTGATCGGTCTGGAGATGGCGCTTATCGCGCCCGAGCGCGTCGGCCGCCTCGTGATCGTCAACGGCTGGGCGAAGACCGATCCCGCGACGAAGCGCTGTTTCGCCGCCAGAAAAAGCCTCCTCACCCATGTCGGGCCGGAGGCCTACGTGAAGGCGCAGGCGATCTTCCTCTATCCCGCACCCTGGCTCTCCGAGAACGCCGAGCGCGTCGCGGCAGACGAGGCCCATGCGCTGGCGCATTTCCCCGGAGCCGCCAACGTGCTCGCCCGCATCGCCGCGATCGAGGCCTTCGATGCGTCGGAGAGGCTGGGAGACGTCGAGGCCGAGACCTATGTGATGGCGGCGCAGGACGACGTGCTGGTGCCCTGGACCGCATCGCGGCATCTGGCCGAAACCCTGCCGCGTGCCCATCTCGACCTCGCGCCCGATGGCGGACACGCCCATAGCGTGACCCGGACGGACGCCTTCAACGCCGCCCTGCTGGCCTTCCTGGCGCGGCACCCATGACCATAGCGACCAAGGCCGCCATGACAGATCATCGTCCCCTGGAGGCCGGCCTCTTCCGCGACGCGATGGCGCTGATGGCGAGCGCCGTCCACCTCGTCACCACGGACGGCCCCGGCGGCCGGGCCGGCTTCACCGCGACGGCCGTGTGCAGCGTCAGCGATGCGCCGCCGACCCTGCTGGTCTGCCTCAACCGCGGCTCCTCGGCCTACGAATCCTTCAGCCGCAACGACGCCCTCTGCGTCAACACGCTGACCGCCGAACAATCGGCCGTGGCGGGTGCCTTCGGCGGCAAGACGCCGATGGACGAGCGCTTCGCCTCCGCCACCTGGGGCAGCCTTGCCACCGGCGCGCCGGTCTTGGAGGGGGCGCTCGTCGCCTTCGATTGCCGCATCGTCGAGCGCACCGCCATGGGCAGCCACGATGTGCTGTTCTGCGCGGTCGAGGCCCTGGCCGAGCCGGCGGAAGGGGAGGGGCTGGTCTACGCGGCGCGGCGCTATCATGCGGTGCCGCGGACACAGCAGGAATCCGAGACGCCGCCGCTGCGCCGGCTGGCGTGAGAGCGCGGGAATCACCCGTGCGCCTCTGCCTGAGCGCGACATTCGTGCGACCCCCCTCTCCCCGCACGCGGGGAGAGGGCCGCGACGACCCTGTCGTCGGCGCGGCGAGGCGGCAGCCGACGGTGAGGGGGCGACTCCGCGGGAGCCACTTCCGGAAACGCCCCCTCACCCTCGCTCCGCTCGTCGCAGGCACGGCGAGGTGCCTGCGACCCTCTCCCCGCAGGCGGGGAGAGGGGAGACCCCAAGCGGCGCGCTCGCCCTTGTCGCGCCCGCACCGATGCGGCAAAGCGTCGGCGTCCCACGCGAGCCGAGCCGCCCATGCACGATATCCGCGCCATCCGCGAGAACCCGGACGCCTTCGACCTCGCCCTGAAGCGGCGGGGGCTCGAGCCCCTCGCGGCCGAACTGATCGGCCTCGACGATGCGCGCAAATCCGCGGTCTCGGCGGCTCAGGCGAACCAGGAGCGGCGCAACGCCCTCTCGAAGGAGGTCGGCGCGGCCAAGAAGGCCAAGGACGAGGCGCGGGCGGCCGAGCTGATGGCCGAGGTGGCGCGGCTCAAGGACGAGGCGCCGGCCCTGGAGGCGTCTCAAGCAGAGGCCGGGAAGGTGCTCGACGAGCGCCTCGCCGCGATCCCGAACAGCCCGAATCCTGAGGTGCCGGAGGGCGCCGACGAGCACGGCAACGTCGAGTATCGGCGCTTCGAGGCGAAGCGTCCGCAACTCGCGACCGGCCAGCAGCATTTCGAGCTCGGCGAGGCCTCGGGCCTGATGGATTTCGAGGCGGCCTCGCGGATGTCGGGTGCGCGCTTCGTGGTGCTGAAAGGCCAGCTCGCCCGGCTGGAGCGGGCGCTCGGCCAGTTCATGCTCGACCTGCATACGGGCGAGCACGGCTACACCGAGGTGGCGCCCCCGATCCTCGTCCGGGACGAGGCGATGTTCGGCACGGCGCAGTTGCCGAAGTTTCGGGATGACCAGTTTCGCGCAGGCGATGATTTCTGGCTCATCCCCACAGCCGAAGTGCCCCTGACCAACCTTGTCCGCGAATCGATCCTCGCGGAAGACGAACTCCCCCTCCGGTTCACCGCCCTCACCCCCTGCTTCCGCGCCGAGGCCGGCTCGGCGGGGCGCGACACCCGCGGGATGCTGCGCCAGCATCAGTTCAACAAGGTCGAACTCGTCTCGATCACGACGCCCGACCAATCGGCGAGCGAGCACGAGCGCATGCTCGGCTCGGCGGAGGCGGTGCTGAAGAAGCTCGACCTGCCGTTTCGCGTCATGACGTTGTGTACCGGCGACATGGGCTTTGCGAGCCAGAAGACCTACGACATCGAGGTCTGGATGCCGGGGCAGGGGACGTTCCGCGAGATCTCGTCCTGCTCGGTCTGCGGCGAGTTCCAGGCGCGGCGGATGAACGCGCGCTACCGGCCGAAGGAGGGCAAGGGCGCCTCGTTCGTCCACACCCTCAATGGCTCGGGCGTCGCCGTGGGCCGCGCGCTCATCGCCGTGATGGAGAATTACCAGAACCCGGATGGCAGCGTCACGGTGCCGTCGGTGCTCAAGCCCTATATGGGCGGCATCGAGCGAATCGAAGGACCCAAGAGCTGATGCGCGTTCTGGTCACCAACGACGACGGTATCCACGCCCCCGGCCTGGAGACCCTGGAGGGCATCGCCCGGAGCCTGTCCGACGACGTCTGGGTGGTGGCGCCCGAGAGCGACCAGTCCGGCGTCTCGCACTCGCTCTCGCTCAACGATCCCCTGCGCCTGCGCCAGATCTCCGAGAAACGCTTCGCCGTGAAGGGCACGCCCTCCGATTGCGTGATCATGGGGGTGCGCCACATCCTCAAGGACCATGGGCCGGACCTCGTCCTGTCAGGGGTCAACCGCGGCCAGAACGTCGCCGAGGACGTGACCTATTCGGGCACCATCGCGGCGGCGATGGAGGGTACCATCCTCAACGTGCGCTCCATCGCCATGAGCCAGGCCTACGGCGCAGGAGGACGCGGGGCGATCAAATGGGACTGCGCCGCCGCCCATGGGCCGGGCGTGGTCAAGAAGATCCTGGAGACCGGAATCGAGCCCGGCATCGTCATCAACGTCAACTTCCCCGATTGCGAGCCCGAGGAGGTCGTCGGGACGGCGATCGCCGCGCAGGGCCAGCGCAACCAGGCGTTGCTCGCCATCGACGCGCGTCAGGACGGGCGCGGCAACCCGTATTTCTGGCTCGCCTTCGCCAAGGCGCGATTCGAGCCGGGTCACGGCACCGACCTCAAGGCCATCGCCGAGAACCGCATCTCGGTGACGCCGCTTCGCCTCGACCTCACCGACGAGCCGACGCTGACCCGCTTCGCCCTCGCCTTCGAGGACTAGCCTGAGCGCCTCTTACGACCCTGGCGACGACGAGGCGGGCGCCGTCGAGGACGCCGCCTTCGTGCTCGCCATGCGCGGGCGCGGAGTGCGCGACACCGCGATCCTGAGTGCGATGGAGCGGGTGCCGCGCGAGCGTTTCGCACCCGCCCACCTGCGCCGTCACGCCCGGCGCGACATCGCCCTGCCGCTGCCTTGCGGCCAGACCATGACGGCGCCGACAACCATCGCGGCGATGCTGGCGGCCCTCGCCCTGCGGCCCGGCCAGCGGGTGTTCGAGATCGGCACCGGGTCGGGCTACGTCACCGCGCTCCTCGCCAGCCTCGGGGCCGCCGAGATCCGCAGCGTCGAGCGCTACGCGACCCTCGTCGAGGATGCGCAAGATCGGCTTGCCGCCGGGGGCTGCGGGGCGGAGGTGTCGATCGGCGACGGCCTCGCCGAGGTGGCGGGACGCTACGACCGCATTCTCGTCAACGGGACGCTCACGGGGCTGCCCCCGAGACTTTCCGAGGCCCTGATGCCCGGAGGGCGCCTCGTCGGCGTGGTCGGGCGTCCCGAGACGGGCCGCCTCGTCACCGTCGAGCGCGGACCCGACGGCGCCCTCGCGCATCGCCTCGGCCCGAAGCTGAGGCTGGCGCCCATGACGCCGGGGCGAGCGGCGGTCCTGTAGCCAGGCGCGGTCGATCGATCGAGATCCAACCTTTGCGGGAAACCGGGTGCCGAATCGCGGCACGGCGTGTACGGTAAAGCTTTACGGTCCAGGAGGCCGGTCGGGATGGCGCAGGACGAGGACCCGCCGGGGCGCGTGACGCAGGTCTCGACCCGCCTGTTCGCCCATACCGAGCACCTGATCTATGCGGCCCTCGGCCTGCTTCTCGCCCTGACGGCGATCCTGGCGCTCGTGAACGCCACCGGCCTCGTCGTCGACGCGGTGCTGCATCTCGGCGGGGCGGCCAAGCTACTCGAGATCGTCGACAGGCTGCTGTTCGTGCTGATGGTCGTCGAGATCCTGCACACGGTCCGGGTCTCGATGCGCTCGGGCAAGCTCACCGGCGAGCCCTTCCTGATCGTCGGGCTGATCGCCTCGATCCGGCGGGTGCTGGTGATCACCCTGCAATCCTCCGAGGTCATGCACGGCGCGATGACGCCTGAGCGCGAGGCGATGTTTCGTGCCGCGATGATCGAACTCGGTGTGCTGGCGGTGCTGATCCTGACCATGGTCGTGTCGATCTACATCCTCCATCGCTCGCGCGCGGAGGCAGGTCAGGCGGGTGAACAAGACCGCACGCACGGTTGATTGCGGGACAGGAAAGACGATGAACAGGAACGGTTGCTTAACCTGAATCCCGTTTGAATGACGTCATCAAGTTGCGTCAGGCTAACGGGTGCGTCGATGCGGGTTCGCGGGACTGGTCGAGGGTTGAAGACGCTGTCGCGCTTCGCACTCATCGGAATAATCGGTGGCGGTGCGGCCGCCTGTTCTTCGGACGCGTCCCGCCTCGGGGACCCGTTCTCGAACCCGTTCTCGGCGAGCGAGCCGGCCGCCACTGGCAGCCTGCCCGAGGAAGGGCGCGCGGCGCCCCTGCGCACCGGCCGGGTCGATTCCACCGACCTCGGCACTCCCTCCGCCCGGATGTCGCCGCGCCCTAGTCCCATGGCAACGGCGCCGGCCGCAGCCCAGACGACGCGCCTCGCTTCCACCGAGCCCTCGGGTCAGTTCTCCGGGGGTGCCGTCTCCGGCCTGAACCCCGATGCCGGCCGCGCCGCGACCCGCGCCGCGCCGCCGATGACGCTGACTCCCAAGGCGGTCGACAAGGCCGCCGAGAAGCGCGCCGCCGAGGCCGCCCGCAAGGCCGCCGAAGCCGAGAAGATCGCCGAAGCGAGAAAGGTCGTGGAGGCCAACAAGCTCGCCGAGGAAAAGAAGATCGCCGAGTCGCGTCGGATCCTCGCCGAGCGCAAGGCCGCCGAAGCCAAGGCCGCCGAAGCCAAGGTCGCCGAGGCCAAGGCCGCCGACGCGAAGAAAAACGTCCGCCCGGGCCAGACCGTCGCGAAGGCCGAGACGAAGGCCGTCCGCAAGATCGAGATCAAGGCCGAGGCGAAGCCGGAGCCCAAAGCCGATCCGGCGAAGGCCAAGGCCGAAGCCGCCAAGGACGCAGCCAAGGACGCAGCCAAGAAGGCTGCCGAGGCCGAGGCCAAGCTCGCCAAGGCCGAAGCGGCCAAGAAAGCCGCCGAGACGAAGGCTGCCGAGGCGAAGGCTGCCGCCGACGCCAAGGCCGCACCGGTGAAGGTCGCGTCCGCCGCTCCTGCCGCCGAGAAGGCCGAGCCTGCCTCGACCGCCTCCATCGCTCCGGCCGCGCCCGACCAGTCGTTCCGCTGGCCGGCCAAGGGCCGCGTCATCGCCGGCTACGGCTCGTCTGGTAACGAGGGCATCAACATCGCGGTGCCCGAGGGTACGCCGGTCAAGGCCGCCGAGGACGGCACCGTCGCCTATGCGGGCTCGGACGTGAAGGGTTACGGCAAGCTCGTCCTGGTGCGCCACACCAACGGCTACGTCTCGGCCTACGCCCATAACGGCGAGCTCGACGTGCGCCCCGGCGAGAAGGTCAAGCGCGGCCAGACCATCGCGAAGTCCGGCGCCACCGGCAACGTGACCTCGCCACAGCTCCACTTCGAGATCCGCAAGGGTGCGACCCCCGTCGATCCGATGCCGCACCTCGCCAGCAACTGATTGTTTGCAGCATCAGTCCCGAAGAACGGCGGCCCCCAAAGGGCCGCCGTTCTCGTTTGTTCAGGCACCTATTCCAGCTCGCCGACAGTCGCCTCGACCGCCTTGACGATGGCACCCGAGCGCAGCAGCGCCAGGGCGTCCACCATCTCGGTATGATACCAGCGGTCGCCGTCGAGGGCGGGCGGGATGACGGCACGGATCGCGTCGAGGGCCGCCTGCGTCCCCTTTCCGATCGGATGGTCCTTGGCGAGGTCGGCGACCAGGGTCAGGGCCTGTGCCGCCATCAGCATCTCCCCGGCAACGATCTGCTCGACATTCTCGACGATGGTACGGGCTTTCCGGCCGCACCAGGTCGAGTTCGAGACATGGTCCTCGGCGTTGGACTTGCCGGGGATCGAATCGACCGAGCCGGGGCTCGACAGGCTCCGGCTCTCCATGACGAGGGCCGAGAGCGTGCATTGCACGGTGGCGAACCCGGTATTCAGCCCCTTCTTGCCGGCGAGGAGGTTGCGCGGCAGGCCGTAGCTCAGGGTCGGGTCGATGAGCCGGAACAGGCGCCGTTCGCTGATCGAGCCGAGATCGGTGATCGCGATCGAGAGCAGGTCCATCGCCTGCGCCACGTATTGCCCGTGGAAATGGCCGCCGGAAATGCAGGCATAGCCGCCCTCCTCGTCGTCGAAAATGAGCGGGTTGTCGGTGGCCGAGTTGATCTCGGTGCCGATGATGCCGCCGATATAGGCCAGGGCCTCGCGAACCGGGCCGTGGACCTGCGGCGCGCAGCGCAAGCTGTAGACGTCCTGGACCCGCGGCGGCGGCGCGACGCCCGGAGCCCGGGCTTCGTCGGGAAAGATCGTGTGGCGCGCCGCTTCGGTGCAGCGGCGCGATCCTTCGAGGAGGCGTAACGTGTTGCGGGCCGTAGCCGCCTGCCCCTTGTGAGGTCGGGCCGCGTGCAGGCGCGGATCGAACGCGGCCGTCTCGCAGCGCATGCATTCGAGGGAGAGCGAGAGGGCGATGTCGGCGTGCTTGAGGAGGGCTTTGGCATCCTCCAGCGCCAACACGCCGAGGGCCAGCGAGGTGGTGGAGCCGTTGATCAGGGCCGAGGCGTCCTTGGCCTCCAGCGGGAAATCGGGCTCGAGGCCGGCCAGCGCCAGGGCCTCGCGGGCGGGCATGCGCCTGCCCTCGTAGATCATCTCGGCCTCGGCAAAACCGCAGATCGCGCCGGCGAGATGGGCGAGGGGCGCGAGATCCCCGGAGGCGCCCACCGACCCCTTCTGCGGGATCACCGGGACCAGTCCGGCATTCAGGCACGCGAGGAGCCGGTCCACCACCACCACCCGCGGCCCGGAATAGTTCGACGCGAAGGCGTTGGCGCGCAGGAGCATCATGGCGCGCACCACCTCCGGGTCGAAGGGCTCGCCGACGCCGGTGGCATGCGCGTAGACCGTGCGGCGCTGGTATTCCTGCATGTCGGACATGCGGACGCGCTGGTCCTTGAACAGGCCTACGCCGGTGTTGAAGGAGTACATGAGCGGCGCGTCGTCGGTCATGAAGTTCGCGTCGATATAGGTCCGCGCCGCCTCCAGCCGCTCGCGCGCGCCGCTCTCCAGGGCGACGGCGGCGCGGGCGCCGCTCCCGTCGGGCCGGGCCACCGCCATGACGTCGGCACTCCTGAAGGTCCGGCCATCGATGGTGAGCGTCGTCATGGTGCGTCTCCGAGAACAGGTGGCGTCAGCGAGCAGGAATCGGGCCGAGGCGGAGGCCGGGCGATCGGTCAGGACGAGGGCAGGGGCAAGGCCCGGATGCCGAGGCCGGTGAGGACCAGCGCCTGCGTGCTCGCCACCGTGCGCTCCAAGAAGTCGGGGTCGTCGAGACCGCGTCCGGTGATGGCGTCGACCTGCACGGCGAAGTCGGCGTAGTGCTGGGTGATCGCCCAGATCGAGAAGATGAGGTGATAGGGGTCGTGGGCCCCGATCCGGCCGTCGGCGATCCAGCCGGAGATGATGCCGGCCTTGGTCTCGACGAGGCGGCGCAAAGGCCCCTCGAGTTCACCACGCAGCAGCGGTGCGCCCTGGACGACCTCGAGGCAGAACAGGCGCGAGGCCTGCGGTGCGTCGCGCGACAGGATGAGCTTGGTGCGGATATAGGCGCTCAGTGCCTCGGCCGGCTCGCTGTTCGCGTCGAGGGCCTGGAGCGGATCGAGCCAGACGTCGAGGACGCGGCGCAGGACGGCGAGGTAGAGCTCTTCCTTGGACGGGAAGTAGTAGAGCAGGTTGGTCTTCGAGATCCCGGCCCGCTCGGCGAGCTGCTCGACGCTCGCCCCATGCAATCCAAGGCTGGAGAACACCTCCAGTCCCGCATCGAGGATCGCCTCGCGCCGGGCTTCGCCGTCCTTGCGGCGGCGGCGTTCGGGCGGCCTCGCTTCAAATGGCTTGCCCGGCTCCATGGTCGGCTGTCCTTTAGAGAGAGGCCTCAATCGAGGCGCTGTCCGAGCCGGCCGGCGAGGTCCTGGATGAACTGGAACGCGGCGCGGCCCGAGCGCGAGCCGCGGGTGACGGCCCATTCGAGCGCCTCGGCCCTGACCTGATCCGGCTCGGCCTTGAGCCCGTGGCGCTCCACATAGGCCGCCACCATGGCGAGATATTCGTCCTGGCTGCATTTGTGGAAGCCGAGCCAGAGGCCGAAGCGGTCCGAGAGGGAGACCTTCTCCTCCACCGCCTCGCCGGGATTGATCGCCGTGGAGCGCTCGTTCTCCACCATGTCGCGGGCGAGGAGATGGCGCCGGTTCGAGGTCGCGTAGAACAGAACGTTCTCGGGCCGCCCCTCGATGCCGCCGTCGAGCGCGGTCTTGAGGGACTTGTAGGAGGTATCCTCGCCGTCGAAGGAGAGGTCGTCGCAGAAGACGATCCAGTTATGCGGGTCCGGCCGAAGGGCGGCCATCAGGTCGGGCAGGGCCTCGATGTCCTCGCGGTGGATCTCGACGAGCTTGAGCGGCAGGGCATCGCCCGAGCGGGTCGCGTTGATCTCGGCCTGGACCGCCTTGACGAGGGACGACTTGCCCATGCCGCGCGCCCCCCAGAGCAGGGCGTTGTTGGCGGGCAGCCCGTCGGCGAACCGCTGCGTGTTGGCCAGCAGCGTGTCGCGGGCGCGGTCGATTCCGGTCAGCAGCCCGATGGCGACGCGGTTGACCTTTGGCACCGGGATCAGCCGGCGCTCGGGCCCCCACAGGAAGGCGTCGGCAAAGGTGAGGTCGGCTGGCGCGGGAGGCGAGGGCGCGGCACGTTCCAGGGCGGCGGCGATCCGCTCCAGCAGTGGCAGGATCGCGTCGCGCGGCTCGGCCGGGGAGGGGGCGGTCATGATGAAGGATCCTGTCGCGGCATTGCGGGCTCTTAACCGGTCGGTCCTCGAAAATCACGACGCCGCGCGATCCCTCGGTGGATCGGGCGGCGGCGCCGCATCAGGCCGCCGTTGCTTTCGGGTCACCCCTGGCTATAGTCCGCGCGCTTTTCGACCGGCCCGGTCGCGCGATCCCCGCGCGCCGAGTGGCCGGCTGTCGCGCTTCATGAGGAGTACCGCGTGCTGATCACCCCCGCCTTCGCGCAAGCGGCCGGACCCGCTGCCGGCGGAGCGGACATCGCCTTGCAGGTGGTGCCGTTCGTCCTCATCTTCGTCATCATGTATTTCCTGATCCTCCGCCCGCAGCAGCGCCGCGTGAAGGAGCATCAGAACATGGTCAAGAACGTGCGCCGCGACGACACCGTCGTCACCACGGGCGGCATCGTCGGCCGCGTCACCAAGGTCGCCGACGAGATGTCCGAGATCGAGGTCGAGATCGCGCCGAACGTCCGGGTCAAGGTCGTGCGGACGATGATCTCGGAAGTGCGGGTCAAGGGTGGCCCGGTCAAGGCAGCCTGACAAACCGGCTTAAGGCGCCGGCTCAAGCGGCTGCATCGACATAAGAAACGGAACAACGGCGGATGCTGCGCTTCTCGCGAACCAAGATCGTCACGACGCTGGCGATCATCCTGATCGGCCTCAGCCTCGCCGTGCCGAGCTTCTTCTCGGCCGACCAGCGCAAGGGCTTCATGGCGGCGCTGCCGAGCTGGTTCCCGAGCTGGATCGTGCCGACACGTGCCATCGTGCTCGGTCTCGACCTGCAGGGCGGCTCGCAGATCCTGCTCGAGATCGACCAGAACGACCTCCTGAAGTCGCAGACGACGGGCCTGCGCGACGATCTCCGCCGCATCCTGCGCGAGGCCGGCGTGACGCCCGAGGGCGGCATCCAGATCATCCCGCGAGGAGTCCAGGTGCGGGTCTCCGATCCGGCCAACCGCGCCAAGGTCCTGCCCAAGCTTCGCGAATTGTCCCAGCCGATCTCGAACGCCCTGGTCAGCGCCTCGGGCGGACAGACCCTCGACATCAACGACAGGCAGGATGGGCTGATCCAGCTCACACTGACCGAGGCCGGCCTTACCGACAGGACCCGCCGGGCGGTGACCCAGGCCATCGAAGTGATCCGCCGCCGCATCGATTTCGGCGGCACCAAGGAGCCGTCGATCCAGCAGCAGGGCGCCGACCGCATCCTCGTCCAGGTGCCGGGCCTGCAGGACCCGCAGGAACTCGAGACGCAGCTGGGCAAGACCGCCAAGCTCGAGTTCCGCATGCTGGCGGATTCGCCCTCGGGCGACGTCGACCTCCTGCCCTCGAAGGACGAGGGCGGCGCTCGCGTGCCGGTGGAGCGCCGGATCATGGCCGACGGCGCCGACCTCACGGATGCGCAGCCCGCCTTCGACCAGCAGACGCAAGAGCCGATGGTGAGCTTCAAGTTCAACCTGAAGGGCGCCCAGCGCTTCGGTCAGGCCACCAGCGAGAACGTCGGCCGGCGCATGGCGATCGTCCTCGACAACGAGGTCGTCTCGGCGCCCCGCATCAACACGCCGATCACCGGCGGCTCTGGCCAGATCACCGGCAATTTCACGGTCAAGCAGGCCAACGACCTCTCGGTCCTGCTGCGCGCCGGCGCCCTGCCGGCCAAGTTGACGGTGGTCGAGCGCCGCGTCGTCGGCCCAGGCCTCGGCCGCGATTCCATCGAGGCCGGAAAATGGGCGACGGCGGCTGCCGCCGTTTTCGTCGTCCTCTTCATGTTTGCGACCTATGGATTGTTCGGCCTGTTCGCCAACATCGCCCTCATCGTCCATGTCGGGCTCATCCTCGGCCTGATGTCGGTGCTGGAGGCGACCATGACGCTGCCGGGCATCGCCGGCATCGTGCTCACCATCGGCACCGCGGTCGATTCCAACGTTCTGATCTACGAGCGCGTGCGCGAAGAGGTGAGGGCAGGGCGCTCCATCGTCTCGGCGCTGCAGGCGGGCTTCGACAAGGCCTTCGCCACCATCGTCGATTCGAACTCGACCATGGCGATCGCCGCGGTGATCCTGTTCTTCATGGGCTCGGGCCCGGTGAAGGGCTTCGCCGTGGTGTTCATCCTCGGCATCCTGACGACCGTCATCACCGCCGTCACCCTGACGCGCATGATGATCGCGTTGTGGTACAATTACGCCCGGCCGAAAGCCTTGCCGTTCTAGGGACAGCCTTCTCGCAGTCCTGACGGCGGGCGTTTCGCCCCATTGATGGAGGAGGGCCGCCGCCCACATCCTCCCGGACAGATCCGAGACCGACCATGCGCCTGCTTCGCCTCTGGCCCGACGAATCGCATTTCGACTTCATGCGGTTCCGGCGCTTCACCTTCCCGCTCTCGGCTCTCATGTCGGTGGCGACGGTTGTGCTGTTCCTGACGATCGGCCTCAATTTCGGCATCGACTTCAAGGGCGGCACCCTGGTCGAGCTCCAGGCCAAGTCCGGCACCGTCGACATCGGCGGCGTCCGCCATACCGCCAATGGCTTCGGCTTCGGCGAGACCGAGGTGCAGGAACTCGGCGGCCAAGGCAACGTCCTCGTGCGCTTCCCGCTCCAGCCGGGCGAACAGGGCCAGACCGCGGTGATGCAGAAGGCGCACGCCGCTTTCGACGCCGATTTCGAATTCCGCCGCACCGAGACCGTCGGTCCGCGCGTCTCGGGCGAGCTTGTGCAATCGGGCACGATCGGCGTCGTGCTCTCGGTGGTCGCGGTGCTGCTCTACCTCTGGTTCCGCTTCGAGCGCGAGCTGGCGCTCGGGGCGATCGTCGGCACCCTCCACGATATCGTGCTCACCCTCGGGGTCTTCGTCATCAGCCGCATCGAGTTCAACATGACCTCGATTGCCGCGATCCTCACCATCGTCGGCTACTCGCTTAACGAAACCGTCGTGGTGTTCGACCGGACCCGCGAGCTGATGCGCCGCTACAAAACGATTCCGACCGAGGAACTTCTCAACCTGTCGATTAACTCGACGATGTCGCGCACCGTGATGACCGGAACCTCGGCGTTCCTGTCGCTGCTCGCGCTGGTGATGTTCGGCGGCGAGGCGATCAACGGCTTTGCCGTCGTCATGCTCGCGGGCGTCGTGATCTGCACCTACTCGGCGATCTTCGTCTCGACCCCGGCACTGATCTATCTCGGCCTGATGCTGTCCGGCGCGAAGGCGCAGGTCAGG
Organism: Methylobacterium sp.; assembly: GCF_019745455.1. GTDB lineage: Bacteria > Pseudomonadota > Alphaproteobacteria > Rhizobiales > Beijerinckiaceae > Methylobacterium. The sequence goes on from NZ_JAIETD010000028.1 coordinate 97,389, forward strand.
CCGACGGCACGCGTACCGCAGGCGGCGGAATAGGAGGCGTGATGGCGCCCGATCTCAGACGAGATCTACAGGACGGCTTCGTTCCCGGGCGCCACCTCATCGACGCCTACGGCAACGGCGGCTTCCGTTTCGCCGAGATGTCGCATCGCGGCTCAATCCTGGTCCTGCCATCCGGGGTCAGGGCCTGGGACGTGGCGGATGCCCGCGCCATCGACCGAACCGCGCTGCGACCGGTCCAGGCCGAGGCGGCGACGATCGAACTGCTCCTCGTCGGGACCGGCCTCGACATCGTGCCGCTTGCCGAGCCGCTTCGGCGCTGGCTCAAGGAAGCCGGGATCGGCCTCGACGTGATGCAGACTGGCGCTGCGGCGCGGACCTACAACATCCTGATGGCGGAGAACCGCAAGGTCGCGGCCGCACTGGTGGCGGTGGCATGACCGAGGCCGAGACCACGCACACTGCCAATGAAGGCCTTGCCTTCGCCTTCGCGCATTGCGAGGCTCTGGTACGCGAGGGCGACCCCGATCGCTACTTCGCCACCCTGTTCGCGCCCGCCGCCTTCCGGCCGCACCTCTTCGCCATCTACGCGTTCAGTCTCACCATCGCGCGAGTCCGCGAGGCTGCGGCCAACCCGATGGCCGGCGAGATCCGTCTGCAATGGTGGCGCGACGCGCTACAGGGCGAGGCGAGGGGGGACGTGAAGGCGAACCCCGTCGCGGCCGCCCTCGACGACGCCATCGTCACCCGCAAGCTCGGGCGCCAGCCCTTCGTCGACCTCATCGATGCGCGGGTCTTCGACCTCTACGACGATCCGATGCCGCGGGTGAACGATCTCGAGGGCTATTGCGGCGAGACCGCCTCGGCGCTGATCCGCCTCGGCAGCCTCATCCTCTCGGATGGAGCCGAGCCCGGCGGCGCGGCGGCGGCCGGCCATGCCGGCGTCGCCTACGGCGTCACCGGGTTGCTGCGGGCCTTGCCCTGGCACGCCAGGCAAGGCCAGATCTATCTGCCGGCCGACATCCTGAAACCCAACGGCGTCACCCGCGAGGACATCGTCACGGGCCGCGGCGGCCCGGGCCTGATCCGCGCCGCCGCCGAATTGCGGGCGCTGGCCCGCCGGCATCTCGACGCCTACGCGGCCGCTCGAGGAACGATCGCGCCCGCCGCCCGTGCGGCCTTCCTGCCTGTGGCACTCATCGAACCCTACCTCGCTGCCATGGAGCGGCCCGGCTACGACCCCCTCAAGACTGTGATTTCCATGCCGCGCTGGCGCCGCCTGTGGCGGCTTTGGCGCGGTGCGAGACGGATGCGGTAGGCGGTTCCGCACCACTGCATACAAGATGCCTTCCGTTGCATATCGGTCGTTGAGCCCCCTAACCTCCTCTGCTAGCAGGGCGTTCGGGACCGCGGAGAACGGCCCTCCGCGGGAGGAGTGATAGCTTTGCAAACCTGGAATCAAGTCTACGACCCGTTCGGGAATCCGTGGCTCTCGACCTTCGCGGCATCGGTGCCGGTGATCGCTCTGCTCGGCATGATCGCCAGCGGCAAGGTCAAGGTGCATATCGCGGCGGTGCTCTCCCTGGTGGTCGCGCTCCTCGTCGCCATCGTCCTGTTCGGCATGCCGACGGATCTCGCCCTGCGCGCCTCGGCCTACGGCGTCGCCCTCGGCCTGTTCCCGATCGGCTGGATCATCCTCAACGTCATCTTCCTCTACCGCCTCACGGTGGAGAAGGGATGGTTCGCCATCCTGCAGCAATCGGTAGCCGGCATCACCACCGACCGGCGCATCCAGCTCCTGCTCGTGGCCTTCGCCTTCGGAGCGTTCTTCGAGGGCGCAGGCGGCTTCGGCACCCCGGTGGCGGTCACCGGCGCCATCCTGATCGGCCTCGGCTTCTCTCCGCTCGCGGCGTCGGGCCTGTCGCTCATCGCCAACACCGCGCCGGTCGCCTACGGCGCGCTCGGCGCCCCCGTCGCCGGCCTCGCCTCAGTCACCGGCTACGATCCCTACGTCCTCGGCGCCATGATCGGCCGACAGCTCCCGTTCTTCTCGGTGATCGTGCCGTTCTGGCTGATCTGGGTCTTCGCGGGCTTCCGCGGCATGATCCAGGTCTGGCCGGCCATCGCCGTCTGCGGCGTCTCCTTCGCAGTCGCGCAATTTGCGATCTCGAACTACATCAACCCCTGGATCGTCGACATCGGCGCCTCGCTGATCTCGATGGGCGCCCTCGTGCTGTTCCTCAAGGTCTGGCGCCCGGCCACGGCCTGGACCTCCCCGGCGCTTCGCGGCAACGACCCTTCGGTCGGCTACATGGCGCAGGCCCGGCCCGCTTCCCTCGGAGCCGGCGTTCCCGGCGCCGAGATCCCGAGCTTCAACGCCGGCACCCGCACGGCGAGTTCGCGCGAGATCATGATGGCCTGGGTGCCGTGGATCATCCTGTCGGTGATCGTGGCGATCTGGGGCACGGGCTGGTTCAAGGGCATCGTCAACCCGATTTTCACCTGGAAATACGAGGTGCCGGGCCTTCACAACGTGATCATGAAGGTACCCCCGGTGGTGGCCACGGCCCACCCCGAGGCCGCGGTCTTCAACTTCACCTACATGTCCTACACGGGCACCGGCGTGCTGTTCGCGGCCATCATCTCCGGCCTGATCATGCGCTTTTCCCCCTGGCGTCTGGTCACGGCCTATGTCGAGACGATCTGGGTCCTGCGCTACTCCATCATCACCATCGCGGCGATGCTGGCCCTCGGCGTGCTCACCCGCTATGCGGGCGTCGACGCGACGCTCGGATTGGCCTTCGCCGGCACGGGCATCCTCTACCCGTTCTTCGGCACCCTGCTGGGATGGCTCGGCGTGGCGCTCACCGGCTCCGACACAGCCTCGAACGTGCTCTTCGGCGGATTGCAGAAGATCACTTCGGAGCAGCTCGGCCTCTCGGGCATCCTGATGGCCTCGGCGAACTCGTCGGGCGGCGTCATGGGCAAGATGATCGATGCCCAGTCGATCGTCGTCGCCTCCACCGCCACCGGCTATTTCGGCCAGGAGAGCAAGATCCTGCGCTTCGTGTTCTGGCACTCCATCGTGCTCGCCTGCCTCGTGGGCGGCCTCGTGATGCTGCAGGCCTACGTCTATCCGTTCACCGCCATGGTGATCCACCCGTAAGATCCTGCCCGCCCCGGTTCGCCGGGGCGGGTTCTTTCGGGCGAAGGCGCGAAAAAATCGCCTTCCGTTCCCCGCGCCCATGCCCCACATGGACGCCATGTTCTTCAAGACCCTCGCCTCGCGCTACAGCCTCGCCAACCTGCCGCCGATCGAGACCGCGCGCCTGCGCGTCGACGGCCTCGTCCCGGCCGATGCCGGGGCGATCCAGGCCCTCACCGACGACCCGGCGATCACCGGCGCGGTGGATTTCCTGCCCGACCCCTTCACTCTCGACCATGCCCGCCGCCTCGTCGGCGGCAAGAAGCCGATCAAGGACCGCTTCCTCGGCGTGCGTCGCAAGGACGGGACGCTTCTGGGGATCGTCGGCACGCATCTGCGCGGCGACCAGGCCGTGGAGATCGGCTACTGGATGGGGGGCTCGGCCCGCGGGCAGGGTTACGGCAGCGAGGCGGTGACGGGGGTCGTCGCGCTCCTGCGCCACCGCTTCCCCCACCGCATCATCGTGGCCGAGTGCCGGCCGGAGAACACCGCCTCGATCGGTCTCCTGCGCAAGGTCGGCTTTCGCGATACCGGCGACGAGGGGCATCGGCCGGGCCGGCGGATCTACGTGATCGAGCCGAGTTGAGGGCGATCTCTCAGGCTTCAAGAGGACCGCTAGGCCTGCGACGGGCACTCCTCCCCCTTGTGGGGAGGGGAGCTATTCCGCGGCAGCCTGCGACGGCGTCACGTCGGCGATCCACCCCGCCAAGTCCGCCCGCGCCCTATCGGTGAGCGCGCGCTTCTTCGCCACCGCCTTCTCCGGACCGCGCAGGCGCTTGCCGGCCTCGCCCCTCGGGATTTCGGCGAGGGGCGGGAACAGCCCGAAATTGACGTTCATCGGCTGGAACGAGCGTGGGCTCCCCGCCTCTTCCACCGCGATATGGCCTCCGGTGATGTGTCCGATGAGGGCGCCGAGCGCCGTCGTCGCCGGCAGCGGGGGGAGGGCGCGGCCCTCGCGCTCGGCCGCCGCGAAGCGGCCGGCCACGAGGCCGGTGGCGGCAGATTCGACATAGCCTTCGCAGCCGGTGATCTGGCCGGCGAAGCGCAGGCGCGGCTGTACCTTGAGCCGTAGCGTGGAATCGAGAAGGCGGGGGCTGTCGAGATAGGTGTTGCGGTGGAGCCCGCCCAGCCTTGCGAACTCGGCGTTCTCCAGCCCCGGAATGGTGCGGAACACCCGCACCTGCTCGGAATAGGTCAGCTTCGTCTGGAACCCGACCATGTTGTAGAGGGTGCCGAGCGCATTGTCCTGGCGAAGCTGGACGATGGCGCAGGCCTTCACGGTCGGGTCGTGCGGGTTGGTGAGGCCGACGGGCTTCATCGGGCCGTGGCGCAGGGTCTCGGGACCGCGCGCCGCCATGATCTCGATCGGCAGGCAGCCGTCGAAATACGGCGTCGAGGCCTCCCATTCCTTGAAGCCGATCTTCTCGCCCTCGATCAGCGCCTGAATGAAGGCATCGTACTGCTCGCGGTTCATCGGGCAGTTGATGTAGTCGGCGCCGGTGCCGCCGGGGCCGGCCTTGTCGTAGCGCGACTGGAACCAGGCCTTGCCCATGTCGATGGAGTCGCGATGCACGATCGGCGCGATGGCGTCGAAGAAGGCGAGCGCATCCGAGCCCGTCAGACCGCGGATCGCATCCGCCAGGGCCGGGGAGGTGAGGGGGCCGGTGGCGACGACGACCTCGCCCCACTCGGCCGGAGGCAGACCCTCGACCTCCTCGCGGGAGATCGTCACGAGGGGATGGGCTTCGAGCGCCGCGGTGACGGCCCTGGCGAAACCCTCGCGATCCACGGCGAGCGCACCGCCGGCGGGGACCTGATGAGCATCGCCCATGCGAAGGATCAGCGAGCCGAGGCTGCGCATCTCCTGGTGCAGCAGGCCGACGGCATTGCCGTTGGCATCGTCCGAGCGGAACGAGTTCGAGCAGACGAGCTCGGCGAGATCCTGGCTCTTATGCGCCTCGGTGCCGCGCACGGGCCGCATCTCGTGGATCACGACCGGATGGCCGCTCTCGGCGATCTGCCAGGCGGCCTCCGAACCGGCAAGGCCGCCGCCGACGATATGGATGGGTTGCGTCATCGCCACGGGATAGACCCGCCGCCGGAACGGAGCAACCGGACACCGGCCTCCTCACCCTCGCGCGCCGTCATCCTGGACCGTTTCGTAGAGTTCTGAAGCAGCCGGAGAACAGCCCTTCGCAAAGTCCCGCGCGATTTCGGAGAATTCCGGCGTCCTGAGGTAGCCGTAGGACTTGTGAGGGTTGGAGCCGCCGGCCGGACGCCGATAATCGTTCACGACCACCGCGTCGCGGATGCCGACGCCGTGGTCGTTCGGCGCGAAATCCTCTGCGAGTTCGCCCACCACGGCCGCCAGGTCTCGCTTGTCGGCGAGGTTGGTCCAACGCCCGACATTGTTGGGCATCCGGGCGGCGCCGTTCTCCGCGACGATCTTCAACCTGACCTCGGCCAAACCAAGCGGCGAGCCGAGCGTCACCAGATGGTCGACCCGGACCGAAGGGGCTTCCCGCTCCAGCATCCGGAGGGTGTCGTAGGCGATGATCGACCCCATCGAGTGGGCGACGAGCAAGATCGGCTGCCCGGCCATGCGTTCGAGGACGTCCCTCAGGCGAGCGCGCACGGCGCGGGCGAAGCTGTTCTCGGATTGATAGTGCCAGAGATCGTCGAAGCGGTTCTGGAGGATCACGTTGTCGACCGGCGTGACGCCGGTCTTGGTCTGGACCCAGTCGAGCCCCTTGTAGACGTGGCCGAGGACCGTGTTGTTCAGGGATGTCTCGGAGACAGGCTCGTCGTACCGGGGGAACGGGCCGCTGCCGTCGCCCGGCCGATAGGGCTCTTTGTTCTCGTCCCCCGCCAGCGGACGGTCGTAGCGAAGGTCCGCCCAATAGACGAACTCGAAGGCGAGGTCGTCGGCGCCGACCCCGCAATTGCGCTGCAATCCCTCCAGGATGGCCTGCCTCCACCACCGCCTCTTCTCGTCGAGCGGTGGTTTGTTCTCGAGGCCGTGAATGCCGACGATGACGCCTTGCCTGTCCATCTCGTGTCGCTGAAGGGTTTCGCCTTTGGCCTCGCGGGAAGAAATGCGGCGGATGCCTATTCGGCCGCCGGCACACTTCCCGATCCTTCGGGCGGAAAAATTATGAAAGGTTACGGCGCATCGGATTTCGTCCGCCGGGCCGACCGCTCAGTGGAGTTGCGGGCTCACCAGAAACCGCTCACGGTCGGAAGAGGTCAGCGACAGCTTGAGGGTGCGGCCCTCGCGCTGGACGGTGAGAGGAACGCGCACGCCGGCCTCGCCGAGCGCCCAGACCTGCCGGAAGAACCCGGCGAGATCGGCCACGGGCTCGCCCGCCACCGCCACGATGGCGTCTCCGGCGCGCAGGTCCGCGCTCTCGGCCGGCCCGTCATCCGCTAGCCCCATCACGACGACGGCGCCCTCGCCCTCGGCGGCGTAGAGGCCGAGCCACGGCCTCGGCGGCCGATCGACCCGGCCGCGCCGGGTCAGGTCCTCGAGGATCGGCGGCAGGAGGTCGATGGGCACGATCATGTTGATCGCCTTCGGGCCGCCGGGGCCGCCCTGCTGAAGCTGCAGCGAGCCGATGCCCAGCAATTCACCCTGCGGCCCCAGCATCGCGGTGCCGCCCCAATGGGGGTGCGAGGGCGCCGTGAAGATCGCCTCGTCGAGGACGTATTCCCAGTAGCCGGCGAATTCCTGCCGGGCGACCACCTCGACAGCAACGCTGCGCTGTCGGCCTCCGGCGCCTGCCACCACGGCGCGGTCTCCGACCCGGACCGTGTCGGAGCGCCCGAGCGTCAAGTGCGGCAGCCTGAGGTCGCCGAGGGCCTGGACGAGGCCAAATCCAGTGACGGCGTCGTAGCCGACCACGTGTCCGGGAATGGAGCGGCCGTCCTGGGTGGTCAGCCACACCGTGTCGGCCTCCATCACGAGATAGCCGATGGTGAGGACGAGGCCATCCTCGCCGATGACGACGCCGTTTCCGGCGCGCTCCGTACCGAGCGTCTCCGCCGTGAAGGCCTCGGGCGGCACGCGGGTCGAGAGCGACACGATGGCGGTGAGCGCCCGGTCGAGGTCGAAGGTGTAATCCGCCGCCTTCGGCTGCACGGCCGAGGGAATCTTCCAATCTCCCGGCGAGGCCATGCGAACGTCTCCATGAGTGTCACGGGATGAGTGTCACGGGAGCGAGCCCCGGATGCAATCCGTTGAGATAGGTCGCCGGTCGCCGATGGGACAGGGCGACGAGGCGTCCCGGCGATGGATCTACCCACATCGGATCGCGGCCTGCGCAGTGGCACGGGCGGATCGCTTGCCCTAGGTTGCCCGCGGGCGAACCGTGGCGGTGGAAATCCGTGCTGCCCCTACGTTCGATCGTGACGAGATGACCGTGCCGCCCGGCAGAGGCGGACGGATTGGGAGAGGATGAATCGCCCCGTGCGTGACGACGCCACGCTCTCGCGATTGCTGGCCGGGATCGCGAGCGGCGATGAACAGGCCCTCAAATCGCTCTACGACCTCACCGCCCCGAAACTTTACGGCCTCATCCTTCGTATCCAGAGGGATCGCAGCGCCGCCGAGGACGTCCTCCAGGACGTGTTCGTGCGTGTCTGGCAGGCTGCGGGATCCTATGATCCCGCCTCCGGCCGGCCGCTTGCGTGGCTCTGTGCCATCGCCCGGAACCGGGCGATCGACGTCGTCCGCAGGAAGGGCGAGGTGCAGGGGCCTGTGACCGAGGACGGAGAGGACTGGGTGGAACGGCTCGCCGATCCTCACGACAGCGAAGGCGCGATCCTGGGGCGCGACGCGCTCAAGGCCTGCCTCGGGCGACTCGAGGCGGCGCAGCGCGACTGCGTCGTGCTGGCTTATTGCGAGGGCTACTCGCGGGAGGAACTCGCGTCGCGCTACGATAAGCCCGTCAACACCATCAAGACCTGGCTGCATCGCGGGCTCGCTACCCTGCGCGGCTGCCTCGAGACCGCCGCATGAGCGCCGACCCGAACGAGCGCGACCTGCGCGCCGCCGAATACGTGCTCGGCACCCTCTCCGCTTCCGAACGGGCGGCCCTCGATCTCGAACGGGCGGTCGATCCGGCGACCGAGGCCGCCGTGCGCGCCTGGGAACGCCGTCTCTCGCCGCTCGACGACACGATCCAGTCCGTGGAGCCGCCCGAGCGGGTCTGGCAGAAGATCTTGCGGGCGCTTCCGGGTCGAAGCGCATCGGCTCCCGCCAACGACAACCGCATCGAAGCCCTGTCGCGGCAGATCCGGCTCTGGCGCGGCGCGGCTCTGACCGCCGGCGCCCTGGCGGCGAGCCTCGCCCTCGTCGTCGCCCTCGGCCGGTTCGGCGCGCCCCCCGTCACGCCTGCGGATACGCGCTACGTCGCCGTAGTCAGCCGCGGCGGCGAGGTCCCGGCTTTCCTCGTCAGCGTCGACCTCGCCGCCGGCACCGCGCAGGTCCGCCCTGTCGGCGCCGAGACGCCTGCGGGGCACAGCCTCGAACTCTGGTACGTCGAGGGCGGGACCCCCAAGACCCTCGGCGTGATCGGCGCCAGCGCCCGCAAGGTCGCCCTACCGGCCGACGCCAAGGCGGCGCAGCCGGGTGCCGGTCTCTTCGCGGTCTCGGTGGAGCCGCCCGGCGGCTCGCCGACCGGAAAGCCGACCGGTCCGGTGATTTATTCCGGCACGCTGATCAAGGACTAGCGCGACACCCAAGATGCCGCGCTTTGCCGCCAACCTCACCCTCATGTTCACCGAGCACGCCTTCCTCGACCGCTTCGCGGCGGCGGCGGATGCGGGCTTCACGGCGGTGGAGTGCCTGTTCCCCTACGCGGAATCGCCAAGTGCGATCGCCTCGCGCCTGCAGCGTCATGATCTCGAACTCGCCCTGTTCAACATGCCGCCGGGAGATTGGGCGGCCGGCGAGCGCGGAATCGCGGCCCTGCCGGACCGGTTCGCCACCATGGCGGAGGGGGTCGAGATGGCGCGCACCTATGCCGAGGCGACGGGTACGCGCCGGCTCCACCTCATGGCCGGGCTTGCCGACAGGAACGACCCGGATGCCGTCGCGGCCTATCGGCGTTCGCTGCGGCATGCTGCCGGCCGGCTCGCCACCCGCGACATCGACCTCCTGATCGAACCGATCAACCGGCGCAGCATGCCGGGCTACTTCCTCGACGACGTCGCGTTCGCAGCGGGCATGGTCGAGGAGCTGCGGGCGGCGGGTTATCCGAACGCGAAGCTGCAATTCGACGTCTTCCACGTCCAGGTCCTGCACGGCGACGTCACCACCCGGCTCGAGGCGCTGATGCCGCTGATCGGTCATATCCAGACCGCGAGCGTGCCCGGCCGCCACGAGCCCGGCACCGGCGAGCTCGACGACGCCTTCGTCTTCCGCACCCTCGACCGTCTAGGCTATGCCGGCTTCGTCGGCTGCGAGTACAACCCGGCCGAAGGCACACGGACCGGCCTCGGCTGGTTCGCGCCGTGGAGACGGGACGGCTGAAGCGGGTCCCACAACCCGTCATTCCGGGGCGCCAAAGGCGAACCCGGAATCCATAGCCGCCGACCTCATCATGCTTTGCACGCGTCGCGGCTATGGATTCCGGGTTCTGCTGCGCAGCCCCGGAATGACATCGAGGGTGGCAAAAGGTGGGTCAAGTTCCTCTTCATTGGTCTGAACCGGGCGTCCTAAAGCATTTTCTTCTGGGCACCCGCCGCACACGATGTCTCGCCTCCATTCCGCGTTTGGCGGTGGATGGCGACGCCCGCCCGAACGCGCCGGGCCTCGCCCGGTATCGATTTCACGGCGGACACGCTATCGGGAGCAGAACGGAGAACCGGGGAGGGGAGTTGTGGCGGGGCGCGTGACCCGATGGCGATGGGCCGTCCTGGCGGCATTGCTCCTGGCCGGCCTCGGCCTCGTCGCTGCCGACTCGGCCCTGCGCAGGTCCGGCGAGGAGGCGTTCGCGCGCCTGCGCGCCTTCTCGGAACCGGAAAAGCCCGAGCGCCCGCATCTGCCGGCCCAGCGCGTCGCCGTCGAGGAAGGGCGGATGGTGGTCAAGCTCAACCCGGCCGAGCAGGCCCGCATCGGCATCGATACCCGCGTGGTGCCGGCTCTGGCGCATCGGGCCGAGGTCCAGGCCTATGGCAGCGTCCTGGACCTCGCCCGAGTCACCGACCTCACCAATTCCTATGCCAGCGCCAAGGCTCAGCTCCAGACCGCGCAGGCGCGGGTCGAGGTCTCGCGCAGCGCCTTCCAGCGGGCCAAAAATCTCGGCCCCTACGCAACCACCGTGCAGGTCGAGACCACCGAGGGCACATTCCAGACCGACCTCGCCTCCCTGGCGGCTGCGGAATCGCAGGTGCGGACCCTCGCCGCAACGGCCCAGCAGGAATGGGGGCCGGTGATCGGCCGGGCCATCGTCGAGCGCAGCCCCACGATCACGCGGCTGATCGAGCGCAGCGAGTTCCTGGTCCAGGTGACGCTGCCACCGGGCGAGACGCTGAGAGGAAGGCCGGCCGCAGCCTTCGCAGAGGTACCGCCGCAGAGCGCACGGGTCGCCCTGCGCTACATCTCACCGGCGACCCGCACCGATTCCAAGATCCAGGGACTGAGCTATTTCTACACCGTGGCGGGCGATAGCGGCTTCCTGCCCGGAATGAGCATGCTCGTGTTCCTCACGGGCGAGCGCAACGTCACAGGCCTCAGCGTGCCCGAGGACGCGGTGGTCCATTGGGGCGGCGGCACCTGGGTCTACCGTGCGGTGGCGCCGGGCGCCTACGTCCGACACCTCCTGAAGTCGGACCCGATCATGTCGGCGGATGCTTACGTCGTCGAGGACCTGCCCGGGGACACCGAGATCGTCCTGCGGGGCGGCCAGGCGCTCCTGTCGGAGGAGATGAAGGCGCAGCTCCAGGTCTCCGGCGGGGCGGACGACGACTAGATGGAGCCGATGCCCGCCGGCCCGCAGGCCGCCCTCGTCGCTTTCGCCGTGCGGTTTCGCGGGGTCGTGCTCGGTCTCGCCATGGCGCTCGCCGCCTTCGGCGCAGCGACAATGGGCGACGCCAAGTACGACGTCTTCCCGGAATTCGCGCCGCCCGCGGCGGTGATCCAGACCGAGGCGCCAGGACTCAACCCCGAGCAGGTCGAGGTACTGGTGACCCAGCCGATCGAGGTGGCGGTCAACGGTCTGCCGGGCCTCGTCACCCTGCGGTCGAACTCGATCCAGGGCCTCTCGGTCATCACCGCGACCTTCCGGGCCGGCAGCGACATCTACCGGGCGCGCCAGCTCGTCACCGAGCGGCTGACGGCGCTTGCCGGGCGCCTGCCCCAGGGCGTGCAGCCTCCCGCGATGACGGCGCTGACCTCGGCCACCTCCACCGTGCTCCTCGTCGGGATGACCGCGCCCCAGCGTTCTCCGATGGAGCTACGAACACTCGCCGACTGGACCGTGCGGCTGCGCCTCCTTGCCGTGCCGGGCATCGCCGAGGTCTCGGTCTATGGCGGCGCGGTGCGCTCGCTCCAGGTCCAGGTCAGGCCGCACGACCTGATCCGCTTCGGCATCGGCATGAACGACGTGCTCGCCGCCGCCCGCAAGGCCACCGGCGTGCGCGGCGCGGGCTTCGTCGACACGACGAACCAGCGCGTCACCCTCCAGACCGAGGGCCAGTCGCTGACACCCGAGGCCCTCGCCCGCACCGTCCTCGTCAACGAGGGCGGCGCCAGCGTGACCCTCGGCGACGTCGCCGACGTGGTCGCCGCGGGCGAGCCGCCGATCAGCGCCGCCCTCGTCGACGGCGTGCCGGGCGTGCTCCTGATGGTCGGAGCACAATATGGTGCCAACACCCGCGAGGTCGCCGCCCGCGTCGAGGCGGCGCTCGCCGAGCTCAGGCCGGCCCTGGAGCGCGAGGGCGTGACCTTGCGGCCGGACCTGTTCAAGCCCTCGAACTTCATCACGGTCGCCAACGCCAACGTGCTGCAGGCCCTGGGGCTCGGCGGCATCCTCGTCGTCATCGTGCTGTTCGTGTTCCTCTACGATTGGCGCACCTGCATCATCAGCGCCGTGGCGATCCCGCTCTCGCTGATCGCGGCGGTGCTGGCGCTGCAGGCCATGGGCGAGAGCCTCAACACGATGACGCTCGGCGGCCTCGCCATCGCCATCGGCGAGGTCGTCGACGACGCGGTGATCGGCGTCGAGAACGTCGTGCGGCGACTGCGCGAGAACCGCCGCCTCGGACTGCCCCGGGAGGAGGGCAGGGTGATCATCGACGCCATCCTCGAAGTGCGCACGGCGGTGGCCTACGCGACCTTCGCGGTGCTGCTGGTCTTCCTGCCGGTGCTGGCGCTCTCGGGGATAGCTGGGCGGCTGTTCGGGCCATTGAGCCTCGCCTACATCCTCGCGGTGATCGCGTCCTTGGCCGTGGCGCTGACCGTGACCCCGGCCCTCGCCATGCTGCTCCTGACGGGGCGCAAGGGGGCGGAAGCCCGCGACCCGCCGATGATGCGCTGGTCGCGCGGCGCCTATGCCTGGGCCCTCGCCGGGATCGAGCGGGTCTCGCTCCTCGTGGTCGCCGCCGCCATCCTCCTGACGCTGGCCGGGGCCGCCCTGGTGCCGGGCTTCGGCAGCACCTTCCTCCCCGACCTCAAGGAAGGACACCTGATCCTGCACATGGCCGGGGCGCCAGGCACCTCGCTGCAGGAATCGATGCGGCTCGGCACCCGGATCACCCACGACCTCAAGGCGATCCCCGGCATCCGGGCCGTGGCCTCGCAGATCGGGCGGGCGGAGGCCGGCCAGGATACGGCCGGCACCCATTACAGCGAGATCCATATCGACCTCGATCCGGGCCTCGGCGGCGCCGAGCAGAAGGCGGTCGAGACCCGCATCCGCACGCTCCTCGCCGAGTTCCCGGGCGCGGCCTTCTCGCTCAAGACCTTCCTCACCGAGCGCATCGAGGAGACGGTGTCCGGGGCAGGGGCCCCGGTGGTGATCAGCGTCTTCGGCAACGACCTCGCCCGGATCGAAACGGCAGCCTCCGACATCGCCCGCGAGCTCGGCGAGGTCCCGGGCGCCGCCGACATCCAGCGCAGCGCGCCCGCCGGCCTGCCTCAGGTGAACGTGACCCTGCGCCCCAACGATCTCCGGCACTGGGGCCTCGAGGCCACCGACGTGCTCGAGGTCGTGCGGACGGCCTATCAGGGCGACACGGTCGGCCAGACCTACGAGGGCAACGCGGTCTTCAACGTCATCGTCAACCTTGGCGGTCCGGCCCGCGGGCGCCTCGCCGCCCTCGGCGACCTGCCCCTGCGCACCCCGAACGGCCGCTACGTCAGCCTGGCCCAGGTCGCCGACATCTACGAAAGCGCGGGCCGCTATCAGGTCCAGCACCAGGGCGCCCAGCGCGTCCAGACCGTCACCGCCAACGTGCAGGGGAGGGACGTCGCCTCCGTCATGGCGGCGGCCAAGCGCAAGATCGCCCGCGAGGTCGCCCTGCCGTCGGGCGTCTATCTCGGCTTCTCGGGCGCCGCCGAGGTGCAGGACCGGGCGCAGCGCGACCTCCTGCTCTATTCGGGCTTCGCGATCCTCGGCATCCTGATGCTGCTCGCCGTCGTCACCGGCTCGCTGCGCAACCTGATGCTGCTCCTCGTCAACCTGCCCTTCGCCTTCGTCGGCGGGGTCATGGCGGTCTTCATGACCGACGGGGTGCTGTCGCTCGGCTCGATCGTCGGATTCGTGACGCTGTTCGGCATATCCTTGCGCAACACCATCATGATGATCTCGCATTACGAGCACCTCGTCACGATCGAGGGCCGGACCTGGAACCTCGCCACTTCCATCGACGGCGCCGCCGACCGCCTCGTCCCGATCCTGATGACCTCGCTGGTGACCGGCCTCGGCCTCTTGCCCCTGGCGCTCGGCGCCGGCGAGCCCGGCCGCGAGATCGAGGGCCCGATGGCCCTCGTCATCCTCGGCGGCCTCGTCACCTCGACGATCCTCAACCTGATGCTCCTGCCGACCCTGGCCCTCAGATTCGCGCGATTCAAACCCGTGGAGGAGGGGTTGCTGGCGCAATCGGGGCGTGGAAGCACCTCTTGAGCGGTCTCCCCAACCCCAATCGGCCATTCGCATAAGATATATTATGGAACTTCAGTGCCTGCCACGTCGGGGCAGGGGCCTTCGCAAAGCCCCCATTCACCATGGATCTCCAATCGAAATTCACCACGGAACCAGAGACTTCTCCGTTGTGGTCAGGCTGGTCGACAATCCACAAAGCGCTTTAACTCGATCGCGCAATCGTCATAATCGTCGTCCATGAGGCGATAGCCTCACTCGCTGACACGATTCGATTGCTCGCAATGCTGACATTCCAGCGCCGTTTTCCGCTCCTCGGCCTCGCCGCCATCGCCATGGCGTGGCTCGGCATGTCCGCGAAGGCCGAACCGCTCTCGCTCGGCTCCGGCGTGACCAACGCGGCTCTCGCGGCCACCGGCGCGCTGCCGCGCCTCAAGGCGCGGCTCGATGCCGGCGGAGAAATCCGGATCATCGCCTTCGGGTCGTCCTCGACCGAAGGCGCCGGCGCCTCCTCCCCGGCCTCGACCTACCCGGCCCTGCTCCAGCGCGATCTCTCCGAGAGCCTGCGACTCGGTGTAGCCGGCCGGCCCGCCGTCAACGTGATCAACCGCGGCAAGGGAGGCGACGACGCCGAGGCGATGGCGCGGCGCCTTCAGCGCGACGTGCTCGCCGACCGACCCGATCTCGTGATCTGGCAGACCGGCAGCAACGACCCGATGACCGGCGTTCCGGTGGAGCGCTTCTCCCAACTCACCCGCGACGGGATCGCGGCGATCCGCTCCACTGGCTCCGACGTCGTGCTCATGGACCAGCAATGGTGCCGGCGCCTCAGCGGCATCGACGGCGCGGAGCGCTACGCCGCTGCCCTGCATGCCCTCGCCGCGGAGCTCGGCGTGCCGGTAATCCGCCGCCATGCCCTGATGAAGACCTGGGTCGACAAGGGTATCATGACTCCCTCGCAGATGATCGGCCCGGACGGCCTCCACATGACGGATGCGGGCTACGATCGCCTCGCCAAGGCCGCCAGCAACCAGATCCTCGTCCAGGTCGGCCTCGCCCCCGCCATGTCGGTCGCGCCGAGCCGCGCCGACCCGTCGGCGCATAACTGACGTCGCGAAGACGCGTCCGGCCCCTATCGGCCGGCAGAACTGTCGTCAGCCGAGCCCTAAAGATCGACCGTGAGGCGCATGCCGTCATAGGCGGGCGCCACATTGTCCGGCAGCCTGGCCGCCAGGGTCGCGTAGTCGAGGTCGGTGTGCAGGTTGGTCAGCACCGCCCGGCGCGGCCGCACCTCCTCGATGAGGGCAAGGGCGTCCGAGACCGAGTAGTGGGTCGGGTGCGGCGTCTCACGAAGGGCATCGATGACGAGGAGGTCGAGGCCGTCAAGATGCGCCTTGCCGGCCTCCGGCATCACGCTGACGTCGGGCGCGTAGGCGAGGGGCCCGAAGCGGAAGCCGTGCGCGACCTCGTTGCCGTGCTCCATCGCGAAGGCCAGAGCCTCCACCGCCCCGCCCTGCCCCGGGATCGAGAGCGGCTCGCCGGCGACGAAATCGTTCATGTCGAGGATCGGCGGATAATCGCTGCCCGGCGGCGTCGCGAAGCAATAGCCGAAGCGCGCCTCGAGCAAAGCCCGCGTCTGCGCATCGGCATAGACCGGGATGCGCCGGCGCATATGGATGACGAGGGGGCGGACGTCGTCGATGCCGTGGGTATGGTCGGCATGGGCATGAGTGAACAGGACCGCGTCGAGCCGATGCACTTCTGCGCCGAGCAACTGCTCGCGCAGGTCCGGCGAGGTGTCGATCAGGAGCGTGGTGACGCCCTCCTCCCGATTTCCTTGCCCGTCCCCCTGCCCTTCGACGAGGACCGAGCAGCGCCGGCGGCGGTTCCTCGGCTCGGACGGATCGCACGCGCCCCAGCCATAGCCGACCCGCGGCACGCCGCCGGACGAGCCGCAGCCGAGGATGGTCAAGGTCAGCGAACGCATCGGCACCTCCGGCCCCGTTCGTAACGGAGGGCCCGCCCGCCTGTCACGCCCCCTTGGGGGGGTCGTGGCGCGGTGTGGGTTTCATTCCGGTCGACCGGGTACTTTGGGCCGATTGCGGACATCAATGGAGCATCTCGTACCTTGCTCATCAACACAGGGGTCGGCGATGCACTCAAGTGTCGGTCTATCGCTTAGGCGATGAGGCGCGAGCCTATGGTTGTTCGCCACCCTCTTCGAAGATCATCAGCAGTCGAGGTGCCCGGCTTCGCTGTCCTGGCCGGCTGCCTGATGAGCGAGGCTCGTTGACCACTTCGCTCAACTTGAGCTGCTCGTCGGCACTTTCCCCCGCCACGAGCGGCACGGTGATGGTCATCGTGCTCTCCCCTCGTACAGGATAGCCCCGAGCAGGAACTGCGGGCTCCGTGCTTGGTACTGCACGTGGCAAGTCGGATTGCACCGAGGCACCATCGTCAGGAACCAAAACAGCCAGACCGATCATCAGGAGAAACCTCGGTGACACGAGCATGATATCCTCCGGTAACGACTGGAAGATACAACTCTCCCGCACAAACCTTGGAGACAAAAAGCGAAAATTTTAAAGTATTGCTAGCGATTCACTCTCGATGCATTCGCCAGGCAGACTTCGCTGATGCCTGGAACACCAAGCTGAATGCTGACGTCGCATCAGCGGACGTTACGAGCCCATGTCGAGCGAGAGCCCTACCGCTCCCCCGCCGGAACCGCCTTGGCGAAGAGCCGGTGGAAATTCGCCGTGGTCAGGCTCACAAACTCCTCGAACGGGATGTCGAGGAACTGGGCCAGCGAACGCGCGGTGTCGGCGGTATAGGCCGGCTCGTTGGTTCGGCCGCGATGCGGCTCGGGGGCGAGGAACGGGGCGTCGGTCTCCACCAGCAGCCGGTCGTGGGGAACCTCGGCGGCGATGGCGCGCAAGTCGTGCGAGCGCCGGAAGGTGACGATGCCGGAGAAGGAGACGAACAGGCCGAGCTCGACTCCGATTTCCGCCAGCCGCGCACCGGACGAGAAGCAGTGCAGCACCGCCCTGAAGGCGCCCTGCCCCATCTCGTCGACGAGGACGCGCTCCATATGCGCGTCGGCATCGCGCGAATGGATGACGAGCGGCAGGCCGGTCTCGCGCGAGGCGGCGATATGTGCGCGGAAAACCCGCTCCTGCACGGCTTCGGGGGCCGCGTCGGCGTAATGGTAGTCGAGGCCCGCCTCCCCGATCCCGATGCAGCGCGGATGCGCGCTCAGCGCGATGATCTCGGCCGCCGGCACGTCCGGCTCCTCACCCGCACCGTGCGGATGGGTGCCGATTGTGTGCCAGACTTCCCCATGCGCCTCCGACAGGGCCTCGTAGGTGCGCGCCTTGGCGACCCGGGTGGAGATCGTCAGCATCCCGCTCACGCCGGCCGCCCTGGCGCGGGCGATCACGCCGGGGAGGTCGGCGGCGAAGTCGGGGAAATCGAGGTGGCAGTGGCTGTCGATGAGCATGGATGTCGATCAGGTGTCTTCACAGAGTGTGGCGCCGAACGGTGCCGGTCCATCTTGCGAACGCTGTCGGCGGAGCCAGCGGCTCGTTCTAGGCCTCCGGCTCCACGAACCGCGGGAACAGCCCGCTCGGCGGGGGCAGGGCGGTTCCGGGGACGAGGCGCCCGCCCTCCCCTACGTCTGCGAACTGGCGGCGCTCGGCTGGTACGGCGAGGAGGTCGAGGAGCTTGCCCGCCGAGCCCGGCATGAAGGGCTGGACCAGGATGCCGATGGCCCGCAGGGTTTCGGCGACGACGTAGAGCGAGGCGCCCATCCGTGCCGGATCGGTCTTGCGCAGGACCCACGGCTTCTCACCGTCGAAGTAGCGGTCGGACGCCGTCACCACCGCCCAGATCTCGGCGAGCGCGGTGTGGAGCGCGAGCTTGTCCAATGCCGTCCGTACGATGCCGGGCAGGGCGTCGGCGAGAGCGAGGAGCGCGCGGTCATCCTCGGTGAACGCGCCATGCTCGGGCACCCTCCCCTCGCAGTTCTTGGCGATCATCGAGAGCGAGCGCTGAGCGAGGTTGCCGAGCCCGTTCGAGAGGTCGGCGGTGTAGCGGGCGATGATCGCCTCGTGGCTGTAATTGCCGTCGCCGCCGAACGGCACCTCGCGCAGCACGAAGTGGCGCAAGGCATCGACGCCGTAGGTGGCGATCAAATCGAACGGGTCGACGACGTTGCCGAGGGACTTCGACATCTTCTCCCCGCGCGTCAGCAGGAAGCCGTGGCCGAAGACGCGCTTGGGGAGCGGCAGTCCCGCCGACATCAGGAAGGCTGGCCAGTACACCGCGTGGAAGCGCACGATGTCCTTGCCGATCACGTGCAGGTCCATCGGCCAGAACTTTTTCCGCGCGTCGTCGAGATCCGGAAAACCCGTCACCGTGAGGTAGTTCGTCAGGGCGTCGACCCAGACATACATGACGTGGTCCGGGTGGCCCGGCACCGGCACGCCCCAGTCGAAATTGGTGCGGCTGACCGAGAGATCCTTGAGCCCCGAGCGCACGAAGCTCGCGACCTCGTTGCGCCGCGTCTCGGGGCCGATGAAGTCGGGCTGCGCCTCGTAGAGCGCGAGCAGCTTGTCGCCATAGGCCGAGAGCCGAAAGAGGAAGTTCTCCTCCTCCATCCAGGCCACGGGCGTGCCGGTGGCCTTGGCGCGGCGCTCCCCGTCCCGGGCGATCTCGGTCTCGTCCTCGTTGTAATAGGCCTCGTCGCGCACCGAGTACCAGCCGGCGTATTTCGACAGATAGATGTCGCCGTTCGCCTCCATGCGCCGCCACAGGGCCTGCGCGGCGGCGTAATGGTCCGGCTCCGTCGTGCGGATGAAGCGGTCATGGCTGCAATCCAGCGCCTCTGCCATCGCCCGGAAGCGGGCGGCCATGTCGTCGACGAGCTCGCGCGGGCCGATGCCGGCTCTGGTTGCGGTCTGCTGGATCTTGAGGCCGTGCTCGTCGGTGCCGGTGGAGAACAGCACGTCGTAGCCGTCGAGACGCTTGAAGCGCGCGATGGCATCGGTGGCGATCACCTCGTAGGCGTGGCCGATATGCGGCGCGCCGTTGGGGTAGGAGATCGCGGTAGTGATGCCGAAGGTCTTGGGGGAAGCGAGGTCGGTCACGGCGGAGGATCCCCGTATAGGTGGTTCATCGGATCACAGGACGGGCGTCCGGTCAGGCGGCGGCGCGCAGGGCCCCGGCGAGGTCGCCGAAGGCTGAGAGGATCAGCGGCCTGCGGTCGAGGTTGTAGGCGGCTGCCTCCCGGGCGGCGCGGGCGATCTTGTCACACACCTCCACCAGGGCCGCAAGGCGAGCCGGGGACTCATCCCGGCGACGGTGAAGCTCGTCCGAGACGAAGCGGAACAGCGTGTCGAGGGCGGTCTCGAACAGGGCGTCGGAATCCCGGCCCGCGAGCTTTTCCGAGAGCGCCAGGATGCGGCGCCAGTCGGGATGGTCGAGGCGCGAGAGCAGCGTCTCGATCTCGGCGACCACGCCGGCGGCGGAGGGGTCGAGCATCGCCACCGCCTGCGCCACCGAGCCCTCGGAGAGGGACGCGGCCCGCGCAAGCGCTTCCGACTCCGGCCGGACGAAGGGCGGCCCGAAGCCAGAGATGATCTCGGCCACCTCCCCTTCCCCGAGGGGCCTGAGCGTCAGCGCCCGGCAGCGGGAGCGGATGGTCGGCAGCAGCCGCCCCGGCGCGTGGCTGACGATGAGGAAGAGCGAGCGCGGCGGCGGCTCCTCCACCATCTTGAGGAGGGCGTTGGCCGAGTTGGCGTTGAGGTCCTCGGCGCTGTCGACGATGCAGATGCGGTATCCGGCGCCTCCCGCGGTCGAGCCGAACAGGGCGAGGGCTTTGCGGGCCGCATCCACCGAGATCTTGGTCGGCAGCGTCTTGGCGCCCGGCGGCTTGGTGCGCCGGAGCGCCACGAGGTTCGGGTGCGACAGGGCCGCCACTTGCCGGGCGGCGGGATGGTTCGGCGGCACCGCGAGGCCCTGGTTCACGTAGCCGGGCTCGGGATGGGCGAGGAGGTAGCGCGCCACCCGGTAGGCCAGGGTCGCCTTGCCGATCCCGCGCGGGCCGCCGACGAGCCAGGCGTGGTGCAGCCGGCCGGACCCGATCGCCTCGGCGAAGGCCGCCTCGGCTGCGTCATGGCCGACGAGGCTCGTCTGCTCGCGCGGGCGGGCGATGTCGGGAAGGTCGCCCGGCTCGAAGGCATCGGCGTCGCGGGGCTCAGGCGGCATCGTCGCGCCGCCCCGTCCGGTCGCCCGAGAACAGCTGCGGCAGCCGCTCGGAAACCGTCTCCCAGATCACGGCTTCCACCTCGTCCGCATCCCGGCTCGCATCGATGAGGGCGCAGCGCCCGGGCTCCGCTGCGGCGATCTCGGCGAAGGCCTGCCGCAGGCGGCGGTGGAACCCCAGGGCCTCCGCCTCGAACCGGTCGGGCACAGCGCCCTCCCCGGCCCGCTCGGCGGCGCGCTTGAGGCCGAGCTCGGGGTCGAGGTCGAGGATCAGCGTGAGGTCGGGCGCCAGGCTCCCGACCACGACGCGCTCCAGGCTGTGCAGGAGCCCCGGGTCTAGCCCCCCGGCCGCGCCCTGGTAGGCCCGCGTCGAGTCCGTGAAGCGGTCGCACAGCACGATGTCGCCGCGCTCCAAAGCCGGCCCGATCAGGGTGTCGAGATGGTCGATCCGGGCGGCGGAGAACAGCAGCGCTTCGGCGAAGGGCCCGTAGGGCTTGGCGATGCCGGCGAGCAGGGCCTCGCGAATCGCCTCGGCCTTGGGCGAGCCGCCGGGCTCGCGCGTGGTGATCACGGCCCGCTGCGTGCGCAGGCGCAGATGGTCTGCAAGGAGGCCGATCTGGGTCGACTTGCCCGCCCCCTCCCCGCCTTCCACGGTGACGAAGATGCCCGGCCGGCCATGGCCGCGACGCCCCCCTGGATCCTCCCCGCTCACGAGCCGGTGCTGGCCTTCTCGCCGGCCGCCTCGCCCTGGCCGATCGCCTTGCGGAAGAGTCCGGTCCCGAATTCGAGAGCGGCGTCGAGGGCGCGCTGCGGGATGGTGCCGGCCGCCACGGTCTCGGCGGCGTAGAGCGGCAGGTCGAGGGCCTGGGTCTCGCCGCGGGTGATGCGCAGCCGCGCGACCTGGGCGCCCTCCTCCACCGGCGCCAACAGGGGGCCGCGATAGACCACCCGCGCCGTGACCTTGTCCCCCGAACCGCGCGGCACGAGGAGGCGGATCGCCTTCTTGGCCACCAGCGGCACGCCGCCCTTGGCGCCGCCATAGACCGAGGCCTCGCTCACGGTCTCGCCGGCGGCGAAGATCTGGCGCGGCTCGAAGGCGCGAAAGCCCCATTCGACGAGTTTTCGCGATTCGGCGGCTCGGTCGCGGGCGGTCTTGAGGCCGGAGATCACCATCACGAGGCGCTGCCCGTTCTGCACCGCCGAGCCGGCGAGAGCGTAGCCGGATTCCTCGAGATAGCCGGTCTTGAGCCCGTCGGCGCCGATATCGAGGGTGAGGAGCGGGTTGCGGTTCTGCTGCTTGATCTTGTTCCAGGTGAACTCGCGCTCGGAGTAGATCTTGTAGAAGTCCGGATAGGTCTCGATGATGTGGACCGAGAGCCTGGCGAGGTCGCGGGCGGTTACCTTCTGGTCGGGCGCCGAATAGCCGGTGGCGTTGCGGAAGGTCGAGCGCGTCAGGCCGATCTCCTTGGCCCGCGCCGTCATCATCTTTCCGAAATTCTCCTCCGAGCCGGCGATGCCCTCCGCCATCGCGATCGCCGCGTCGTTGCCCGACTGGACGATGAGGCCGCGCAGGAGGTCCGAGAGCTTGATGCGGCTGTTGAGCTGCGCGAACATCGAGGAGCCGCCGCCCCCCGCCCCGCCGCGGCGCCAGGCGTCCTCGGAGATCTGGAATTCGCTGTCCATGCTGAGCCGGCCCTGCCGGATCTCGTGGAACACGATCTCGGCGGTCATCAGCTTGGCCATGCTGGCCGGGGAGAACAGCTCGTCCGCCGCCTTCTCGAACAGGACCGAGCCCGAATCCGCATCGATCAGGATCGCGTGCGGCGCCGCCGTCTGAAACCCCTGCGCCTGCGCTCGGCCGCCTCCCCCGGCAACCAACGCCAGGACCACGCCGACGGCCACGGCCCAACGCAGGCCCCTCAAGCCCGGCACGCTCATTCTCACACGCATCATCGCCTCACCCGACCGGCGCCACGGCGCCGGGCCGCCCCGGTCGCCTCATGGTACAGGATTCCTGGGGTGAAAACGAACCAAGCTGTGCTGTTGTTCACTGGGGTGGTGGTTGGGGCGGGGTGGGTGAACTCCCGAGCCCTGCGCCGAGCGGAGCCGCGCGCGGCGTCGCCATCTTCGCGAATGGCGCCAAGGGCCAGGGTGTGGATCCGCGTTGGAGCAGGCCCCTGATGAGAGACGTCTCTCGCTCTCTGATAGGACGAGCAGATCCGAGTCTGTGGTGGGGTCACGATCGGCGCCGACCGTGACCACACTTCTCAAGGCGTTTCGGTCGATCTCGCAACGACTTGAGTGGAGTCGTGGCAGGGGTCATGCTTCGAAGCTGATCCACAGCTAACCGACATCCCAAGCCGGAGCGGCCCTCACTCCACCCCAGCCAACCGCGCCCGGCGCGGCGGCATCGCCGTCGGGGCTGCGGCCGTCTTCGTGGCCGGTGCCTTCACGCCGAGGGGAGCGGGCTTTGCCGCGGTCATGGCGCGGTTCCCGGCGCCGGAGGGCAGGCCGGCGGGTGCGAAGGCCGGCTTCACCGGCGCCGCGGCCATCCGGCCCGGCACGGGATGGCCCGCGGCGGTCTTGATCAGCACACTCGTGGCGGGCGGCGTCTTGGTGAGAGTCGTCGTGGCGAAAGCGGTCTTCGCGAGGGCGGTCTTCGGCAGCGCGGTGTTCGAGTGTGGGAGGGCGGCGGCGCGGAACTGCGCCGGGCGCTGATCGGGCCCGGCCGCGAACCTGGCCGGGGCGGGCGCGGCACGGGCGGCGAGAGGCGCCGGGGCGCGAGTCTCGGAAGCGCCGTCATGACGGGCGCCAGCGAGGCGGATCGGCGGCGGGGCGAGGCTCATCGGCTGGCGGCTCGCCTCCTCGGCGCGGCTGCGCGGATCGGGCCGGACCGGCTCGAAGGCGGCGTTGCGGGTCCGGGTCGGCTGGACCGCCGCCGGGACGGCGACGCTGGCCGGGGCCGCGGCCAGGATCGGGGCCGGACGAGTCTCGGCTTGGCGCTCGACGCGCGGCGCGGGCTCGCCCTCCTCGGCCGCAGCGCGGAAGGCCAGGGCGGTGCGCGGCGGCTTGGCCGCGGATGGGGGCGGCTCCGGCCCGAGATCGGCCAGCATGACCGGCGAGCGGCCGCGGATCGTGGCCGGCTGGCCGTCGGTCCGCAGGGTCGCCATCAGCTTGGCATCGTCGCTGCCGGCGGTGGAGGCCTTGCCGACATACTCGACCCGCACCTTGGCGGTGCCGCGGCGGCGGAAATCGAGGGCCTGGGCCACCTCCTCCGAGACGTCCATCAGGCGGTCGGCATGGTAGGGGCCGCGATCGTTCACCCGCACCACCATGGAATGGCCGTTGGCGAGGTTGGTGACGCGGGCATAGCTCGGCAGCGGCAGGGTCGGGTGCGCCGCCGCGATCGACATGCGGTCGAACACCTCGCCATTGGCGGTCAGGCGGCCGTGGAAGGCGCTGCCGTACCAGGAGGCCAGGCCCTCGCGGACATAGCCCTTGGCCTCCTCGCGCGGCACGTAGGTGCGCCCGGCCACCACGTAGGGCTTGCCCGAGAAGCGGCGGCCGCCGCCCTTCGGAATCACGTCGCCCTCGTTGTAGATGCGGGGGCTCGCCTTGACGCCGTATTTCGGATCGATGCCGGAGCCGCCGCCCGAGGCCGCCATCTGCGGCGGCTTGCCGGCGCAATTGGCCGTGGTCAGCGCCAGGGCGGTCACCGCCAGCACCTGCCAGACCGGCGCCGTCCGCGGCAGCAGCCGCCCGGCCTTCGAGACACGCACCATCGTGACGACCGCCCGATGCCTCCCGCCTTGAACGCAACACGGGTCGGCCGACGCGGGGGCGAGGACCGGCTGACCCTTCAAGCTCGTCGTGGTGGTCTTCAAAACCGCGCATCGTCGCGCCGGCCTTGTCACGAGAATTGTCGGGACTGCGTAAACGAAGCCTGAACGGAGGGCCGCCCGCTCGGCGAGTGGGTGTCGTGCACAGGGTTATCCCCGGCGCAACGCATCAACGCAGAGGCGCAAGTCATCGTCATGGTAAGGGAAATTTACTCCGGGCAGCAGATTCGGGTTTCGCGCCGCTCGACGCATGGATCCTGAGTGCGCCATTGCCTCGCTCAGGTCATGAGGAGGATCAGGCAAGTCACTGAGGCGACGAGGGAAAAAGCCGCGCCGGCAGCTCTCACCGATCGTTCTCCGCCAACAGCTCGTCGATGGAACGGCTTCCGCGCTGCCTGAAGAGCAGATCGAGCGCCTCCAGGATGAGTCCGTGCATCTTCGCCCGCTCCGCATGGGCGAGGTCGCGAAGTTGGTCGTAGACCGGCGGCTCCAGATAGACCGACATCTGCTTGGCCCGGGTCTTCAGGGTCGTCGGGCGGCGAACCGGTGCGGTGCCGGTATCGAGCTGGACGATCTCAGCGCTCTGGCTAGCCTTCGGGGCGGCGCTCCTGGCCGAGGCAATCTTGGCGGAGGCGGCGACGATGGAGGCGAGGCTCGGCTTAGGCGGCTTTGACATACTTGCTCACCTGCATCCGCTTCTCGATCCAGGTCCAGAGCTTACGCACTTCCTGCGCCGCCTGGCCCTTGGGATTGAACTCGGTCACGCCCTGCCCGACCCCGATGGCATCCTGGTGGTCGGTGCGGGCGACGATGTTCACATCCGGCAGGATGCCCAGCACCGACAGACCGTCGGCGGCGTCCCGGATGCGGTAGGAGCGCGGCGGCGTCTGGTTGAGGACGAAGGCGAACTTCTTCTCGAGACGGTAGATCGCCGCCAGGGTCGGCTTGAAAGCGCGAAGGTCCGCCGGGGTCGGCCGGCACGGGATGATGCACAGATCCGCCGCACGGATCGCCGAGAGCGTGCCCGAGGAATCGACGCCGGGCGTATCGATGAAGACGTAATCGTAGGCGGTGCTGCGCAGCTGCGTCATCACCGCGTCGATCTGAGTGGCGTCGATCTGCGCGACCTCGGGGCCGTCGGCGGTCCGATGGTCGAGCCAGTCGCTGATGGTCGCCTGCCGGTCCATCTCGAGGATGCAGACCGAGAGCCCGCGCTCCTGTGCGGCGACGGCCAGCGAGATGCACAAGGTCGACTTGCCGCTGCCGCCCTTCTGCGTGACGAACGTGATGGCCTTCATGTGGCGCTTCTCCCGGCGGGCGTGGCCCTGATCCTGTGATGCAGGGATGACCTGATCCGGGTGTCGGCGATCATGGTTAAGCGATGGTTAACGGAGCGGCGAGGCGCAGGCCGCAACGGATCCAATCGAAATCAATTTGAAGTTGGTTTCTTCGAGGCGATGGCCGTCATCCTCTTTCCTTGCCACACTGGTTTCGCTAGCTATGATGCATGGTCCGGTCGTCGGGCGCTCCGGATCGCCAACCTAAGGTGGCACGAATTCGAGCCACGAGGCTGGGGTCGGCGCGCATTCCGGATCGATCATGGCGGCTTCCCTTCGGCGATCATCACAGGACCTCCCGGACCTCAAGGCCGCCCTGAAGGCGTCCGGCGTCGTCGGTACCTGGCTCTATGACGTGCGGAGCCACCGGATCGCTGTTTCGGCCCAGGTAGGCCGCCGTCTTGGTCTCCGGCCGGAACTGGCCGAGAGCGGGCTTCATCTTACCGCTTTCGCCGACGCCCTGCATCGCGCCGACCGGAGCCGGTTCACGGCGGCCTTCGAGGCGGCGGCCGAACGCGGCGGCCCCCTCGATCTAACGGTGCGGAACCAGGACGGAGCGGCCCGGGTGAGCCTGCGCGGTCAGATCGCCTGCGACAGCCGGGGCAGGCCGCACCAGGGCTGCGGCATCGCCCTGGCGCCCGCCTTCTGGGCGGGCGAGAAAGGGCATGACCAAGCCATCCTCAACCGCATGGCCGAGCACGCCATCGCCCTGCGCGACCTCTGCGGCGATCTGCGCCAGCCAGGCCTTTCCGCCGCGATCGAGGATGTGATGATGGAGATCGGCTTCGAGCTCGCCCGCCAGCTTCAGGCTGGGAGGCCGGAACTGCCACATTAGGGGCGGCGTCAGGCCGGCGCAGGCGCGGTGCGGACCTCGTCGCCAGGGACGGCTTCTCCGAGGCGCGCGAGAATTTGAGAGGAACAAGGGGGACCCAGCCTTAACGGCTCCCGCACCCTGAATCCGCGAATTCTCAACAGATCTCGCTTCCGTAGCGAGCGCTAAGCAATTTTACGTTCTTGTGTCGGTCGTGAGGCCACTTCATAGATGAAGATACGTACGATGTGAATCTCGTATTGAATAACAACTTCTGCGTTTTGGGGCGCCGGACGTGATTGAGACGACAAGAGAGAACACTCTCGCGCCAGACCGTCATGCCGGAGCGAAGTTGTTGAATTCGTTTACCCAGACGACGCAACGGCGCCTGCGAGCGCGGGTCCGGTTCGACTGGGCGGACATCCGGTCGGATTGGCCATGTCTCGCCGATCTCGGGCAAAGCGTCGACGGATACGCATTCCAGACGCGGGAATGGATCGATGCGTGGTCGTCGACGCTCGGGCAGGACAGCCGCAGGAAGCCGGTTTTCGTCACCCTCGGCGATGAAGGCGGGGAACGGATCTTCATGCCGTTCGCCGTGAGGCGATGGCTGGGGCTCCGTGTGCTCGAGGGCCTGGGCGATGGCACGGTCGATTACCACGCACCGCTGGTGGCGCGTGGCACTGCATTCGGTCCGGCGGAGGTCAAAGAGCTCTGGGCTGCCCTGGCCGGCATAGCCGAGAGCCCCGACGTCGTCCATCTCGCCAAGCTCGCGACCAGCCTGGCAGACGGGCCCAATCCCCTGCTGACGAGGAACGCTCGCCCGTACCCGATGTCCGGTCATGTCGCCCGGCTGGACGGGGGCTGGGCCGATTGGTTCGATCGCCGCTTCGGTCGCGAGACCCAGAAAACCCTCGCACGCAAGCGGCGCAAGCTCGAAGAGCTCGGACCTGTCGAGACCCGTTATGCCCGGGACAACGGCGAGGCGCTGGGTTGGCTGGAGGCTCTCATCGCCGACAAGGCTGCGCAGATGGAAGGGCGCCAATCCGATAACGGACTTGCCGCTCCGCAGATGGCCGACTTCTACAGGGTCATGACGCGCCATGATTCTCAGTCGGCCCATGTGAAGGTGTATGCTCTCACCGTCGACGGGTCTCCGGTCGCCCTTCAGTGGGGTATCGTCGCGGGCGGCCGCTTCACGAACCTGCTGACGAGTTACAAGTCAGGCGAGTGGACGCGCTTCTCGCCCGGCCTCCTCATGTTCCGTCACCTCTTCGAAGACTGCTTCGCCAAGGGTCTGAGGGCTTTCGATTTCGGCCTCGGAGACGAGAGCTACAAGCTGCGCTTCTGTGACGGGCCTCCGGTCGCGCTTTGCAGCGTCGTCCGCGCTCGCTCGATCGGCGGTCTGGGTTACGCAGCGACGCAATCGGCACGCTACCGCCTCCGGAACAATTCGTCCGCGCGGCGCCTTCGGCAAACTCTGCGCGTCCTCACGCAGCGCAACGAGGCCGCTCCGGCCTTGAGCTAGGCCACGCTTCGCCGACGGCGCCTACGACGGAAGTCAGACCTAAGCAGCCTGGCGGATCTGCGGCCAATGCTGCCTGAACAGCAGAGCCATGGCGAGGATGTAGAGACCGCCCCCCGCAGCGACGTCGACGGCGAGGCCGAGGCGGCCCGGAAAGCTTGGCGCGAGCGTGACGACCGCCGCCATCAGACACGTGGCCAACATGATCTTGCCGATCGGCAAAAGCGGTAACCGCAGCCCCTCCCGGTAAGCGCACCACCCGCAGAGCGCGAGGGCGACGACGTTGGCGGCGAGGCACCCGAGGCATGCGCCGAGGAAGCCGCCATGGACCAGGCCGAACCAGCAGCCCGCCACGGTCAGCGTCAGCTCCACGAGGTCGACGTACAGAATGACCCGCGGCCGCTCGCAGAGCAGGAAGACCTGATCGATCGTATGGAGGCGGACATTGTGTATCGCTGCGGCAAGGGTCGCCACCGGCAGGACGATCAGCGTCGCCGTATGGAATTGGGCACCGATCAACATCTCGACGATGGCCGGTGTCAGGCAAAGAATGCCAGCCGCTCCGGGCACCACGATGGCCAGCAGGAGGACGCTGTTGCGCGCGACTTGCGCGTAGGCGGCTTCTTTCCCCGACCGTACCATCTGATCGACCGCGATCGGGAAAGCAGCCGCGGTGACGAGCATCGCCACGACCGACATCAGCCGGTGTCCGAGGCTCCAGCCGACGGAGATGAGACCGACCGCCTCGGCCCCCTCGACCTCCTCGACGATGAGCCGGATCCCATTCACGACCGCCCAGCCGACCGCACTGCTGGCGATCAGGGGCAGGCTGAAGATCAGGGCCTGTTTCAGGTTCGAACGGTCGAGAAGAAGGCGATGCGATGGGATGAGGGCGCGCCAGAGGAACGGGAGCACGACGATCTGAGCGAGAGCCAGACCTGCCAACGCCGCGGCCGCACTGGGATAGGTCCAGACGACGGCGGTCCCCAAGCCTAGGCCGATCACCGGGCCCACCGTCTGAGCGACGGTGTAGATCGCGATCGCCTGGATCGACCGCGCGCGCTCGGCCATGTGCGTCGTGAGGCTACGGCTGATCGTGAAGGCCACGGCTGCGGCGACGAGATCGGGGGTCAGCGGGAGACTGCTCGCCGCCAGCACGATCCATGTCACGACCACCTGTAGGATCGAGCTTGCCAGGAGGACGGCGTTCTCGTGCGCGCCCTGGCGCTCCTGCATATCCGGCGTGAAGGTCGCGGCGTAGCGGAGTATGTAGCTCGACCACCACCCCAAGCAGAGGCGCGATATCAGCTCCTGAAGCGCCATGATCAGCGCGACGGTCCCGTAGGCAGCCGGAGGGAGGAAATGCGTCCAGACGACCACCGCGACGAACTGGGACAGGGGTCCGATCAGCTGTGCAGGCAGGTAGCGGAGCGTACGGGATAGAAGCAAAACAGCCTCGACTTGGGATGCGACCGCCCGGTCTATCCGTCGTTAGCGCGCCGCACTGCCGCTTGTGCAGCACTGGCGTGCTCGCAATCCCACCTCCGGCGACCCGCCGACGCTAGAGCATAAATCATTTCGGATTTCTCTTCGTTTCGCGACGTCGCGGGAGACATCTGGCCGCGACGATCGGCTTGCAAAGGGCTTGCAAAGCCTTGGCCCGATCCACCGCAGTTCCAGGCGATGTGGGCCATTCAGGCTCCGATACGGTATCTCGACGGGATGGCGCCTCGATGAGCTTCGCACAGTGTCGCTCCATCCACCATCGTCGCCCGAGATCATACGACTGAGGATGCGTGCCATGGGGGGCGCGGCTCCCACGCTCGGTCGCCCTTGACCCGATCGGGCGGATCGAGCCGTACCCTGAGCGTTCGAGCGCCGATAGCTCCGCAAGTTACCCCTCGGCCAGCGGCAATCCCCGCACCGGCCCGGTCCAGTGCAAGTCGGGCGTCGTCGCGAACAACTGCCGGTGGGCCAGCACCGCATAGGTGTCGGTCATGCCGGCAATGTAGTCGGCGACGCGCCTCGCGAGGCGGCTCGGGGAGTCGTCGAGACCGGTTCGCCATTCCTCAGGCATCGCGGCGGGGTCGGCCGTGAAGGTGCGGAACAGGTCGGCGACGATGATGTCGGCCTTGGCGCGTACGCTCAGCACGCCGGGATGGCGGTACATTCTGGCGAACAGGAAGGTCTTGATCTCGGCATCCGCCTCCACGATCGCCGGGGAGAACGCCACCATCGGCTCGCCCGCCCGGCGAATATCCTCCACCGAGCGGGGCGCCAGGGCCTCGATCCGGCGGCGGCTCTCGGCAATCACGTCCTCGACGAAGCGGGTGATGACGCGCCGGGCGAGCTCGTGGATTTTTCGCGATGGCTCGAGGTTCGGATAGAGCGTGTCGATCTCGCCGAGGAGGCCGGCCAGGAACGGCACGGCAGTGAGATCGTCCAGGTCGAACAGGCCTGCCCGCAGGCCGTCGTCGAGGTCGTGAGAATCGTAGGCGATGTCGTCGGCGATGGCGGCGGCCTGCGCCTCGGGCCCGGCGAAGCGCGACAGGTCGAGATCGTTCACCGCATTGTAGTCGAGGATCGCGGCCGGGATGCCGCGCGCGGTCCAGCGCGCCGTCGGCCGCCCTTCGGGGTCGAGGAGGGGGCCGTTGTGCTTGACGAGGCCTTCGAGCGTCTCCCAGGCGAGGTTGAGACCGTCGAAGCCGGCATAGCGCCGCTCCAGCCGCGTCACGATGCGAAGGGCCTGGGCGTTGTGGTCGAAGCCGCCATGATCGGCCATCAAGGCATCGAGCGCATCCTCGCCGGTGTGTCCGAAGCAGGTGTGGCCGAGGTCGTGGCTGAGTGCGAGCGCCTCGGCGAGGTCCTCGTCGAGTCCGAGCGCCCGGGCGAGCGCCCGGCCGATCTGGCTCACCTCCAGGGTATGGGTGAGCCGGGTGCGGTAATGGTCGCCCTCGTGATGCACGAAGACCTGGGTCTTGTGCTTGAGGCGCCGGAACGCGCTCGAATGGATGATGCGGTCGCGGTCGCGCTGGAAGTCACTGCGCGTCGGCGAAGACGGCTCGCGGATCAGCCGGCCCCGCGTCGCGGCCGGGTCGGTCGCGTAGGGCGCCCGCCAGCGTTCGCCGTTCTGCCGCACGTCGCGTTCCTCATCCTGTCGGTTCCGTGCATCCACCGCGTTGCGGCGGCTGCCCGCGCCTCATATCTTGTGTGCGGCGCATTCCACGGCAATCGCCGATGGCGCTGCGCCCGAAGCGACGGACCGGAACCCGAGCATGACGAGCCCTGAGATCACCCTCACTCCTCGCGCGGCCAAGCGCATCAACGAGATCATGGGCGCCGAACCGCCCGGCGCCTCCCTGCGCATCAGCGTCAATGGCGGCGGCTGCTCGGGCTTTTCCTACGCCTTCGACGTCGAGCGCAACCGTGCCGGCGACGACGTCGCGATCGAGCGCGACGGCGCCACAGTCCTCGTTGACCCGGTCTCGCTCGAATACATGAGCGGGGCGACCATCGACTTCGTCAACGATTTGATCGGCCAATCCTTCAAGATCGAGAATCCTCAGGCGACGGCCTCCTGCGGCTGCGGCACCTCGTTCTCGCTCTGAGCAGTCCCCTCCCCGCGCGGCGGCACGCCGCATGATTGCCTCAGGACCTGAAACGCGGCAGGTATGCCTCGCCATTCGGCCCTCGCGCCTGCCCGCTTCACCGCCCCCGCCAGCGATCCGGAACCGACCATGACCCGTTCGAAGGACCGCCCTCTCCTGCTGCGAGCCGCGGGCCTCTCGGTCTGCCTGATCGCCCTCGGCGGAGCCGATCCGGGCAGGGGCGTCGTGGTGCCGGGCCTGCACGCCCAGGAGGCGGCCTCGGCGGTTCAGGACGTGACCCTGCAGGACGTGATGCTGCCGCTGGGCGGCACCGTCCTGACCGCCCCGCGCCTCACGGTGAGCGGCACGCGCCTGTCCAAGGACGATCTCGTCACCCTGCTGAAGCCCGGCCCGGGCGCGCCCTGGCCGGCGCGGCTCGCCCGCCTCGACGCCGCGAGCCTGACGATCCCGGAATTGCGGGTTGCCTATGCCGAGGCCGGGCCCGGCCGCCAGGGCGTGGTGTACCGCGACGTCGTCGCCAAGGACGTGAGGGCAGGGCGTATCGCAGAGCTCACCGCCTCCGGCGCCAGCGTCAGCGTCACCGGCGGGCCGAGGACGGGCACCGGCACCTACGGCCGCATCCAGGCAAGCGATGTCGACCTCGTTGCCCTGGCTCGCCTCTACGGCGAGCCCGGCGACGGCAAGGGCGCGATGCAGCGGATCTACGGCGCGGTGAGCCTCGCCGACATCGCCTATGTCGACGATCGCGGCACGGCCCTGAAGATCGCCAAGGTGGAAGGCCGCGACTTCTCCGGCCGCCAGATCCCCTCGACCTGGGCGGGTGCGACCGACGCCTTTATCGGGATCGACTTCGACAAGACTCCGCTCACCGAGCGCGCACGGCTCAGCGGCATCGCCGCCGACCTCGCGGATGCCGTCTCGGTCGGCGCGATGGAAGCGACCGGTCTCAGCCTGCAGGAGACGAAGGACCACCCGGTCGACCTCACAGTGGCGCGCCTCGCCTTCGGCGGCACCGGAGCGACACTCGAGGAGATCGCCTTCAAGGGAGGCGGCGCGCGGACGCGCATCGGCCGGGTCTCGCTGTCCGGCTTCTCGCTGGCCCCGACCATCGCGGCCCTGCGCAAGCTCTCGGCCCTGACGACGCCGCCCACCGACGAGGACATGCGCCGGCTCACGCCGCTCATCGGCACGGTGGCGTTCCAGAACGTCGACGTCGACCTGGCGGCGGACAAAACCAGGGACCCGCTCACAAAGGACCCGCTCACCAGGGATCCGTCGAAGACCGCGGAGACCCTGACCCATGTCGGCCTGCGCGACGCGAGCATGAGCTTCGGGCCGCCCCGCGACGGCGTTCCCACCGCCGGCCGACTCAGCGTTTCCGGCCTCACGCTGCCGGCCGCGACCGTGGCGGGCGTACCCGGCCTCGGCTCCCTCGGCCTCTACGGCTACGGCGACCTCGACCTGAGCGCCGTGGCCGAGACCTCCTGGGACGAGACCGCGCGGGAATTGACGTTCCGCGAGGTCTCCATCGCCGGCAAGGACATGGGGAGCCTGCGCCTCAACGGCACCATCGGCGGCATCGGCCCGGAGGTGTTCGATCCGAACTCGGCGGTCTCCGCCTACGCCATGCTCTCGGCCACCGCCAAGGCCCTCGACCTCACCATTGAAAACACGGGGCTGTTCGAGCGCTTCATCACGGCACAGGCGAAGGTGCTGAGCCTCAAGCCCGAGGAACTCACCCAGGAATACGCCACGGCGAGCGCGTACGGCGTCCCGGCGATCCTCGGCAACTCGGCGGCCGCCAAGGCGATCGGCGCGGCCATGGCCCAGTTCGTGGCCAAGCCCGGCCGCCTGTTCCTCAGCGCCCGCCCGAAGAATGGCGGCACGGGCCTCGGCGTCATCGATTTCAGCGCCGCCCCGAGCCCTGGCGCGGTGCTCGATCGGCTCGACGTCACCGCCAAGGCGAACTGATACGGTCCCCGCTCGAATCAAAGCGGGGACCGTATCAGGCAAGGCCGCGCGCCGCTTGAGCGAAGCCCAAATCCGCCATCCCGAAGGGATCGACCGGATTTGGTATGAGGACTGCCTACGGCAGCTCCCGCACCACGACCCGCCCGCGCTCGGCCGAGAGCGCCATCCGTCCGGCTTTCAGCGCCAGGGCCTTCTCGCCGAACAGCGTCCGGCGCCAGCCGGCGAGGACGGGCACGTCGGCCTCGTCGTCCTCGGCCAGGGCTTCGAGGTCGTCGACGGTGGCGACGATCTTGGGCGCCACCCGCTCTGCCTCGCAGACCGCCTTGAGCAGCACCTTGAGCAGTTCCACCAGGGCGCCGTTGCCGCCGCGGCCGCGGGCGCGCTCGGCCGGAATCTGAATATCGGAAGGGTCGCGGGCAAAGCCTCGCTCCACCGCCGCGAGGATCTCGGTGCCGGTGCGCGAACGCTCGAAGCCGGCCGGAATCGAGCGCAGGCGCCCCAGTGCCTCGACGCTGCGCGGGGCCGAGGTCGCCACGTCGATCACCGCCTCGTCCTTGAGGATGCGTCCGCGCGGCACGTTGCGGCTCTGCGCCTCGCGCTCGCGCCAGGCCGCCACCTCCATGAGCACCGCGATTTCCCGCGGCTTGCGCATCCGCCCGGCGAGGCGGCGCCAGGCGAGGGCCGGGTCGGCCTGATAGGTCTCCGGCGAGGTGAGGACGCTCATCTCCTCGTCGAGCCATTCGCCGCGATCGGTGGAGAGGAGCTGGCCCGCCAGCACCTCGTAGATCGTGACGAGATGGGTGACGTCGGACAGCGCGTAGGTGAGCTGCGCCTCGGAGAGCGGCCGGCGAGACCAGTCGGTGAAGCGGGAGGACTTGTCGATCTTCGCCTTGGCGACATCGTTGACGAGTTGCTCGTAGGAGACCGAGTCGCCGTAACCGCAGACCATGGCGGCGACCTGGGTATCGAAGAACGGCTGCGGCAGCAGCCCGCCGAGCATCCAGATGATCTCGAGATCCTGCCGGGCCGAGTGGAACACCTTGACGACGCCCTCGTCGGCCATCAGGGCGAAGAACGGCGCGAGGTCGATCTCGGATGAGAGCGGATCGACCAGCACCCCTCCCCCATCCGGACCAGCCATCTGGATGAGGCAGAGCTTCGGGTAATAGGTCGTCTCGCGCATGAACTCCGTGTCGACGGTGACGAAGGAGTGGGTCGCGAAGCGGGCGCAAGCCTCCGCGAGGGCCGGCGTGGTGGCGATGAGTTCCATGAGGATCGGCTATATCGAAGGTTCTTGCGCCAGGCGAGGCCGAACGGGGCCGCGGCTCTGACAACCGAGGCCAGCAACAATGCCCGCGAGCGAAGACGACTTGGAAACCCCTCCCGCGCCTCGTCCACACTCTCAGCCTCGAGGCCCTGCGCGCGAGGCTCGCAGGTCAGCTTCCGCTTGGCCGGTGTGGATCAGGCCGCCGCGGCTGCTCGGGGCCTGACGCGGCGCTGCTCGCGCGAGAGCCTGCGCACGAGGGCCGCCCGCTCGCGCCGTTGCGCCTCGGCCCGCGCCAGGAGCCAGTCGAGGATGCCGGTCTCGATCCGCTGTCCGTTGGCCGGGTCGGTGAGGCGCCGGACCCGGTCGGCGCGAAATCCGCGATAGCCGCCGCGCTCGCGGTCGATCCCGCCGAGCAGGGTCCGCCCGGGTCCGAGCTTGAGTTCGCGCGCATCGAGGCGCCGAGTGCTCCAGAGGCCACGGGAATCCTCGTAGACGATCTCGAAAACGCCCTCGAGGGGAAGCACGCGCCAGGCCCCCTCCTGCCTCTCGACGAAGGCGGGCAAGGCCGCGGACGAGGGCTCTGCGAGCGTCGCCGCATCCTTCAAGATCTGGAAAAAAGCGTTCGAATCCATGAGCCTGATATGGGGATCGCAGGTCATTTCCGAAAGGGATTCCGCTCCTCCGATCGGCTCGTTTCGACCCCTTGTCTTGACTTCGCCCCCCTCGCGTGAATGGTGCGCCGCTCAATCCCAAGAGCCCGTCATGCACCGTTATCGAACCCACACCTGCGGGGCGCTCCGCCCGTCCGACGTCGGTCAGACCATCCGCCTTTCCGGCTGGTGCCACCGCATCCGCGACCATGGCGGCGTGCTCTTCATCGACCTGCGCGACCATTACGGCCTGACGCAATGCGTGGTCGATTCCGACTCGAAGGCCTTCAAGGCGGCCGACATCGCCCGATCCGAGTGGGTGATCCGCATCGACGGCCGGGTTCGGACCCGGCCCGCCGGCACCGAGAACCCGGACCTGCCGACCGGCACGATCGAGGTCTATATCGACGAGCTCGAAGTGCTCGGGCCGGCCGGCGAGCTGCCGGTTCCGGTCTTCGGCGACCAGGAATACCCCGAGGAAACCCGCCTCAAGTATCGCTTCCTCGACCTGCGCCGCGAGAAGCTGCACGCCAACATCATGAAGCGCGGCGCGATCATCGACAGCCTGCGCCGGCGCATGCGCGAGGGTGGCTTCTTCGAATTCCAGACGCCGATCCTGACCGCCTCCTCGCCGGAGGGCGCGCGCGACTACCTGGTGCCGTCCCGCGTCCATCCCGGAAAGTTCTACGCGCTGCCGCAGGCGCCGCAGCAGTTCAAGCAGCTCACGATGATCGCGGGCTTCGACCGATATTTCCAGATCGCTCCATGCTTTCGCGACGAGGATGCACGGGCGGACCGCAGCCCCGGTGAGTTCTACCAGCTCGACATCGAGATGAGCTTCGTCACGCAGGAGGACGTGTTCCAGGCCGTCGAGCCGGTCCTGCGCGGCGTGTTCGAGGAATTCGCCGAGGGTAAGCGCGTCACCGGCACCTTCCCGCGCATTCCCTATGCCGAGGCGATGCTCAAATACGGCGTCGACAAGCCGGACCTTCGCAATCCGCTCGTCATCGCCGACGTGACCGAGGAATTCGCTCGCGACGAGGTCGAGTTCAAGGCGTTCAAGGGCGTGATCAAGTCCGGCGGCGTGGTGCGGGCGATCCCGGCGACGGGCGCTGGGGCTCAGTCCCGTTCCTTCTTCGACAAGCTCAATGAGTGGGCGCGATCCGAAGGAGCGCCGGGCCTCGGCTACATCGTCTTCGAGGACGAAGGTGGCACGCTCACCGGCAAGGGACCGATCGCCAAGTTCATCCCGGCCGAGATCCAGGCGATGATCGCCGCCAAGACCGGCACGAAGGCAGGCGACGCGGTGTTCTTCTCCGCCGGCACCGAAGCCAAGGCCGCAGGCCTCGCCGGCAAGGCCCGAATTCGCATCGGCGACGAACTCGGCTTGTCGGATAAGGACCAGTTCGCCTTCTGCTGGATCACCGACTTCCCGATGTACGAGTGGAACGAAGACGAGAAGCGGATCGACTTCTCGCACAACCCTTTCTCGATGCCGAACTTCGACCGGGAGGAGTTTCTTGCCCTCGACCCGAGCGAATCGGAAAAGATCCTCGGCATCAAGGCGTTCCAGTACGACATCGTCTGCAACGGCACCGAGCTGTCCTCCGGCGCGATCCGCAACCATCGCCCCGACGTGATGGAGAAGGCCTTCGGCATCGCCGGCTACGGCGTCGAGGTGCTGGAGGAGAAGTTCGGCGGCATGCTGAATGCCCTCAAGCTCGGCGCCCCGCCGCATGGCGGCATCGCGCCGGGCATCGACCGCATCGTCATGCTGCTCTGCGGCGAGCAGAACCTGCGCGAGGTGGTGCTGTTCCCGATGAACCAGCGCGCCGAGGACCTGATGATGGGCGCTCCCGCCGAGGCGACGCCCAAGCAGCTGCGGGAACTCCATATCCGCCTGAACCTGCCCGAAAAGCAGGGCTGACAGCTTCGGGCGGACGATCGTGCCAAGTCTCGTCGCGGTCGTCGTCGCCCATGACAGCGCGGACGCGCTGCCCGCCTGCTTGGCCGCCCTCGCGGCCGAGCACGTGCCGGCGATCGTCGTCGACAACGCGAGCCGCGACTGCTCGGTGAGGATCGCCGAGGCGGCCGGCGCCGAGGTCCTGCGCAACGCCCGCAACGAGGGCTATGGCCGGGCCAACACCATCGGCGTCAGGGCGGCGGCACGGGCGCGGCACGTCCTGATCCTCAATCCCGACGTGATCCTGAAGGCCGGCGCCGCCGACGCGCTGCTCGCCGCGGCGAGGGCCTATTCCGATGCCGGCCTCTTCGCTCCGCGCCTCGTGGAGCCGGATGGGCGGGTCTTCTATCAGCCGCGCTCGCTCCTGGCGCCCTACCTCACCAATCCTGGAGGCATCCGCTCGCTGCCGGAGGGCGATGCCTGCGCACCGTTCCTGTCGGGCGCCTGCCTGATGGTGGAGCGCGAGCTGTTCCTCGGTCTCGGGGGGTTCGACCCGAACATCTTCCTGTTCTACGAGGACGACGACCTCTGCCGGCGCATCGCCGAGACCGGCCGCGCTCTCATCCACGTCCAGGCCGCCGAGGCGGTCCATGGGCGCGGGCGCTCCTCCGCCCCGGAGCCGGGGCGGGTCTTCCGCACGCGCTGGCATCAGGCCTGGTCGCGGGCCTATGTCTCCCGCAAGTACGGATTGGCCGACCCCTCCCCGCGCATGCTCGCGGTGAACGCTCCGAAGGCGGCCTTCGCGGCCCTGGGTCTCAAGCGCCGCCTCATCGAACGCTACGCCGGCTCTGCAGCGGGAGCCCTCGCGGCCATGCGCGGGCAGAGCGCGCTGGAGAGGGAGGGTCTGACGCCGGGCCTGCCGTAACGGCCGGTCGGACCTGCCGCCCCGTTCCACAGCCGTCTTGGACCACTCGGCGAAACCGCAAGGCGGAACCCGTCGGCGACTCCGCTGTTGACCCGACAGATTAGAACTGGTCTAATTCGGATGTAGCGGCGGTCTGGCCGTCGATCCGATCAGGAGAGCGAACATGGCTGACGTGAAGTGTGAGAGCTGCAGATTCTACGACGAGCACAAGGTCAACGGGGCGGCCGCTCATGGCGACGAGGGCCTCTGCCGCTTCAACCCGCCGGTTAGCCAGCCGGGTCCTCAGGATCACGGCCTCTGGCCGGTCGTCGGCGCCTCGGATTGGTGCGGCCACTTCACACCCGCGATGACGGCCGCCGAGTAAAGCGCACCCGAGGGGGCATGCAATGCCAGCCTCGCGGCTGGCTTTGTCGTGCGTTCCTCGAGGGGAGTTCGGCCGCCGATCACGATGTCAGCGCCCGTGAGCGCCCTTGATGCCCGCGTGTCATCCGGCCCGCTCGATAACATACGGATCGACGGGCTACGCAGGGTCATTGATCTGAGTGACACTCCCATTGCTCGCGCTGACTGGCGGCTAGCGTCTGTCCGCGATGGCGACGAATCCAGTCATCGGGCCTCTTGACCCCCGATGAAGATCTCGCGGCGATTGCCTCGCTCCTGGAAGCTGTCGGCGCTCTCTCCAAGATTGATGGCCGGCTTGGGACTTCCTGGAGGGAGTACCGACGGCAGGCAAATGCGCTGACAGACGATCGCCATGTCGGTCGGACTCGAACAGGCGCTGACAGCCTGACCCTCCACGCAAGCGCAGGTGCAGGCAGCAAAAGCGCCGGTTGACACCAAACCAAGACACGCTCCGAGCAGGAGTGCGCGCATGCCCGTTCCTTTTTCGCGTGTCATCATCAGCGCTGCCATTCTAGCACAATGCTTGCGGCTTCGCCTTACCGGTCGGAATGCTCGCACTGCGCTCTTCCCTTCGATTGCGGCTCGATTATCGTCCCGCTTCGATCGAACGAGAGGCTGACCGAGATCCAAGGCTGATGGGAATACTCCGGAAGCATGGCGCGAACGCCCCTACATCCAATCGTCAATGGACGATTCGAGTGCCAAAGCGCTGGCCAAGTCGCGTCAAGTGCGTGCCAACCTATGCAGTACAGGTGGTTGCACGGCCGTGCCGGGCTTCGATCGTCAACGATCACAAAAAAAACCGCAGCCGATGCGACCTTCTACAAGTCTGTGAGGTGCAGAGTCGAAACGAAAAACCCGCCTAGTCCAGAACTAAGCGGGCTGAATATTTGGCTGGGGGACGAGGATTCGAACCTCGACTAGAGGAGTCAGAGTCCACTGTTCTACCGTTAAACTATCCCCCAACTACCCCTATGAAGACCCTGCAGTTCCTGCAAGAATTCCTCAGATCGGGCCAGAAGTTTCACGAACGCTTCTGATAGAGGGGTCCGCATAAGGCACCTTGCGGCCTTGGTCAACCGTCCGCTCCTCACCCTGAGGCCGACCATATCGGAGACCGAAGGCTCCAGCATGCCGTCGCAGATTTTCGGTTCCCATGAACCATACCGGAGTGAGCATTGCTCCCCGCGCCGTCGACAGGCTCGACGCGCAAGATAGTGAGAGCCTTCGGCGCTGTCTCCGATATCAAACGTGCGATCACCAATGCGCCTGAAGTCGCCCGATGTGCGTTAACGTAGGACGCATCAAGAAAAGGGAGACGCGATGATGGCTCACATCGAAACCACCTCACCTCAGAGTTGGATCGACCCCATTGCGAGCGGTTATGCGGCAGAGGCCACGCCGCCATTGACGGATGAACTGCTCGAAACCCTCCGAGCCGCATTGAACAAGATCGGCCTGGATCATCTCCCAGTCGGCCATCTCGACGAGAAGGCGGTGGAGAGAATTAACCAGACTTTGGATACCTTCGAACTCGATCTCGGCGCGGTCGTGGGACCAAGAATCGAAGCCCCGTCCGATGACGGAACGATCACTTTCCGGCATCGCTCGGAAGCCGGCCGCCCTCTGCGCGCTTATGGCGGCCAATGAGGGCTGCATTTTTTGCAGGTATGGGCCCAGATCGTGCTATTTGAGGAGAAAGCCTATTGTGGCATTTTGTATGCCAGAAAATAAGGTGAGGGCATGAGCGAGCACGAGACAGGTGTGGTCCGCCGCTTCGAGCACCCTGGCAAGGGGAAGACTCGAGCGCGGCCGGTTCCCAAGGGCAGGCAGGTCGATCCGAGCGCGAAGGTCGAGATCGAGACCTTGCTCGGCAGCCAATCGCGGCAGCGCGACCTGCTCATCGAGCATCTGCACCTGATCCAGGACACCTATGGCCAGATCAGTGCCGCTCATCTTGCGGCACTTGCCGACGAGATGGACCTCGCTTTCGCTGAAGTCTTCGAGACGGCGACGTTCTATGCGCATTTCGATGTCCTCAAGGATGGCGAAGCGAGCCTTCCCGCCCTCACGGTGCGGGTCTGCGACAGCCTGACCTGCGCCATGTTCGGCGCCGAGCCGCTGCTGGAGGCCCTTCGAGAGACCCTCGGACGCGGCGTGCGCGTCGTCCGCGCGCCTTGCGTCGGCCTGTGCGATCACGCCCCCGCCGTCGAGGTCGGTCATAACTTCCTGCACCGGGCCGACGTCGCCAGCGTGCAGGCGGCGGTCGCGGCCGGCGACACCCATGCCCACGTGCCGGTCTATCCGGATTACGACGCCTATCGCGCGGGCGGCGGCTATGCCGTCCTCGACCGGTTGCGTTCCGGCGAACTCACCATCGACGCCATTCTGCAGGTGCTCGACGATGGCGGCCTGCGTGGACTTGGCGGAGCCGGCTTCCCCACGGGGCGCAAGTGGCGCTCGGTGCGCGGCGAGCCCGGCCCCCGGCTGATGGCCGTCAACGGCGACGAGGGCGAGCCCGGCACCTTCAAGGATCAGCTCTACCTCAACACCGATCCGCACCGCTTCCTGGAGGGCACGCTGATCGGCGCGCACGTGGTCGAGGCGCCGGACGTCTACATCTACCTGCGCGACGAATACCCGATCTCGCGCGAGATCCTGGCACGCGAGATCGCGAAGCTGCCGCCCGGCGGGCCGCGCATCCACCTGCGTCGCGGCGCCGGAGCCTATATCTGCGGCGAGGAATCCTCGCTGATCGAATCGCTTGAAGGCAAGCGCGGTCTTCCACGGCACAAGCCGCCCTTCCCCTTCCAGGTCGGCCTGTTCAACCGTCCGACCCTGATCAACAACGTCGAGACCCTGTTCTGGGTCAGGGACCTCATCGAGAAGGGTGCCGAGTGGTGGAAGAGCCACGGCCGCAACGGCCGGGTCGGTCTTCGCTCCTACTCGGTGTCGGGGCGGGTGAAGGAGCCGGGCGTGAAGCTCGCCCCTGCCGGCCTCACCATCCGCGAACTCATCGAGGAGTATTGCGGCGGGATCAGCGACGGGCATACCTTCGCGGCCTACCTGCCCGGGGGCGCATCCGGCGGCATCCTTCCCGCGTCGATGGACGACATCCCGCTCGATTTCGGCACGCTCGAGAAATACGGCTGCTTCATCGGCTCGGCGGCCGTCATCGTCCTCTCGGACAAGGACGACGTGAAAGGCGCGGCCCTGAACCTGATGCGGTTTTTCGAGGACGAATCCTGCGGGCAGTGCACGCCCTGTCGCTCCGGCACGCAGAAGGCCCGCGTGATGATGGAGAACGATGTCTGGGACACGGAGCTCCTTAGCGAGCTGTCCCAGTGCATGCGTGACGCGTCGATCTGCGGCCTCGGTCAAGCCGCTTCGAACCCGCTCACCACCGTGATCAAGTATTTTCCGGATCTCTTCCCGTCGCCGCAGAGACTTGCGGCCGAGTAGCGGTCCTGCGCTGGCGGTCCCCGGCGGGCCGCCCGTACCCCGATTTTCCTGCGCCATCCCTGGAGCGGAACCATGAGCAGCGGCACCCAGAATTCCGGTCTCACCGGAGCCCACGCCACCACCTCGACCGGCCCGCAGGATGCGGGCGGCCCCTCGACCGACGCCAACCCGGCGGCCGGCAGCACCTATTCGCAGGGCGCGAAATCCGGCGGGCAGGCAGGATCGGCCCCGAGTGGCACCTTCGGCCTCAAGGAGATGCCCGCCGGCATTCCGGGCGTGATCTTCGAGTTCGACGGGCAGCAGGTCGAAGCTGCGCCCGGCGAGACCATCTGGGCGGTCGCCCAGCGTCTCGGCACGCACATCCCGCATCTCTGCCACAAGCCCGCGCCCGGATATCGGCCGGACGGCAATTGCCGGGCATGCATGGTCGAGATCGAGGGCGAGCGCGTGCTCGCGGCCTCGTGCAAGCGGGTGCCGGGCGTTGGCATGAAGGTGAAGTCGGCCTCGGAGCGGGCGACCAAGGCCCGCGCCATGGTGATGGAGCTCCTCGTCGCGGATCAGCCGGCCCGCGAGATCTCGCACGATCCGACCTCGCACTTCTGGGTTCAGGCCGATCACGTCGAGGTCGCCGAGAGCCGCTTCCCGGCCGCCGAGCGCTGGGAGGGCGACTGGAGCCACCCGGCCATGCGGGTGAACCTCGATGCCTGCATCCAGTGCAATCTCTGCGTCCGCGCCTGTCGCGAAGTCCAGGTCAACGACGTCATCGGCATGGCCTACCGCTCGGCCGGTACCAAGCCCGTGTTCGACTTCGACGACCCGATGGGCCAGTCGACCTGTGTTGCCTGCGGCGAGTGCGTCCAGGCCTGCCCGACCGGCGCACTGATGCCGGCGGCCTACCTCGACGACAGCCAGACCCGCACCGTCTACCCCGACCGCGAGGTGGATTCGCTCTGCCCCTATTGCGGCGTCGGCTGCCAGGTCTCCTACAAGGTCAAGGACGACAAGATCGTCTACGCCGAGGGGCGTGACGGCCCGGCCAACCAGAACCGCCTCTGCGTGAAGGGACGCTTCGGCTTCGACTACGTCCACCACCCCCACCGGCTGACCAAGCCCCTGATCCGCCTCGACAATGTCGGCAAGGACGCCAACGACCAGGTCGATCCGGCCAATCCCTGGACCCATTTCCGCGAGGCGACCTGGGAGGAGGCGCTGGAGCGCGCCGCGGGCGGACTGAAGCACATCCGCGACACCGTCGGCCGCAAGGCGCTGGCGGGCTTCGGCTCGGCCAAGGGCTCGAACGAGGAGGCCTATCTCTTCCAGAAGCTGGTGCGCCTCGGCTTCGGCTCGAACAACGTCGACCATTGCACCAGACTCTGCCACGCCTCCTCGGTGGCGGCCCTGATGGAGGGCCTGAATTCCGGTGCCGTCTCGGCGCCGTTCTCGGCGGCGCTCGACGCCGAGGTCATCGTCATCATTGGCGCCAACCCGACGGTGAACCACCCGGTGGCCGCGACCTTCATCAAGAATGCGGTCAAGGAGCGCGGCGCCAAGCTGATCATCATGGATCCGCGCCGCCAGGTCCTGTCGCGGCACGCCTACAAGCACCTCGCCTTCCGGCCGGGCTCGGACGTCGCGATGCTCAACGCGATGCTCAATGTCATCGTGACCGAAAGGCTTTACGACGAGCAGTACATCGCCGGGTACACCGAGAACTTCGAGGAGCTGAAGGAGCGTATCGTCGAGTTCACGCCCGAGAAGATGGCGCCCGTCTGCGGCATCGACGCGGAGACCCTGCGCGAGGTCGCCCGGCTCTACGCCCGCTCGCGCGCCTCCATCATCTTCTGGGGCATGGGCGTCAGCCAGCACGTCC
Source organism: Methylobacterium sp. (assembly GCF_019745455.1). Lineage (GTDB taxonomy): Bacteria > Pseudomonadota > Alphaproteobacteria > Rhizobiales > Beijerinckiaceae > Methylobacterium. The sequence goes on from NZ_JAIETD010000028.1 coordinate 141,527, forward strand.
ACGGCACCGATAACTCGCGGTGCCTGATCGCGCTCGCCCTCACCACGGGACAGATCGGCCGTCCGGGCACGGGTCTGCACCCGCTGCGCGGTCAGAACAACGTCCAGGGCGCCTCCGATGCCGGCCTGATCCCGATGGTCTACCCCGACTACCAGTCGGTGGAGAACGAGACCGTCCGCGATCTCTTCGAGACGTTCTGGGGCCAGTCCCTGGACCCGAAGAACGGCCTCACGGTCGTCGAGATCATGCGCACCATCCATGCGGGCGAGATCAAGGGCATGTTCGTCGAGGGCGAGAACTCGGCGATGTCGGACCCCGACCTCAACCATGCCCGTCATGCGCTGGCCATGCTCGACCACCTCGTCGTGCAGGATCTGTTCCTGACCGAGACCGCCTTCCACGCTGACGTCGTCCTGCCGGCTTCGGCCTTCGCCGAGAAAGCGGGCAGCTTCACGAACACCGACCGGCGCGTTCAGATCGCCAAGCCCGTGGTCCCGCCGCCCGGTGATGCCCGCCAGGATTGGTGGATCCTTCAGGAGTTGGCCCGGCGCCTTGGGCTCGACTGGAACTACACCGGTCCGGCCGATATCTTCACCGAGATGGCGCAGGTGATGCCGTCCCTGAAGAACATCACCTGGGAGCGGCTGGAACGCGAGGGAGCGGTGACCTACCCGGTCGATGCTCCGGACAAGCCTGGCAACGAGATCATCTTCTACGCGGGCTTCCCCACGGCGACGGGTCGCGCCAAGATCGTGCCGGCCAACATCGTGCCGCCGGACGAGGTGCCGGACACCGAGTTCCCGATGGTGCTGTCCACAGGCCGCGTGCTGGAGCACTGGCACACCGGTTCGATGACGAGGCGGTCAGGCGTGCTCGACGCCCTCGAACCCGAAGCGGTGGCTTTCATGGCGCCGCGCGAGCTCTACCGGCTCGGCCTGGAGCCTGGCGACACCATGCGCCTGGAGACCAGGCGTGGTGCGGTCGAGCTCAAGGTCCGATCCGATCGCGATGTGCCGGTCGGCATGATCTTCATGCCGTTCTGCTACGCGGAGGCCGCAGCGAACCTTCTGACCAACCCGGCGCTCGATCCTCTCGGCAAGATCCCGGAGTTCAAGTTCTGCGCCGCTCGGGTCGAGGCTGTGAGGACAACGCAGGTTGCGGCAGAGTAGTATCCCGCCGAACGGAGGCCGGCTGGCGAGCCAGTCGGCCCCGCCCGTTTGAGGACGCCGCCGGGGCCGTGCAGGCCGCAGGCGCGGATGGGAGCCCGGCGGTGGTCAGCATCAACGCCGCGTATCGTCGAGAGCGTCTCCGGTCCGCACCCCGATAAGTCGCGCTCCGGGCGCCCCCCGTCGGTGTATCGATCCGGTCGGGAGTTCAGTCTCCAGATCCGCCCCGCTCCCGACCGCGCACCCCTAGCCCAGCTATCGGCTTCCGATCCGCCGCTCGTGCCTCCACAACGCGACGGCGGTTCTGCGGGCCTCGTAGGCTCGACGCATCGGCGTGCCGTCCTCGCCGCGACCCTCCTGGCTGTAGCCGAAATGGAGGACACCATCGGGACCGTAACGACGCATGATCTCGGAGCGCCATGCCCGGTCCGTATAGGCGAGAGCCGCTTCGGTCTCGGCGAGTCGGTTCATCTGCATGACGGTCATCCTGAGCTTTGGGGTCGAAGTCCCAACGCGTCGCGATCCGATCCGCTCCGCTCGATCTCGCGCCACACTGGAGCGGTTGAGCCAGGATGCTGCCGTCTTCGCCTTACAACCCCGCGAAACGTGGGATGCGGCATTCGATTCCCACGATCTCAGAAACCGGGGCGGGGCGGGAACTGTTGATCACCCATGACCGAACAGACGCCCTCCACCGACTCCGACCGGATCATCGACGCTCGCCGCCGCGAGATGGCGATCGAGCATCTGCTCTTCGGCACGATCCGCTTTGTCGCTCAGCGACATCCCGAGCTCCTCGATGAGCTCGACGGCAGCCTCGACCATCTCTGGGACAAGGCCCATGGTGATGCCCGAGACGACGAGGCTGTACGGGACATCGCTCGGCGCTTCATCAAGAGCCTGCGTGCTGAGCGATAGCGTGAGCGCCGAACCCTGCGGACCGACCGGTGCGCGAGCTCTACCGGCTCTCAGGAGGTCGACCACTCGCGCATGACTTCCTCGGCAGCCCGGTCGAGATGAACCGTATTGCCATCGACGGATCGGACGAAGTCGACCGGGATGAAATGGTGAAGGCCTCCGGCTGCCGGATCCTTCTTCGTCAGTTTGATCTCGCCGTTGTCGACATGATCGACCGTTCCGACATGCACCCCATCCGAGCCGATCACCTCGGCATGCTCCTTGATCTGTGCGACGTCGACCATGCGTTTCACTCCCGGGATCTGCTGCCCTAACAGGTCAGTGGGACGCGCTGTTCCTCCCGCATATGCCTGAGCAGTTCGATCAGGTCGGCTGCGCAGCGGGTCATGAAACGTGGTGGACGCATCTCGAGCGTCGTCCATGCCTGCGCCCGCCTTCGCAGCCACGACGCGGGGAACATGCCCCCTCAGCCCTGGTTGCTCGCTCAGACGGTGGACGTACGATCCGCGAATTGAGACCATCCGGGGCGCACAGATATGGCGGCGAGTACTGAGGGCCTTTCGGACAAGGCCCTGTCGATCCTCATATTCGCCGCCTACTACCGGCTCGTCAGCGGGCAACGGGTCGCGACCGTGGTTCGGCGCGACGGCCACGGCCACGAAGCGGACGCCGAGGGACTTGCCGAGCTGGAGCAGCGCGGCCTCGCCAGCGCGACCGCGGACCAGATCGCCCTGAAGCCGGAGGCAGAGGATTTTCTCGACGCGCTGATCGTGTCTCTGCACCGTCAGGTCGGGCGCTGACGAGGAAAAGGACGAACGATGCAGGATTTGCGTGCTTCGTCCGTCGTCATCACGGGTGCGTCCAGCGGCATCGGCCGCGCGGCTGCCCTCGCCTTCGCCCGCCGCGGCGCGTTCGTCACCCTCGCGGCGCGCCGGGCCGATGCACTCGACGACCTCGCCTGGGAATGCCGCGGTTTGGGTGCGAAGGCCCTGGCGGTGCCCACCGACGCGACCGACCCAGAGGCCGTGTTCAGGCTGGCCGAGGCCGCCCAGGCCGCTTTCGGCGGTATCGACGTCTGGATCAACAACGCGGGCAGCGGGGTGTTCGGTCCTTATCAGGACGCCCCCCTCGACCTGCATCGCCGCACCGTCGAGCTCAACCTCCTCGGGGGGATGTACGGAGCCTATGCCGTGCTGCCCATCTTCCTACGTCAGGGACACGGAACGCTCATCACGAACATCTCCCTCGGCGGCTGGGCGCCGGCGCCCTTCGCGGCAGCCTACACCGCGAGCAAGTTCGGCCTTCGCGGCTTCACGGCGAGCCTGCGGCAGGAGCTGCGGCGGCATCCTCGCATCCACGTCTGCTCCGTCTTCCCGGCGATGATCGACACGCCCGGGCTGGAACACGGCGCAAATGTCTCGGACCGCCAGATCGACACCGGGCCCCTCGTCTACGCGCCGGAAGATGTCGCCGAGACCTTCGTCCGGCTCACGAGGCATCCGCGTGACGAGGTCGCAGTCGGGTGGCCGGCTCGGTTGGCGCAGATCGCCTTTTCGCTGGCGCCGGGACCGACCGAGCACATCATGGGTGCCGCGATAACCCGCGCCCTAAACCGTGCGGAGCCTGCCGAGAGAAACGACGGGGCCCTACGGGCTCCATCGAAGGACACGCCACGCGTGAGTGGTGGTTGGCGGGAGCGCAAAGGCGCTTCCTCCGCACGGCACTTGAGCCGGACCGGAGGTGTCCTTCTGGGCGGCGCAGCCCTCCTCGTACTGACCTCGCTCGCCGTCAGATCGTCTCGGCGGACCTGACGCGTCAGGCCGAATGTCCGCGTACAGGACCGCGCGGATCGCACTCCACCGGAGGCAGGGTCGAAAACCGCCAGGGTGCGGCCGGCTCGAATCCGTGCGACCAACGATCCAGGAGCCCGAAATGGCTGCAGGATCCATCTCATGTCGCGGTCTCCACCCTGCCCTGCTGGACGGTTTAGGGTCGGGGCGGAGCCTTTCCCATGCCAGGAACACCGGTCGGCGGAGTCGAGTTGGCGGCAGAACGGACCGCACGAGGCCCTCCTCACACAGGCGCGCTCTCCATGGCTCAGCAGATCCCCATCAGCGGCGAGGCGCGTGCCGACGATCCGGAATCGGGCGATGACGGCACGCACGAGATCACGCATGACGTCGCCTATCGGCGCCTCGGGTTCGTCAACGTGGTGTTCGTCGGGCCGCCCGGCGCCGGCGACCGCGGCTGGGTCCTCGTCGATGCCGGCCTCGTCGTCGGGACGAGGCCGCTGATCAAGAACGCGGCCGCGGCGCGCTTCGGCGAGGGCGCCCGCCCGAGCGCCATCGTCCTGACCCACGGCCATTTCGACCATGTCGGCGTTCTGGAGGATCTCGCCGCGGAATGGGACGTGCCCGTCTACGCGCACGAACTGGAGCGACCCTACCTCGACGGCAGCGCCTCCTACCCGCAGCCCGATCCGAGCGTCGGCGGCGGCGCCATGGCCCGGCTCTCGCCGCTCTACCCGACGAAGCCGGTCGACGTGTCGGCGCGCCTGCGGATTCTTCCCGCCGACGGCAGCGTGCCGCCGATGCCGGGCTGGCGCTGGATCCACACCCCCGGCCATTCGGTCGGGCACGTCTCTTTCTTCCGCGGGTCCGACCGCACGCTGATCGTCGGCGACGCCTTCGTCACCACGGCTCAGGAATCGGCCTATGCGGCCGCGACCTACGAGCCCGAGATCCACGGGCCGCCGAAATACCTGACGATCGACTGGGACGCCGCGCGACGCTCTGTCCAAGTCCTTGCGGGGCTCGACCCCGAGCGCGTGATCACGGGTCACGGGCGGCCCTTGCAGGGGCCGGAAATGCGCAGCGCCCTGCATCGGCTCGCCGAGGATTTCGATGCCATCGCGGTTCCCCTCGACGGCCGCTACGTCGAGACGCCGGCGACGGCCGAGAACGGCCGGGCCTACCGCGATCCCTGAACGCCCTGCTCTCTCAACCGAGCAGCTTGTCGAGGGTGATGGGGATCTCGCGCACTCGTACGCCGGTGGCGTGCCAGACCGCGTTGGCGATGGCTCCGGCCGTGCCTGTGATGCCGATCTCGCCGACCCCCTTGATGCCGAGCGGGTTCACGTGCGGGTCGTGCTCCTCCACGAGGATCGCCTCGACCGAGGGAATGTCCGCATTCACCGGCACGTGGTACTCGGCGAGATTGGCGTTCATGATCCGGCCGGAGCGCAGGTCGTGGACGGCGTGCTCGTGCAGCGCGAGCGAGACGCCCCAGATCATGCCGCCGTAATACTGGCTGCGCACGAGGCGCGGGTTGATCACCCGTCCAGCCGCGAAGGCGCCGACGAGGCGCGTCACCCGGATCTGACCGAGATCGGGATCGACCTTCACCTCGGCATAGACCGCCCCGTGAGCGTGCATCGCGTAGGCTTTTCGCGAGGCCGGCTCGCCCGCACCCTGGCCCTTTGCCTCGATCGAAGACCGGCCGGCCCGCGCCAGGATCTCGCCGAAGCTCTCCGAGCGGGTCGGGTCGTCGTTTCGGACGAGGCGTCCGTCCCGCGCAGTCACGCCGGCATTGCCGGCGCCGTAGAGCGGCGAGGCGGGATCGTTGGTGGCAAGGCCGGCGAGTCCGGCGATGGCGCTCGATGCCGCGTTGTGCACCGCCATGCCGCCGGTCGCGGTGCCGGTGGAGCCGCCGGCAAGACCGCCATTGGGAAGGTCGGTATCGCCGATGCGCAGGGTGACCCGCTCGGCGGGAAGGCCGAGCCCGTCGGCGCCGATCTGGGCGAGCACCGTCCACGAGCCCTGGCCCATATCCTGGGCCGAGGTCTCGATGAGCGCGGTCCCGTCGGCATGGATCGTCGCCCGCGCCTCGCCCTGCATCATGCCGGCCGGATAGGTCGCCGTGCCCATTCCCCAGCCGATCAGGAGCCCGTCTGCATCGCGCAACTGGCGCGGCGCCTTGGGGCGCTTGGCCCAGCCGAAGCGCTCCGCCCCTTGCGCGTAGCACTCCCGCAGGGCCTTGGACGAGAACGGGCGGCCGGTGATCGGCTCGACCTCGGCGTAGTTCTTGAGGCGCAGCTCCAGTGGGTCGAGATCGAGTTCGAGGGCGAGCTCGTCGAGGGCGCTCTCCACCGCGACGCTGCCCGGCGCCTCGCCCGGAGCCCGCATGAAGATCGGGGTGCCGATATCGGCCCGCGTCCCCTCATGCGTCGTGGAGATCGCCGGCGAGGCGTAGAGGTGGCGGGCGATGAGACCGCAGGCCTCGTAGAAATCGTCGTAGGAGCTCGTCTGGGTCAGGGTGTGGTGGCCGAACGCCGTGAGCGCCCCGTCGCGGGTCGCGCCCAGCGTCAGCGTCTGCCGGGTCGGCGCGCGGTGGCCGACGGGGCCGAACATCTGCTCGCGGCGCGTCACCAGCTTCACCGGACGGCCCACCAGCTTGGACGCCATGACGCCGAGGATCTGCGGCGGGCTCAGGAAGCCCTTCGAGCCGAAGCCGCCGCCGAGATAGTGGCAGATGACGCGGATATTCTCGGGCGGGATGCCGAAGAAGCCGGCGAGACGGGCCTTGGCGATCCAGAGCGCCTGGCTCGGGGTGTAGAGGGTCAGACGGTCGCCGTCCCACTCGGCCACGCTGGAATGGGGCTCCAGGGCGTTGTGGTACTGCGCCGCCGTCTCGTAGGTGGCGGTGAGGCGGGAATCGGCCACCGCGAGGCCGTCTTCCAGGTCGCCGGTGCCTTCCGAGGTGGGCGATCCGGCTCCCACGGCCGGGGGCGTGAGGAGGTCGCCCTCGCCCAGGGCGATCACGGGCGTCTCGCTCACGTAGCGGGGCGCCAGCAGGGCCGCGCCCTCGGTCGCCGCTTCCAGGGTCTCGGCGATCACCACAGCGATCGGCTGGCCCGCGTAGCGGACGTGGTCGCCCTGCAGGAGGTCGAGGCGAAAGGCGAAGGGGTTGTCCTTCTCGTCCGGCGATTTGGCGAGCGTCGGCGCGTTCTTCGGCGTCATCACGGCGACGACGCCGGGGTGACCTTCGGCCGCCGCGACGTCGAGATGAGCGACGCGGCCCTTGGCGATGGTGCTCACCGCCATCACCGCGTGCAGCAGGCCCTCAGGCCTGACATCGGCGGTGTAGCGGGCGGCGCCCGTGACCTTGTCGGGTCCGTCGCGGCGGGTGATCGGCTGGCCGATGGAGCTGCCGTGGCGCTGGTGCGCGAAGCTGACGGTCTCAGGCATGGACGGCGTCTCCAGCGGCTACGGCGAAGGGGCTGGCCGGCAGGGCCGGCAGGCGAGCGGGCGTACCCGCGGCCGCTTGGGTCAGCGCCCGGACCACGATGCGGCGGGCGAGCTCGATCTTGAAGGCGTTGTCGCCGGAGGGCCGGGCATCGGCCAGGGCCGCTTCGGCGGCGGCCCGGAAAGCCTCCTGGTCCGGCGCCCTGCCGAGGAGGACCGCCTCTGCGGCCTTCGCGCGCCAGGGCTTCAGGGCGACGCTGCCGAGCGCGATCCGCGCCTCGGCGATGGTTCCGCCATCCATCCGAAGGCCCACCGCCGCGGAGACGACCGCGAAGGCGTAGGAGGTGCGCTCGCGGACCTTGAGGTAGCGGGAATGGGCGGCAAAGCCTGCGGCCTCCGGCGGCAGGCGCAGGGCGACGACGAGTTCGCCCGGCTGCAGCACGGTCTCGCGCTCGGGCGTCTCGCCGGGAAGGAGGTGAAACTCCTCGAAGGCGACCTCGCGGCGGCCGGACGGCCCCTCGATCTCGACAACCGCGCCGAGGGCCGCGAGCGGCACGCAGAAATCGGAGGGGTTGGTCGCGATGCAGTGCTCGCTCCAGCCGAGGATCGCGTGACCGCGGGTCACCCCTCCCCTCGCCTCGCATCCGGCGCCGGGCTCGCGTTTGTTGCAGGCGCTCGCCGTGTCGTAGAAATACTGGCAGCGGGTTCGCTGGAGGACGTTTCCGGCTGCCGTGGCGGCATTCCGCAGCTGCGCCGAGGCCCCGGACAACAGAGCCTCGGCCACTGCCGGATAAAGCGCGACGAAGGACGCATCCCGGGCGATCGCGCTGTTGCGCACCAGCGCGCCGATGCGGGTCGATCCGTCCGGCAGCGTCTCGATCCGGTCGAGACCGGGGAGCCGGGTGATGTCGACGACGCGGCCGGGCCGCGAGATCCCGCCCTTCATCAGGTCGACGAGGTTGGTGCCGGCGGCGAGATAGGCGGTATCGGGGCTTGCCCCCGCCGCCACGGCCTCGGCGAGCGACGATGCGCGGACGTAATCGAAGGGCCTCACGCCGCATCCTCCGTCAGGTTTCCGCCGGGCAGGACGTCCGGCGCGTTCATCGCCGCATGGGCCTGGAGCACGGCATCGGTGATGCCCGCATAGGCGCCGCAGCGGCAGAGATTGCCGCTCATGCCCTCGCGCACCCGCTCGGGATCGCCATCGCAGCCCTCCTCGATCAGCCCCACCGCGCTGAGGATCTGGCCCGGCGTGCAGAAGCCGCATTGGAACCCGTCATGGTCGAGGAAGGCGGCCTGGACCGGGTGCAGCACGTCGCCCTTAGCCAGCCCCTCGATGGTGACGAGGCTGGCGCCGTCATGGCTCACGGCCAGGGCGAGGCAGGAATTCAAGCGCACGCCGTCGACCAGGATGGTGCAGGCGCCGCACTGACCGCGGTCGCAGCCCTTCTTGGCGCCGGTGAGGTCGAGACGCTCGCGCAACAGGTCGAGGAGCGTCACCCGCGCGTCCTCGATGACGACGTGGCGCGGGACGCCGTTGACGGTCAGCGTGATCGGAATGCTCATGATGGACAGGCTCACGACCGATGACGGCCGCCGACGTGACGACGGCGTGTCTGGAGCCGTTCCAGATAGCTCAACCTCGCCGGGCGACCAGTGGCGGCGCGGAGCGATCTCGGAACAGAGTTGACCCTGGTGCGCGGCTGCAGCCAAACACCCCACCCGAGATGCAGCAGCATCGGGCCGGAGAGCGCATGAGACAGATCCTCGTCATCGGCATCGGCACCGGCGACCCCGAGCACGTCACGGTGCAGGCGATCAGGGCGCTCAACACGGTGGACGTCGTCTTCGTCCTCGACAAGGGCCAGGAGAAGGATGCCCTCGTGCGCCTGCGCCGCGAGATCTGCGAGCGCTACATCACCGAGCGGCCCTATCGCATCGTCGAGGCGCAGGACCCCGAGCGCGACCGCAACCCTGCCGATTACGGCGCCACCGTCGAGGCCTGGCATGGCGCCCGCGCCGAACTCTACGAAGGGCTGTTCGCCAGCGAGCTCGGCGAGGACCAGTGCGGCGCAATCCTCGTCTGGGGGGACCCCTCCCTCTACGACAGCACGATCCGGATCGTCGACCGGATCGTTGCCCGCGGTCGGATCGCCTTCGGGTTCCGGGTGATCGCCGGGATCAGCAGCGTGCAGGTGCTCGCCGCCTCCCACCGCGTCGCCCTCAACCGCATCGGCGCGCCGGTGCGGATCACGACGGGGCGACAACTCGCCGGGGGACTGCCGCAGGGTGAGGAGACGGTCGTGGTGATGCTCGACGGCAATCCGCCCTTCGCCACCCTGGATCCGGATCTCGAGATCCACTGGGGCGCCTATCTCGGCTCGCCCGATGAGATGCTGGTTTCGGGCCGCCTCGGCGACGTCGCCGAGGCCCTCGGCCGAGCGCGAGCCGAGGCGCGGTCCCGTCACGGCTGGATCATGGACACCTACCTCCTGCGCAAGGCGATGCCGGGTTCGGGCGAATGACCGGCCAACCTGCAAGGAAAGGCCCATGATCTCACGCCGAGCCGTCCTGACTGCCTCGCTGGCACCGCTGGCCCTTCGATCCCCGTCCTGGGCGGTGGGGGACCGGGGCGCCGCCGTCCAGCGCGCCTGCGCCGAACTCGAAGGCCGGCATGGCGGGCGACTCGGCGTCGCCATCCAGGATACGTCGGGGATTACGCGGCTAGCTTATCGCGGGAGCGAACGCTTTCCCCTGTGCAGCACATTCAAAGTCCTCGCCGCGGGCGCCATCCTCGCGCGCGTCGACGAGGGCCGCGAGAAGCTTGCCCGCCGCGTCGTCTATGGCCGCGGCGACCTCGTCACCTACTCGCCGGTCACAGAGCGTCATGCCGACGGGAGCGGGCTGACCATGGCCGAGATCTGCGAGGCCGCCGTGACGCGCAGCGACAACACCGCCGGCAACCTGATGCTCGACAGCCTCGGAGGCCCGTCCGGGCTCACCGCCTACCTGCGCAGCCTCGGCGACGGCTCGACCCGGCTCGACCGGCGGGAGACGGCCCTCAACGAGGCGCTTCCCGGCGATCCGCGCGACACCACCACGCCCCTGGCGATGCTCGACACCCTCGGCTCCCTGGTTCTCGGAAGCGCCCTCTCGGCCGCGTCCCGGGCGCAGCTTGCCGCATGGCTTCTGGCCAGCACCACCGGTGCCAAGCGCCTGCGGGCTGGCGTCCCGGCGCAGTGGCGGGTCGGCGACAAGACCGGATCGGGCGATGACGGCACGACCAACGATGTCGCTGTTCTGTGGCCGCCCGAGCGGCCACCCATCCTGGTCGCCGCCTATTACACCGGCTCGCAGGCCTCCGGCGACGAGCGCAGCGCCGTGCTGGCGGAGGTCGGGCGTCTCGCATCGGCCCCGTGAATCTCACCGCCGCAACCCCGGTTGGACCGGCGGGACGCGCCCTGACGGCGCTCGGGAGGAATCACCATGAAGATGCTCATCGTCGCGATCCTGGCATTGCCCCTGTCCGCTGCCGCCCTGGCCCAGAGCGGCAACGCGCCGGCGGAGATCCGCCAGCCCGGTCCCCCGAGCCTGACACCGCCAGGGACCTCGTCCGCTCCGGTGGAGAAGCCCGGCGGTATCGACAATGGCGGCCCCGGCTCCATCGGCTCGATGTCGCGCGGCCCTACCGGGGCCGGGACGATCTCGAACAATTCCGGTGCGGCAGGCAATGCCGAGCAGAACCAGAAGCCGATCGGCAATACCGGCGGCGGCGGCACCAACTGAAACCGCTTCAAAGTCCCGCCGGATCCGGGACGCATTTCCGCGGCAGGTCTTCCTCCTGGGAAGGCGTTCGCGGCTGATGCGAGACGGCCCGCCGAGACTCATCGGTTTAGTCATACGGGTGGAAGAAGCCCGGCTCCGCTCCGCCTCGCGTGCATGGCCGCAGCGGCCGCTCTGCGCCAGGGCGCTTCGAACCCGCAAGCTCCCCGCCCTGAAATTCGTTGCTGCTTCATTTCACTGTCGCAAACGCCGGATATGCGGAGGATGCAGTCCAGCGAGCCCAAGACCCGTCAGCCCAGCCGAATTCCGATGACACCGACCTGCCTCACTAGCGTAATTTCCAAGTGGAAAATGGGCAGGCGCGTCGGAATACATCGATCTGCGTGAGGCGGTGCTGCCGGTGACGCTGGGATGAGCGAGAGTTTCTTCACCTGAACGATCGGCATCGACGAGCTCACCTTCGACGGCATGAAGTCGGACGGTTTCACGTGCTCGCCGAGAACAGCCCTGATCGATTTTATTTCCGCAGGGAGCCGCCCCGATGCCCTATACCCTCCAGATCCTGCACGCCTCCGACTTCGAAGCCGGGATCGCTGCCCTGGATCGCGCTCCGAACTTCGCGGCAATCCTGGACCGACTGGAGGACACGACTCCGAACTCGATCACCCTGTCCACCGGCGACGGCTGGATTCCGAGCCCGTTCTACATCGCGGGCGGCGATCCGCAGTTGAACGCGACCTATAACGGCGTCTACAACCAGTTCTACGGCCTCTCGGGGGCGGCCGCATACGGCCGTCTGACCGCCTCGCCCGGGCGCGCCGATATCACGATCCAGAACGTCATGGGCGTCCAGGCCGCGGTGTTCGGCAACCACGAGTTCGATGCCGGCCCGACCGAAGTCTTCAACATCATCGGCGCGAATCTCGGCGCGGCCGCGGGCGCAGCCGACGATACCTGGGTCGGCTCCCTGTTTCCCTATCTCTCGACGAACCTGAACTTCTCGCGGGAGGCGGCACTCTCTGGCGTCGTCCACGCCGACGGCGACGCCGCGACCTTCGCCCAGACCGGCCCGACCTCGACCCAGACCGGAACCGGCGCGGACAAGATCGCCCGTTCGACGATCATCACCGAGAACGGCGAACGGATCGCCTTCATCGGCGCCACCACGCAGATCGACCCCCTGATCTCCTCGCTCGGCAACGTCACCGTCGACGGTTTCAGCGGCCGTGACGACATCCCGCTTCTGGCCCAGCAGATCAACGCCGAGGTCGACCGGGTGCTCGCCGCCAATCCGGGCATCAACAAGGTCATCGTCGGCACGCACCTGCAGCAGTTCTCCAACGAGCAGGCCCTGGCTCCGCTCCTGCGCAACGTCGACGTCCTCATCGGCGGCGGCTCGAACACGCGCCTGACCGACAGCAACGACCGGCTGCTCCCGGGCGATGCCTCGCAGGGTGCCTATCCGCAATTCTTCACGAACGCCTCCGGCCAGACCCTGGCCCTCGTCAACACGGACGGCGAATACTCTTACGTCGGCCGCCTCACGGTCACCTTCGACGATGCCGGCAACGTCATCCGCAACTCGATCACCGCCGAGAACAGCGGCGCCGTGGCGGTGGACAACACCACCGTGACACAGCTCTACGGCTCGACCGCCGCCGCATTCACGCCCGGCAGCAAGGGCTTCCTGGTGCGGGAAGTCATCGAAGGGCTCGACGCCAACAACGACGGCATCCAGGAGACTCTCGGCGTCGCCGACATCATCCGCCAGCAGGACGGCAACATCCTCGGCAAGACGTCCGTCTATCTCGAAGGCCGCCGCGGCGAGGTCCGCACCGAGGAGACCAACCTCGGGAGCCTAAGCTCGGACGCCAACATCTGGTACGCCAAGCAGTTCGACAAAAGCGTCACCGTCTCGATCAAGAACGGCGGCGGTATCCGAGACTCGATCGGCTCGTTCTCGGCGGCCGGCGGCGGTACCGCCGAGTTGCCCCCCGCGGCCAACCCGGCGGCCGGCAAGCAGGCCGGCGACATCTCGCAGCTCGATGTCACCAACTCCCTGCGCTTCAATAACAACCTCTCCCTCGTCACCGTCACGGCGAGCGAGCTCGAGCGGATCCTGGAGCACGGCGTCGCCGCGGTGGCGCCCGGCGCGACACCGGGCCAGTTCACCCAGATCGGCGGCATCTCCTACTCCTTCGACGCCACGAAGCAGTCGCAGACCCTCGACCTCAACGGAAACGTCACCCGCGAGGGACAGCGCATCGTCTCCGCGGCGATCATCGACGAGAACGGCTTCCTCCTCGACACGCTGGTCCAGAACGGCCAGGTCGTCGGCGACCCGAACCGGGCCATCCGCGTCGTCACCCTCGACTTCCTCGCTACCGGCAGCGCCACGGCACCGGGGCTCGGCGGCGACAACTATCCCTTCCCGGCCTATGGCGAGAACCGGGTCAACCTGCGCGACGCGGCGGCGGTCTCGCTGCCCGACACAGAGACCTTCGCGGCGAAGGGTTCGGAGCAGGACGCCCTCGCCGAGTACCTCAAGGCCTTCTACGCCGACACGCCTTTCGGCCTGCTTGATACCGGCCCGGCCGGCGACACCCGCATCCAGAACCTCGCGGCCCGCTCCGACACTGTCCTGCAGCGCGGCACCGCTCAGAACGGCACCGACGGCGCCGATACCCTGAGGGGCTCCGCCTTCGCCGACCTCATCCGCGGCGGGGCGGGCGACGACACCATCGTCAACAGTGCCGGCGACGACATCCTGATGGGCGGCGGCAACGCCAACGGCTCCCCCGGCACCGATACCCTCGTCCTCAGCGGACCTTTCTCGGCCTACAGCGTCGGCCAAATCGGCTCCGCCACCGTGCTGTCCGGCCCGGAAGGCCGCGATCTGATCAGCGGCTTCGAACGCTACACCTTCTCGGATAGGACCATCGTCACGGGGGATGGAGCGCCACTCGTCGACGACCTCTACTACCTCGCCAACAACCGCGACGTCTTCGCTGCGGGTACCGACGCCGACACCCATTACGCGGCGAACGGCGCCCGGGAGGGCCGCGATCCCAACGCCTTCTTCTCGACCAGCGGCTACCTCGCGGCCAATCCCGACGTGCGGGCTGCCGGCGCCAATCCGCTGGCCCATTACGACACCTTCGGCTGGAGAGAAGGTCGCGATCCCGGCGTCAACTTCGACAACGAGCGCTACCTCGCCGCCAATGCCGACGTTCGGGCTGCCAACGTCGATCCGCTCGCGCACTTCCTCAACGTCGGCCAGGCTGAAGGTCGAAGCGCCTTCGAGCAGGTCGGGCGCAGAGCCGATTTGCAACGCGCCGACGGCTTCGATGCGCAATACTACCTTCTCGCCAACAAGGACGTCGCGGTCGCCGCCACCGCCTCGGGACAGGATACCTTCGCCTTCGCCCGTCAGCATTACGACCGTTCCGGTATCAGGGAGGGCCGCGACCCGAACGCGATCTTCGATACCGACGGCTATCTGGCGGCCTATCGCGATGTCGCCGCCGCGGGCACGAATCCGCTGACGCACTACCTTCAGTCCGGAGCGCGCGAGGGCCGCGACCCGTCCGTGGAGTTCGACTCCTCGGCCTACCTCGCCGCCTATGCGGACGTCCGCGCGGCCCAGGTCAACCCGATGAAGCACTACCTCGAGTTCGGCATCGCGGAAGGGCGCAGCGCCTTCGCCGACACGACCTTCGGAGCCGGCACGGTCGGCTGACCGCAGACAGGTATCAGGCGCGTCGCGGGGCTGGCCCCTGCGCCGCGCCCGCCCCGTCCTCCTCGACGACGAGGCTCGGCGGCGCATCGGGTTCGTCGGCCAGCAGCTGGCGCAGCCCCTCGGCCGTGACCGTCCGGATTTCGGCGGCCGGTGCGCCGAGATCCTGTCCGGCCGCGACCTCGGCGACCGCCCCCTGCCCGATCAATCCGATTCCGGCGGCATGCTCGGCCATGACGACGCTGTCGGCGGCGAGGACGAGACTGCTGCCGGACGCTGCGACCGCCCGCGCGAGCCGCTCGACATCCTCGATCCGGCCGGCATGGCGCGAGACGTTGCGGATGTAGACGGCGCGGACGCGGCCTGGATTCTCCTCGACGATGCGGGCATAGACCTCCGGGTCGTGCTGCCCGCTATCGCCGATGAGCACCACCGGCAGGTCGGGATAGACCGCGAGCATCTTCCCGATCAGCGCGCGCTTGTGGTCCTCGGCGCGGCGCGGTAGCGGCCGCTTCCACGAGAGCCCCCATTCGCGCAGGAACAGCACCGGCCCCGCCGGGATGCGGTGCATCGCGAAGAACGTGCTGAGCATGTCGTAGATGCCCCAGGGCGCCCGTGAGACGTAGAGCATCGGGTTGCCCTCGTCGCCGTCCGCACCCGAATGGAGAGCCCGGTAGAAGGCCGCCGCGCCGGGAAAGGCGATCCGGCTCTCGGCATCGGCCACGAACAGGCGCCACAGCATCTTCAGCTTGTTGGCGACGCCCGTGTGCATCACCGTGTCGTCGATGTCGCTGATGATCAGGGTCCGGCAGCGCGATGTCGGAATGAATACCTCGCACCGTCCGTGGATCGGCGGCTCGGTCTCGACGACGAGATCGACCGGGTGCCAGGCCACATCCTCGGACGGCAGCTGACGCGGATTGAGGGTGATGCGGAAATAGCCGTCGCGGTCGGTGAAGACGCGGCTCTCCGCGCCTGCGAACCGTCCAACCACCGCCACGCCGGCGACCCGGCGGCGGCGGATCCGGCGCCCGATGTCGCGAAGGGCCGCTCGGATCTCGGTATCCTCGGCGACCTTTTCGGGACGAGACTGACGAAAGACCCGGCCGATCAGGAAGATCTCCTGGCGCGAACCGTAGCCGCGATAGGCTTCGAGGACGGTGCCGTGGCGCCCCTGCGCCCGGCGCACCGGACGGGCGGCCATCTTGAGGAGGCCGCCAGCCGCCCTTCGCCATGTGCCCTTTCGCCATGTCGACATCGGTGGCTTCGACATGATCACCAGGCATCCTCGTCTCGCGGGCTCGTCGATGCGGGGCCAACGCATGACGGGGCGACAAGTGCATCTATCCGAGCCGGCGCGTGTCCGCGAAGACGCGCCCACCCGGCAGGCGATACTGGATGCTCTCCGACAGCCGGCCGTTGGCGCGGACCTGGATCGCCACGGGACGGACGAGCGCGTCCCGGCGCTCCAGCGCCTCGGCCACCGTCATCGGCGCGGACGGATCGCCGGTGAACTGACGCCACCACGCCACCGCCTTCTCGCGCGGGTAGCCATGATGCTCCAGGCAGACCCTGACCTGGGCGCTGAGGCCGCCGGCGAGACGGAAGGTCACCTCCAGGCTCTCGGGCGCGTCCGGCGGGGCGTGGACGCCGAGGCTCCAGGCCTCGACCCGCTGCCAGTCGGGGGTCCTGCCGGAAAGGATCGGGTTCTCGTCGTCGGCGCTCGCCTCGTGGGCGGCATCCCCGTCCTCCTCCGGCTCGACCCAGCAGGCCTCGCAGGTACTCGCATTGAGGGCGATGAGGGCGCCGCAGCCCGGGCAGGGCTTGGCCCTGACCTCGCCCTCGCGGCCCTTGACGGCGGCGGCGCTGCGCGCGGTGACGATATCGACCGGGCCGTGCATGCGCACGAGGCCGGCATAATCGAGGATCAGCCCGTCCGTCTTGCCGGGCGCGAGGCGCAGGGCGCGGCCGACCTGCTGGACGTAGAGCCCGGTGCTCTGGGTCGGCCGCAGCAGAGCGATGAGGTCGACCCGCGGCACGTTGAACCCGGTCGCCAGCACCCCGACCGAGGTCAGGCATCGCAGCCTCCCCTCGCGGAAGGCCGCGATGGTGCGGTCGCGCTCGCGCTTGCCGGTCTCGCCCGAGATCGTCTCGCAGGAGATGCCCTCCTGCCGGATCGCGTCGCGCACGGCCTCCGCATGAGCAAGGCCGGCGCAGAAGGCGAGCCAGGCGCGGCGGTCGCGGCCATAGGCCACCATCTCCTCCACAGCCGCGCGCGTGATCCAGTCGCGGTTGACCGCAGCTTCGAGGGCGCCCGGAATGTAGTCGCCGCCACGCCTCGGCACCCCGGCGACGTCGAGGGTGGTGGCGGTGGCCTTGGAGACCAGGGGCGAGAGGTAGCCTTGGTGGATCAGGTCGCCGACATTGGCCTCGTAGACGATGCGCTCGAACAGGCGTCCCTCGCCCTCGTCGAGGCGCCCGCTATCGAGCCGATAGGGGGTGGCCGTGAGCCCGACGAGGCGCAGGTCCGGCCGCTCGGCTCTCAGGGCGGCGAGGAATCGGCCGTAGCCCGTCTCGGCGTTGCGCGGGATGAGATGGGCCTCGTCGACGATGACGAGGTCGACGGCACCGATCTCGCGGACACGTCCCGCCACCGACTGGATGCCGCAGAACAGGACCTGCGCCGAGGCCTCGCGTCGTCCGAGGCCGGCGGAATAGATCCCGGCCGGCGCCTCGGGCCAGTAGCCGAGGAGCTCGCGATGATTCTGGGCGATGAGCTCGCGGGTATGGGTGACGATCGCGACCCGCAGGCCCGGGTACGTCGCCAGGGCCTCGCGCACCAGGGCGGCGATGACCAGCGCCTTGCCGGCTCCCGTCGGCAGGACGACGAGACCGGCGCGGTCGCCGGCCCGCCACGAGGCTTCGAGAGCGTCGAGGCTGGCGCGCTGATAGGGTCGGAGTTGCATGATGGCGGCTGTCTAGCCGAAGCCGCCGAGCCGTGTCCGTGGCGGATCGGTGACGCCGGAGCCTCGACTCAGGCCGCGTCGGTCTTGTCCTTGAAATAGGGCTCGACCGGACCTTTAAGTTTCACGGTCATCGGGTTGCCGGCCCGGTCGAGGGTCTTGCCGGCGCTGAGACGGACCCAGCCCTCGCTGACGCAATATTCCTCGACATTGGTCTTCTCGACGCCCTTGAAGCGGATGCCGACCCCGCGCTCGAGCATGGCCTCGTCGTAGAAGGGGCTGTTGGGGTTGGCGGCGAGGCGGTCGGGCGGGGTCTCGGACATCGTCGAAGGCCTTGATCGAAAGGGTTCTACCGAAGGACCCGGTTAAGCAATTCGAGGGGCCGCCGCAACGCCGGCTGCCCGCAGCGCCGCGACGAGTTCGGATGCGCGCCCGCCCTGCAGCAGCGGCACCAGCCGAGCCACGGTCTCGGGATCGCGGTCCCACCAGGCGGTCTCGAGAAGATCGGCGACCGTCGCCTCGTCGAAGCGGTGGCGCATGAGCCGCGCGGGATTGCCCGCCACGACCGCATAGGGCGGCACGTCGCGGCTGACCACCGCACGGGCCGCCACCACCGCACCATGGCCGATCGTGACCCCCGACAGGATGAGGCAGCCGGAGCCGAGCCAGACGTCCGAGCCGATCGTCACGTCGCCGCGCGAGACCTGGTAATCCCCGGGAGCCTGTGCTGCGGCCCAAGGTCCGTGCATGGCGGCGAAGGGGTAGGTCGAGACCCAGTCGAGGCGGTGATCGCCGCCCAGCATGATCTCGACATGGTCGGCGATGGAACAAAATCGCCCGATCGTCAGCCGCCGCCCGGAGCGCGCAAAGCGCACCTTGGGATGGCCGTAGGAATAGGCGCCGATCTCGAAACCGTGCCGGCGCGCGAGTTTCGCGAGGTGCAGACGTGTCTCGTTGTGCGGGTTGCGTGCGTTCCGCAGGCGGTGCAACAGAGTCCTCAAACGACGCATCCCGATCGCGAAGGTGCGGCGCCGAAGCGGCGCGGGATCCAGGGAGTGAGGCCCATGGGCGACAACATGTCCGACGATCTCAAGTCCGGGGCGCTCGTCTACCATCGCCTGCCACGCCCCGGGAAGCTGGAGATCCAGGCGACCAAGCCCCTCGGCAACCAGCGCGACCTGGCGCTCGCCTACTCGCCCGGTGTCGCGGCGGCCTGCATGGCGATCCACGAAGATCCGCAGGAGGCCGCGACCCTCACCATCCGCCAGAACCTCGTCGCGGTGCTCACCAACGGCACGGCGGTGCTGGGCCTCGGCAATATCGGCCCCCTCGCCTCGAAGCCGGTGATGGAGGGCAAGGCGGTCCTGTTCAAGAAGTTCGCCGGCATCGACGTGTTCGACATCGAGGTCGACCAGACCGACGTCGAGAAGCTCGTCGACGTGGTCTGCGCCCTGGAGCCGACCTTCGGCGGCATCAATCTCGAGGACATCAAGGCGCCCGAGTGCTTCGAGGTCGAGGAGCAGTGCCGGGCGCGGATGAACATCCCGGTCTTCCACGACGACCAGCACGGCACCGCCATCATCGTGGCCGCAGCCGTGCTCAACGCCCTCGAACTCGCCGGCAAGCAGCTCGGCGATGTCCGGATCGTCACCTCGGGCGCTGGCGCCGCCGCCCTCGCCTGCCTCAACCTGCTGGTGTCCCTCGGCGCCCGCGTCGAGAACATCACGGTCACCGACATCAAGGGCGTGGTCTATAAGGGCCGGCCCGAGCTGATGGACCGCTGGAAGGACATCTACGCGCAGGAAACAGAGGCCCGGACGCTTGCAGAGGTCATTCCCGGCGCGGACGTCTTCATCGGCCTCTCGGCCGGCGGGGTGCTCAAGCCCGAATACCTCGAGACGATGGCCGAGAAGCCCCTGATCATGGCGCTCGCCAATCCCTACCCGGAGATCATGCCGGACCTCGCGCAGGAGAAGCGCCCCGACGCGATGATCTGCACCGGGCGCTCGGATTTTCCCAACCAGGTCAACAACGTCCTGTGCTTTCCCTACATCTTCCGCGGCGCCCTCGATGTCGGGGCGACGAGCATCAACGAGGAGATGAAGAAGGCCGCCGTGAAGGCGATCGCCGCGCTCGCCCGCGAGACGCCCTCGGACGTCGTCGCCCGCGCCTATGGCGGCGAGGCGAGGCCCTTCGGCCCGCGCTCGCTGATCCCGAGCCCGTTCGATCCGCGCCTGATCCTGCGCATCGCCCCCGCCGTCGCGCAGGCGGCGATGGATTCCGGCGTCGCGACGCGGCCGCTGGAGAACGTCCAGGCCTACGCCGATAGCCTCGACCGCTTCGTCCATCGCTCCGGCTTCATCATGAAGCCGATCTTCTCCAAGGCGAAGGAGAACCCCAAGCGCGTCATCTATTCCGAGGGCGAGGACGAGCGCGTGCTGCGCGCCGCGCAAGCCATCGTCGAGGACAAGGTCGCGCGGCCGATCTTGGTCGGGCGCCCGCGGGTGATCGAGACGCGGATCAAGCGTTTTGGCCTTTCGATCCGCCAGGGCGAGGATTTCGACCTCATCGATCCCGAGGACGATCCGCGCTATCGCGACTACGTCGCGACCTATCTCGAGATCGCTGGACGGCGTGGCATCACGCCCGATGCGGCGCGGACCTTGGTGCGCACCAACAACACCGTGATCGGCGCGATCGCCGTGCGGCGGGGCGAGGCCGATGCCCTGATCTGCGGGCTCGAGGGCCGGTTCGAATCGCGGCTCAGGGCGATCCGCGACGTGATCGGGCTCGCGCCCGGCGTCCTCGATTTCGCGGCGATGAGCCTCATCGTCACGAAGAAGGGCGCCTTCTTCCTCGCCGACACCCATGTCCGCGCGGATCCCAGCGCCGAGGAGATCGCCGACGTGGCGGTCGCCTGCGCCGAGCACGTCTCCCGGTTCGGCCTGACGCCGAAGATCGCGCTTCTCAGCCATTCCGATTTCGGGCAGTCGGATTCCCGCTCGGCGGTCAAGATGAGGACCGCCCTTGGACTGATCCAGTCCCGCGCGCCCTCCCTCCAGGTCGATGGCGAGATGCAGGCGGATTCCGCCTTGTCGGAACTGATCCGCGACCGCGTGTTGCCGGGCTCGCGCCTGAAGGGAGCGGCCAACGTGCTGGTCTTCCCGAATCTCGACGCGGCCAACATCGCCTTCCAGTTCGCCAAGGTGCTGGCGGACGCACTCCCGGTGGGGCCGCTGCTGATCGGACCGGCCCACCCGGCCCACATCCTGTCGCCATCGGTGACGGCGCGCGGCATCGTCAACGTCACGGCGGCGGCCGTGGTCGAGGCCCAGGCGAGCGTGGTGCGGCCGAAGCCCGATACGGCCGAGCCGGGCTTGCTGCCGATCTCCGGCTGAGGGCCGGAACGACGAGACCCCCGGATCGCTCCGGGGGCCGCATCGCATTGGCGGAGATGTCGTGCCGTCAGTGGCGGCGATCGACGACCAGCGGACCGACGGCGCCGGCACGGCCGGCCAGGAAGGCCGCCAGCGCACCCAGAACCAGCGCGAGGGCGGCGTAGAGCGCGCCCTGGGAAGCGGCGCTGCGGGTGGCCTCGGCGGCAGCCTGGGCCTTCTGTTTGGTCTCAGCCAAAGTCTTCTCGTACTGAGACTTGTACTCGGCGATCTGCGCCTTCGCCTGGTCGACCGGGACGCCCTGAGCCTTGGCCAGCGCGTCGGCGGCCTTGGCCTCGGCCTGGGCCTTCTGGGCCGCGTCACCGGAGAGATAGGCGCGGACGGCGCCGGCTGCCGCATCGCGGAGCGCAGCAGGGTCCTGGTTGCCGCTCGCCTGGCGGACCTGGTTCTCGATGCCGTTCAGCGGGTCGGAGAGCTTGGTCAGCGAGGGAGCCGCCGCCTGGGCTGCGGTCTGAGCAGCGCCGCCGATGGCGGAGCCGGCACCGCCGAGAACGCTGGTGACGCCGCCGAAGGCACCTCCGACGAGGCCGCCGACAGCCGAGGTCAGCAGATATACGATCACCAGGGTGGTGACGGCCCAGGAGACGAGGCCATGGTAGCCGGCGGTGCCCGCGGCGGGCTTGCCCGAGAGCCGCCCGGCGAGGAAGCCGCCGATGGCGGAGGCGACGATGCCGGAGACCACCCACCAGAGGCCGGCTCCCAGCGAGAGCGAGCCCGCGGCCGGATTGTCCGAGCCGGCCGGGTTGAGCACGGCGAGGCCGATGCCGAGGCCGACCATGTTGAGGATCATCTGAGCGACGAGCGCCGCGACGGCGCCGGCGAGGATGGCGCCCCACGACACCTGATGGAGAGAGACGGCGGCGGATCCGGCGGCATGCGCGGAATCATGGATCTCGGTGGCGCGAACAGGGGTGAAGGCAGGCGAAGTGGCCAAGGGGTCGTTCCTTTTCGTGGGGACGTTGAACGGGAAGGGGTATGGGCGCGCCGACGGAGCGCGCCGGCCTGATCGCGGCCGACGCGTGTCCAAGTCTAGCGATGATCTTCGAGCCGAAGATCAGACGAGAGAACGATCTTTATTTTCAGGACCGCTCAGCCCGATTGCAGAGAGCAACGATCGTGAACGTTCTGGATTGAAGATCATTCGGCTGAATCCAGAGTAAAGGCCTCGCTGAGTTGGTCTCGAAACCAACTCGCCTCGACCAGCGAACGAGCGCTCACTCGAGCGGATCGCGCCGTGTCAGGCGCGATGGATCAAAAGACCGAGGCCGTAGCCGACGAGACCGGCGATGAGCAGGGCCGCCACGGGCTTGCCGGCGACCTGGTCAGCGACGACGTCGCGGCCTTCGCGCAGCGAGCGGGCCCCGCGCTCGTACGCCTCGTCGGCATAGCCGGAGACGTTGTCAGCCGCCTCCCGGATTGCGACGCCGGCATCGGCCAGGACCTTCTCGCTCCGGCCCTCGGCCGTGCGCAGGCGGCCGCCGATCTGGGCGCCGCGATCGCCGATGGCATCGCCGACGGCGCTCTCGGCCTGTCCGCCGATCTCCTTGATGGTGCTGCTCACGCGATCCAGGCTCATGATGTCGATCCTTCTATCAGGGTTGATACGGGACGCCTCGCCCGGCGCCTACTTCTTGAGGACGTCGCGGACGCCGTCCGCCGCCTTTCCGGCTGTGCTCTGGGCCTTTCCGGCGAGCTTTTCGGCGGTGCCTTCGACCCGAGTGGCGGTATCGCCCGTGACCTTGCCGATGGCCTCCTTGATGGAACCCTTGGCCTGCTTCACGGCGCCTTCGATTCGGTTCTTGTCCATCGATCGCTCCTTGGCTGTGGATGCAGCGGCAACATCAAGCGTTGCGTGTCGACAGCGAGATGGGAGCGATTTCAATCAGATCAATGATCAGATTTTACTAGTAACCTATGGTAATTATCACGGTCGCGTGAGCGACGCGGCGAAGCCGTTCTCGCGGCCCCATACGATCGCCTCGCCGCGGCGATGCACCCCGAGCTTGCGGTAGAGGGCGGCCACGTGGTTGCGCACGGTGTTCGGCGTCAGCCCGAGGCGCTGCCCGATGGCAGGGTCGGCGAGTCCCTGGCAGATGAGGTTCAGCACCTCGCGCTCCCGTGGCGTCAAAGCCGCCTGTGCCAGGCCCTGGCGGGTGCCGTTCTCATTCGGTTTCAGGCCGCTCAGCCTCTCGATGATGCCGCGGCTGAACCACGAGGCGTCCGCCATCACCGCCTCGATGGCCGCGAAAAGCTCCCGCTCCGAGCGCTTCCGATCGGTGATGTCCTGCAGGACGACGAGGATGCAGGCCTCTTCGCCGATGGTGACCGACTCGGCCGAGACGAGGCTGTCGCGCTCGGTGCCGTCCTGTCGGCGCAGGCAGGTCTCGAGCCCGAGCGCGCTTCCCGTGGCGACCGCGGCCTCGAAGCGGGCACGGTCCTCGGCCTTGACCCAGAGATCGCGGAGATCGAAACCGTTGCGGGTCTCCTCGGTCTCCTTGCCGAAGATGCGGCCGAAAGCCTCGTTCGCACCGACGACCTCGAAGGTCTCCGCCCGGCACAGGAGGGTCGGCACCGGAGTCAGGCGGAAGGCCGCGGCGAAGCGCGCCTCGCTCTGGCGCAGGGCCGTCTCGGCCTTCTTGCGCAGATCGAGGTCGGCGAAGGTGAAGAGCATGCAGGGCTCCTCGCCCATGTCGATGGGCTGGCCGGCGACGATGACGAAACGGGTTCCGCCGTCGGGAAGCCTGAGGCAAGCCTCCATCTGCGGGATGGTACCGCCCTCCTTAAGCCGAGCGATGCCCAGATCCCGGTTCTTGGCCTCGCTGAGCACGTCGACCTCGTAGACGCTGCGGCCGATCACGTCGTCGCGGCGGTAGCCCGTCATTTCGAGGAAGCCGAGATTGACCTTGACATGGCGCAGGTCCGACAGCCGGCAGATCACCGCGGGAGCCGGATTGGCGTTGAAGGTGCGCTCGAACCGCTCCTCGGCCTCGAATTGAGGCGTCACGTCGGTGATGACGAGAACGAGGCAATCCGGCTGGCCCGCGGCATCCGTGATGACGAGGCTGCGGATGCGGTGCATCACGTCGAAGTCCGGCCGGTCGGTGCGGCGGACGTTGACGATCACTTCGTCGAAGGCCTCGCCCGCCACCACCCGTTCCATCGGATAGCGCTCGATGACATGGTGGTTGCGGTAGCGCAGGGCGAACTTTTCACGGTAGGCGCCGACATCGGCGCCGAGCTCGGCGAGATCCTCCGCGCCGTGCATGCCGAGAGCCGCCTCGTTCGCCCAGGCGATGGTCTGATCGGGCTCGATCAGGATCACGCCCTCGGTCAATCCGGCGATGATCTGTCGGAGCTGCGAACGGTCGACGCCGGTGGTCAATGGGCTGAACCATTCCTCGTCGCGTGGGACGGAATACTCAAGCTGCGCGCTGCATAACGCAGGTGATCGCGAGTCGTTGCGCCGCCCTGCGAAGCTCGCGCCAAACCTTGGCCGCTGCATTGCATGCACTCTGCCGACGCAACACGAGGCGAAACGACGTGCCGTGGCGATGATCCGAACTGTGCCGGTTTCAAAGCATTTCGGCACGATGGGCCTCGCGCCCAAGGAAGCCGACATGGTGAACTCGATCCCCCCGAGCTATACCGGCGGCAACATCGACAATTGGCGCATCGGCAAGGGTGCCACGATGTATTATCCGGTGGCCGTGCCGGGCGCCCTGTTCTCGGTGGGCGACCCGCATGCGAGCCAGGGTGAGTCCGAGCTGTGCGGCACCGCCATCGAATGCTCGCTCACCGGCACCTTCCAGTTCGTGCTGCACAGACAAGCGGATCTGGCCGGCACCTCGCTCGAAGGGCTCGACTTCCCCATGATCGAGACGGCGGAGAAGTGGGTGTTGTCGGGCTTCAGCTACCCGAACGACCTCGCCGATCTCGGCCCCGACGCGCAGAACGCGATCTTCGCAAAAACTCGATCGAGCTCGCCACGCGCGACGCCTTCCGCAAGACGCGCCAGTTCCTGATGCACGCGCACGGCCTCACCGAGGAAGAGGCGATTTCGCTCATGTCGATCGCGGTCGATTTCGGCATGACCCAGGTGGTCGACGGCAACTGGGGCGTCCACGCTATCGTCAAGAAGGCGATTTTTGCGGAGAGGGCAAGCTGAGGAGACCCGTCACCCCACCTCGACCCTTCCCTCCAGCCCGATCACCCGCCCGAGCCCGCGGACGCGGCCAAGGATGCGCTCGCCGGCCAGCGCCCGCCATTCTGCCGGTATGGTCAGCAAGACCTTGCCATCGGCGACGCCGATGGGGATGCGCGGGAGGGTTCCGGCCATGCCGGCCGAGACCGGGAAGGCGACGCGCAGCAATCCGCCCAGGAGCCGCGCCCGCTCGAACAGGCGTGGGCCAGCGAGACCGCGCAGCATGGGACTCGCCTTTTCTGCCGCGACGCCCTCGTGGCGGAAATAGACGGCCAGGGCGAGATAGGCGCGGCCGGGATGATCGATGCCGACGAAGGCGCCTTGCGTGATCACGTCGATGCTGTGCTCGCCGCGGTAATCGGGGTGGGCGCGCCAGCCGATGTCGGAAAGGAGGCAGGCGGCATGGCGCAGGCGGCGCTCGTCCGCCGTCTCGGGGCCGTCCAGGGCGCTCACGAACCTGTCGGTCCAGGCGATGAGGTCGTTGGCATGCCCGGGCGAGCGGGCGCGCAGGACGTTCAGCTCCGAGGCGGCGGCGAGGAGCGGGTCGACGGCGCGGGTCTCGCGGTCGAGTTGCTCGTAGAGGAGCCCCTCGCGCACACCGCTCGCCGAAATCGCCACCTCGCGCGGCCGGCCGATGCGGATGATCTCCTCGAGCACGATGGCGCCGTAGGCCAGAAGCGGCCGGCGAGCCTCCGAGATGGTCTCGACGTCCGCGAGGAGGGCGGTGTCGACCCTCTCGACCACTTCGAGGAAGTTCAGTTCGTCCGAGGGCTCGACGCAGTAGCCGTGCATGACGTGGAAGGGATAGAGCCGCGCGGCCTGATGGAGACGCGCGAGCGCCCGCCAGGTGCCGCCGACCGCATAGAAGCTGCGCCCGCGCAGGGTCTCCAGTTGCGGCGCCGCCTTCTTCAGATGGTCCCGGACGATCTTCTGCGCCTTCTTGGGCGAGCCGCCGGTGAGGTCCTGCAGAGCGAGGCCGCCGAGCGGCATGGTCACCCCCTGCCCCACCGTCGCGCCGCGCACGTCGACGAGTTCGAGGGAGCCCCCGCCGAGGTCGCCGACGACGCCGTCGGGCGCGTGGAAGCCGGAGATGACGCCCAGCGCCGAGAGTTCGGCCTCGCGCCGGCCGGAGAGCAGTTCGATCGGGTGGCCGCAGGCGGCCTCGGCCGCGGCGAGGAAGTCGGGGCCGTTCTCGGCGTCGCGGGCGGCGGCCGTGGCGAGGACGAAGACTCTGTCGATCTTCATCACCTCGCACAGCACCCGGAAACGAGCCAGGGCGGCCAGGGCCCGCCTGACGGCCTCCTCGTTGAGGCGGCCGGTGGTGATGACGTTGCGGCCGAGTCCGCACAGGACCTTCTCGTTGTAGAGCGGCGTCGGCGCCCGGGTCAGGCGGTGATAGGCGACGAGGCGGACCGAGTTCGAGCCGATATCGATGATTGCCACCGGTGTCCGCGCCGGCGCGTCGCCGGCGGTCGCGGAGATTGGCATCGGGCTGGTGGAGGAGAGGCCCATCCAGGGTCCTTGCGAGGGGTCCGTCACGGTCGCTGGGCGCGTCGGCTCAGAGCCCGCGGACTCGATTTCTTGGACGACTTTCCGCGCCCGGACAGGCTCGGATTCGTCATGAAGTATTTGTGCGCGTTGAAAGGTTCCTCGCCATCGGCAGGATGGGTCCGCTCGCTCGCGCCCGAGGCCAGTACACGCCAGCTCTGGCGGTTGTCGAGGAGGTTGGCGAGCATGATCTGATCGAGCACCTGCTGATGCACCGTCGGATTGGTGATCGGCAGGAGCGCCTCGACGCGGCGGTCGAGGTTGCGGCTCATGAGATCGGCCGAGGAGATGTAGACGGCGGCCTTGGGGTGCGGCAGACCGTAGCCGCTGCCGAAGGCGTAGATCCGCTCGTGTTCGAGGAAGCGCCCGACGATGGACTTGACCCGGATCCTCTCCGACAATCCGGGGATGCCGGGCCTGAGGCAGCAGATCCCGCGGACGATGCAGTCGATCTGCACGCCGGCTTCCGAGGCGTCGTAGAGCGCGTCGATGATCTGCGCGTCGACGAGGGAATTGCATTTCAGCCAGATCGCCGCCGGGCGCCCGGCCCTGGCATGGCCGACCTCCTGCTCGATGCTGTCGAGGAGCCGTGCCTTCAGCGTCAGCGGCGAGACCGACATCCGCTCGAGCTCTGCCGGCTCGGCGTAGCCGGTGATGAAGTTGAAGATACGGGAGACGTCGCGCGTCACCGCCGGATCGGCCGTGAAGAAGGACAGGTCGGTATAGATGCGCGCCGTGATCGGGTGGTAGTTGCCCGTGCCGACATGGCAGTAGCTCACGAGCCGGTCGCCCTCGCGCCGCACCACCATCGAGAGCTTGGCGTGGGTCTTCAGCTCGATGAAGCCGAAGACCACCTGCGCGCCGGCCTTCTCGAGGTCGCGCGCCCAGCGGATATTGGCCTCCTCGTCGAAGCGGGCCTTCAGCTCGACGAGGGCCGTCACCGATTTCCCGGCTTCCGCGGCTTCCGCGAGGGCCGCCACGATCGGCGAGTTCGACGAGGTGCGGTAGAGGGTCTGCTTGATCGCGACGACGTGGGGATCGCGCGCGGCCTGGTTGAGGAACTGCACCACCGAGTCGAAGGATTCGTAGGGGTGGTGGACGATGAAGTCCTTCTGTCGGATCGCCGCGAAGACATCGCCGCCGCTCTCGCGGATGCGCTCGGGAAAGCGCGGATTGTAGGGCTTGAACTTGAGGTCGGGCCGGTCGATCCCGACGATCTGCGAGAGCTCGTTGAGGGCCAGCATGCCCTCGACGAGGAACACCGCATCGGGGCCGATCTCGAGCTCGTCGGCAACGAAGCCGCGCAGATCCTCGGGCATGCCCGACTCGACCTCGAGGCGGATGACGACGCCGCGGCGGCGGCGCTTCAAGGCACTCTCGAAATGCAGAACGAGATCCTCGGCCTCCTCCTCCACTTCGAGATCGGAATCGCGGATGACGCGGAAGGCCCCCTGCCCCTTCACGAAGTAGCCGGGGAAGAGCCGCCCGGTGAACAGCACGATGACCTGCTCGATGGCGATGAACCGGGCGGTGGCGTCGCCCTGGACGTCGGGAAGGCGCACGAACCGCTCGATCACCGACGGCAGGCGGATGAGCGCGCGCAGGGTGCGTCCGTCGCGGGGGCGCACCAGCATCAGGGCGATCGTCGAGCCGAGATTGGGGATGAACGGGAACGGATGGGCCGGGTCGATGGCGAGCGGCGTCAGCACCGGCAGGACGTAGTTGAGGAAGTAATCCTGCAGCCAGCCGGCGTGGTCCTGGCTGAGGTCGGCCGGCTCGACGAGGTCAATGCCGACGCCGTGGAGCTCGCTGCGCAGCTCGCGCCAGCGCTGCTGCTGCTCCAGGGCGAGGGACGACACCTCGGTGCCGATGCGGGTGAGCTGCTCGGCGGGCGTCAGCCCGTCCTGTGAGGGCACGACGAGGCCGGCCCGGACCTGATCATGGAGGCCCGCGACACGGACCATGAAGAACTCGTCGAGGCTGTTGGCCGAGATCGAGAGGAAGCGGAGCTGTTCGAGCAGCGGATGGTTAGGGTTCGAGGCCTCCTCGAGGACCCGGTGGTTGAACTGGAGCCAGGAGATCTCCCGGTTGACGAAACGCTCGGGCGCTTTGCGCAGGGCCTTGCCGGCCTCGACCACGGTTGCGCGGACGGCCTCCTCGCGAGCAGTGGCCGGGCCCGGTGCGGCATCGGCCGGTACATTCTCCGCTGCCGCATCGACCACCGGCGAAACGGGCGCAGGCCTGCGGGCCGTGCGGGTACGGGCAGACGCAGGAACCTTGGCCGGTCCGGAGGGGGCTCTCTCGGTTGAGCCGCCCTCGCTGACCAGCTCCGCCGCGCCTTCGTTGGCCTGCACGCGATCCGATTCCATGTCCGACAACGACGGTTCTCCTTCAGCCTTCTCGACCGGTCTGCGTCCGGATCATTGCACCGGCATGACGTCAGCCCGGCTCTTCATCGTTGTCTTCCGTCCCGAGGCCGAGGCGGGCAAGGACAGCGAGAGCTAGGGGCCGCGTGATGCGCCGTCCGCGGCCCAGCGCGTCTCGGTCGAGCTCGACCACGACCTCGCGGGCGAGAGCCAACGAGCGGTCGATGCGCAGCACGAGCGCCTCGACCACGCTCAGATCGACGACGAGCTGTCGGTCGACGAAAAGCTTGACGATGACCGCGCGCAGCAGCGCCTCGTCGGGCGGCAGGATGGTCGCTCCCGGCGCCAGGCGCAAGCGCGAGCGCAGGTCGGCGGTGGCCAGCCCCATCGCCTCCACCGGCCGGCCTGCGGTAAGAAGGACCGGGGTCTTGCGCTCGCGGGCGAGGTTGAGGAGGTGGAACAGGGCGGCCTCGTCGCGGCCCTGCGGACGGTCCACGTCCTCGACGACGAGGGCGCCGTTCGAGACGAGGTGGGGGATCGCCGCGTCAACCACCTCCGAGGCCTTGGCGGTCCAGGCATGCGCCCGGGTCGCCCAGATCGAGGCGAGATGGCTCTTGCCGCTGCCGGCGGGACCCGTGAGCAGGAACACGGTGTCGGGCCAATCCGGCCAAGCCTCGATCAGGCCGTAGGCGATCTCGTTGGCCGGACCGACGAGGAAATCCTCGCGGCCGTAGCGCGGGTCGAGGGGCAGGTCGAAGGTGAGCTGCTTCGGTGGAGCGGCGTCGCGGCGGGAACGGTCCATGGCGGATTCAAGGCTCGCGCCGCTCAGGGCCCGACAGGAGGACCGGTTCGTCGGCGTGATAGAGCGGGCTTTCGAGGTAGCGGTCGAGGGCGTAGCGCACGAGGACGCCGATCGAGGCCGCCACCGGCACGGCGATGAGAAGGCCGAGAAAGCCGAATAGCGAGCCGAAGGCCAGGAGCGCGAACATGAGCCAGACCGGATGGAGCCCAACGGAATCGCCGACGAGCTTGGGCGAGATGATGTTGCCCTCGAGGAACTGCCCGACCACGAAGACGGCGATGGTGAGCCCGATATGGAGCCAGTCCGAATTCGGCCAGAACTGAACCAGGGCCACGCCCACCGAGAGCAGGAAGCCGACGATCGTGCCGACATAGGGGACGAAGGTCAGGAATCCGGCGATCAGCCCGATGAGGATGCCGAAGTTCAGGCCGATGGTGAATAACCCCACGGCGTAGAAGCTGCCGAGGATGAGGCAGACCAGGGTCTGACCGCGCAGGAAGCCCGTGACGGCGCCGTCCATCTCACGGCCGAGCCGGCGCACCGTCGGACGATGCCGCGGCGGCACCCAGCTATCGACCTTGGCGACCATCCGGTCCCAGTCGAGCAGCATGTAGAAGGCGACGACCGGAGTGATGACCACGAGCGAGACGACCGAGACCAGGGCCTGGCTGCCGGTCCAGAGCGAGCCGAGGAAGGTCAGGAACCAGCTTCCCCCCTGGCTGACGATGGTGCCGACGGAGGATTGCAGATCGTTCAGCACGTCGGCGCCACCGACCCGCTCCAGCAGCGGCCCGGCCCGCGCGACGATGAGGCCCTGCAGCTTCGAGACCATGCCGGGCAGGGTCGAGACGAGGGCGGAGACCTGCTTGGCGACGAGGGGGCCGACGATCAGAAGGGTCATCACGAGCGCGACGACGAAGAGGGCGAGGATGAGGAGCGAGGCGGCGAGCCGCCCGAGACCGAGCCGCTCCAGCCGGTCGGCCAGGGGATCGAGCAAGTAGGCAAGCGCACAGCCGGCGGCGAAGGGCAGGATTACGTCCTTGAGGAGGTAGAGAAGCAGCACGACCACCGCGAGCCCCGCCAACCCGATCATCGCCTTGCCGCGCATCGGCCACCCTTCGCCTGACTCGTCGGGGCGGAGTCATGGGAGGGTCGGGAGGCAGGGTCAAGGCGCACGATGCCGGCTTTCTCCGTTCCTACAGGACCGGTTGGCGCTCGGCGTCGATGGCGACTCGCCCCGCCCGATGCGACCCGCTAGAGGGTTGCGCACGAATTCAGACGAGGAACGAGGCGCCGATGACGAGCGAGCCTGGGAACGGAATGACCTACGCACAGGCAGGCGTCGACATCGATGCCGGCAACGCCATGGTCGACGCGATCAAGCCGCTGGTGCGCGCGACCCGCAGGCCCGGGGCGGATGCCGAGATCGGCGGCTTCGGCGGGCTGTTCGACCTGAAGGCCGCGGGCTTCAAGGACCCGATCCTGGTGGCGGCCAATGACGGGGTCGGCACCAAGGTGAAGGTTGCGATCGAGACCGGCCGCCACGACACCATCGGCATCGATCTCGTGGCGATGTGCGTCAACGACATCATCGTCCAGGGCGCCGAGCCCTTGTTCTTCCTCGACTATTACGCCACCGGCAAGCTCGTGCCGGGTGTCGGCGCCGACATCGTGCGCGGCATCGCCGAGGGCTGCGTCCGCGCCGGCTGTGCCCTCATCGGCGGCGAGACCGCCGAGATGCCGGGCCTGTATGACGGTGCCGATTACGACCTCGCCGGCTTCTCGGTGGGCGCGGCCGAGCGAGGCACGCTGCTGCCGCGCCAGGGCATCGCGCCGGGCGATGTGGTGCTCGGGCTGCCCTCCTCCGGCGTCCATTCGAACGGGTTCTCGCTGGTTCGCCGAATCGTCGAGGCGAGCGGCCTCGGCTACGACGCACCCGCTCCATTTGCGCCCGGCCTGTCGCTGGGCCAGGCGCTCCTGGAACCGACCCGGATCTACGTGAAACCGCTGCTCGCCGTTCTGAAGGCCACCGACGGGATCAAGGCCCTCGCCCACATCACCGGCGGTGGCTTTCCCGACAACCTGCCCAGGGTCCTGCCGGACGCGGTCGGCATCGCGGTCGACCTCGACGCCATCCCGGTGCTCCCGGTCTTCGGCTGGCTCGCCAGGACCGGCAACGTCGCGGTCCATGAGATGCTGCGCACCTTCAATTGCGGGATCGGCATGGTCGCGGTGGTCGAGGCCCCGGCCGCCGCAGCTGTGATCGCCGCGCTCGCCGAGGCTGGCGAGGCGCCGGTCCGGCTCGGCCGCATCACCGAGCGCGGCCCCGAGCCCGTGACGTTCACCGGCACCCTCGCACTCTGATGTCGCCTGCGGCGAAGACCCGGATCGCGATCCTGATCTCGGGGCGCGGCTCGAACATGGCCTCGGTGATGGCGGCTGCGCAGGCGCCGGATTATCCTGCAGAGATCGCCCTCGTCCTTTCGAACCGACCCGAAGCGGGCGGGCTTGCCCATGCCGCCGCGGCCGGCATCGAGACCAGGGCGGTCGACCATAAGCGTTTTCGCGACCGGGCGAGCTTCGACGCGGCGCTGCAAGCCGAACTCGACGCGGCCGGAATCGAGCTCGTGGTCCTCGCCGGCTTCATGCGGATCTTCTCCGCGCCGTTCGTCGAAGCCTGGACGGGGCGGATGATCAACATCCACCCCTCGCTGCTGCCGCTGTTCCGCGGCGTGCACACTCACGAACAGGCGCTCAGAGCCGGCGTGCGGCTGCACGGCTGCACGGTCCACTTCGTGGTGCCCGAGCTCGATGCCGGGCCGATCATCGCTCAGGCCGCCGTGCCTGTCCTGCCCGGCGACGATCCCGACAGCCTCGCCGCCCGCATCCTGGTGCAGGAGCATCGGATCTATCCGGCCGCCCTCGCCCTGGTGGCGAGCGGCCACGCTCGGCTCGACGGCGACCGCGTCGTGTTCGCCGACGATGTCAGGGTCCCCGAAGGCTCGCTGCACAGCCTCTAGGCGAAACCGGCAACCCGCCCGCGCGGCCAACTGGCAAGCTCTCTGCAACATGCAGGGCGGACTTGGCAGGCACGCGAGCGCGCGCCGGCTGCGTCGATCCTCGGCCCGGGGAACCGGATGCTCCATCACCGCCTGCTCGGCTATCTCGACGAGGTCGCGCGAAGCGGCTCGATCCGCCGGGCGGCAGCGCGCCTCAACGTGGCCTCAAGCGCGATAAACCGGCAGATCCTCGCGCTCGAGGAGGAGATCGGCACGCCGTTGTTCGAGCGGTTGCCACGGGGCCTGCGCCTGACCGCCACCGGCGAGGTCGTGATCCGCCACATCCGCGAGACGCTGAAGGACCACGACCGGGTGTTGGCGCAGGTGGCGGCGCTCAAGGGCATGACGCGCGGCGAGGTGACGGTGGTGACCATGGCGAGCCTCGCCGCCGGGGTGCTCTGCGGTGTCATCCGCGAGTTCCGCGAGACGGATCCGGGCATCGTCCTCAAGGTCCGCGTGCTCCCGGCGGAGGAGATCGTCGCCGCGTTGATCTCGGGGACGGCGGATCTGGCGCTGGCCTACCGGGTCCCGGCGAATCCGCGCCTCTCCTGCATCGCCGAATTCCAGCATCATCTCGGCGCGGTGATGGCCCCCGACCATCCGCTCAGTGGCCGCTGTCTCGTGCGGATGGCCGATTGCCTCGACTACCCCCTCGTCGTCGCCGACCCGACCATGACCCTGCGCGACGTGCTCGAACTCCTCGTTCCGGAGGGCGCGAGCTTCGTGCCCGCCGTCGAGACCAACTCGATCGAACTGATGAAGCGGCTCGCGCAGACCGCGCCTCACGTCACCTTCCTCAACCTGTCGGATGTGAGCGAGGAGTTGCGCCGCGGTGTCCTCGCTTTCACGCCCCTCGCCGATGCCGGCGCCATCACCCAGACCGTCAGCCTGATGCGGCGGGCGCGCCCTCCCTTCGACGGACATGTTCGATTGGTGGCGCAAAGGATCGAAGTCGCGTTCGAGAAGTACAGCGCGGTCGATTGAGCGCGATCGCGAGGTCGGGCCGCCCCCTCCTCCAGAACCGCGAGGGCGTCCTCTCGCCGCGGAACTGCGGCTGGGGCCGTCGGTGCGCAGCGTTCCCGGGAGCATCACCTTGCGACGTCTCCTTGCGGCATCACCGCGCCGGAGCGCATCATGCGGTGGAACGTGACCAAGCACACATGTCGCAACAGAATCGTGTCAGTCCGGCTGCGGCATTGCACAAGATCGTTCAGCTCCTGAAAGTAGCTGATTGAAAACCTTATTCTTCAGTAAATGCGGTGCTGAAGCTGGAATTCACTGATAAGCCAGCCGAGCGATCGAGCGTTTGCTGCATAGCACGCAGGCATTCTTTGTTGTTTCTCAAGGCGGTCATGCTCAAAAGTTAGGAACCACGACGAGCGTGGCCTCTTATATCGGTCACCTGATCGAGGATCGATCAAGAGGAAGACCGCCATGACCGCCCGACTTCTCACCAACACCCTCGCCTTCGCGCTCAGCCTTTCGGCCGGCGCGGCCGTGGCGCAGAGCTACAATGCACCCGCCGGCATCCCGGCCGCCGTCGCCCCCGGCGGCCTGCAGGGCCGCGCCGCCGCTTACAATCTGGCCGAGGAAGCGCGAGGCTTCGGCCGCGTCGTCCGCGGCGACGACGTGAGCACCGGCTCCGTCCGCAGCCGCCGCAGCGGAGCCGATGCCGGCCGCCGCTGACGGCGGACTCAAGTCGCCTGTCGGGGGCCGGCCTTCCCCAGGGGGAAGCCGGCCCTTCACGCTCCCGGTTTTTGGCGTTTCGCCGTGCACATACAGCGCGAATAATGAGCGGCGCCCTCGGCGCCGCTCCGGCGCGAACGCGGTCAGGATGCCGCAAATCCCGGCTTCCAGGGTCAAGCTCGGCGGACGTAAGCTTCGCCTCGCAGGGTGCCGCAAGCGGAGCGCCCAAGGACGGGGCGACCCATGGTGGCGAACACTCCAATCTCTCGCAGGGCGTTCGTCGGCGGAGCCGCGGCACTCGGTGTGACCGGTCTGCTGCTCCCGCGAGCGCGCGCCGCCGGCAAGACCACGATCGGCTTCATCTATGTCGGGCCGAAGGACGATTACGGCTACAACCAGGCCCACGCCAAGGCGGCCGGCGCCCTCAAGGCGATTCCCGGCATCGAGGTGGTCGAGGAGGAGAACGTCCGCGAGACCATCGACGTCCAGAAGACCATGGAGAGCATGATCAACCTGGACGGCGCGAGCCTGATCTTCCCGACCTCTTTCGGCTACTACGACCCCCATGTCCTGATCGAGGCCAAGAAGTACCCGAAGGTCCAGTTCCGCCATTGCGGCGGTCTCTGGACCGACGCGAACCCGAAGAATGCCGGTTCGTATTTCGGCTACATTATGCAGGGCCAGTACCTCAACGGCATCGCCGCCGCCCATGCCTCGAAGTCGAAGAAAATCGGCTTCGTCGCGGCGAAGCCGATTCCGCAGGTCCTGAACAACATCAACGGCTTCCTGCTCGGGGCGCGCAGCGTCGACCCTTCGATCACCTGCCAGGTCATCTTCACCGGCGAGTGGTCGCTCGCGGTCAAGGAGGCGGAAGCGACCAACGCCCTCATTGATGGCGGCGCCGACGTCATCACCTGCCACGTCGACAGCCCAAAGGTGACTGTAGAGACCGCCGTTCGCCGCGGCGCCTTCGTCTGCGGCTATCACGCCGACCAATCGGCCCTTGCCAAGGACAAGTACCTCACGGGCGCTGAGTGGAACTGGACGCCGATCTACAAGAGCTTCGTCGCCGACATCCAGGCCGGCAAGGCGCCCCCGAACTTCCTGCGCGGCGGCCTGGCCGACGGCTTCGTGGCGATGAGCCCGTACGGGCCGGGCATGTCGGACGCGTCTCGCAAGCAGGTCGACGCCGTGAAGGCCGAGATGATGAAGGGCGGCTTCTCGATCATCAAGGGACCGCTCAAGGACAACAAGGGCAAGGAGATCGCCGCTGCCGGCGCGGCGCTGGCCGAGAACGCCCTGGCGCTCGAAGGCACCAACTACCTCGTCGAGGGCGTGAAGGGGTCGGCGTAAATCTCTTTCAAATCGATGCGAAGCCGCGCTGAACGGCCGGCCGCTCCAGAAGCCGGTCGAGCCAGCGGCGAACGTGAGTCAGGCCGTCAAGATCGATGCCCTGCTTCTCGTGATACTTCGCCCAGGTCAGGATCGCGATGTCGGCGATGGAATACGCGCCGGCAACGTGATCCTGTGCGGAAAGCCGTTTGTCGAGAACGCCATAGAGGCGCACCGCCTCGTTCGTGAAACGATCGATGGCGTAGGGGATCTTCTCCTCCGCATAGATCCGGAAATGGTGGGTCTGGCCGAGCATCGGCCCGAACCCGGCGACCTGCCAGAACAGCCATTCGTCGACCGCCACCCGCGCCCGCTCATCCTGCGGGTACAGGCAGCCGGTCTTGCGGCCGAGATACTGCAGGATCGCGCCAGATTCGAAGACCGTGATCGGGGAACCGTCCGGCCCGTCGGGATCGAGGATGGCAGGGATCTTGTTGTTGGGCGACAAACTGAGGAAGTCCGGCGCCATCTGCTCGCCTTTCCCGATATTCACCGGCACCACACGGTAGGGCAGCCCGCACTCCTCGAGCATGATCGGGATCTTCCAGCCGTTCGGCGTGCTCCAGGTATGGACGTCGATTGCGTGTCCCGGTGCGGGTGCCATGCGCTGGGTTCCAGTGAGGTCGGTGTCGGTCGCGATCCGGAACAAGCCGGATGACGGGCGGAAAGTTGCAGCTTAGTTCAGCTAGACCACGTCGCGGCCCCGGCTCAAGCGCCGCGATCGACGCGCCGGAAATCCTCCTCCACAGGTGAGGACAGCGTAGGGTTGCAGAACGGGCGAATGCCGCTTGCCCTTCCCCGGTTCTTTCGGCTGAGATGGCGACTACCGTCGAGTAAGGCGGCTTGCGAGGATTCCGTCGATGCTGCTTTGTCTCGTCCGCGCCGTTGTGATCGGCACATCGCTCATCGCGGCTCCCGCCCTGGCCCAGAGCCCCGCGCCCAAGGAACCGAAGGAGATGACCGTCGGCCAGAGCGCGGCGCGCCAACGCCAGAAGACCTGCGGCGCACAGTGGCGGTCATTGTCGGTGAGCGAGAAGGCGACGCAGGGGCCGAAATGGCCGCAATACTTCAGCAAATGCGTCAAGAAGCTCAAGGAACAGAGGGCCTGAGGCGCCTCACAGACGCTTGCGAAACCCTTCATGGCTGCGCTCGTAGCCGAGCCGGTCATAGAACCGATGCGCGTCGTGACGGCGATTGGACGAACTGAGTTCGAGCATCGCCGCACCGACATCGCGCGCCAGGACCTCGGCATAGCGGACCATCCGCTCGCCTATCCCGCGGGAGCGGCACTCGGCGCGGACCTGCACGCTCGCGAGCTTGGCCCGCCGCGCCCCATGTCCAACCAGGGTACTGAACAGGACGAGCTGGAACACGCCGGCGACGCAGCCCTCCTCCACCGCCACGAGGAGGCGGTTGTCGGTCGAAGCCGCGATGTCGGCGAAGGCAGCGCGGTAGGCGGCTTCGGTCTGCGGATTCCAGGCATCGCCGTGGCCGCCGAGGAAATCGGCCGCATAGAGGGCGACGATCTCGGAAAGATCGCCGGGTTCCGCGTTCCGGATCGTGAGCATCGGCACCTCGCAGCGCGGGTTCGCGTCGCCTATCACGAACACGCCGGGCCTCGAAGGCATTGACGTTTCGCCCAG
Organism: Methylobacterium sp.; assembly: GCF_019745455.1. Classification (GTDB taxonomy): domain Bacteria; phylum Pseudomonadota; class Alphaproteobacteria; order Rhizobiales; family Beijerinckiaceae; genus Methylobacterium. The sequence goes on from NZ_JAIETD010000028.1 coordinate 179,488, forward strand.
GCGAGCCCCCCTCCACCGGATCGAGCATGGACGCGGAACGACGATACCTGCAGCGCGCGGTCGCCGTGACCGCTCTCATCCCGGTGATCGGCGGGGCGTACGGCGTCCTCTTCGGAATCGACGGGATCTGGCGGTCCGGCTTCGCCGACATCTCCGCCGACAGCCATTTTCGCTATCTCTCCGGCCTGCTGATGGGCATCGGCATCCTGTTCTGGACCTGCGTGCCGGGTATCGAGACCAAGACGGATCTGTTCCGGTTCCTGACGCTCGTCGTCGTTCTCGGCGGCCTGTCGCGGCTGCTCGGGCTCTACCTGACTGGAGTGCCGTCCCTGGTAATGATGGGCGCGCTCGGCGTCGAGCTCGTGCTCACCCCGCTCCTGTGCCTCTGGCAAGCGCGGGTCGCCCGCAGGGCCGAGGACGAGGCTCTTCCGGACGAGGCTCTTCCGGACGAGGTCGACCGATGAGCGAGGCTGCCGCGCCGCGTCTCGACGGGACCCTCGCGCGGATTGACAGCCTGTTGCCGCCCGCCTCGGCTTTCGCCTTCGCCCTGCGGATCTGGATCGCCATGATGCTCGCCCTCTGCGCGGCGTTCTGGCTGCAGCTCTCCGGCGCCTCCTCGGCCGCGGTCTGCGTCGCGATCCTGGCGCAGCCGAGACGCGGACAAGCCCTGTCGAAAGCGGTCTACCGGTTTCTCGGCACGCTCGTCGGCGCTGTGGTGGCGGTGGCGATGATCGGCCTGTTCGCGCAGGACAGGGTACTACTGCTCGTCTCTTTCGCCTGCTGGCTCAGCCTCTGCGTCTACGCCGCTCACTTCCTGCAGGACACGCGCGCCTACGGCGCCATGCTGTCGGGCTACACGGTGGCCATCATCGCCATCGCCCATATCGACGCGCCGCAGGCGACCTTCGAGGCCGCCATCGACCGCGTCGCTGCGATCGTCCTTGGAATCGTCGCCGTCACGCTGATCAACGATGCGCTCGGCGCGCCGCGAGTCTCGACGTCTCTGCGGACCAGCCTCGCCGAGGTCCGGGACGCCGCGATGGACTTCGTCAGCGAGACCCTGACGAAGGCCGATCCTGGGGCGGAGCGCACATCCGCCCTGATCCGACGCATCGCCGCCCTGCGCAGCGACGCTGGTGCCGTCCGCAGCGAGTCCGGTGACGGCGCGAACCGCTCGGCCGGCGCGCGCAGTGTCATCGCCGCGCTCTACGAGATGATCGCGGCCGCACGGACGTTCAGGGAGGCGCAGGGCCGCCTCGAAATGACGAACCCGTCGGTGGCGGAGGCACGGGAGCTCTGCCTCCGGCTGACCGAGGCGGGGTCTGGCGACGCTCCCGGGACAGTGGCCGATCGGATCGGCGCGCTCGTCGACACGGCCGTGGCCGAGGGCGAGGATCTCGGCATACTCCTGGCCTTGCAGCGCGCCAGAGACGTATCGGAAGCGATGATCCATGTCCGCGGCGGATGGAGGGCCTTCGAGACAGGATGCCGGCCGCTGCGCGACGTGCCCTTGCCCACTCACCGCGACGTCCCCGTCGCCCTGCGGGGAGCCGCCCGGGTGGCGCTGGCCTTCGGCCTCACCGCGCTGTTCTTCGTGAGCACCGGCTGGCCCGGCACCTCCTTCGCCCTCGTCCAGGTCGCCGCGCAGGGAGCCCTCTCGTCGATCGCGCCGAACCCGAAGGCCTTCGCCCGAGGCGTCATGATCGGCATGCCGCTCGCCGCTCTTTGTGCCGGGTTCGTCCTCTTCGTCATGCTGTCGGGCGTCCAGGGCTTTCCGCTCCTGGCGCTGGCCATGGCGCCGGTGGTGTTCTGCGCATGCCTCCTCAGCCTCAATCCGGCGACCTTCCCGGTCGGCTTCATCTTGCTGGTGTTCTTCCCCGTCCTGCTCTCACCCTCGAACCCGCAGAGCTACGACCCAGAGGCCTTCCTCGGCAACGCCTTCCTCGTGGTGGTCGCCGCCGCGATCCTCGCCGCCACGGTTCGGGTGATCCTGCCGGTGACGCCGGCGCAGCACCGGGCCATCGCCCTCGATTCCGCCCGTCGCTCCCTCGCCGCCGCCCTCGCCGGAGAGGGCGGCGACGCCACCACACGGACCAGCCTCAACAGCGACCGCCTGCTGCAGTTCGCGCAGTGGAGCTCGGGCAGCGGCGCGGTGAGGGCGATGGCCCTCGACCACGCCTTCGCCCTGTCGCGGCTGGAGGCCGCCGCCGCCCGCGCCCACGGGCAGCTCCGGCTCATCGCACACGACCCCGGCCTCTCCCACCTCGCCGAGCGGAGCGGCCGCGCCATCGTCGAGGCCGATAGCGGGGCGATGACGGCGGCGGCCGGAGGCCTCGTGGCGGCCGGAGGGGAGGCGGACGCGATCACCCGCGAGCGGATCGTTCGCGCCGCGAGCGACCTCCTCGCCGTGGCCGCCCTCCTGCGGGGCTACGCTCGTTTCCTGCGCCGGCTGGGGATCGCCGATGTTTCATGACATCGACCTCGGCGGCGTGCTGGTCTCGCCGTTCCTCGGCTATGCGCTTGGGGCGCTGATCCTGCTCACGCTCTTCCGGCGGGCCTTCGCCGGCCTGCGACTCGCCCGCTACGTCGCCAACCCGCCGCTCGCCGAAGCCGGGATCTACATCTGTCTCCTCGCCCTCCTGATCGTGTTGCTGTGATGCCAGACGAGACCCTGCCCGCCCCTCCCCGCCCCCGGAGCCTCGCGCGCCTCGGCCGGCTGGTGGTGACCGGGCTGATCCTCTGCGCCGCCCTCGCCGCGGCGATCGTGGTCTGGCGCTTCTACGTCGTCGCGCCCTGGACTCGCGACGGGCGGGTCCGGGTTCAGGTCGCGAGCGTGGCGCCCCAGGTCTCGGGCCAGATCGCCGAGCTGCGCGTGGCCGACAACCAGGCGGTCAGGCGCGGCGACGTGCTCTACGTGATCGAGCCGGCGGATTTCGAGATCGCCATCGCGCAGGCCGAGGCCGAGGTCGATAACAGGGAGGCCGACCTCCAGGTGAAGCGCACCCAGGCGGCGCGGCGCGAGGCCCTTTCCACCCTCTCGACCTCGATCGAGGAGAAGCAGCAATATGCCGGCACCGCCAAGATCGCCGAGGCGGCGCTTGCCTCGGCCAAGGCACAGCTGAGGAAGGCCAAGCTCGATCTCGAACGGGCGCAGGTGCGCTCCCCGGTCAACGGCCGCGTCACCAACCTCCTGCTGCGGGCCGGCGACTACGCCAGCACCGGCACCGTCAACGTCGCCGTGATCGACACCGATTCCTTCTGGATCGACGGCTATTTCGAGGAGACCAAGATGGCGGCAATCCATGTCGGCGATCGGGCGATCGCCGAACTGATGGGCTATGCCGAACCGGTCTCCGGGACGGTGGAGAGCATCACCCTCGGCATCAGCACCGGGAATGCCGCGCCGAGCACGCAGGGGCTGCCCAATGTCGACCCGGTCTACACCTGGGTGCGCCTCGCCCAGCGGGTGCCCGTCCGCATCCGCATCGACCATGTGCCGGATGGCGTCGCCCTCGTCGCGGGCATGACCGCGACGGTCTCGGTGGGCGAGACCGGCGGCCCTGCCCGCACTTGGCTCCAGGGCTTGCGTCGGCAGGTGGCAGGCATGATTCCAGCCCCATCGGACACGGCTCCCACAACCGCCAAGCGTTGAGGGGATATGTTGCGACGCATCGAAACCACGGGCAAGTTATTCATCTCAATAGGATGCAGTGCAGCATGATGGATGCCGGCAGAAATACTTAACCTTGGCTGCGAAACTCGCGCTTGACGAGCGCAAAGGACCGCCGCAATCTCATCCTGTGCTTCGCCGACGAAGCACAGAGAAGCCGGAGGTGCAGTATTCGATGCTGTCCTAATGGCCAACGCTGAAGGAGACAGGAATGACTCCACCCCAGCAGGACGCTGCCGAGATCGCGACGGGACCGGTTCGGCCCGAGGCGTAGCAGCTTAGCGCGAACACCACGACGGAAGCGGCTCCAGGGGCGCAGAAGCGGCCGGCACGGCACGACTTCGAACACGCATCAGCCCCACTTCAAGCCGCTTCCGCCGCGGGTCATTCGATCCCGAGCTTCGACTTCAGCAGCACGTTCACAGCCGCCGGGTTGGCCTTGCCGCCGGTGGCTTTCATCGTTTGCCCGACGAACCAGCCGAGCAGGGTCGGTTTCTCCTTCGCCTGGGCGACCTTGTCGGGGTTCTTGGCGATGATCTCGTCCACGGCGGCCTCGATGGCACCGGTATCGGTAACCTGCTTCATGCCGCGCGATTCGACGAGCGCACGCGGGTCGCCGCCCTCGGACCACACGATCTCGAACAGGTCCTTGGCGATCTTGCCGGAGATGGTTCCCTCGCCGATGAGATCGACGATGCCACCGAGCTGGTCGGCCGAGACTGGGCTCGTCTCGATGGTGAGCCCCTCCTTGTTGAGGCGTCCGAACAGCTCGTTGATGACCCAGTTCGCCGCGGCCTTGCCGTCTCGGCCCTTGGCGACCGCCTCGAAGTAATCGGCGGAGGAGCGCTCGGCGATGAGCACGCCGGCATCGTAGGTCGAGAGCCCATAGTCGCTGATGAAGCGCGCCTTCTTGGCGTCGGGCAGTTCCGGCAGGCCCTCGGCCAGCGCGTCGACATAGGCCTGGTCGAATTCGAGCGGCAGCAGATCCGGGTCGGGGAAGTAGCGGTAGTCGTGCGCCTCTTCCTTCGAGCGCATCGAGCGGGTCTCGCCCTTGGCCGGATCGAACAGGCGGGTCTCTTGGCTGATCGTGCCGCCATCCTCGATGATCGCGATCTGGCGGCGCGCCTCGGTCTCGATCGCCTGGCCGATGAAGCGGATCGAGTTGACGTTCTTGATCTCGCAGCGGGTGCCGAGCGGGTCGCCGGGCTTGCGCACCGAGACGTTGACGTCGGCGCGCAGGCTCCCCTTCTCCATGTCGCCGTCGCAGGTGCCGAGATAGCGCAGGATCGTGCGCAGCTTCGTCACATAGGCGCGCGCCTCCTCCGAGGAGCGAAGGTCCGGACGCGAGACGATCTCCATCAGGGCGACGCCCGAGCGGTTGAGATCGACGAAGCTCTGGGTCGGGTTCTGGTCGTGCAGGGACTTGCCGGCATCCTGTTCGAGGTGCAGCCGCTCGATTCCGACGGTGATGCTGGTCCCGTCCGGCAAATCGACGATGACCTCGCCCTCGCCGACGATCGGGTCCTTGTACTGGCTGATCTGGTACCCCTGCGGCAGGTCGGGGTAGAAGTAGTTCTTCCGGTCGAAAACCGAGCGGTGATTGATCTGCGCCTTCAGGCCGAGGCCGGTGCGGACCGCCTGGGCGACGCATTCCGCGTTGATCACCGGCAGCATGCCGGGCATCGCGGCGTCGACCAGCGAGACGTGGTCGTTGGGCTCGCCGCCGAACTCGGTGGAGGCGCCCGAGAATAGCTTCGAGCGGCTCGTGACCTGGGCATGGATCTCCATGCCGATCACGACCTCCCAGTCGTGCAGGCCGCCCTTGATCAGCTTCTTGGGGGTCGCGGGTGCGTTCATGATCGTCCGAACTCAAATGAGGGAAGGATTGCCACCCAATCGAAAGATCTAGGGAGCCGCCGCAATGGCGGTCAAGCGCGACGTCGAACGACAAGCCGCGTCAGGAACGCGAGAAGCGCCCACAGGAACGCTCCGCCGGTTCGGACGGGAAAGAAGGTCGGCAGGTCGCGCCCGATCGGCGCCGGCCACGGAATGCCCGCCATGGTCAGGAGCCAGCTCGTCAGCACCGAGGCGGTGAAGGCCATCAACGCCACGAGGATCAGCTTGACGAGCTGATCGGACTTCCAACCCATCACGACCGCCACGAGGATCAGGACGGGGTCGAGGGCGGCCCAGATCCATACGTCGAAGGGATAGACCGGAACGGTCATCGGGAGACCTTCATGCCCACCACACCGGCGGCAGCTTGGTCCGCCCGGCCGCATCCTCGATCGCCTGGGCGGTGGCGAACAGGGTCTCCTCGTCGAAGGGGCGCCCGATGAGCTGGAGGCCGAGCGGAAGCCCTTGTGCGTCGAGGCCCGCCGGCACGGCGATGCCGGGGAGCCCGGCCATGTTCACCGTCACGGTGAAGACGTCGTTGAGGTACATCTCGACCGGGTCGGCACTCGCCTTCTCGCCGATGCCGAAGGCGGCCGAGGGGGTCGCGGGGGTGAGGATCGCGTCGACGCCCTCGGCATAGGCCGCCTCGAAGTCGCGCTTGATCAGCGTGCGGATCTTCTGGGCGCGGACGTAATAGGCGTCGTAATAGCCCGCCGAGAGCACGTAGGTGCCGATCATGATGCGGCGCTTGACCTCGCGACCGAAGCCCGCGGCGCGGGTGTTCTCATACATCTCCGCGATGTCCTTGCCCGGTACGCGCAAGCCGTAGCGGACGCCGTCGTAGCGGGCGAGGTTCGAGGAGGCCTCTGCCGGGGCGACGATGTAATAGGCTGGCAGCGCGTATTTCGTGTGCGGCAGCGAAATATCCTTGATGGTCGCGCCGGCGGCCTTGAGCCATTCGGCGCCCTGATCCCACAGCTTCTGGATCTCGGCCGGCATGCCCTCGACCCGGTATTCGCGCGGAATGCCGATGGTGAGGCCCTTGACGCCGCGCGAGACGGCGGCTTCGAAATCCGGAACGGGAAGATCGGCGCAGGTGGTGTCGCGCGAATCAGGCCCGGCCATGGAGGCGAGCAGGATCGCGCAGTCGCGCACTGTGCGGGCGATCGGGCCGGCCTGGTCGAGGGAGGAGGCGAAAGCCACCGTACCCCAGCGCGAGCAGCGCCCATAGGTCGGCTTGATGCCGACGGTGCCGGTGAAGGCGGCGGGCTGGCGGATCGAACCGCCGGTATCGGTGGCGGTGGCGCCGAGGCAGAGATGCGCGGCCACGGCCGCCGCGGAGCCGCCCGACGAGCCGCCCGGAACCAGCGGCGTCTCCGAACCGGTGCGGCGCCAGGGCGAGACCACGGCGCCATAGGCGCTGGTCTCGTTGGATGAGCCCATGGCGAACTCGTCGAGGTTGAGCTTGCCGAGCATCACGGCGCCGTCGCGCCAGAGATTGTGGCTCACCGCCGATTCGTAATGGGGCTGGAAGTTTTCGAGAATCTTCGATCCGGCGGTTGTGGCGACGCCGTGGGTGCAGAACAGGTCCTTGATCCCGAGCGGCAGGCCTTCCAGCGGGCGGGCCTCGCCGGCGGCGATCTTGGAATCGGCGATCGCCGCCATCTGGAGGGCACGCTCGGGCGTTTCCAGGAGATAGGCGTTGAGCGCGCGCGCCGCCTCGACCGCCGCAATATGGGCCTTGGCAAGGTCAGTGGCCGAGAAGTCCTTGGCCTTGAGACCGTCGCGGGCTTCGGCCAGGGTGAGTTCGTTCAAGGTCGTCATGGTCAGAAGCGTCCTGGCGCTTGGCACTCAAGGCCCCGCGCGATCCCGTCGGGGGTCCATCACGTCACGTGGTAAGGCTACTCGACCACCTTCGGGACCAGGAAGTAGTGGTCCTCGGTCTCGGGAGCGTTGAACACGACGTCGCGGGCGCGGCCACCCTCGGTGACGATGTCGTCCCGCTTCTTCATGACCATGGGCGTCACCGAGGTCATCGGCTCGATGCCCGAGACGTCGACGGCGCCGAGTTGCTCGACGAAGGCGAGGATCGCGTTGAGCTCGTCCTGGAGCGGCGCGACCTCCGACTCGCTCACCGCGATGCGGGCGAGGTGCGCAATCCGCCTCACCGTATGTGCGTCGACCGACATGCTGGCTACGAATCCGATCCGCAGAAGGGCGCGCATCGCCCGGAATGGCGCCGCGCGGCTATAGCACCGGCCTTCGCAGCCCCGCAACGGCGAGAGGCGCGCCGCGGATATCCGCAGCACGCCTCTCATTCCCGCTGGGCAAAGGCCAGATCAGGACTTCTTCGACGAACCGCTGTTCGAGCTGTTGTTCGCGGTGTTGCCGTAATGGACGACATTGCCATTGCCGTTGATGGCGACGCCACCGTTGCTGGCCTGGGCTCCGCCGCCGCCCGAGATCATGGTCATCGCGTTGAGGTCGAGCTTGGTCATGATGATGTCTCCTGAAGGAATTGAGGGAATTCGAGCCACGCGTCCGAAGGATCAGGACTTCTTGGACGAGCCGCTGTTGGAGCTGCTGTTCGATGTATTGCCGTAATAGACCGTGTTGCCGTTGCCGTTGATGGCGACGCCATTGTTGGTGGCCTGGGCGGCACCGCCAGCGACCGTGGTCAGGGTGGCGAGATCGAGCTTGGTCATGGTGAGATCCTTTGTAAGAGTGGTGATATCAAGCAAGATGTGATCAGGACTTCTTCGACGAGCCGCTATTCGAACTCTGATTGGTCGTATTGCCGTAATAGACCGTATTTCCATTGCCGTTGATGGCGACCCCGCCGTTGCTGGCTTGAGCTCCGCCGCCGCCGGCGTAACCGCCGCCCGAGATCGTCGTCAGAGCAGTAAAGTCAAGCTTGGTCATCGTTGGCCTCTGGTTCGGGATCAGAGTTAATCGCTGATCAACTCCGTGATGATCAATAGACCTGTTTTTATCAGAAAATCTATCTCAAATTTTCGAGATCAATTGCCATGATTAATTTAACCAAGGCGGATTACCTGGAAAACAATAGTAAACAACGGTCGGCGCAATTGTACTCTTTGAACCTCGCCATCCCTGCGGCGTCGGCGATACACAGAAAAGCAAGCGTGAAGAGGTGGCCGATTGATTGATCGGCGGGCTGTTGGCCGAGGGTCCTGCACGCGCGGCGGCAGGCCGGGCCTCGGCCCGGGTCGTCACCGCCATGCGGATGACCCGGGGGCCACTTCCGGCCGAGCCGGACTCTGCTCCGCCAGGATCGGCTCAGACGATGACGTGGCCGGGAATGACGGGAATCTCCACCGCCACACCTGGGCGATAGGGGTGGATCGTGGCCTGAGTAAAGCCGGCCACCATGATCTCGAAGGCAGCGAGCAGCATGAGCTTCTGCCGTCGCGTCAGCGCGCGGCGCGCAGGGCGTTGAACGGCAATCACGGTCGGCTCCGGATTTTCCCCAGGGTGAAGGGTCGGTTAACAAAATGCTAACGCAGATGGAGGCCTCGACGCTACGGGGGAGAGGCGGCGCTCTGTGGAGACAGTTAACGCGTCACGGGCACATGGAACGCGAGACGACATGGAACGGATGTGGGACGAGGTCTTCGCCATCCTGCGGCCGGGGCTGGGATGCACCGACGAAACGCTGGCTCAGGCCGAAACGGAACTCGGTTTCCCTCTGCCGCCCAGCTACCGCAGCTTCTGCCGCCACTGCGGGGCAGGCCTCGCGGTCGGCACGTTCCGAATTGCCTTGCCAGGACAGGCTCAAGGCGCCGACCTCGTCAGCGTGTCGGAAGCGGTCGCCTACGGCGTCGCGAAAGCTCGGGCCGAGCAGGATCTCGGACCCTTCGAGGTCGAGGGCGACGATTCCAGCGTCATCGATCGCGCCTGCTTCTTCGGCCGCAGCGAGGGTGGCGAGCTGCTCTTCTGGGACGTGGTTCCGGGTCGGAGCGAGTACGAGATCTGGGTCCTCGGTGCCGACCTCGAATCCGTTCGTTTCGGCGGTCCCGACCTGGCCGATTTCCTTCGTCGCACACAGACGCCGGCGGTACGCGGCATTCTCGGCATGGCGGCCGCACCGCTGCCGTCGATCTTCGAAGGCGACGATGCCGTACCGGCCGGGACGCTCCTGTCGTGAACGATGCCGACATCCTCGCCTTCATCGAGGCCGCCGGGACCGGATCGCGCTTGATCGGGATCGATCTCGGCACCAAGACCATCGGGCTCGCCCTCTGCGATGCCGGGCGCCGCATCGCCTCCCCGCTCGAGACGATCCGCCGGGTCAAGTTCACACCCGACGTCGCGCGGCTGCGGGCCCTTTGCGAAGCGCATGCCGTCGGCGGATTGGTGATCGGCTTGCCGCTCAACATGGACGGCAGCGAGGGGCCGCGGGTCCAGTCGACGCGCTCCTTCGTCCGCAACATGAAGCCTCTACTTCCGCTGCCAGTCCTCTACTGGGACGAGCGCCTCTCGACGGCCGCGGTGACGCGGGCCCTGATCGCCGCGGACGCATCACGGGCGCGGCGCGGCGAGGTCGTCGACCAGCTCGCCGCCGCCTACATCCTCCAGGGCTGTCTCGATACCATGCGGGGCCTAGTGGAGGAGGAGAACTGAGCGTCATCCCACCAGCGACACAGCCCCGCTGCCGTGCCGCTCGATGCGGCCGTCGAGTTCGAGTTCGAGAAGCGTCGTCTGCACGAGCCGGACGCCGAGGCCGGAGGCGCGGGCGAGCTCGTCGGTGCCGATCGGGGTCGGGCTGAGATAGGCGATGAGGCGGCCGCGCTCGTCCTGCGGCTCATCGGGTTCGACGTCTTCGGACGTCGCCGTCCCGTCGCAAACGGCCTGACCCGGCATGTCGCCGAGATCGAGCTCGTCCCAGAAGATCGGAGCATCGGCGAGGTCGGGGCCGGGAAAAGCCGGCGCCTGGCCGAAGCTGCCGCGGTCGATCAGCGGCGCGATGGCCGAGGTGACGTGCTCGACATCCGCCACCAGCGTCGCGCCCTGGCGGATGAGGTCGTTCGTCCCTTCCGCCCGCGGATCGAGGGGAGAGCCCGGTACGGCGAAGACCTCCCTGCCCTGTTCGAGGGCGAAGCGCGCCGTGATCAGCGAGCCCGAGCGTCGGGCGGCCTCCACCACGACGCTGCCATAGGCGAGGCCCGAGATGATGCGGTTGCGTCTCGGGAAATCGCGCCCGCGCGGCTCCCAGCCCATCGGCATCTCGGCGACCACGGCGCCGCCCTCGGTGAGGATCTCGTCGACGAGAGGGCCGTGGCTGGCCGGGTAGATCCGGTCTTGCCCTCCGGCGAGAACCGCCACCGTCCCGTCCCTCAGAGCCGCCCTGTGGGCGCGGGCGTCGATGCCGCGGGCGAGCCCCGAGACGACCACGAGCCCGGCTTCGCCGAGGCCCCGCGCCAGGCGTTCGGTGAAGGCGAGACCGGCGGCCGAGGCATTGCGAGAGCCGACGATGGCGACGGCCGGTCGGTTGAGGATATCGGAAGAGCCGCGGACCGCGAGGAGCGGCGGCGCCGAATCGGCGGCCTGCAGGAGCTTGGGGTATGCGGCCTCCCCCATCGCCACGAAGCTGACGCCGATCCGGGCCGCGGCCTCGATCTCGGCTTCGGCCTGCGCTTTCGTCGGCGGGACGACGCGCTTCATGCCGCGTCCGGTCAGGGTCGGCAGGGCATCGAGCGCCGGGCCGGCGCCGCCGAAACGGTTGATCAGGGTGCGGAAGCTGCGCGGGCCGATGCCTTCGGTGCGGATGAGGCGCAGCCAATCGCGCCTCTGGGCATCGTTGAGTTGCATGGCCGCCCCCGTAAGGCAGCGGGTGCTCAGCCCTTCTGCCCGATGCGTCCTTCGGTCCCGTCGAGCAACCGACGGATGTTGGGCGCGTGCTTCCACCATAGCAAGCCGGCGAGTAGGAGGAAGAGTACCGCAACCGCAAGATGTCCGCTCGCCCACAGGACGATGGGCGTGGCGCCCGACGCCACCAGCGCCGCGAGGGAGGAGTATTTCAGCGTGAAGGCGAGGCCGAGCCAGATGCCCGCAAAGACGAGGAGCCCGAGCGGACTCAGGGCAAGCAAGATACCGATGAAGGTCGCGACCCCCTTGCCGCCCTTGAAGCCGAGCCAGACCGGGAAGAGGTGACCGAGGAAGGCGCCGAGGCCGGCGGCGAGGGCAGGCCCCTCTCCGAAGCGGGCGGCGATCAGGACCGCCATCGTGCCCTTGAGCGCATCGCCCAGAAGAGTCGCGGCGGCGAGGCCCTTGCGGCCGGTGCGCAGGACGTTGGTCGCCCCGATATTGCCCGAGCCGATCGCGCGGACATCGCCGAGACCGACGAATCTCGTGAGGATCAATCCGAACGGGATCGCGCCGAGGAGATAGCCGCCGGCAAGACTCGCCAGCAGGAGCGGCCAGCCGGCCTGTTCGATGAGAATCATGCGGCCACGGAGTTTGAATCGGCGGAACGGAACACGAGTCGCCCCCCGACGAAGGTCATCGCGGCGGCTCCCTGCAGGCGGGCCTCGTCGAAGGGCGAGTTCTTGGAGCGCGACTTCAAGGTCCGCTTGTCGAGGACGTAGGGCACGTCCGGATCGATCAGGACGAGGTCGGCCGGCGCGCCGACCGCGAGGCGCCCGGTCTCGAGCCCGAGGAGTCTTGCCGGGTTGGCGGTCAGCGCCGCGAGAAGCTTCGGCAGTTCCACGTCACCGGTATGGACGAGGCGCATGGCCGCCCCGAGCAGGGTCTCGATGCCCAGCGCCCCGTCGGCAGCTTCCGCGAAGGGCAGGCGCTTGGTCTCGACATCCTGCGGATTGTGGTCGGAGACGACGATGTCGACGACGCCCTCGTTCAGCGCAGCAACCAGGGCGAGGCGGTCGTGCTCGTGCCGGAGCGGCGGCGAGAGCCGGCAGAAGGTACGGTAATGCCCGATATCGCCCTCGTTGAGGACGAGGTTGTTGACCGAGGCGCCGCAGGTGACGGGCAGCCCATCTTCCTTGGCGCGCCGCACGATCTCGACGGAATCGGCGCAGGAGATCATCGCCGCGTGATAGCGGGCGCCCGTGAGCCGAACGAGGCGGATGTCGCGCTCGAGCATCACCGTCTCGGCTTCGCGCGGGATGCCCAGCAGCCCGAGCCTGGAGGCCATCTCGCCCTCGTTCATGACGCCGTCGCCGACGAGGTCGGGCTCCTCGACATGCTGCATCAGGAGCGCGCCGAAATCGCGGGCATAGGTGAGCGCCCGGCGCATCACCTGCGCGTTGGTGACCGCCTTGAGGCCGTCCGTGAAAGCAACGGCGCCCGCCTCCTGCAGCAGGCCGAACTCGGTCATCTCGCGCCCCGCGAGGCCCTTGGTGATGGCGGCGGCGGGAAGGACGTTCACACAGGCCGTGTCGCGGGCGCGACGCAGGACGAAATCGACGATGGCAGGCCCGTCGATGACCGGATTGGTGTCGGGCATGCAGACGAGCGTGGTCACGCCCCCGGCGGCGGCGGCGGCGCTGGCGCTCGCCAGGGTCTCGCGGTGCTCGGCACCAGGCTCGCCGACGAAGGCGCGCAGGTCGATCAGGCCAGGGGAGAGCACGAGGCCGGCGCAGTCGATGGTCTCGCAATTCTCCGGGGCGCCAGGTGCCTCTCCCCAGGCGATATCGGCGATGCGGCTCTCGCGCACGAGCACATGACCCGGCGCCTCGCGGCCGTTGGCTGCGTCGCAGAGGGTCGCATTGGTGAGGAGGAGCGGGCGCAAGGTCACAACCTCTCCCCGTCCGAATGATGGGATGAACTCATGCCCGCATCCTGATCCAGATCTCGTCGGCTCAATAGCGCATCCCAGCGCGGCGCCCTATCGATCGGGGAGAAATCGCCGCCTGCGACGCGCGATGCCACCGACCGGATCGCGCCGCAGGCCGCCCGCGTGAACGCACCGCCGAGGCTGATGCGACGGACGCCTGCACCGGCAATCTGCTCGAAGGACAGACCTGACGCCCCGAGGCCCAGCACATGGTTGAAGGGCGCTCGAACCGCTGCACAGAGAGCGGTCAGCGCCTCCAAGCTTGGCACGCCGGGCGCGTAGACGACTTCGGCCCCGGTTCTCTCGAAGGCGGTGAGCCGGCGGATCGCCTCGTCGAGATCGTAGTGACCTCCCAGCAAGCCGTCGGCGCGGGCGGTCAGCACGACGTCATGGCGCCGGGCGGCCTCGCTGGCGGCGCCCACCCGTTCCAAGGCGGAATGAAAATCTCGGACCGGAGCGGGGCCGAGCGGCCAGCTATCCTCGATCGAAACCCCGGCGAGGCCGGCTTCGGCTGCGAGCCGGATGGTCTCGGCGATACCCTCGGGCGTGTCGGCATAGCCGTCCTCGAGGTCGGCGGTGACGGGCAGGTCGGTGCAGGCCGCGACGCGCTCGGCATAGGCCAGGACATCATCGCGGGAGAGCTGTCCGGCCCCATCCTGTCTGCCGGTGGAGAAGGCGTAGCCTGACGAGGTGGTCGCCAGCGCCTCGAAGCCCGACGCGGCGAGGAGTCGTGCGCTCAGGGCGTCCCAGGGGTTCGGGACGATGAAGCAGCCCTCGCGGTGGAGGTCGCGAAAACGGGCGACCTTGTCGTCTTGTGTGATCATGGCCGACTGCCTCCGATGCGTCACGCGTTCGGCAGGTGCATCGCCAATGCCTCCAGCACCGCCATGCGCACGGCGACGCCCATCTCGACCTGCTCGCGGATCAGTGATTGCGCCCCGTCTGCGATGTCGGAGGCGATCTCGACCCCGCGGTTCATCGGGCCTGGATGCATCACCAACGCGTCGGGTGCGGCGAGGGACAGCTTCTCGGCGTCGAGGCCGAAATAGCGGAAATACTCCTTCACGCTCGGCACGAAGGAGCCGTTCATGCGCTCGCGCTGCAGGCGCAGCATCATGACGATGTCGCAGCCGGCGAGCCCTTTTCGCATGTCGGTGAAGACCTCGACGCCGAACCGCCCGATGCCGGTGGGCAGGAGCGTCGAGGGGCCGATCACCCGGACCCTCGCGCCGAGCGCCTGCAGCAGGATGATGTTGGAGCGCGCGACGCGGCTGTGCAGGACGTCGCCGCAGATCGCGACGGTGAGACCCTCGATCCGGCCCTTGTTGCGCCGGATGGTGAGCGCGTCGAGAAGCGCCTGGGTCGGGTGCTCGTGCGCGCCGTCGCCGGCATTGACCACGGCGCAATCGACCTTGCGGGCGAGGAGATGGACGGCGCCCGCCGAATGGTGGCGCACCACGATGATGTCGGGATGCATGGCATTGAGGGTCGCGGCGGTGTCGATCAGGGTCTCGCCCTTCTTCACCGAGGACGAGGCCACCGACATGTTCATGACGTCGGCCCCTAACCGCTTTCCGGCGAGCTCGAACGAGGATTGCGTGCGCGTCGAGGGCTCGAAGAACAGGTTGATCTGCGTGCGGCCCCGCAGCACGCTGCGCTTCTTCTCGACCTGACGCGACAAGGCGACGGCATCGTCCGCCCGCGTCAGCAGAGCCTCGATGTCGGGCCGAGAAAGCCCCTCGATCCCGAGGAGATGGCGGTGGGGGAAGGTGGGCGCTGCGGGTGTGCTCATGGTGAGCGTCAGCGCTACAGGGCGTGCGCGGCAGCCGCAAGACGAGCTGGCGAGCAGCGCCGCCATTTGACATCGCGCAACCCTTCACCCACTTCATCGCGGCGCAAGGGCCTCGCGACAGGGGCGCCGCGCCTCCCCGCACAACCTGTTTCGGTCCTCGATCGGCCGACTCCTTGCCCGCGGGAAGACCTGACGAGAGGCTGAAGCCGCACATGAAAGTCGTCGTCGTCGAGTCGCCGGCCAAGGCCAAGACGATCAACAAATATCTCGGCCGCGACTACGAGGTGCTGGCCTCCTTCGGCCATATCCGCGACCTGCCGGCCAAGGACGGCTCGGTCGATCCGGAGGCCGATTTCCGCATGCTGTGGGAGCTCGACGAGCGCGGCTCGAAACGCGTCTCCGAGATCGTGAAGGCGCTGAAAGGCGCCGACGGACTGATTCTCGCCACCGACCCGGATCGCGAGGGCGAGGCGATCTCCTGGCACGTGGTCGAGGCGCTCAATGCTCGCCGCGCCCTCAAGGGCATGCCGATCGAGCGGGTGACCTTCAACGCCATCACCAAGGCCGCGGTCGACACCGCGATGCGCCAGCCCCGCCAGATCGACCAGGCGCTGGTCGACGCCTACCTCGCGCGGCGTGCCCTCGACTACCTCGTCGGCTTCAATCTCTCGCCGGTGCTGTGGCGCAAGCTCCCGGGCGCGAAATCCGCCGGCCGGGTCCAGTCGGTGGCCCTGCGCCTCGTCTGCGAGCGCGAGCGCGAGATCGAGAGCTTCAAGCCCCGCGAATACTGGACGCTGATCGCCACCCTGGTGACGGCCGAGGGCGCCGTGTTCGAGGCCCGCCTCGTCGGTGCGGACGGCAAGAAGATCCAGCGCCTCGATGTCGGCACCGGCGACGAGGCCGCCGCGTTCAAGCGCGACCTCGAACTGGCGACGTTCCAGGTGGCGTCCGTCGAGGCCAAGCCCGCCAAGCGCCACCCCTCCCCGCCCTTCACCACCTCGACGCTGCAGCAGGAAGCCTCGCGAAAGCTCGGGATGGCCCCGGCCCAGACCATGCGGGCGGCGCAGAAGCTCTACGAGGGCGTCGAGATCGGCGGCGAGACGGTGGGACTCATCACCTATATGCGGACCGACGGCGTCGACATGGCGCCCGAGGCCATCGCGGACGCCCGCCGGGTCATCGGCAAGGAATACGGCGACCGCTACGTCCCGAGCGTGCCGCGCAAGTACAGTGCCAAGGCCAAGAACGCGCAGGAGGCCCACGAGGCCGTGCGCCCGACCGACATGAGCCGGCTGCCCAAGACCGTCGCCCGCTCGGTCGATGCCGAGCAGGCGCGGCTCTACGAGCTGATCTGGACCCGCACGGTGGCGAGCCAGATGGAATCGGCCGAGCTCGAGCGCACGACGGTGGACATCGTCGCTGCGGTCGGACCGCGCAAGCTGGAGCTGCGCGCCACCGGGCAGGTCGTGAAGTTCGACGGCTTCCTCACCCTCTACCAGGAGGGCAAGGACGACGAGGAAGATGAAGACTCGAAGCGCCTCCCGCCGATGAAGGCCGGCGACGCGCTGAAGCGCGAGCGTATCGCCTCGACCCAGCATTTCACCGAGCCGCCGCCGCGCTTCTCGGAAGCCAGCCTCGTCAAGCGCATGGAGGAGCTCGGCATCGGCCGTCCCTCGACCTACGCGGCGATCCTTCAGACTCTTCGCGATAGGGAGTATGTCAGGATCGACAAGAAGCGGCTCGTGGCCGAGGACAAGGGCCGCCTCGTCACCGGCTTCCTCGAGAGCTTCTTCAAGCGCTACGTCGAGTACGATTTCACCGCCGACCTGGAGGGTCAGCTCGACCGGGTCTCCAACGCCGAGATCGACTGGCGCGAGGTTCTGCGCGACTTCTGGCGCGACTTCTCGGCAGCCATCGGCGGAACGAAGGAGTTGCGCGTCGCCGAGGTGCTGGAGGCGCTGAACGACCTCCTCGGCGCCCACATCTTCCCCGAGAAGGCCGATGGCTCGAACCCGCGCACCTGCCCGACCTGCGGCTCGGGGCAGCTCTCGCTCAAGCTCGGCAAGTTCGGCGCCTTCGTCGGCTGCTCGAACTATCCCGAGTGCAAGTACACCCGCCAGCTCGCCGCTTCGGGCGTCGAGGGCGAAGGCGACGGCTCCTCGGAGAACGGAGGTCAGCCCGGAACCCGCGTGCTCGGCAACGATCCCGTCACCGGCCTGCCCGTCACCCTGCGCGATGGCCGCTTCGGTCCCTTCGTCCAGCTCGGCGAGGCCTCGACCGAGAAGGATGCGGCCAAGCCCAAGCGCTCGTCGCTGCCCAAGGGCCTGAGCCCGTCCGCGGTGGATCTGGAGAAGGCGCTGGCGCTTCTCGCCCTCCCCCGCGAAGTGGCGCGCCATCCCGAGACCGGCGAGCCGATCCTGGCCAATCTCGGCCGGTTCGGACCCTACGTGCAGCACGGAAAGATGTACGCCAATCTCGGCCGCGACGACGACGTGCTGGAGATCGGCGCCAACCGCGCCATCGACCTCATCGTGGCCAAGGAGCAGGGCGGCGGACGCCGCGGCCCCGCTTCCGACCCCGGCCGCTCCCTCGGCGCCCATCCGGAGACCGGCAAGCCGATCGTGGTCAAGTCCGGCAAGTACGGCCCCTACGTCACCGACGGAACCACCAACGCGACCCTGCCGAAGACCCTCTCGGCCGACGACATCGCCCTGCCCCAGGCCCTCGAGCTGATCGCCGCCCGCGAGGCGGCGGGAGGCACGAAGAAGAAGGCTCCCGCCCGCAAGGCGGCCGCGAAGAAGCCGGCGGCCAAACCCGCCGCCAAGGCCAAGGCGAAGGCCGGGACCGAGGCGGCTGCGAAACCGGCGGCCAAGAAGCCCGCCGCGCGCAAGAAGGCTTGAGCGGGACCGTCGATCCCGATAACCGCCGAGATGCCTCTCCCCCATTGCGGGGACGGAGAGGCAGCACTCACCCTGCCGGTCGGGCGGCAACCCCGAGCCGAGCCGCGATGTATCGGCGCTCCTGGGTCAACCCGCCGAAGCCGTAGGCGTCGGCCGAGACCTCGTCGACATGGACATAGCTCTCGGGATGAAGGTCGCCGAGAAGATCGGCCATCCCCGAGAAGATGTCGGCGATGAAGGCCTCCTTCTCGTTCTTGGTGTTTGTGCCGTCGACGACCTTGATCTCGACCCAGACGCTCGACCTGCCCTGCGCGGCGAGCGACGGGCCGCCGACGAACCAATGGGCGGGATCGACCCGCTGGACCGCGACGGCGGTCAGTTCCGGCTTCTTGCCGAGGCGATGCGTCGAGGCGCCGGTGGCGACGGCGGCGATCCGCTCCTCCAGATCGGGAATGGGATCCCGGGGCGCGACGAGGACGGTGATGATGGGCATGAAGGAGCTCCGTTCGATGGGGCAGACACCCTTATCGCTCGCGGTCGCCCATGAGAGAAACGAGTTCTTGACGTTTCAGAGATTTGCGACTCACATCATGTTATGCGCAGTCTCGACCTCGATCAGCTCCGCGCCTTCGTGGTGGCCGCCGACCTTCGCAGCTTCACGGCGGCCGGCGCCTGTATCGGCGCCACGCAATCGGCCGTCTCGCTTCGGATCGCGAAGCTGGAGGACCGGGTCGGACGGCGCCTGATGGCTCGCACGCCACGCTCGGTCGGCCTCACGCCGGACGGTACGCGGCTGCTGTCCCATGCGCGCGCCATCCTGGCAGCGCATGACCGGGCTTTGGTGGAGCTCGAAAGCGGAGAGGCGCGCGCGCCGATTCGGCTCGCGATCAGTGACCATGCCGCCGGCAACCGCCTCGCTACGGCGCTCGCAGGCCTGCGCCTCGCCCTGCCGCTGCTGATCCCGGAGGTGTCCGTCGGCCTCTCGACCGCGATGCGCGAAGCTTATGACCGGGAAGACGCGGATGCGGCCATCGTTCGGCAGGAGACCGGGCGCCGCGACGGTACGATCCTGTTCGACGATCCCCTTGCCTGGGCGGTAGCGCCCGGCCTCGACTGGAACGAAGGCGACCCTGTCCCGCTCGTTGCCCTGCACGGGCCCTGTGGCGTCAAGGCTTCCTCGATCCAAGCCCTCGACGCCGCGGGATTGCCGTGGCGCTATGCATTCCTCGGCGGCTCCGTTTCCGCTCTCCAGGCTGCCGTACAGGCGGGTCTGGGCATCGCCGCCTTCGGGCGCCGGCACCTGCCGGGGGGCTGTGCCTCCCCGGACAGAGACCTCCCACACCTGCCGACCGGTCAGGTCGTCCTGCACAGCCGCCTCGACGGACCGACGCGCAGGATCCTGGCGGCGGCCTTCGCTGCCGCCGGTGAGCGCTGACGCACACGGATCGCAGGCAAAGTGAGCGATCGATGAGATAACGCTTGCCCGCAGCGCGAAGTCCCGCTTACTTTGCGATGCAAAGTAAGCGGGACTTCTCCATGTCCGATCTCGACAAGGCCTTGGCCGACATCGTGGCGATCCGCAGCCAGATCGCCCGCGCCAGCGCGTTCCAGGGCTATGGGCCGGCGGCGCTCGCGGCCACCGGCGGTCTCGCCCTTCTGACCGCCCTCGCCCAGCATGCCTGGCTCGACGGGGCGGCGCCGGAACCCGTCGCTTTCCTGCTGACCTGGGTCGCCGTCGCCTTCGTCTCCTCGGCGATCATCGGCGCCGAGATGCTGGCGCGCTCGCGCCGGCACCATTCGGGTCTCGCCGACGCGATGATCCTCAACGCCGTGGAGCAGTTCCTGCCGGCCGGTGCGGTCGGCGCTCTCCTCGCCCTCGTGATGGGGCGGGTGTCTCCCGAGAACCTCTGGATGATGCCGGGCCTCTGGCAGATCCTGGTCAGCCTCGGCATCTTCGCCTCGCTACGTTCGCTACCGCGAGGCGTCGTCCTGGCTGGCGCCTGGTACCTCGTCGCAGGACTCGTCGTGCTGATGGTGGGAAGCGAGACGCACGTCCTCTCGCCCTGGGCCATGGGCCTGCCCTTCACCATCGGCCAGTTCCTCCTCGCCGCGATCCTGCAGCGCGCCTCGGGAGAAAAAGATGCCTGAGTCCCAGGATGCTCCCTTCGCTTATGAGGGCCTCGACCGGGTGATCCATGAGAAGGCCCGCCTCGGCCTCCTCACCTCGCTGATGGCCGCGGAGAAGGGCCTCCTTTTCGGCGACCTGAAGCAGCTCTGCGGCCTCACCGACGGCAATCTCAGCCGCCACCTGCAAGTGCTTCAGGAGGCCGGCCTCGTGGAGATCCGCAAGGGACATGAGGGCACCCGGCCGCAGACCACCTGCCGCCTGACGCCGGCCGGCCGGACACGCTTCCTCGATTATCTCGGCGTTCTCGAACAGGTCGTGCGCGATGCCGCCAAGGCGGCGCAGGGCGCACCCCTCCCCCTCGTCACCCGCCCTGCCTGAACCCACCGGCCCCTTTCTTTGTGAAGGAACTTTGTGATGCAAAGCAAGCAGCTGCCCGGCCTGCATGTCGGGATCATCATGGACGGCAACGGCCGCTGGGCGTCCGCACGCGGCATGCCCCGGGCGCTGGGCCACAAGGCAGGCATCGAGGCGATCCGGCGGGTGGTCGAGGCATCGCCGGGAGCGGGGATCGGCACCCTCACCCTCTATGCTTTCTCCTGCGACAATTGGAGCAGGCCCGAACCCGAGGTCTCAGCCCTGATGGGCCTGATGCGGCTCTACCTTCGCAACGAAATCGGCCGCCTCGCCGAGAGCGGCGTGCGGCTCAGCGTGATCGGCCGCCGCGACCGCCTGCCCGACGGCCTCGCCGCCGCCATCGCCCGGGCGGAGGCCGCCACCGCGCAAGGCGAAAGGCTACATCTGAGGATCGCCGTCGATTACTCCGCCCGCGAGGCGATCCTGCAGGCGGCGCGCTGGGCTCAAGGCTGCGAACCACTCACCCGCGAGGCGTTCTCCATGCTGATCAGCGGCGGCACGCCGGATGTCGACCTCGTGATCCGCACGAGCGGCGAGCAGCGGCTCTCCGACTTTCTCCTATGGGAGAGCGCCTACGCCGAGTTCCACTTCACCGACCGGCTCTGGCCTGATTTCGACTCTGATGCCCTCGCAGAGGCGATGACCGTCTTCCGCGCCCGGCACAGGCGGTTCGGCGGCCTGACCGGCTCAGCAGCAGTCGCCGCCTGACCGTCAATCGGCTACCGCGAGAACGGTGCCCGGAACATTCATGCGATCTGGGTTTTCGGTCTAGCCCATCATCAGAAAGGCGCCGTAGCTCGCGGCGAAGCCGGACAGGGAGACGGCGGATAAAGTCAGGAAACGGCGCGGTCCGCCGTAGCGGTGATCGTCCTGAATCTCGTCCACCGGAGCGAAGGCGTGGCCGGCGGCCTGTGCGGCGCGCAGGAGATCGTCGTGACGGGTGAGGCCGAATTCCGTCGACGGTGCCATGCCATCCTCCCCACGCGCCGGGCGATCTACAGGCAAGACGCGGCAGGTTTGGGTTTTGTTCCCCGTCATCGCGCTGCCATCGTGGCAAGGTACGTCGCAGATCGTTCACTGAGATGAGACCATGACCGAGCCGACACGCACCCGCTCTCAGGACGCCGAGGACCGCGAGGATATCGGCACGAATACGAGCGTCAACGCCACCTTCGGCGACGTCGTCGCGGCCCGCTTCGACCGGCGCGACCTTCTGCGCGGTCTCCTCGGCGTCGGCGCCATCGCGGCGGTGGTGACACCCCGCGCCCTGGCGGCGGGCAGCGCCCGGGCGGCGGATGGCGCGGCCGCCTCGCCGTTCCCGTTCAAGGAGATTGCGGCGGGCTCCGACGAGCGGCACCACGTGGCCGAGGGTCACGATGCCGACGTGCTGATCCGCTGGGGCGACCCGGTGCTGCACGGCGCGCCGGCCTTCGACCCGCGCAACCAGTCGGCGGCCGCCCAAGGCCAGCAATTCGGCTACAACAACGATTTCGTCGGCTACTTCCCGATGCCCGGCGCCGCCGACCCGGCCGCCCACGGCCTCCTCGTCGTCAACCACGAATACACCAACGAGGAACTGATGTTCCCCGGGCTCGGCCGGCAGGACCTCAAGAGCGTCGCCTTCGCGGGCATGAATGCCGAGCTCGTCGGGATCGAGATGGCCGCCCATGGCGGCTCGGTCATCGAGGTCAGGAAAACGGGCGGGAAGTGGGCCGTGGTGCCGAACTCCCCTTACGCCCGTCGCATCACCGCGACGACGCCGATGACCCTCACCGGCCCCGCCGCCGGCTCGGAGCGCATGAAGACCAAGGCCGATCCCGAGGGCCGCAGGGTTCTCGGCATGATCAACAATTGCGCGGGCGGCACGACGCCTTGGGGCACCTGGCTCACCTGCGAGGAGAACATCAACTACTACTTCTCCGGCAAGCTCGCCGAGGACGCGCCCGAGGCGAAGAACCACAAGCGCCTCGGCATCCCGGGCAACGCCTATGCCTGGGGCCGCTTCGACCCGCGCTTCGACGTGGGAACCGAGCCGAACGAGGCCAACAGGTTCGACTGGGTGGTGGAGATCGACCCCTTCGACCCGGCCAGCGTACCCAAGAAGCGCACCGCCATGGGCCGGTTCAAGCACGAGGGGGCTGCCGGCATCGTCTCGAAGGGCGGCCGCTACGTCGTCTACCAGGGGGACGATCAGCGCTTCGACTACGTCTACAAGTTCGTCACCGAGGACGCGGTCGCCGCCGACGCATCGGCCAACCGCGACATCCTCGACCGCGGCACGCTCCATGTCGCCCGCTTCGACAAGGACGGACGCGGGACCTGGCTGCCCCTGATATTCGGGCAGGGCCCGCTGGTTCCGGAGAACGGCTTTGCGAGCCAGGCCGACGTGCTGATCCAGACCCGCCTCGCCGCAGATGCGGTCGGCGCCACCAAGATGGACCGGCCCGAGGACGTCGAGGCCAATCCAAAGACCGGCAAGGTCTACGTCATGCTCACCAACAATGCCTCGCGAAAGCCGGAGCAGGCCGACGCCGCCAACCCGCGCGGCGACAACCGCTTCGGCCACATCGTCGAGCTGACGCCGGACGATGGCGACCACGCGGCCCGCGGATTCGCCTGGGAGATCCTGGTCCGCTGCGGCGACCCGTCGATCGCCGCCGTCGGCGCGACCTTCTCGTCGGCCACAACGAAGGACGGCTGGTTCGGCATGCCGGACAATTGCGCGGTCGATGCGCAAGGGCGCCTCTGGGTCGCCACCGACGGCAACTCCGCCTCGCGCACCGGGCGCAACGACGGCATCTGGGGACTCGAAACCGAAGGGGCGGGCCGCGGCACCGCCAAGCACTTCTTCCGGGTGCCGAACGGGGCCGAGATGTGCGGCCCGTATTTCACGCCGGACGATGCCACCTTCTTCGTCGCCGTGCAGCATCCGGGCGAGGCCGACGAGGACGACCCGAACGCCAAGCCCGCCACCTTCGAGGCGCCCTCGACCCGCTGGCCGGATTTCGATCCGTCGATGCCGCCGCGCCCGGCCGTCATCGCCATCACTCGGCGCGGGGGTGGGCGCGTCGGGAGCTGAAGAGGCCGGCGGGACAGCGTTAACGGAATCAGTGCAAGCTGAGCTACATGTGAGACGGCGTCATGCGTGAGCGCGCCTCTTTATGTTTCCGTTTCGTTCCGGTATGATCGCACCATGACTCAACGTGAGACGCCTCGCCAGGCTGCACAGGCCGAAGGCTCCGGCCGGCCGATCGACCTGTTCGCCCCCGCCTCCCCGACGACCGCCCGCGCAGCCAAATCGCCCCTCGCGGCGCGCACCCCCCTGCCGAAGCTTCCCGTGGACGCGGCCGAGGCCGGCTACGACGCCTCCGCGATCGAGGTGCTGGAGGGTCTGGAGCCGGTGCGGCGCCGGCCCGGCATGTATATCGGCGGCACCGACGAGCGGGCTTTGCACCACCTCTTCGCCGAGGTCGTCGACAACGCCATGGACGAGGCGGTGGCGGGCCATGCGAGCTTCATCGAGGTGGAGCTCGAGGAGACCGGCCACCTCGTCGTCACCGATAACGGCCGCGGCATTCCCGTCGACCCGCACCCGAAATTCCCGGGCAAGTCGGCGCTCGAAGTCATCATGACCACGCTGCATGCGGGCGGAAAGTTCGATTCGAAGGTCTACGAGACCTCCGGCGGCCTGCACGGCGTCGGCATCTCGGTGGTCAACGCCCTCTCGGACCTGCTCGAGGTCGAGGTCGCGCGCTCGCAGACCCTGTACCGCCAGACCTTCTCGCGCGGCCACGCGCAGGGCGGCCTCGAGACCGTCGGGCGGGTGCAGAACCGGCGCGGCACCCGCGTGCGCTTCCACCCCGACGCGCAGATCTTCGGCGCGCTGAAATTCGATCCGCGCCGCCTGTTCAAGATGGCGCGCTCCAAGGCCTACCTGTTCGGCGGAGTCGAGATTCGCTGGCGCTGCGCGCCGTCCCTGATCGAGGGGATGGACGACGTCCCGGCCGAGACCGTGCACCGCTTCCCCGGAGGCCTGCGCGACTATCTCGCCCGCGACATCGACGGCAAGGAGCTCGTCACCGACAGCATTTTCTCGGGAAAGATCGCCAAACAGGGAGGTCACGGCTCCCTCGAATGGGCGGTGGCCTGGATGGTGACGGAGGACGGCGTCTCCGCCTCCTACTGCAACACGATTCCGACGGCCGAGGGCGGCACACACGAGAGCGGCCTGCGCGTCGCGCTGCTGCGGGCTTTGCGCGAGCATGCCGAGCGCGTGAACCAGGCGAAACGCATGGCCAACGTCACCACGGACGACGTGATGGCGACCTGCGCCTCGATGCTCTCGGTCTTCATCCGCGAGCCCGAGTTCCAGGGACAGACCAAGGACAAGCTCGCCACCGTCGAGGCCTCGCGCATCGTCGAGACCGCGATCCGGGATGCCTTCGACCATTGGCTCGCCGCCTCCCCGGCCCAGGCCAACAAGCTCCTCGACTGGGTGATCGACCGGGCCGAGGAGCGCCTGCGCCGGCGCCAGGAGAAGGAGGTCGCGAGGAAATCGGCCACCCGCAAGCTCCGGCTGCCGGGCAAGCTCGCCGATTGCTCGAAGGCCGGCATGGCGGGCTCGGAGATCTTCATCGTCGAGGGCGATTCCGCCGGCGGCTCGGCCAAGCAGGCCCGCGACCGCGCGAGCCAGGCGATCCTGCCCCTGCGCGGCAAGATCCTCAACGTGGCGAGCGCGAGCCGTGACAAGATGGGCGCCAACCAGCTCATCTCGGACCTGACCCAGGCCCTCGGCTGCGGCACCGGCAACGCCTTCAAGATAGAGGAGCTCCGCTACGAGAAGGTCATCATCATGACCGACGCGGACGTGGACGGCGCCCATATCGCGTCGCTACTGATCACCTTCTTCTACCGGCAGATGCCCAAGCTCATCGACCGCGGCCACCTCTACCTCGCGATCCCGCCGCTCTACCGGCTGACCCAAGGGGCGAAGACCGCCTATGCCCGCGACGACGCCGACAAGGCGCGGGTGATCAAGACCGTCTTCAAGGGCGGCAAGGTCGAGATCGGCCGCTTCAAGGGCCTCGGCGAGATGATGCCGGCGCAGCTCAAGGAGACGACGATGGACCCGAGGAAGCGCACGCTCCTGCGCGTCGCGGTCCTCGACGATGCCCGCGAATCCACCGGCGACACGGTGGAGCGCCTGATGGGCAACAAGCCCGAAGCCCGCTTCGCCTTCATCTCCGAACGTGCCGCCTTCGCGGACGGGGCGGAGCTCGACATCTGAGAGGCGCGCTCGTTCCTCTCCCCAGCGGGGCTCGGGCCTAACGAGATCCCCGCATCGATGCGCGCGGCGGACAGGCTCGGCGCGAGCGGGATGAGGCGGCACCATCATAGCCAGTCGGGTGAGAGGGCTCATTGCCCTTTCCGGAACGGTCGCGGTTACCTGTCTCGCCCCATGACCCCGCGCAGACGGGTCAGGCCTCGCGCACCACAGAGAACATGAAAAAGCCCGGCCTCATGGAGGCCGGGCTTCTCGTCGTCATGGGCCGCCCGCGCCTGGCGGGCGGCGTCGACTGGTCGGCTTAGTAGGAGCCGAACTTGTAGTTCAGGCCGGCGCGGATGACGGCGAACTCGCTGCCCGAGTTGCGGTTGGTGAAGCCGGGCTGGCGGTAGAGGACGCTGTTGGAATCGATGGCGTAGACGCCCGCGTTCCGGTTGTTGTTCTCGAGGTTGACGTACAGGCCTTCGACCTTGAGCGTCACGGCCGAGGACTTGAAGAAGTTCAGGAACGAGTCGGTGGGCAGGGCGTACTCGATACCACCGCCGGCCGCGTAGCCGGTGCGGAAGCTGTCGTTGCCGCGGAAGCCGCCGAAGGAGCGCTCCTCGCTGCCGGCGCCGTAGGCGAAGCCGCCGGTGCCGTAGAACAGGACCTTGTCGAAGGCGTAGCCGATGCGGCCGCGCACGGTGCCGAAGTAGTCGAGGCTGGCGGTGCCGCGCGGATCGACGAACTGGACGCCATTGTTCGGGGTGAAGCCGGGGGTGAGGACGAAGGCGGTCCGGTTACGGCCGAAATCGACGTACTGGGCGTCGGCCTCGATGCCGACGACGAGGCCCGAGCCCGGCGTGAACTGGTAGTTGTAGCCGATCTGACCGCCGCCGACGAAGCCCTCGCTCGAGGAGTCGGAGAAGGCGACCTGCGAGGGACCGCCGGCGCCGGGCACGCCGTTGGGGCCGCGCACGAGGTTCGGGAACACGTTGTTGTAGACGTTGGTGCCGCGGTCACCGGCGTCGAAGCCGTAGCCGGCGTTGATACCGAAGTAGAAGCCCGTCCAGGTGAAGACCGGGACCGGAACGAAGACCGGCGGCGCGGCGCGCCGCGGAAGGTCGGCAGCCGAAGCGGTGGCGGTCAGGCCAGCCAGCACGGTGGAAGCGAGAAGCAGTTTTTTCATGGGGATTCACTGGTCCTGGAGTTGGCGAAAGCCGCCGCGCTTGTAGGTCCTGGCAGCCGCGAGGTCTGTCGCTTTCCTGCAACAAGGCGATCATATACGGGCGAATCCGTCAATGAAGGGTAAAGGTTAGCCGGAAGTCATGAGGCAGGTTGCCCGGCTGTGCCATTGCGCACATCGATTAGAGGGTCTCGTTCAGGCGATAGATATAGAATTGACCAAGGTGAATTCTTGCCGTTGGTTGCAGTGGAGGCAGGATATTGCAGCAGCCACTCCACTGGGACCGATAAACGCAAGTTTGCTTCGGGTGCGCTCGTGAATGCGGCGTCACATGAAGGTCGCGGCAGCCTCTCGGTTTT
This sequence comes from Methylobacterium sp., assembly GCF_019745455.1. GTDB lineage: Bacteria > Pseudomonadota > Alphaproteobacteria > Rhizobiales > Beijerinckiaceae > Methylobacterium. Next base: position 206,912 of record NZ_JAIETD010000028.1, read on the forward strand.
CAGACTGCATCGGTCCCCGGCTGAGTGTCCAGGCTTCGTGAGACCGGCCACTTTCCGCAATCGAGACGACGATCTCGGACGGCGCGAGTTCGAGGCCTGAGATCCCGACCTTCCGAGAGTCTTCCGCTCTCTGATGCGCCGACTATCCAGACCTGAGGGAGCAGCGCCGATTGACACGCTGCGACAAGGCTCTAAGTGTCCGCGTGAAACGTCTGCGCGGCGCCTGGCGGGTCCTCATTCATCCGGTAAGGGCCAATGGTCAAGCCGCCACATCCGACGTCGCCCTCCGCGCCGGTTCCTCGCCCATTCCCGCGCGCAACGGTTTTTTAGAACGATATGTCTTTTGCCGACCTCGGACTGAGCGACAAGGTCCTCCAGGCCGTCACCTCGGCCGGCTATACCGAGCCGACGCCGATCCAGGCTCAGGCCATCCCGCACGTGCTCGCCCGGCGCGACGTCCTGGGCATCGCCCAGACGGGCACCGGCAAGACCGCGGCCTTCACGCTGCCGATGCTGACGATGCTTGAGAACGGGCGCGCCAGGGCCCGGATGCCGCGCACGCTTATCCTCGAACCGACCCGGGAACTCGCAGCGCAGGTCGTCGAGAATTTCGAGCGCTACGGCACCAACCATAAGCTCAACGTGGCACTGATCATCGGCGGCGTCTCCTTTGGCGACCAGGACGCCAAGCTGATGCGCGGCACCGACGTGCTGATCGCGACCCCTGGCCGTCTCCTCGATCATTTCGAGCGCGGCAAGCTGCTGCTCACCGGGGTCGAGCTCCTCGTCATCGATGAGGCGGACCGGATGCTCGACATGGGCTTCATCCCCGATATCGAGCGCATCGTGAAGATGGTGCCCTTCACCCGCCAGACCCTGTTCTTCTCCGCGACGATGCCACCGGAGATCGAGCGGCTCGCCGACATGTTCCTGCACAACCCGCAGCGGATCGAGGTGGCGCGGCCTGCCTCCACCGCATCGACGATCGTGCAGAAGCTTGTCGCCGTGGGCCCGGAAGGCCACGAGAAGCGCGAGGTGCTGCGCCGCCTGATCCGCGGCGAGGCCGATCTCAATAACGGGATCATCTTCTGCAACCGCAAGCGCGACGTCGCGCTGCTCCAGAAATCGCTGGCCAGCCACGGCTTCAACGTCGCGGCCCTGCACGGCGACATGGACCAGCGCGCCCGCACCGTTGCCCTGGACGGCTTCCGCTCTGGCGAAGTGCCGCTCCTCGTGGCGAGCGATGTCGCCGCACGCGGCCTCGACATCCCGGCCGTGAGTCACGTCTTCAATTTCGATGTGCCGCACCATCCCGAAGACTACGTCCACCGCATCGGGCGCACCGGGCGCGCCGGCCGGGCGGGCCACGCCTTCACCCTTGCGAGCCGGGCGGACGAGCGCTCGCTCCACGCGATCGAGGCGCTGATCGGCCAGCCCATCCCCTGGGCCGAGGGCGATCTCGCGAGCCTGCCCGAAAGCGCCGGCGAGGCCGAGCCACGCACCCGCCATCGCGGCAAGTCCGGCGAGGGTGCCAGGCGGGGACGCGGCAGTGGCGAGGCAGCCCGGTCGGAACCCCGCGCGCGCAGAACGCCACGAGCCGCACCTGCGGCAGGCGTCGAGGCAGCCGAGGCGATCGTCGCTGCAAGTCAGCCGAAGCCGGCCGCAGCCAAGCCGGCCGCAGCCAAGCCGGCCGCTCCAAAACCGCCGCCTCACCCTCGCGGCGAGCGGAGCCGGGACGAGAGACCGCAGGATGATCGCCGGCCGTCGCCGGTGCGTCGCCGCAACGAGGACGAGGACGGCGAGACGCCTCTCGGCCTCGGCGCCCATGTCCCGGCGTTCCTGCTGCGGCCGGCGGTGATCAAGCCTCGCAAGGACGATTGAGGATCCTCTCCGTCACGAGGCGGTCGGGGCACGAGGCGGTTGGGAATGGCGGGACCTTAACCCGTTCTCCATCCTATGGCCGCATCATCCGGCCGACCAGAAGCCAGGCTCACCTCCGAGCCGGCCTCCGGCCAAGCGGATGATCGGACGGATGAGCAGCGTCACCCACGGAGACCGGGAACGGACCTTCGCCCTGGCCGAGCGGGCGAACGAGCTGATGCGCGATTACGGCTCATCGGCAACGCCGCGGGCCTACTCGGTCTGGTACACCTACGTCTCCGGCGCCCAGCCCCTGATGAACGACGCGGTCAAGCGGCTGACGGCGCAGCAGGGCAACCTCACCGACACCGACATCGACACCCTCTACGAGACCTATCTCGACAGCCGCCGCCTCTCCACGGAGGCCGAGCGGATGAGCACCAACGTGCTCGCCGAGATCGAAGGCATCATGGAGGTGCTCGACCTCTCCCTCGGCTCGACGGCGCAGTACGGCGAGTCGCTCAAAGCGCTGTCGATCGACCTCGACGGCACCGGGCTCAACCGCACCCGCGTGCGCGAGATCGTGGCGGCCCTGGTCACGACCACCCGGGAAGTCTCGGCCAATAACCGCACCCTCGAAGCCCGCATGCGCGAGAGCCGCAGCGAGATCGAGACGCTGCGCGAGACCCTGGAGGCGACGCGCCTCGAGAGCCTCACCGATTCGCTCACGGGCCTCGCCAACCGCAAGCATTTCGAGGAATCCTTGCGCAAGCTCGTGGACGGGGCCGCCCTGCAGAAGAGCCCGGCGAGCCTCGTCGTCATCGATGTCGACTTCTTCAAGCGCTTCAACGACCTCTACGGCCATCTTACGGGCGATCAGGTGCTGCGCCTCGTCGCCATCGTCATGCGCGAGCACGTCAAGGGCCGGGCGACGCTCGCCCGCTTCGGCGGCGAGGAATTTGGCATTCTTCTGCCCGAGACCGACCGTGCGGCGGCCGTCGAGATCGCCGAGAAGGTCCGCACCAGCGTCATGGGACGCGAACTCGTCAAGCGCTCGACCGGCGAGTCGCTCGGCAAGGTGACGATCTCCCTCGGCGTCGCCACCGCGCGAAAGGGCGAGACTCCGGTCTCCCTCCTCGAACGCGCGGACCTGTGCATGTTCATGGCCAAGCGCGACGGCCGCAACCGCACGGTGGACGACACCACCGCGCCGGAGGGAATGGACCTGCCGCACGTGGCGTGAGGCAGGCTCGCCGAGACCTACGCCGAGGCGTGAAGGGCTTCGGGATTGACGGGCGTGATCGCCACCGATTCCCCACACCCGCAGGCCGAGGTCTGGTTCGGGTTGTTGAACACGAACTGCGACGACAGCTTGGTGGTCTGAAAGTCCATCTGCGTGCCGAGCAGGAACAGCACCGCCTTCGGGTCGACGAAGACCCTGACGCCGTTCTCCTCGACCGTGTCCTCGCCGGGCTTGGCGCCCTCGGCATATTCCATCGTGTAGGACATGCCGGCGCAACCACCGTTCTTCACGCCGACGCGCAAACCGGCGATCGGCCGGTCGGCGTCGGCCATGATCGCCTTGATCCGATCGGCGGCCGCGTCGGTGAGCGACAGGACCTTGAACTTCGAAGCCATGGGTTCTCTCCGGCAACCGGGTTCAAGGCCCGGGCGGTTGAGGATGATCGTACTGCGTTAAGATAAGGATGCCGGAGCCGCAGGTCCACAGCGGCCCGGTCGTGCTATGTTCCGTTCACCGCCGAAGGAGGATGCCGTGGGCGAGCCGGCCGTCCGCAGGATGAGCGTGGAGGAGTTCTTCGAATGGCAGCTCAGCCAGGACGGGCTCTACGAACTCGTCGATGGTGTGCCGGTGCCGCACGTCAAGATGATGACCGGCGCCATCGTACAGCACGACCGCGCAACGGTGAACATCATTGCCTCCCTTCACGCTCAGCTCCGCGGAACGGGCTGCCGACCGACAACGGACGACGTGGCCCTGCGCACCAGCATCACGACGATCCGACGGCCGGACATCACCGTGGAATGCGGGGACCTCGTCCGCGACACCTACGAGAACCGCGCGCCGCGCCTGGTGGTGGAGGTGCTTTCTCCCTCGACCAGCAGGCATCGACCGCTTCCGCAAGCTCGACGAGTACCGGCGCCACCCAGCCCTGCGCTACATCCTGCTCGTCGAGACGCGCTTTCCCGGCACGGTGCTCTACCGACGTGAGGAGGGCAGCGAGGAATGGGAGGCACTGGTCTTCGAGGCGATGACGGACCGGATCGACCTGCCCGCCATCGGCGCCTCCCTCGCCCTCGCCGACATCTACGAGGACATGGTGTTCGAGCCCGGCCGCGCTCCGCCGCGCTAGTCCTGTCGCCTCACCACATATCGAGGGCGACGCGGGCCTCGTCCGACATCCGGCTCTGGTCCCATGGCGGATCGAACACCATCGTCACCGCGCAGGATTGAACGCCCGGGACGGCCGCCACGGCATTCTCGACCCAACCCGGCATTTCGCCGGCGACAGGGCAGCCCGGCGCCGTCAGCGTCATGTCGATGGCGACCCTGCGGTCGTCGGCGATGTCGACCTTGTAGATGAGGCCGAGCTCGTAGATATCGGCCGGGATCTCGGGGTCGTAGACGCTTTTCAACGCCGCCACGATGTCGTCGGTCAGCCGGTCGAGTTCCTCGGGGGGAATGGCGGAATTGCTGGCGATGGCGGGGGCATTGGTCCCTCCGGTGATGGCTGCATCGCTCATGGTCTGTCCTCTCGATTGTCGCGGACGATGGCTCGCCCCGGCGCCTTCGCCGGGGAGCGGGTCCCCTCAGGCAAACATCATCTCCGCCTTGGCAAGCGCCTCGGCCAGGGCATCGACCTCCTGGCGGGTGTTATACATCCCGAACGAGGCGCGACAGCTCGACGTGGCGCCAAAGCGCGTCAGCAGCGGCATCGCGCAATGGGTTCCTGCCCGGATGGCAACGCCGTAGCGGTCGATCACGGTGGCGATGTCGTGGGCATGGGCGCCCTTCATCTCGAAGGCGATGACGCCGCCCTTGCCCTTAGCGGTGCCGATCATGCGCAGGGAGTTCATGGCGCCAAGCCGCTCCTGGGCATAGGCCATCAACGCATCCTCGTGGTCGGCGATGCGGTCGCGGCCAACCGTCATCATGAATTCGAGGGCCGCCCCGAGCCCCACCGCCTCGACGATCGCCGGGGTGCCGGCCTCGAAGCGGTGCGGCGGGTCGTTGTAGGTGACCGCGTCCTGCGACACCGTGCGGATCATCTCGCCGCCGCCCATGTAGGGCGGCAGCCGCTCGAGCCATTCCTTCTTGCCGTAGAGCACGCCGATGCCGGTGGGCCCGTAGACCTTGTGGCCGGTGAAGACAAAGAAGTCGCAATCGAGCGCCTTCACGTCGATCGGGCGGTGGACCGCGCTCTGCGCCCCGTCGAGCAGGACCGGCACGCCATGGGCATGGGCGATGCGCACGATCTCGGCCGCCGGGGTAACGGTGCCGAGCACGTTCGACATGTGGGTGATCGCCACCATCTTGGTGCGCGCGGTGAAGAGTTTCTCGTAGTCTTCCACGAGGAAGTTGCCGTCGTCGTCGACGGGCGCCCACTTGATCACCGCGCCCTTGCGCTCCCGCAGAAAATGCCAGGGCACGATGTTGGAATGGTGCTCCATGATCGAGAGGATGATCTCGTCGCCCTCCCCGATCTGGCCCGACAGGCCCATCGAGGAGGCGACGAGGTTGTAGGCCTCGGTCGCGTTGCGGGTGAAGATGATCTCGTCGGTGGAGCCGGCATTGAGGAACTGGCGCGTCGTCTCGCGCGCACCCTCGAAGCCTTCCGTCGCGGCGTTGGCCATGAAGTGGAGGCCGCGATGGACGTTGGCGTAGCCCGTCTCCATGCAGGAGACCATCGCGTCGATGACCGCCCGCGGCTTCTGCGAAGACGCCGCGTTGTCGAGATAGACCAGCGGTTTGCCATAGACCGTTTGGGCAAGGATCGGGAACTGAGCCCGGATCGCCTCGACATCGTAGGGCTTGGTGAGCACGGGTGCGTTCATGTCTCGACTTTCATGACGAGTCGGGTGGCTCTACCAACCCGCGACCTCATCCTGAGGTGCTGCGAAGCAGCCTCGAAGGAGGCCTCAAGGACTCCTTGCGCGAGTTGGAGCCCTCCTTCGAGGCCTCCGCTGCGCTCCGGCACCTCAGGATGAGGTCGCCGGGAAGGACCGAAGGCCCGGCCCCAGCATCCAGGCCGGACCTTCGGTTTCTCTCAGCCTCGCGCCTTCAGCCAAGCCTCGATCGTTCCGACCAGGGCCTCGCGGGCGCCCTCATGCGACACCGCCTCGATCGCCTCGCCGAGGAAGGCCTGAACCAGAAGGCTCTCCGCCTGTGCCTTCGGCAGCCCACGCTGCATAAGGTAGAACAATAGGTCCTCGTCGAGCGCGCCGCAGGTGGCGCCGTGGCCGCAGGCGACGTCGTCGGCGAAGATCTCCAGCTCCGGCTTGTTCATCATCTGCCCGTCCTCGGACAGGATCAGGCAGGCCGACATCATCTTGCCGTCGGTCTGCTGCGCCGCCTGCTGGACGATGATCTTGCCCTGGAACACGCCCGTCGCGGAGCCGTCGACCACCGTCTTGAACAGCTCGCGGCTGACGCCGCCGGTAGCAGCATGGTCGGCCAGGAAGGTGGTGTCGGCGAGCTGGGAGCCGTTCAGCATCGTGGCGCCGTTGACGATGGCCTTGGCGTCGGCACCGGCGAAGTTCAGGTAGACCTGATGGCGCGAGAGCACGCCGCCGACGACGACGTTCACGGTCTCGATCGCGGCCTCTACGCCGAGGCGCGCCGACAGCGTTGAGAGGGCGACCGTCTCGCGACCCTCGGCGTTCAGGCGGGCGTGCCGGAAAACGGCATGGTCGCCGACCACGACGTCGACCGCATCGTTGGGCTGATAGGCGACGCCGTCAGGCCCCTCGTGGGTCTCCAGGATCGTCGCCTCGGCGCCCTCTTCCAGCACCACGAGGACGCGGGTCGCCGTCGAGAAGGCCTCGCCGCCCGCGCCGACGAAGCGCAGATGGATCGGGCCCTCGACCTTGGCGCCGGCCGCTACGTGGATGAGCGCACCATCGGCCAGGAAGGCGGTGTTGAGCTGGTAGATCGGGTTCTCCGAGGCCTGCCGAACGGGCGTCAGCCGGTCGAGGAGCGCGTGGCCCTGGCTCAGAGCCTCGGTGAGCGGCGTGATCGTGACGCCCTCGGGCGCACGCCCGAGATCCGAGGATCCCGTGATCAGGTGCCCGTTGACGAAGTCGAGGCGGAGAGCCTCGAGACCTGCGAAACCCTTCGCGCCCGAGAGCGCGGCCTGCGCGGTCTCGGCGGACGGCATCTCGGCGGGCGCCGCCGCATCACGGAATGCGGAACGCAGGTCGGTGTACTTGAAGGCCTCGACGCGGCGGGTCGGCAGGCCCACAGCCTCGAAATAGCGGAACGCCTCCTCGCGGGCGATCGAGACGCCCGTCGGGTAGCGCATCTTCGTGGCCTCGAAGAGCTTGGCGAGGCCGGTCTCGGCGGGAGAACGCAGCGGCGTGATCTCGGCCATCAGGCAGCCTCCGTCCGGTACTCGGCGTAGCCCGAAGCTTCAAGCTCGAGGGCGAGCTCCTTGCCGCCCGACTTCACGATGCGCCCCTGAGACATGACGTGGACCACGTCCGGGACGATGTGGTTCAGGAGGCGCTGGTAGTGAGTGATGACGAGGAAGGACCGACCCTGCGCGCGCAGGGCGTTCACGCCCTCGGAGACGATGCGCAGGGCGTCGATGTCGAGGCCGGAATCGGTCTCGTCGAGGACGCAGAACTTCGGCTCCAGAAGCGCCATCTGCAGGATTTCCATGCGCTTCTTCTCCCCGCCGGAGAACCCGACATTGAGGGCGCGCTTGAGCATGTCCTTGTTGATCTCGAGCTTCTCCGCGGCCGCATTCACCTTGCGGATGAAGTCCGGCGTCGAGATCTCGCCCTCGCCCCGCGCACGGCGCTGGGCGTTCAGCGTCGCCTTGAGGAAGGTCATGGTGCCCACCCCCGGGATCTCCAGCGGGTATTGGAAGGCGAGGAACACGCCCGACGCCGCCCGCTCGTCCGGCGACATCTCGAGGATGTTCTCGCCATCGAGAAGGATCTCGCCATCGAGGACCTCGTAATCCTCCTTGCCGGCGATGACGTAGGACAGGGTCGACTTGCCCGAGCCGTTCGGACCCATGATGGCCGCGACCTCGCCGTCGTTCACGGTGAGGCTGAGGCCGTTGAGGATGCGATTGTCCTCGATCTGCACGACGAGGTTCTTGATTTCGATCATAGTCTGGTCCGTTCAGTAAAAAATTCTTCAAAGTCTCAAGTAGCCTGCGGCTATCCTTGCCGTGGCCAATCAATTGACGCTCGGTCGTATGGCGATCAGTTTCTCACCCCGAGATACCCGATCACCAATTCGATCATCCGCTTGCGAAGTGCCGTCTTGGTGAGCGGATCGAACTCGCCGAGCTCCGTCCTCTGCATGGTCGAGCGCTGCCCTCCCGGTGCGAACAGGACCGACAATTCGCCGCCGCCCGTGACCACGATGGCGACCTCCGCGGGCCGGCCGGATTTCGCGAAGGCGATCTGGCTCGATTTGAAACCCGTCGAGATACCCCATTGCTTCAAGGCTTTGGCGTTCTCCACGTCGCCCTTGTAGAACGCGGCGAGGAACTCGCTCGCCGCGCGATACCGCATCCGCCTCTCGGCCTCTGCCCTACGCTCCGCCCCACCGAGGTGACGCAGAGCCTCGTCGAAACCCGAGGTCACCGGTTCCGGCGCCGTTTCCGACCAAGCGAGATCGCCCAGAAGAACCGCAGGCGACGAAGTCACGTCCTGAGTCATTCTTTCGCCCGTCGAGCAGTCGCCTCGAGCGACGATAGCGGGGCGCGTTCTGCAACCCCGCGCGCCATCACCCCACCGAGCCTTCCAGGCTGATCGAGATCAGCTTCTGGGCTTCCACGGCGAATTCCATCGGAAGCTGCTGCAGCACGTCCCGGACGAAGCCGTTGACGATGAGGGCCGTGGCCTCCTCGTTCGAGAGACCGCGGCTCTGGCAGTAGAACATCTGGTCTTCCGAGATCTTCGAGGTTGTGGCCTCGTGCTCGAATTGGGCGGAGGAATTCTTCGACTCGATGTAGGGCACGGTATGCGCCCCGCACTGGTCGCCGATGAGGAGCGAGTCGCAATTGGTGAAGTTGCGCGCGCCCGTCGCCTTCCTGTGCGCCGAGACGAGACCCCGGTAGGTGTTCTGCGAACGCCCAGCCGAGATGCCCTTCGAGATGATCCGGCTCGTCGTGTTCTTGCCGAGATGGATCATCTTGGTGCCGGAATCGACCTGCTGCATGCCGTTCGACACCGCGATCGAGTAGAACTCGCCGCGGGAATTGTCGCCGCGCAGGATGCAGGACGGGTACTTCCAGGTGATTGCCGAGCCGGTCTCGACTTGCGTCCACGAGATCTTCGAGTTGACGCCTCGGCAATCGCCGCGCTTCGTCACGAAGTTGTAGATGCCGCCGCGGCCCTCGTTGTCGCCAGGGTACCAGTTCTGGACCGTCGAGTATTTGATCTCGGCATCATCCAGGGCCACGAGCTCGACCACCGCCGCATGGAGCTGGTTGTCGTCGCGCTTCGGGGCGGTACAGCCCTCGAGATACGAGACGTAGCTCCCCTTGTCGGCGATGATCAGGGTGCGCTCGAACTGGCCGGTATCGCGCTCGTTGATGCGGAAATAGGTCGACAGCTCCATCGGGCAGCGCACGCCCGGCGGGATGTAGACGAAGGATCCGTCGGAGAAGACCGCCGAGTTGAGGGTGGCGAAGAAGTTGTCGGTCACGGGCACGACCGAGCCGAGATACTTCTTCACGAGGTCGGGGTACTCGCGGATCGCCTCGGAGATCGGCATGAAAATCACGCCGGCCTTGGACAGCTCCGCCTTGAAGGTCGTCGCCACCGAGACCGAGTCGAACACCGCGTCGACCGCGACCCGGCGCTCGGGGGCGATGCCTTCCAGCACCTCGACCTCGCGCAGGGGAATGCCGAGCTTCTCGTAGGTCTTCAGGATCTCCGGATCGATCTCGTCGAGGGACATCGCCGCCGGGCGCTTTGGCGCCGCGTAGTAGTAGATGTCCTTGTAATCGACCTTGTCATAGGAGACCCGCGCCCATTCGGGCTCCTTCATGGTCTGCCAGCGCTTATAGGCGTCGAGGCGCCAGGCCAGCATCCATTCGGGCTCGTCCTTCTTGGCCGAAATGAAGCGGATCACGTCCTCGGAGATGCCCTTCTCGGACTTCTCCATCTCGATCGTAGTCTCGAAGCCGTACTTGTACTGGTCGAGGTCGATCGACCGGACCCGGTCGATGGTTTCCTGCACTGCAGGCATCAGGCGTCTCCTAACAATCCCGGCGTCAAGGGCCGGGCGTTCGTGAGAGAATGGCGTGGGAAGGCGGCGTTCATGCCGCTTGTCCTCGCCGGTGATATAGGGTGGCGACGAGCCGTTCGCAGGTCGCCAGGAAGCGGGTGGCGTCGCTTTCCCCGCTGTTCCACCCGAAACTCACGCGGATCGCCCCTGCGGCCAGTGCAGGGCTCACGCCCATGGCGGCGAGAACCGGCGAACGCGCGACCTTGCCCGATGCACAGGCCGAGCCGGACGAGACCGCGATCCCGGCAAGATCGAAGGCGATCAGGGCCGTCTCCGCCGCGAGGCCCGGAACGGCGAAGTGGAGCGTGTTGGGAAGGCGCGGCGCGCCCTCCCCGAACACCACGACATCCGGCGCGATCGCGCGCAGATGCGCCTCGACAGGGTCGCGTAGGCCGGCATCGATCCCCGCCCGCACTCTTTCGGCGGCGAGGCCTGCGGCTGCGCCGAGGCCGACGAGGCCGGGCAGGTTCTCGGTTCCGCCGCGCTGGCGTCTCTCCTGACCACCGCCGCGCAGGAGCGGCGCATCGAACCCGACGCCCTCCGCGAGCACGATCGCGCCCGTACCCTTGGGGCCGGCGAATTTATGCCCCGACAGGGTCAGCGCATCGAGACCGAGGGCGCCCATATCGACCGGGATCTTGCCGATTGCCTGGACGGCGTCGCTATGGACGAGGGCACGGCCGTGGCGGCGAGACAGGGCGACGATCTCGGGCAGCGGCTGGACCACGCCGGTCTCGTTGTTGGCAGCCTGCACCGAGACAAGGACGTCCTCGCCGCAGGTCTGCACCAGTGCCTCGGCTAAGACGTCGAGCCGCAGGACGCCGGCAGCATCGACCGGGATCACGGTGACGCAATCCGGTGCGAAGCGATGGCCGGCCATCACGCAGGGATGCTCCGTGGCGCCGAGCAGTAGTCGCGTCGGGCGGGCACCGCCCCTGCGGACGAGCGCACCCGACAAGGCCGCGTTGGCGGCTTCGGTGCCGCCGCTGGTGAAGACCACATTCTCCGGGGTTGCCGCGACGAGGGCGGCCACGGCAGCGCGGGCCTCCTCCAGGGCGGCGCGGGCTGCCCGGCCCTCGGCGTGAATCGAGGACGGGTTGCCGTGCAGGGACAGGGCGCGCGCCATCGCGGCCGCCACGTCCGGATGGACGGGCGAGCTCGCGTTGTGGTCGAGATAGGCGCGCGGCGAACTCATCTCTTCATCCGGACCCGAAACGATGATTCCTTGCTTTTGCCCCCCGCGACCATGCTAAGGCGCGCGGGAGACAGTGGAGCCTGATCGCTCAGACCTCCGAGGCAGCCGACCCGGTCTTCGCCGGACCAACCTTCTTTAGAATTGTTCTAATTGACTAGAATTGTCCTAAGAGCGCTTTTAAGAACGTCGCTCCGCGAGTCAAGGCGTGGCGCCGTCGCGTGGGAGGCCGGGTGGGCATCGTGAGCGTTCAGGGCGACGAGCAGGAATTTGGATAGACGCAATGCCTGAAGTCATCTTCACCGGCCCGGCCGGACGTCTGGAAGGGCGCTACCAGGCCCCGAAGAAGAAGGGCGCCCCGATCGCCATCGTGCTGCACCCGCACCCGCAATTCGGCGGCACGATGAACAACCAGATCGTGTACAACCTGTTCTACACCTTCGCGAACCGGGGCTTCGCGGCGCTGCGCTTCAACTTCCGTGGTGTCGGGCGCAGCCAGGGCTCGTTCGACCACGGCACGGGCGAACTCTCCGATGCAGCCTCGGCCCTCGACTGGGTGCAGGCGGTGAACCCCGAGGCGCGGGCCTGCTGGATCGCCGGCGTCTCGTTCGGCTCCTGGATCGGCATGCAGCTCCTGATGCGGCGCCCCGAGATCGAGGGCTTCATCTCGATCGCCGCCATGGCCAACCGCTACGACTTCACGTTCCTCGCCCCCTGCCCCTCCTCCGGCCTCTTCGTCCACGGCTCCGAGGACCGGGTCGCCCCGGCCCGCGAGGTGATGCCGGTGATCGAGAAGGTGAAGACCCAGAAGGGCGTCATCATCGAGCACCAGATGGTCGAGGGCGCCAATCATTTCTTCGACGGCAAGGTCGACGAGCTGACCCAGACGGTCGACACCTACCTCGACAAGCGGCTTGGGCCGAAGGAGTCGGTGGGGTGAATGGCAACGATCAAGCCGTCGCGTCGATCCAAGGGTTGAACAGGGCGGCGCGCGTCCGGGCATAATCGCCGACATCGCGGGTGACGAGGGTGAGCCCATGATGGATGGCCGTCGCCGCGATGATCAGGTCGGGCTGCGAGAAGGTGTGGCCTGACTTGCGGCCCTCTTCGACCAAGAGCCTCCAGGTGAACATGACGTCCTCGGTGATGGCGAGTACGCGGCCCCGGAACAGAGGCCGTACCTTCAGCGAAAGCCAGTCGTTCAGTTCAGCCCGCCGCCCCACATCGGCGATGCGTTCGATGCCGAAGCGGATTTCCGCGAGCGTCGCCGCGCTGACGTGAAGTTGGTCGAGGGGTTCACCCCCGACGAAGGCGATCACCTTCGGTTCCGGCCTCGGACGTCTCAGCTCCGACAAAACGTTGGTGTCGAGCAGCCAGCCCGTCACAGCGCTACGTCGCGCACGGGCATGATCGACCGGTCGGGTTCGATGTCGATCTCGCGATGCGGCGAGGCCTGCATGGCGGCGACAAGCGCCTGACCATCGCGGTCTCCCTTCAGTCTATGGAACTCGTCGACGGAGATCACCACGACTTCATCACGCCCATGCACCGTGACGTGCTGCGGACCCTCGCTGCGGACGCGGCGGACAAGTTCGCTGAACCTGGCTTTGGCATCCTGTAGCGGCCACCGCCCTGGTTGGGACGGTCGATCCGACGCGTTCGGTATTCTGGTCATACGGACTAGAATATCACGATGGGATAGTCGGGCCAACGTTCTCGTCGAGCCGGTTGAATGACAGCAGGTGAGCTCTGTCTAATCTGCGAGGCCGAGGACGACGGAGAGCATCCGGTTCAGGCCCAGCATCGTGTCGTCGTCCAATCGCCCGATCACCGCTCCGCATTTCGAGCGCGGAAGAGCGACGATCTTGTCGACCATGATCTGGGATTCGACCTTGAGGCCGGTTGCGGGAGAAGGGTCGACGGTGAGGCGGAAGAGCGGCGTGTCCCGCAACGTGATCGTGAACAAGGCGACGAGGACGCTAACGGTGCCGTCGAGCCAATCCGATTGCATGTCGATAGCGGGTCTCGGTTTCCCGTAATCTCCCGAGGCTGAGACGGTGACGATATCGCCACGCTTCACGATGTTGGCCGGCCCACCGCGGACTCGATGAAGGCGAGTGCGTCGGCCTCTTCGGGGACACCGCGCAGAAGCGAGGCCTGGCGCGCCGCCTCGGCCTGGAAGTCGGGAGCGGCCGGATCCGGCACCCAGACGCGAAGCAGCCTCACCCCTCGCGGTGCTGAGCCTGTCGATATCGTTGGAACTTGGTCGGCCCGTCCTCGGAAACGGCTCTGGTCATGGATTTCTCCTGCAGGCTCCAGGATCATAACACGACGGTAGCGCGCAGCTCCATCGTGGAGCGAAGATGCCTACGCCGGATGCACCACCGGCACCGCCGGCGCGCCCTCCCATTCCGAGTGGGCCGGGATCGACTCGCCCTTCATGACGATGGTGAGGGGGCGCAAGCGGGCGTAGTCGCCGACCTTGGTGTCGTAGAGGACCGTCGAGAAAGCGCCGACCGAGACGCCCTGCCCGACCACGACGCGGCCGACCTTCATGATGCGGTCCTCGTAGAGATGGGTCTGCAGGGCCGAGGTGCGGTTGATGGTGGCGAAGTCGCCGATCGTGACGCAGTCGAACTCGGTGATGTCGGTGGTGAGCATGCACACGCCCTTGCCGACCTTGACCCCGAGGAGCCGCAGCATCCAGGGCAGGAACGGGGTGCCGCACAGATGCTCCAGCAGCACCTTGCCGGCGAGCCCCCAATAGAGCACCGCGACGGCCTCGGTGCGCATCGCCCACCACGACCACATCGGCTGCATGCCGGGCTTGTAGGCGCCCATCAGGAGCCACTTGACGCCGATCACCGTGAAGGACTGGATGAAGGCGATGGCGACGCTGGCAACGACGAAGCTGACCGCGAGCCCGACCCAGTCCTGAGCCAGGATGGCGGGGTAGAAGTAGAAATCGATCGCCGTGATCGCGCAGCTGATGAACAGCATCGGCGAGAACGAGGTCGAGAACGCCTCGAACACGCCGCGCCTGAGTTTGGGCCCGAAGCCCGGCTCGTAGGTCCGGGCCAGCGACCCGAGGTCGACCTTCTGGCGGGAGGGGAGCTTGATCGGCGGCGAGCCGAACCAGGTGTCGCCCGGCGCCATCATGGCGTTGGCCGGCGGTTTCGACTTGATGCCGATGAGCACGTCGTCGGGGATCACGGCGCCCGGGGGTACCACCGCGTCGTTGCCGACGAAGACGCGGGCGCCGGTGCTCACCTCGTGCATGTGCATGAAGCCTCGGCGGATTTCCTCCTCGCCGAACACGACCTCGTCGGCGATGAAGTTGCGGGCCCCGATATCGGCGAGGTCGTAGCGCCCGGCGAGGTTGGTGGAGATCTCCGCTCCCTGTCCCATCCGGGCGCCCATCAGCCGGTACCAGGCCCGCATGTAGACCGTGGCGAAGAGCGAGGAGAGGGTCTCGAGCGTGACTTCAGCGGCGAGCGCCACCAGCCATTTGCGCAGGTAGAAGCCGCTATGGATCGAGTAGGTGCCCGAGGAGACCCGGGGCAGGACGAGCCAGCGGATGCCGGCGATGAGGAGCACCGTGCCCGCCGTCATCAGCATGGCGGTGGGCCAGGTCAGCAGCGGCAGGTACCAGTGGTAGTCGATGTCGGTCATGTTGCCGAGCGAGTCGCTCAGCTGGTCGAAGATGTAGAAGGCCGGGAAGATCGGCAGCAGCCCCACCGCCGGAATTGCTGCCAGCAGGAAGCCGTACATGGCCGCGAAGGCAAGGCGGCGGCGGGACGAGGCCTCGGCCGGCGCGGGGAGCGCATCGGGATCGGCCATGCCCACCTTGACGCCCGGCGAGCCGTCCCAGATCTCGGCCGGTCCGACGACCGTGTCGGTGGGCACGGTGGTGAGGTCGGCGATCTCGGCATGGTCGCCGATCACCGCGCCGGGGCCGATGACGCAGGACGTACCGATGGCGACGTCGGAGCCGATGGTGACGGGGCCGATGACGAGCTCGTTGCCCACCACCTCGGCATTGGCGATGACGAGGCGCCCGCCGAGGGACGCTCCGGCGCCGATGGTGAGGAGATCGGGGGCGCCGACCTCGATATCGGAGATCAGGGCGTCGCGGCCGACCCTGGCGCCGAGGAGGCGCAGGAACATCACGATGGCGGGCGAGCCCTGCAGCCACTTGATGTGGACCAGCGGCACGAGGCGCTGGGTCAGCCACCAGCGGAAATAATAGACGCCCCAGAGCGGGTAACGCCCCGGCTTCGTGCGCCCGAGGATGAGCCACTTGGCGGCGACGGCGGTGCAGGCGGTCACTGCGTTGATGCCGACATAGACCAGCAGCATCACGGCGAGTTCGCCGAAGAAGCCGAGCCCGCCACCGGTGAGGAGCAGGTAGGTGACGAAGATCCCGAGCCATTGCGCCGTCGCCAGAGCGATTACGAAGGGCAGGACGATCGCCTGGGCGAGGCCGCACAGGGCACGGCGCAGGAGCGGCGGGTGGGCGAAGGAGAGGTCGCGCAAGGCCATCTGCGTCCCGGCGCCGCCGGTGCGCTCGATCAGCGCCTCGGCGATCGCCCGCAGGGTCCGCTTGGCATAGACGTCCTGCAGGGTGATGGCGGCGAGTGCCGGAGCCTCGCGCACCGCGCCGACGAAGCGGGCGGCGAGCAGCGAATGGCCGCCGAGATCGGTGAAGAAGTCGGCCTCGAACGGGATCGCCTGGTTGCCGAAGACCTGCTTCGCCGCGGCGAGCAGGGCAGCCTCGGTCTCGTTCTCCGGCGGCTCCTGTTCGCCCGAGACGTCGGCGACCGTGAGGATCGCGATTCGGAGCGCCTTGCGGTCGACCTTGCCGGAGGTGAGGCGCGGCAGCACCCCGACGCTCTCGAAATGACCGGGCACCATGTAGGGCGGCATCTCGGCCGCGAGCGTCCGGCGCAGGCCCGCGACGTCGAGCTCGGTGCCGCGCTCGGGCACCAGGAAGGCGACGAGACGGTCGACGCCATCGTCCTGGCGCAGCACCACCGCGGCCTGGTTGATGCCGGCCTGTGCCTGGATGCGGGACTCGATCTCGCCGAGCTCGACCCGGAAGCCACGGATCTTGACCTGGTCGTCGATGCGGCCGTGGAACAGGATGCGGCCGGCCGCATCCAGGGAGACGGCATCGCCCGAGCGATAGAGGATCGGATCGGACCCGTCGGAGGCGAACGGGTTGGCAATGAACTTTTCCGTCGTCAGCTCGGGACGCTGCAGATAGCCCTGCGCGATTCCGGGACCGCCGATGAGGAGCTCGCCGGGCTGGCCGGGCCCGAGCAGCTCCAGGCTCTCGCTGGCGACATAGACCGAGTAGTTCGGGATCGGGCCGCCGATCGTGACGGGCTCGCCGGGCCGCATCTCGGCGGCGGTGGCCACCACGGTGGCCTCGGTCGGCCCGTAGGTGTTGAACAGCTTTCGCGAGGGCGTCGCCCAGCGGGCGACCAGGGGTTCCGGCAGGGCCTCGCCGCCGAGCAGGATCAGTCGCACGCCCGGCAGGTCCTGCGACAGCATCGCCAGGAGGGTCGGCACGGTGTCGAGGACTGTGACGCCGGCTTCCGCGATCAGGCCGGGCAGCGCCTCGACGTCGCCCATCATGGCCGGCGAGGCGACGAACAGCGTCGCACCGACGAGGTAGGGGACCCAGATCTCCTCCATCGAGAGATCGAAGGCGACCGAGGCGCCCTGGAAAACGACGTCGTCCGCCGCCATGCCGTAAAGGGCGTTTCCGGAACGCAGGAAGTGGCAGATATTGGCGTGGCTGATGACGATGCCCTTCGGCACGCCGGTCGAGCCCGAGGTGTAGATCAGGTAGGCCGGATGCTCCGGCGTCAGGCCGGCAGCGCGGGCGTCGGCGGCGGGCGCCTCAGTCGGCACGCCGGCAAGAAGTCCCTCGACCGTCAGGGCCGGCGCGGCATCGGGCGAGGCCCCTTCGAGGGCGGAAGAGACCAGCAGCGCCTTGGCGCCGGCATCGGAAAGGCAGACGCCGACGCGGTCCGATGGCGCCTCGGCATCGAAGGGAAGCCACGCGGCCCCGGACAGGGTGATGCCGATCTGCGCGGTCAGCAGGTCCGGCCCACGCGCCATCCAGAGGCCGACGACGTCGCCGGGGCCGATGCCGCGATGGACGAGTGCCCGCGCGATGAGGGCGGCTCTCCTGGCGACCTCGGCATAGCTGTGGCTCGGGTGGCGTCCGTCCGGACCTTTCCGTGAACCGTCGATCAGGGCGGGATGGTCGGGCCGCGCCCGAGCGCTCGACAGGAAGATCTCGGCCAGGACCTCGTCGCGGATCAGGTCGGGTCGGCTCTCGCCGCGCAGGACCGCACGCTTTGCCGATGCCACCGAAACCGGCCGGGTCGTCTCGGCGAGACTGCTCATCCGCTGCTCCGCTCGACGAGCCTCGGATGTTCGAGGTGCGTCCACTGCTCATCCATGGCCGTATCGGGCGGGACGGCGCCCGCCGCGGCCGCACCGATCGGGTCGGTGGCCGGTGCCGGGCGTCTAGCACGTTTACGAGAGCAGCTTGAACCCATGCTAAATGGGCTTGAGGCGGTTACTCAGGCCCAATGCCAACTCTCGGCAGCAAGCACGAGCACGCTGCCCTGGCGGATGCCGATCCGCGGGGCCTGCCCGATACCGAGATGGCCGCGGCTCACCAGCACCGCGCGGGCGATCCCGCCATGAGCGACCATCACGGTGGTACGATCGAGATCAGCGAGGGCCGGCGCGACCCGGGCCACGAGCATGGCGTAGCTTTCGCCTCCCTTCCCCGGCGATTGGTAACCCCAGCGATCCCGGTCCCGTGCCAGCGCTCTCGATCTGTCCCGCTGGCGGATCTCCGACCACGTCGAGCCCTCCCAATCGCCGAAGCTGATCTCCTTGAGCCGGTCGTCGAGACGATAGCCGCCAGGGTCGAGACCGAGCGTGAGGCGCAGGGTTTCCATGGTGCGCCGGGTTCGGGTGAGAGGACTCGCCACGTAATCGGCTTCGTCGAGAGCCTGGCCCGCCACATCGCGCAACCGGTCGGCGGCGGCGGCGGCCTGGCGCAGCCCCTCGGCATTGAGGTCGACGTCGCGCTGGCCCTGAAGGCGCCCTTCCGCGTTCCAGTCGGTCTGGCCGTGGCGAACGAAATAGATGGTGGGAATTGCCGTCACGCTCGCCCCGCCGCATGGTGTCGACGGCAACCGAAGGGGCGACCGCCGCAGGAACGGCCAAGCCTGTCCGTCGTTGTCACGCTCGCATCCTCTCCCAGATCATGCCGCGGGCGAGCCGGTCGCGGGCAGCACGAGTTCTACTGATGTCGAAGACGCACGGCAAGCGCCAACCGGGCCAACGGGCCGCGAAAGCCGAGGACACGCCGCCGCAGGGTGATGCAGCGCACACCGCTCGACCGGGTGGTCCGCCGCCGTCCTCATCCGAATGGGCGCGGGCGATGGCGCGAGAATCGACCCTCGCCCCCGGTGCGATCCCGATTCCCGCCGTCGTCGCGGCGGTGCCGGGCAGCGTCATCGCCCCGTCGGGCAGACCGTTCGACCTGAGGTCCGTCGATCCCGACGGCGATGGCGGTCTCGACAAGGAAGAGTCCAAGACGGCGCTGAGCGCCGAGCACGAGCGCATCAAGGCGGCTCAGGAGAAGCTCTACGCCGAGCGCCGTCAGAGCTTGCTGGTGGTGTTCCAGGCCATCGACACCGGCGGCAAGGACGGCACCATCCGCTCGGTCTTCGAGGGGGTGAACCCTCAAGGGTGCCGCGTCTGGTCGTTCAAGGTGCCGAGTTCGGAGGAGCGCGACCACGATTTCCTGTGGCGCTACCACGCCAAGGCACCCGGCCGCGGCATGATCGGCGTGTTCAACCGCAGCCATTACGAGGACGTGCTGGTGGTGCGGGTAAAAGACATCGAGACGGAGGCGGTGTGGCGCCCGCGCTACGGGCTCATCAATGCCTTCGAGCAGATGCTCACGCTCTCGGGCACCACGGTGCTCAAGTTCTTCCTCCATATCTCGAAGGAGGAGCAGAAGGAGCGGCTCGAAGCCCGCATCGCCGATCCCGAGAAGCACTGGAAGTTCGACCCGGCCGACCTCGTCGAGCGCCGCTCCTGGGACGCCTACCAGAGCGCCTTCGGCGACGCGATCGGCCTGTGCTCGACGCCCTACGCCCCCTGGCGGGTGGTGCCGGCCAACCGGAAATGGTTCCGCAACCTTGTCGTCGCCCGCACCATCGCCGACACGCTCGAAGCGATGGACCCGCGCTACCCCGAGGCGCAGCCGGGGATCGCGAAGCTCAAGGTGGAGGACTGAGAGCGGCTATTCCATCGCGTGACGCGGCTTCAGGCGGATGACCAAACCCGGCAGGGTTTCGTGGATCGCCTGTCCGATCCGGACGCTGTGGCGCCGATAGAGAATGCCGGCACCGATCGTCGCCAGCCCGATGAGCGAGAGAGCGAAGGGAAACAGCAGCCCGTCCTCGAAGACCTTCCAGGCGAGATGGAAGGTGATTCCGGTGGTGCCGAACAGGACATAGACCCGCCGCGAGGGGACCACCGCGAATGCCAGGAGCCCGGCATTGAGTAGCGCGTAGAAAGCCCTTGAGACCTCGTTGGTCCAATCCTGTGCGGTGAGCGGCTCAGGCTATCGCGATGAGCCCAAGCTCGAACCGGAACGGCCTCCTTCGCTCAATCCTTGTCGAGGGACAGATCCGGCGCATCGGGGTTCTTCATGCCCACCACGTGATAGCCGGCATCGACGTGCAGGATCTCGCCGGTCATGCCGCGGGACATGTCGGAGATGAGGTAGGCGGCGGTCTCGCCGACCTCGTCGATGGTCACGGTCCGGCGAAGCGGCGCGTTGTACTCGTTCCACTTCAGGATGTAGCGGAAATCGCCGATGCCCGAGGCCGCGAGCGTCTTGATCGGGCCGGCCGAGATCGCGTTGACGCGGATCTTCGAGGGGCCGAGATCGGCGGCGAGGTAGCGCACGGAGGCCTCCAACGCCGCCTTGGCCACGCCCATCACGTTGTAGTGCGGCATCCACTTCTCGGCGCCGTAATAGGTCAGCGTCAGGAGCGAGCCGCCGTTCGGCATCAGCTTCTCGGCGCGCTGAGCGATGGCCGTGAAGGAGTAGCAGGAGATCAGGAGCGACTTCGTGAAGTTGCCTTCCGAGGTCTCGACGTAGCGGCCGGTGAGCTCGTCCTTGTCCGAGAAGGCGATGCAATGGATGACGAAGTCGATGCCCTCGGGAAACACCTCGGCCGTAGCGGCGAAGACCGCATCGATCGAGGCCGGATCGGTGACGTCGCAATGGCCGACCACATGGGCGTCGAGTTCCTTCGCCAGCGGCTCGACCCGCTTCTTCAGGGCATCGCCCTGGTAGGTGAAGGCGAGCTTGGCGCCGTGGGCATGCGCGCTCTTGGCGATTCCCCAGGCGATGGACCGGATATTGGCGACGCCGAGCACCAGACCGCGTTTACCGGCAAGCAATCCGCTGCGATCGTGAGCCGGGTTCTTTTCTGCCGGTGTGCTGTCCGCCATGTATCACCTGATCGAGGAGTCGCGGCGCGCCGCGCCTTGCGCGCCGGGGCATCCTTAGCGGAGGCCCGGCAGCTACGGAAGGGCGGGACGTACCGTCAGGCACCCGCTCTGGTCGTGCGGCGGGCGCGGGCATAGTCGGTCAACGACGCGTCGTCGCCGGCCGGCAAGGAGATAGCGGTGGTGGCGAGGAGGTCGCCGCGGCTGCCGTCCTTCCTGGGCAGGCCCTTGCCCTTCAGGCGGAAGGTCCGTCCCGAACTCGTCATCGGCGGCATCTTCATCTCGACGGCGCCGGTGAGGGTCGGCACCCGGATCGCGCCGCCCAGGACGGCGTCCTCAAGGGGTACCTCGACGGTCGTGCGCAGATCCGCACCATCCATCTTGAAGGTGTGATGCGGCAGGATGCGGATGGTCAGGAGGGCGTCGCCCGGCTCCGAGCGCGGGCCGCCGGCCTGACCGAGACCGCGCAGGCGGATGACCTGCCCGTCGGTGACGCCCTTTGGAACGACGACATCGACCTCGCGGCCGCCCGGCAGGTTCAGCCGAAGCTTCTCCTCGCTCGCCACCTGCTCGAGGGTGACGCTGAGTTCGGCCGCGACGTCCTCCCCACGCATGGGACCCCGCGGGCCGGGGCCAGGACCGGCACCGCCTGCCCGGAAGGCTTCGCCGAAGAGGTGGGAGAAGATGTCCTCGCCGATGCCACCGCCACCGCTACCGCTACCGGCGCGCGAGCGCGCTGCGCTCTCGAAATCGAACCCGCGCGCGCCGGGGCCGCCACCGAAGCCGCCAAACCCCTCGAAGCCGGTGGCGCGGGGCTTTCCGTCGCCATCGATCTCGCCGCGGTCGAACTGGGCACGCTTCTTGGCGTCGCCGAGGATCTCGTAGGCGGAATTGGCTTCCGCAAAGCGATCCTTGGCCTTGGCGTCGTTGGTATTGTGATCGGGGTGATAGGTCTTGGCGAGCCGGCGATAGGCCTTCTTGATGTCGGCTTCGCTGGCGCCCTTGGCCACACCCAGAACGTCGTAGGGATTGCGCATCGGCGGTTCTTGAATCTCGGCATCATCGGCACGGCGGAGACCTGTCCGCCCTGCCCGGAATCGGAACGCATGTGGGAACGATGTTGCTTCTTTGCAACGATTCTCCCGCCAGAATTCGACCCTTGCGGCGTTCCCGTCAACCGCCCGAGCCTCGAACGGTCTTCTATTGGTCGGCCTTGGCCGTCCGCAGCTTGCGCAACTCCCAATCGCCGCCGGACAACTTGCAGCCCGTCCCGCGCAAGAAACGGCTCTTCTCCGGCGCGATGACCGAAGCGAGGAAGTCGCGGCAGATGTGGTCGCCGGAAACGTAGGGCAGGCCCGTTGGGTTCACGGCACCGCGCAGCTGCGTATCGGGGTTGTCCCACTTGACGGGGCGGCCGTTGCCCTGCGGGTCGAGGGCGACGGTGAGCGCCGCGTGGGCGCGGCGCCAATCCTCACCGCCGAGATCGTTTCCGAAGCTCGATGGGCGCTTCTCGATGCTTCCGGTGCTGATCGGTTCGGCGACGGTCGGCGCCTCCTCGGTCTGGAAGGTCAGCAGCGGCAGGCCACAGCCGACGAGCGGCAGCACCGCCAGGCCGGCGCCGAAGCCCGCGACGAGGCGCCATGCTGCGAATCGTGGATCGCGAGAGGGCTTGAGCCTAAAGATACGCACACGCATCACACCTGGTCTCACGGGCGCCCCACGACCGTGACGGCCGCGGGTCCTCGTGAGATGAACGCCGGGAAGAACACCATGAGCGACGACACCATGGAACCGTTAACGTCCGGTGATCCGGCAGCCGTCGACTTCACCCTCCGGGACGATCCCTGGGATCTGTTCGCGGAATGGATGGCGCAGGCGAGCGCCAGCGAACCCGAGGACCCGAACGCCATGGCGCTGGCGACGGCCGGATCGGACGGCCTGCCCGATGTCAGGATGGTGCTCCTGAAGGGCGTCGATCCTCGCGGGTTCGTGTTCTACACCAACGTCGATTCGGCCAAGGGCGCGGAATTGCGCGAGAACCCGCAGGCCGCCCTGGTGCTGCACTGGAAGAGCCTGCGCCGGCAGGTCCGCGCCCGGGGACCGGTGGAGCCGGTGAGTGCCCAGGAGGCCGACGCCTACTTCGCCAGCCGCCACCGCGACAGCCGCATCGGCGCCCATGCCAGCCGGCAATCGCGCCCGCTCCTCGACCGCGCAACCCTGGAGGCCGAGGTCGCCGCCTTGTCGGCGCGATACGAGGACAAGCCGGTTCCGCGGCCCGAGAACTGGACCGGATTCCGGATCGTGCCGTCGGCGATCGAGTTCTGGGAGAACGGCCCGTTCCGGCTGCACGACCGGGTCCGTTTCAAGAAAGCCGGGAGCGGCTGGGAGCGGTCGCGGCTCTATCCCTGAATCCCGAGCCCGCGCTTGCTGCGGCGCGGGATCGACCCTGGATTTCCGGCCTCGCGAGGCTTAGACCTGAGGGGCGGAGCGGTGGACGCGACCCGCGACCTTTAAGGAACGGCCTTGGCCTCAACCGTCAACGAACGTCGGCGCATCATGCTGCTCACGGGGGCGAGCCGCGGCATCGGCCACGCCACCGTGAAGCGCTTCTCGGCGGCCGGCTGGCGGGTGATCACCTGCTCGCGCCACGCCTTTCCCGAGAACTGCCCGTGGGAGATGGGTCCGGAGGATCACCTGCAGGTGGATCTGGCCGATCCGGAGGACACGATGCGCGGCATCGCCGAGGTCGCCGGCCGTCTCGCCGAGGAGGGCGGGCTCCTGCACGCCCTCGTCAACAATGCCGGCATCTCGCCCAAGGGCGAGAACGGCGAACGGCTCGGTGCCATCGCCACCGAGTTCGGCGACTGGCGCAAGGTGTTCCAGGTCAACGTGTTCGCGCCGTTGCTGCTCGCGCGCGGATTGTGCCAGGAACTCACCCGCGCCAAGGGCTCGGTCGTCAACGTCACCTCGATCGCGGGCTCGCGCGTCCATCCCTTCGCGGGGGCGGCCTACGGCACATCGAAGGCGGCCCTCGCCGGCCTGACCCGCGAGCTCGCCAGCGATTTCGGGCCGCTCGGGGTGCGGGTCAACGCGATCTCGCCGGGCGAGATCGACACCGCGATCCTGTCGCCGGGCACGGACAAGATCGTCGCCGGCATCCCGCAGCGCCGCCTCGGCACCCCCGACGAGGTGGCCAAGGCGATCTACTTCCTGTGCACCGAAGCCTCGTCCTACGTGAACGGCGCCGAGCTGCACATCAACGGCGGGCAGCATGTCTGAGCGCTCAGCGCTGCTCCTCGTCGCCCTCCTCCTCATCACCACGCCGGCAGCCGCGGAGCCGGCCGTCACCATCCTCGACCTGCCCTTCGCTGCACGGCACCTGCGGGGCCCCGGAAGCGCCGTGGCGGTCTCCGTGGCGACCTCCGGGCTGATGCCGCTCGCCCGCCCGAAATCATCCGATCCGAAGGCGACCCTGTCGGCGGAGCCGGAGGACGCGGCCGTCGTCGTGGTCTGGGGCGAGGGCGGGGGCGCCGCCCTCGGCCTCAAGGACGGGCGCGTCGAGACGACTCTCATCGGCGCCGAGGCGATCGAGGGCGTCGCCGCCACCGAGACGCCGCGGGGCGCCCTGCCCGGCTCGCGCGGCGCGGTGATCGGGCCGGTCAGCGCGCAGCTCACGCGCGGCGAGTCCGGTCCGATGCTCACCATCCGCGAGCGCCAGCCGGTGGCCATGAGCACCGAGCCCAAGGCGGTGCCGATCGCGAGCCAGCCGGTCTCGGCCGGTCCCGGCGCCGCCTTCGCCACGTTCCGGCCCTACGCGATGCTGGCCGGCGGCACGCCCGTCGTCGCCGCGGTGGCCTCGCAGGGGAACGGCGCATCTTTCATCGCGGTCATCGGCAAGGCGGAAGCCAAGCCGGGATCGGCCTGGGACGTGCTCGGCCGGTCGCCGCCCCAGGCGGAGGGCCTCGGCATCGCGGCGATCGGCCCCTTCGCGGGTCCCGGAACCGTCCGTATCGCCACGGTCGCGGTGCCGGAGGGCAAGGGACTTCTCCAGCTCTGGGCCTGGGATGCAGGGAGCCTGCGCCTCCTCACCGAGGCCGCCGGCTATACCGATCGGGCGCCGGGC
The DNA here is from genome assembly GCF_019745455.1 of Methylobacterium sp. Lineage (GTDB taxonomy): Bacteria > Pseudomonadota > Alphaproteobacteria > Rhizobiales > Beijerinckiaceae > Methylobacterium. The sequence continues at coordinate 232,142 of NZ_JAIETD010000028.1, forward strand.
GCGGCGGAAGCGGACCTCGCCTCCCCGGTCGGGACCGAGCCGCCCGAACTCGCGCTGGCGGTCTCGGATCGCAGGGCCGTCGCGATCCTCGGCCTCAAGGACGCCATCCGCGAGCGGACCCGCATCGCCCTGCCGGCCCCTGCCATCGGCCTCTCCGGCCTCGGGAAGGGCGCGCAGGCCCGGATCGTCGTCGCCCTCGCCGACGGGCGCGTCGCCGTGGTGACGCCGTGAGCGACGGCGACGGGCGGCTGTTCCCGACCCGGCCCTTCGTCGGGGCCTCGATCGCGGTCCTGCGCGAGGGCCGGGTGCTGCTCGCGGCGCGGGCCAACGAGCCGCTTCGCGGCGTCTGGACCCTGCCCGGCGGCCTCGTCGAGCCGGGGGAGACCCTTGCGGAGGCGGCCTTGCGCGAATTGCGAGAGGAGGTCGGCGTGGAAGCGCGGGTACTCGGTTCTCTGACGCCGACCGAGATCATCCTGCGCGATTCCGACGGGCGCCTGAGGCACCATTACGTCGTCCATCCCCATGCCGCCCTCTGGCGGAGCGGCGAGCCGAAACCGGGACCCGAGGCCCTCGACGTGCGCTGGGCGACTCCTGGAGACGTCGCGGGTCTCCCGACAACGCCTGGCCTCGCCGAGACCCTGGCCGAGGCTTTCGCGCGTGCGGCCGAGGCCGAGCCATGAGGCTGTTCACCGGCCTCGCGCTGCTGGCGGCCCTGAGCCTCGCCCTGCCCCCTCCGGTGCTCGGCCAGCAGCAGCGCCCGCCCGCGCGTCAGAATGCGAAACCGGCCGAGAAGGAGCCCCCTCCTCCGGCCGAACCGCCGCCCGCGCCCTACGACCGCGACCTGATGCGGCTCTCCGAAATCATCGGCTCGCTCGCCTTCCTTCGCGGCCTCTGCGGCGGCCCGGATGCGGCCGAGTGGCCGCGGCGCATGTCGGCCTTGATGGAAGCCGAAGGGGTGACGCCCACCCGGCGCGAGCGCCTCGCCGGCGCCTATAACCGCGGCTATCGCGGCTATGCCCTCACCTACCGGGTCTGCACGCCGGCCGCGACGCTGGCGACGAGCCGCTTCCTCGCCGAGGGCGAGCGGCTGTCGCAGGCCCTGGCCGGACGCTTCGGCGGCTGAGCGCCGGCATGCGGCAGAAAAGTCACGCAGGGTCCTCGATGAACCGATCCGCGCAATTCTCCCTCTCGCGTTAACCGCTTCGCAATTCCTGGCTTCCCGGCCCGAGACACCCGGCCTATCATTCTCGAATCAGATCGCCGGTTGTCCCGGCATGAAGCGATGTGTTGAGCCATGCAGACTGACAGCGCCCCCGCCCCGTTCGAGGCCGATCTCGACGACAAGCGCGCCGCCCTCGGCTACGTCTCGGAGGCGTTCGCCGAAGGCTGTCTCGACGGGCTCGACGGCGACTGCATGGCCCAGGCCGCCCTGTTCGCGGCCTTCCAGGAGCTCGTCACCACCTATGGCGAGGACGCGACCGCCCGCTACGCAGAAGGCTTCCCTGAGCGCATCCGCGCCGGCGCCTTCACCACCGGCCTGCAGCACTGATCAGGCGACGGGCAACGCCTCGTCGAACAGAACCGCCTCGCCCCTAGCCGGAGCGAGGAGTTCGCCCTGCCACATCACGCAGGCACCGCGGACATAAGTCCCCACCGGCCAGCCCGTCACCGTGACGCCGTCATAGGGCGTCCAGCCGCATTTCGAGGCGATCCACTCGTTGCGGATGGTCTCGCGGCGCTTGAGGTCCACCACCGTCACGTCGGCGTCGTAACCAATCGAGAGCCGGCCTTTCCGGGCGATGCCGAACAGGCGCTTGGGCCCCGCGCTCGTCATGTCGACGAAGCGGGCGAGGGACAGCCGGCCCGCGGCGACGTGGTCGAGCATGATCGGCACCAGGGTCTGCACGCCGGTCATGCCCGAAGGCGAATCCGGATAGGGCTTGGCCTTCTCCTCGAGGAGGTGCGGTGCGTGGTCGGAGCCGAGGATGTCGGCGACGCCCTGGCTCAACCCCCACCAGATCCTTTCGCGATGGGCCGCGTCGCGAACCGGCGGGTTCATCTGCACCAGGGTGCCGAGGCGGGCATAGGCTTCGGTGCCGTCGAGGGTGAGGTGGTGCGGCGTCACCTCGGCGCTCGCCACGTCCTTGTGATCGGCGAGATAGGCCATCTCCTCCCCCGTGGAGATGTGGAGGATGTGGATGCGCGCGCCCGTTTGCCTGGCGATGCGCACCAGGCGCTCGGTCGCCTTCAGGGCCACCTCTGGCGAGCGCCAGACCGGGTGCGAGGACGGATCGCCCGGCACGCGCAGACCCTTGCGATCCCGCAGCATCGGCTCGTCCTCGGCATGGAAGGCCGCGCGCCGCCGGGTGCGCTTCAGGATCTCGGCGACGCCTTCATCGTCCTCGACGAGGAGCGCCCCGGTGGAGGAGCCGACGAACACCTTGATGCCGGCCGCGCCCGGCAGGCGCTCGAGCTCGGCGACCTCATGGGCGTTCTCGTGCGTGCCGCCGACCCAGAAGGCGAAGTCGCAATGCATGCGGTGATGGGCGCGGGCGACCTTGTCGGCGAGCGTCGCGGCGCTGGTGGTGAGCGGGTTGGTGTTGGGCATCTCGAACACCGCCGTCACGCCGCCCATCACGGCGGCACGCGAGCCCGTTTCGAGGTCCTCCTTGTGGTCGAGGCCGGGCTCGCGGAAATGGACCTGGCTGTCGATGACGCCCGGCAGGAGGTGCAGGCCGGTGCAGTCGCGCCGCTCGGCGGCCTTCGACGCGGCGAGGTCGCCGATGGCCGCGATGCGCCCGGCCCTGATGCCGAGATCGGCGCGGTGCTCGCCGTCCTGGTTCACCACGGTGCCGCCTGAGAGGACGAGATCGAAGGGTTGTTCCATCGGTGTCGCTCCGGATCGGCGTTGAGACGGGGGTTGCGGCGGCTTATGTCAGCACGCTGCGGCGTGCAACGCCGCGTCGAGGAGTGACCGATGCCGATCGCCCTGCTGCCGGACCGCGCCGTCGTCACCGTCTCGTGCGAGGACGCGGAAAGTTTCCTTCAAGGCATCCTGACCTGCAATGTCGAGACGCTCGAACCGGGCGAGGCGCGGCTCGGCGCGCTCCTGAGCCCGCAGGGCAAGATCCTGTTCGACTTCCTGGTCTCGCGGACCGGCGAGGGTTTTCGCCTGGAGGCCGCGGCGGAGAAGATGGCGGACCTGGTGAAGCGCCTCGGCCTCTACCGCCTTCGCGCCAAGGTCGCGATCGCGGCCGACCCCGCCCTCGTGGTCGCGGCTTCATGGGACGGGTCCGAGACGTCCGCCGAGGTCGAGTCCATTCGGGATGGGCGATTGCCGGCCCTCGGACGCCGCCTCTATGCCGGTACCGGCGCCTTCTCGGCCGATGCCGGGGAGGACGCCTACCACGCCCACCGCATCGCGCTGGGCATCCCCGAGGGCGGGCGCGACTTCGCCTATGGCGATGCCTTCCCGCACGAGGCGCTGATGGACCAGCTCGGCGGCGTCGATTTCAAGAAGGGCTGCTATGTCGGCCAGGAGGTGGTCTCGCGCATGCAGCACCGTGGCACGGCGCGGACGCGGGTGGTGCCGGTGGTCTTCGTGAACGGCGAGGCGCCCGAGCCCGGCACCGAGGTCACCGCCGGCCAGAAGGTGCTTGGCGTGACGGGAAGCCGTGCCGGAACCCGCGGCCTCGCCACGATCCGCCTCGACCGCCTCGCCGATGCGCTGGTGACCGGCGAGCCGTTGCGAGCGGGTGGTGCAATGCTCGGCGTCGTGAAGCCGGCTTTCGCGACCTTCGCGTTTCCTGAGATGGGCGTGGCGGGCTAGCTGAGTCGATCGTTTCCGATTATCGATCTTGGACATCTATTGCCATATACGTCCTGGCTTTATCAGCGCCGTTTCGAGGATGACCGGATGCCGAACGTCAACCTGGGCCATCACTTCGATGGGTTCATCCAGCGACAGGTCGAGAGCGGCCGGTTCCAGAATGCCAGCGAGGTCGTCCGAGCGGGGCTTCGCCTCCTCGAGGACCACGAGACCTCACTGGCCGAACGGCGAGACGAGCTTAAACGCAGTATCGCCGAATCCTTCGACGAGCCGCGACCCGGCATTCCGGCGAAAGAGGTCTTCGCCCGCCTGCGCGCCCACCATGCCGAGCAGGTGAAAGCCGACGGACGTGACGGCTGAGGTCGTCTTCCGCGAGGCAGCCCAGACGGATCTTTTCGAATTCTATCGCTACATCGCGGACCAGGCGGGACGTATCCGGGCCGGCGCCTATATCGACCGGATCGAGGCGGCCTGTCTCCAACTCGCGGAGTTTCCCGAACGTGGTACGCGCCGCGATGACCTGGGGCCGGGCTTGCGGACGATCGGCGTCGAGCGCCTAGCGACGATCATCTTCCGGATCGACGAAGGTACCGTCGTGATCGGCCGCATCCTCTATGGAGGCCGCGACCTCCAGGCTCTCCTCGATGAGTCGCGGTAGCATCGAGGCGTTGCACTTTTCTCCTGCCGCCCGCTAAACCACCCTCATGTCCGCCGACGCCACCGGCCTCATCCACCATTCCGACGGCTGCGCCCGCTGCTGGTGGGCCGGGCTCGACCCGACTTACGTCGCCTACCACGACACCGAATGGGGCGTGCCGGAGCGCGACGGCCGCGCTCTGTACGAGAAGCTGATCCTCGACGGGTTCCAGGCCGGCTTGTCCTGGATCACCATCCTGCGCCGCCGGGAGGGTTTCCGAAGCGCCTTCGCCGGGTTCGACCCCGAGGCGATCGCCCGCTTCACCGAAGCCGATGTGGCGAGGCTGATGAGCGACACCGGCATCATCCGCAACCGCGCCAAGATCGTCGGCACCATCGCGGGCGCCCGCGCCTTCCTCAGGATCGAGGAGAGCGGCCCCGGCTTCTCGCGCTTCCTGTGGGATTTCGTCGAGGGCGTCCCGATCCAGGGCACGGCCCGGGACCGGGCCGGGATCGCCACCGAGACCGAGGTCTCGCGCCGCATGGCCAAGGCCCTCAAGGCGGAAGGCTTCAGCTTCTGCGGGCCGGTGATCGTCCACGCCTTCATGCAGGCGGTCGGCCTCGTCAACGACCACCTCGTCGGCTGCCACCGGCACGGCGCCTGCGCCGCACTCGCCCGATGAGCGCGCCCGTCCCCCGGGCATGGCAGCGGATGCTGTCGGGCCGCCGCCTCGACCTCCTCGATCCGGCACCCGGCGATATCGAGATCGCCGACATCGCCCACGGCCTCGCCCGGGTCGCGCGCTGGAACGGCCAGACCCACGGTCCGCACGTGTTCTCGGTGGCCCAGCACGCCCTCCTCGTCGAGGCGATCGGCGGAGATCTCGCGCCGTCCAGCCCTGCGGCCGAGCGGCTCGAATTGCTGCTGCACGATGCCCCCGAATACGTGGTCGGCGACCTGATCTCGCCGTTCAAGGCGGCGATCGGCGACTCCTACAAGGCGGTGGAACGGCGCCTGCTCGCGGCGATCCGACGCCGCTTCGGCCTCGCCGAGCCGACGCTTGAGGCAGCCACCCTGGTCAAGCGGGCCGACGGGATCGCGGCCTATCACGAGGCCATCGGGCTCGCCGGGTTCGACGAAGCCGAGGCGGTGCGGATCTTCGGCCCTCAGCCTCCGCTCACGGCCCCCGCCGCTACCCTGCTCGATCCCTGGCCGACGGCACTGGCGCAGGAGCGGTTTCTCGCCCGCTTCGACGAACTCGTGAGGCAGATCGGGATGCCGAGCCGATGACAGCCATCCACGTCTGCCCGCTCTCGCGCCTCGCCGAGACGGTGGCGGAAACGAAGGCCCGCGACGTCCTCACCCTCGCGACCGTCGGCACCAGCGTGACCCGGCCCGACGGGATCGCGCCGGAGCGCCATTGCGTCGTCGGCGTCAGCGACATCGCCGCGCCCCTCGACGGCCATGTCCTGGCGGACGAGACGCATGTGCGCCAGATCCTCGATGTCGCCTTCACGTGGGAGCGGACTGCGCCGCTCGTAATCCACTGCTATGCCGGCATCGGCCGCTCGACCGCGGCGGCCTTCATCGCGGCCTGCGCCCTCGATCCGTCCCGCCACGAGGCATCGATCGCCGATGCTCTGCGAGCGGCCTCGCCGAGCGCCACGCCCAATCCCCGCCTCGTCGCCGTGGCCGACGCGATGCTCGGGCGCGAGGGCCGGATGATCGCCGCGATTCAGGCGATCGGGCGCGGCGCCGAGGCCTTCGAGGGCACGCCGTTCCGGCTCGACATCGCATGATTGTCCGCGTCTCATGTGTGGCGCAAACGACGCCACGGGCGGAGATTTCTTTTCTCGGCGAAATCCTTGAGCACCCTCAGGGTTGCCCGGCAAGGGCGGCGCGGCCTAAACCCTGAAGCGAGGATGGACCCTGGAATGACCGTTGCGCGATCCGCCATGGCGGCGGTGCAAGACACCGCAGAGGTGCAGGACACCGCAGGACAGACCGGCAAAGCCGGTTCCGAGCCGCCGCTGGACAAGAACCTGCCCTTCGAAGCGGCCCTGGCCGAGCTCGAGGACATCGTGCGGCGCCTCGAGAAGGGTGACGTCGCCCTCGATGAATCGGTCGCCATCTACGAGCGCGGCGAGCTGCTCAAGCGCCATTGCGAGGCTTTGCTCCAGCGCGCCGAGGCACGGATCCAGACCATCACCACCGATCCTGCCGGCCGCGCCACCGGAACGGCCCCGCTGGACGTGGAATGACGGTGTCATGCCCGTTCGGTCAAACCTGAACTCTCCGCTTCCTCAAGGCGTTGCAGCCTTATCTTTCCTCCGGACGTGAGGTCCTCTCGGTGTCACGGATAGAAGCCTCTTCCTCGATTTTGGACGGTCTGTCTGAGCCTCATCTGTTGCGGGCTCTGCCGGAGGGCGAGTTGCAGGCGGTTGCCGATGCGGTTCGGGCCGAGATGATCGATGCGGTGTCGGTCACGGGCGGGCATCTTGGGTCGCCGAGTGCGACCGCTAAGCCGCTCCCGCGATGGCGCGCCGGGACGAACGACGCGTTCTTTCACGACGCCCGTAGCGTG
>NZ_JAIETD010000024.1 GCF_019745455.1 Methylobacterium sp.
TTTAAAGATTGGTTCACATCTGAACATTCTGCACGATGATGCATGTTGCCGACAGATTTCCGCCCTATTTGGCACCTTGTCGGAGTGCCGTGTGTTTCATGCAACAGGTTGCGTTGCGGTAGACAGGCGCCGGACTTGCCATCGTCTGCCGACGCACGATTTGGTTATCGGGGCGTAAACGGAGGACAACGGGATGAAGCTGGTCCGTCATGGAGACAGGGGCCTGGAGAAGCCCGGTCTAATCGATTCAGCCGGTTCGATTCGCGACCTGTCTGCGATCGTGCGCGATATTTCAGGACCGGCACTGGCAAAGGCGTCCCTCGATCGACTTCGGGCGCTGGATCCGGCTTCGCTCCCGGTGATACCCGCGGGCACACGTCTCGGACCCTGTGTCGGGGCGACCCGCAATTTCGTCGCGATCGGATTGAACTTCGCCGATCACGCGGCAGAAACCGGGGCGGCGATCCCGCCGGAGCCGATCGTCTTCAACAAGGCGCCATCCTGCATCTGTGGGCCGGAGGACGACCTCATCCTGCCCAAGGGCTCGGCCAAGACCGACTGGGAGGTCGAACTTGCCGTCGTGATCGGAACAACCGCCTCATACGTCCACGCAAACGAGGCTCTCGGTTACGTGGCAGGCGTCTGCGTCTGTAACGATGTGTCGGAACGCGAATTTCAGATGGAAAGAGGCGGTACCTGGACGAAGGGCAAGGGGTGCCCGACCTTCGGCCCGCTAGGGCCCTGGCTGGTCACCCTCGACGAGGTGCCGGGTCTCAAGGATCTCGCGATGCATCTCGACGTCAACGGGGAGAGAATGCAGACGGGCTCGACCGGCACGATGATCTTCGACGTCGCACAGATCGTCGCCTACCTGTCGCATTTCATGATACTGGAGCCGGGTGACGTCATCACCACTGGCACCCCGCCGGGTGTCGGCCTTGCCAGAAAGCCACCCCGGTATCTGAAGAGTGGCGATATCGTCAGCCTTGGCATCGAGGGTCTGGGACTTCAGCGCCAGCGCGTTGTGGCCTTTGACGATTGGACAGCCAAGGTCGCAGCCGGAGAGCCGACCAACTGACCAGTTTTCTCGCGCGATCGCCGATTTAGCTGCCTAATCGGAACTTTTGGTGAGGACAGGCCTTCATCTTGCCGTCTCGATCGGTTGAGAACTCTCGCGGCGGCATGCCGTACCGCCTCTTGACGATTATCGAGGAAAGAGCTTGGCCTCCGCATCGTCGCGTCTAGCCGCCTTTCGACGCTTCGGATGGCTTACTGGACTTCCCATCCTGGCAGCTATCGTTGGCACGGCTGGCCAGTTCGGCCTGCCGAGTCTCGAAAGGCGGCTGAGGGGCGACGTCGATCGCGTTGCGACAGCAACCGAAGATGGGGCCGAGCCCTGGCTCCAGGCGGCGACGCGGGGACGCGACGTTGTCGTCAAGGGCGAAGCGCCGAATCCCGCGCTTCGCGACGAGGCCTTGGCGCGCCTGCAGCGCCTGCCCGGGCTTCGACACGTCGTCGGCCCGCTGGGCCTCGTCGAGGAAGCATCGCCCTTCGTCTGGAAAGCCACGCGCGCCGCGCCCGACCGGATCGACCTTTCGGGGAACAGGCCCGCCGAGCTCGGGCCGTTAGCGCTCGCCGCCCGCCTTGCCCCGGACCTGCCGCCGGAGACGACCCTCAAGGACGAGGCGGTCTCTGCTCGTGGGGCACCGCCGGAATTCTCGGCTGCATCCGCCTATGCTGTCGAACAACTCGGCGCTCTGACGCCCGGCAGCGTCGTAACGCTGACCGATACCATGCTGTCATTCAGGGGCGAGGCGGCGAGCATCGCCTCCTACGACGCATTGCGCCTCGCTCTGGCGAAGCCGCCCGAGGGCTTCAGTCTCGGCACCGTCGACATTCTGCCGCCGCGCACCGACGACTTTCGCTTCTCGGTCGAGCGCGGTGCCGCCGGTATCGCCCTGACGGGCAACGTCGTATCCGAGGCCGTGAGGCAGACCCTGTTGGCGCGAGCGAACGACGTCGCCAACGGGATGCCGGTCGATGATCGGATGCAGACCGCACGGGGCCTGACCGCTGCCATAGATCCGGCCGCGCTGACGGGCTTCGCCTTCGACCTTGCCGCCCTGCTGCAGGATGGTTCGGTGAGTTTCGCCGAGGGTCGTCTGACGGTCGCGGGTGTTGCCATCGATGGGCAAGCGATCAGCGAGGTCGAGACGCTCATGCGGACGAAGCGGCCTGTCGGGATCGAGGGAGGGCCGGTCGCTCTGACGACGCGGCCGCTGCGTCCCTACCGCGTTCTGGTCCGGCGCGACGCGGACAGCGTGACGGTGAGCGGCCATGTGCCGGACGACGCCATGCGCGATCGGATCCTCGCAGCCATTCGGCCACGATTCTTCCGCGAGCGGATCGTGGACAAATTGCGCCTCGCTCAGGGAGCGCCCTCCGACCTTCCGGTTGCAGTCGATGCCGGCGTGACCGCACTCTCCCTTCTGGCCAAAGGCCAGGCCGCCGTTACGGATCGAAGCCTGCAAGTCACGGGCGAGAGCCTCTACCGTGAGAGCGCCAACCGTTTGGCCCGCGATCTGCCGCGAAAGGTACCGGTCGGCTGGTCGGCGGAAGCTGCGATTCAGGCGCCGGACGGCCCGGTCCTCACCGATCCGCAGAGCTGCCGAACCCTGTTCGGCCAGACCGTCCAGGACAGGGCGCTCCGCTTCACGGCCGGCAGCGCGGCTTTGCCTGGCGAGTTCTATCCTGTGCTCGATGCCGTCGCGGCACTTGCGAAAACCTGCCCGGATCTGAGGATCGTCGTTGCAGGCCACGGCGACCCACCAAACCCGAAGCCTACCGCTCCCGACACCGGCGCGGCTAGGCCCGAGACAGCGACACCGGCGCCCGACAAGGCGGCTCAGGAGAAAGAGGTCCATGAGAAGTCCACGGCGGCCAAGGCACCTCCCATGAAGGCTCCTCCCGTGAAGGCTCCTCCCGCGAAGGCAGCGACAGGGAAAGCTCCTGCGGACAAATCGAAGAATCCGCCGACTCAGGCTCAGGCGACGCCCGCTCCGCCCGAGCCTGACTTGCCTCGCCAGCGCTCTCAAGCGATCGTGGACTATCTCCTCACGGCAGGCGTCTCCGAGACCGCGGTGACCGCCTCCGGGTCACCCCGATCCACAGCGCAGGGTATCGGCCTGGGTCTCGGGTCGTGAGTGCTTGTACGAAGCGGCCGCGTCTTGAACGCCGCCGCATGGGAAGATGGTCGCCATGAGCCTGCTCTTCGCCATCTTCTGGCCGGCGTTTGCCGCCTCGCTAGGCCTCGGCGGCCTTGTCGGAGCCTGGAGCGGTTTGCCCGAGCGCCGATATCTCGTCGCAGCCGTCATTCCGGTCGGACTCGCCGTTACGCTCACGGCGCTCGCCGTCGGCGGGCCAGTGGCGGGCCGGCCCGGCTTCTGGATCGAGATCGCCGCGATCTGCCTCGACGGCTATCTCGTCGGGTGTCTGATCGGGGCCTCGCTGCGCCGGCTGTCGGACCGAAGCGCCTGAGGCTTCAGCGGGCACCGCGCTGGAAGTCGCCTTCGATCAGGAGCGCGCTGCGCCCGTCCAGACGATTACGATAGACCTGCAGATTCTCCATCACCCGCTGGACGTAGTTTCGAGTCTCGGTGAAGGGGATGCGCTCGACCCAGTCGATCGGATCAACGCCGCTCTTGCGCGGATCGCCATAGGCATCGATCCACTTCTTCACGTTGCCGCCGCCCGCATTGTAGGAAGCGAAGGCAAGGATGTAGGAGCCGCGCCAATCCTCCATCAGTTCGCCGAGATGGGCGTGTCCGAGGCGGGCGTTGTAGGCCGGATCGCTGGTGAGGCGGTCCTGATCGTAGGGTGCGCTGACCCGCTTCGCCGTCCGCTGAGCGGTCGCCGGCATCATCTGCATCAGCCCACGAGCGCCGACGCTCGATTGCGCGCGCGGATCGAACTGGCTTTCCTGCCGGGCGATGGCAAAGACCATCGCCTTCTCGACGAGGGGCACTGCTGCCGAGGCCTCGTAGGCCGGGATGCCGATCGTCGGGTAAGCATGGGCGTCGAGCGGAAGGCCGCGCTGAACCGCGAGCTTGCCGATCGCCACCAGGGCCCGCGAGTCTCGCGTCTCGACGGCGAGATCTCCCAAAGCGGTGAGCTCCGCCGGATCGGTGAGGCGGCTCGCGGCGTCGATATAGAGCGGGAGCGCAAGGTCTTTCAGAGACGCGGCTTCCAGGAGCCGAAGCGCCCTGATGCACAGGCGATCGTCGAAGGCGGCGCGGGCGGCGCTGTCGAGGGGCACGACGCTGCGAAGCGGCAGGCTCGCCTCGCCGAGCTTTGCACGGGCGAGCTGTCCGTAATAGGCGATCGGCTGCAGGGCGGCGCGCTGATAGAACGGCTTGGCGCCGTCGAGACCCCCAAGGGCTTCGGCCGCACGACCCTGCCAATAGGCGGCCCGTGCCTGTGAGATCGGCGTTTCGGCGATCGTCGCTGCTGCGGCGAAGTGTTTGGCAGCATTAGCCGCGTCGTTCGAGAAGCGCAGGGCGATCCATCCGGCGTGGAACTCGGCCTCGATCCGCTTCTCGACGGTGCGGGCGCTATGGCCGCTCGCGACCTGATAGGCGGTCGTCGCATCGCCGAGGTCCATGAGCTTGCGCGCGACGATCCGGCGCTCGACCCACCACTCGTCGCCATCGGCCAGAACGTCCGGATTCGTTGGAGCGGAAGCGAGCACGGACGCGGCCTCCGCCGCCTTGTCGGCTCGGCGCAGGAACTGCGCCCGCGAAAACAGGTATGAGGAATCGCTGCGCAGAGCGGGCGGAACAGCAGCGAGCGCACCTCCTGCACCCGAGCTCTTATCCTCGACCGCACGACGTGCGCGCACCAGCGTAACGTAGGACGATCCCGCATAGCCGGCGGCACGCGCGGCCTGCTCCCAGTCTTCCTTCAGGAGAGAGCGCTCCATCCGGAAACGGTGATCGATCCGGGTCAAGACCCCTGGAAAAGCGTCGAGGATACGGGCCTCAAGAGTCTTGCCGAAGCTGTCGGAGCGCCAGAGGTCGCGTACCAGCGCCGCCGCGTCATCGTTCAGGGCGTCGTTTCGAAAGGCGAGGGCGAGCGCGAACTTGCCGGGCGCGCTCGCCGGCTTTGCCGAGGCGAAGAAGGCACGCACCACCGCTGGGCTCTTCTTCTCGGTGAGCAGCGCCTCCTCGGCGCGTCGGCGAAGCAGCGGGCCGGCCGGCCAATCGGGATTCGCGCGGGTGAAAGCCACGGTGCGCTCGAAGCCGATTCCCGCGCCGGCGCGGATAGCGACCCATTCGAGCAAAGCCTTCGCCGCAGGATCCCTGAAACCGTCTCTGAGGCGATCACCGTCGCCGACGCGACCCTTGCGGTAAGCGTCGATCGCTTGGCGAAGCGCCTCGACATCGGTGTCGCCGGAGCGCGCGAGTCGTGACGGGTCGGGCAGTTCCGGAACGGGTGCGGCTGGCGTGACGGCGGCATCCGGAAGGGGAAACGCGATCGGGGCGTCGGCATCCGCCGATGCGTAGGCCGTCGCGGTGTTCGCCTTGGCCGCGACGGGCTTGGCCAGAACCTCAGGCGTCGCGACCTCCACCTTGACGGCATCGGCCGAGACGGGGTCGGTCACCGCTATGGCATCGGCGAGCTGGGCGGAGGGAGCCGCGGCGTCGCTGGCCGGAACGGCCTCGTTGCCTTGCGCCAGGCCGAGGGGTGCGATCAGCGTCGCGCCCAAGGCCAAGGCGGGAAGACAGCGCCGTGAGGTGATCGAGACCGTCATGATGCGTCGAACCCCCTGTGGAAACGGGCCTTGAGAACGACCGAGAGACAAGCTGACGCCTGGCCCGTTAAGGAAGCGTCAACCTCGTTGCCGAAGCGTTTGCGAAGGCAGGGCCGACGGCCTATGTCTGCCCGGCCGCGACAGCGGTGCCGCAGCCGCAATCCCGGTTGCGACGACAATCGACGGCTGGGAACGCCAGGATGACCGACACCGCACGCCGACGCCTGAAGGGCGCCATGACGGCCCTCGCCACGCCGTTCAAGGACGGGACCTTCGACGAGACGACGTTCCGGGCCTTCGTGAACTGGCAGATCGACCAGGGAATCCACGGTCTCGTGCCTACCGGCACGACAGGCGAGAGCCCGACCCTCAGCCATGCCGAGCATGACCGCGTGGTCGAGGCCTGCGTCGCCGAGGCGGCTGGCCGGGTTCCGGTGATCGCGGGCGCCGGCTCGAACTCGACGGCGGAGGCGGTCGCGCGGGCGCGACACGCGGAGTCCGTCGGCGCCGACGCGGTCCTCGTCGTGACGCCCTACTACAACAAGCCGACGCAGGACGGGCTCTACGCGCATTTCAAGGCCGTCAACGATGCCATCGGCATTCCGGTGATCATCTACAATATTCCCGCTCGTTCCGTCGTGGACATGAGCGTCGAGACGATGGCGCGCCTCTACGAGCTCAAGAACATCGCCGGAGTGAAGGACGCGACGGCCAAGCTAGACCGGGTCAGCCTCCAACGTCAGGCGATGGGTGAAGACTTCATCCAGCTTTCTGGCGAAGATGCGACGGCGCTCGGATTCAATGCGCACGGCGGCGTCGGCTGCATTTCGGTGGTGTCGAACGTGGCTCCGCGCCTCTCGGCGACGTTCCAGGAGGCGACGCTCTCCGGCGACTACGCCAAAGCGCTTCAGCTCCAGGACGTATTGCTGCCGCTGCACATGGGGCTGTTCGCCGAATCGAACCCGTCTCCCGTGAAGTACGCCCTGTCGCGGCTCGGCCTGATGAGCGACGAGGTGCGGTTGCCGCTCCTGACGGTGAGCGAGCCGACGAAGCGGATCGTCGACGCGGCCCTGCGCCATGCGGGCCTGACCAAGGCATAGCCGCCTCGCAGAATCTTCATCGGCAAACCATATTAGACCGACCGGTGGCACCGCGCACCCGGCCCAACCGGCATCGAGATGACTCCCAAACCCGAACTTTCCCGGCGCATCGTCGCGGACAACCGCGCGGCGCGCTACCATTACGAGATCTCCGACGTGCTGGAGGCGGGTATCGCTCTCACCGGCACCGAGGTGAAATCCCTGCGCAAAGGCAAGGCGACGATCGGCGAGGCCTATGCCGGGCCGTCGGGCGACGACCTCATGCTGTTCAACGCCTACATTCCCGAATATCTCGAAGCCAACCGCTTCAATCACGAGCCGAAGCGTCCGCGCAGGCTGTTGCTGCATCGCCGGCAGATCGACAAGCTCATCGGCGCGACGCAGCGTGAGGGCTACACCGTCGTACCGTTGAAGATCTATTTCAACGACCAGGGCCGGGCAAAGATCGAGCTCGGTCTCGGGCGAGGTAAGAAGCTCCACGACAAGCGTGAGACCTCCAAGCAACGCGATTGGGACCGCGATCGCGCCCGTATCCTGCGCGACCGCGGATAGGAATCCCCGAAGTCCGACGTTTTACTTCGGGCAGTTGTGGCTCCGCTCCTGCCGCTGGATGTCGGCGATGTCGGACCTCTGCTTGGCGGATAACGGAACGTCCGCGATGTCGTCGTAGCGGCAACCGGCATTCCCGAAAGCGCGGATCGCCCGCTGTGTCTTGAAGCAGTATCCGGCATCCTTGTACGTCGCGTTCCGCTCGGCCCAGAGCTCGTCGCACGGAAAATCGGCGGCGGCAGGGACCGTCGCAGTTGCGAGCAGAAGACAGGAGAGGACGAGACGACGCATTCTGAAGAACCTCGGGTGGACTGCACTCGTCCAGCGGGGCAGCATATCGCACGAGCGGGGATAGAGCGGGACTCCGGCCCTCTCCTCAATTCTCGCGCGAGCACAGATCGATCAGGATACGGCCATGAAAACCGATTACGGCAGCCTGCCCGACGACCTGCCTGCTCCCCTCGACGACGGTGCAGCCCGCCACCTCGAAGGCATGGTTCTGCCGGACGTGTCGCTTGCCTCCACCGATGGCGGCCGCGTCTCCCTCGCCAAACTCAAGGGCCGTACCGTCGTCTATGCCTTTCCACGTACCGGCGAGCCGGGTCAGCCGAATCTCGTGCCTGACTGGGATGTCATTCCGGGTGCCCGCGGTTGCACGCCGCAATCCTGCGCGTTCCGCGATCGCCATGCCGAACTGATCGCCAAGGGTGTCGCGCAGGTGCATGGGTTGTCCACTCAGACAAGCGCCTATCAGCAGGAGGCCGCGACGCGGCTGCATCTGCCGTTCACGCTCTTGGCGGACCCGCATCTTGCCCTGGCGACGGCGATTCGGCTGCCGATCTTCGAGGCTGCGGGTCAGCGTCTCATCAGACGGCTGACCCTGGTCATCGACGAGGGTCGCGTGACCAGGGTGTTCTATCCGGTCTTCCCGCCGGATCGCAGCGCCGACGAGGTGCTCGGCTGGCTCGAGCAGGCCTGAACGGCATCAATCGCCGGCAGGATCGTCACCCTGCCGGATGCCGTAGCGGCTCTCGAGGGCCGGGCTAGGACGCACCGGCGCGCGCTCCTGCGGGTCGCGCGCGCGATTGTCGTTGCGGATTCCTCGTTCTCCGGGGTCGCGACCGACCTTGGAAATAAGCTGGACGAGATCGACGAATTCATCGGCTTGGCGGCGCAACTCGTCGGAAACCATGGCGGGCTGAGTCTGGATGGTCGAAACCACCGTGACCTTGACGCCCCGCCGCTGCATGGCTTCGACCAGGGACCGGAAATCACCGTCGCCGGAGAACAGAACCATGTGATCGATGTAGGGCGCGAGTTCGAGCGCATCGATCGCGAGCTCGATGTCCATGTTGCCCTTGATCTTGCGGCGACCAGACGAGTCGGTAAATTCCTTTGCAGGTTTCGTCACCACGCGATAGCCGTTGTAATCGAGCCAGTCGACCAGCGGCCGGATCGAAGAATATTCTTGATCCTCGATCATCGCGGTGTAGTAGAAAGCCCTTATTAGGTTATCACGGCTCTGAAATTCTTTAAGCAGACGCTTATAGTCGATGTCAAAACCGAGTGTCTTTGACGCTGCGTAAAGATTGGCGCCGTCAATAAAAAGCGCGCTACGCTGTTGTGCTGACATTAATGGCCTGCTTTTGCTGGGATTTTCACGCAACATTCGAGCTGCTAGGAAATAACATTCATCAATGCGTCACGCTTTGGATAAATATCCACGCGCCCAACGCTCAGTTTTGGTCTTGGGATCGTACTGTGTTGCGTGCGGCCGGTCAGAGGCCTGCGCCTGAGCAAACATTTAATTCGAAATATTACGACTTAGCATAAGCTATCAGGCTGATATGAAATTGTCAATGGTTAGACAAGTATTGAATCCGCCCATCCTCTTCTTCACTTTAGGTTGTTCTTAATCGACGGCCTGTCGCTTCATGTCGACGCCACATCGAACTACCGTAGCAGGGGAATGGCGGTTTTCGCCAATCACAGTCGCGCCGTCGTACGGCTCCCCGGCTTCACCGCCGGAAGCGCAGCGAGCTCAGGCGGCAGGGCGTCGGCGGGATAGGCGGGGATGTCGAGTGTCACGAGGCTCGCCAAAGGCAGGCCGATATCCCCACGGCCACCGGAGCGGTCGATGAGGCAGGCGGCTCCTACCACATCACCCGCCTCGCCTGCGAGAGACGCCAGGCATTCGCGAGCCGAAAGCCCTGTGGTGACGATGTCTTCGACGATCACGGCCCGCTTGCCGAGGGGAATGCTGAAGCCCCGCCTCAGGACGAACGGGCCGCCCGGCTCGCGCTCGACGAAGATTGCCTTGGCTCCGAGATGACGGGCGGTCTCGTATCCCGGCACGATCCCGCCGATGGCCGGCGAGACGACGATGTCGACGGGACCGAAGGTTGCCGTAATGGTGCGGGCCAGAACACTGCAGAGACGCTCGGTGCGGACCGGGTCGGAAAAGATCGCCATTTTTTGCAGGAACACGCCCGAATGCAGTCCGGAACTGAGGATGAAATGCCCCTCAAGCAGCGCACCGGCATCACGGAACTCGGCGAGAACGTCCTCGGGTGTCATGGGTCGCGGCTCCGCGGCATCAGGCGGTCGCTTTTGGCAGCGGGGGCACCGTCAGGCAAGGCAGAGCCCTCAGCCGTTGATCCGGTCGACTTTGCTCACCGCCCGTTTACCGCGCAACTCGGCGATGATGGCGGTGAGGTGCTTCAGGTCCCACACTGACAAATCGATCATGATATCGGTGAAATCCTGGGTGCGGCGCTTCATCGAGACGTTGTCGATGTTGCCGTCATGGTCGGCGATGACCTGGGCGATCTGCGCCAGCACGCCAGGCTCGTTGATCGATTGCAGGGCGATCTTGGCTGGAAAGCGTTCCCCTCCCCCTGCCTCGACGTCCCAGCGGACATCGAGCCAGCGCTCGGGCTCGTTGTCGAAGGCTGCCAGCGCCACCGATTGGATCGGGTAGATCGTGACGCCGACGCCGGGCGTAAGGATGCCGACGATCCGGTCGCCGGGCACCGCGCCGCCGTTCGGAGCGAACGTGACAGCGAGATCGCTGTCGAGTCCCCGGATCGGGATCGCTTCGGAATGGGTGACGTTCGCGGCCGCCGAGTCCGGAAAGGTGAGACGCATCGTCTGGTCCTTGGCCAGAGTGAGACGCCCAGCGCCCTCGACAGGGGGCTGCTGCAACGACGGCGCACCCGTCCGCCGCTCCTCCTTGAAGTCCGGATAGACCGCCTTGACGACGTCGCCAGAGAACATCTCGCCGCGCCCCACGGCGGCGAAGACGTCCTCGGTGGAGATCCGTGCCAGGCGAGGCAGCGCGCCGCGCAGCTTGTCTTCCGTGAAGCTCCTACCTGCCCTTTCGAAGGCTCGGTCGAGGATCTGTCGGCCGAGCCCGGCATATTGGCGACGCACCGCAGAGCGCGTGGCCCGCCGGATCGCCGAGCGGGCCTTGCCGGTAACGACGAGGGATTCCCAGGCTGCAGGCGGCGACTGACCGTCGGAGCGCGCAATCTCGACCTCGTCGCCGTTGGCGAGTTCGTAGAGCAACGGCGCCATCCGACCGTTGATCTTTGCGCCAACCGCCGAGTTGCCGACATCGGTGTGGACCGCGTAGGCGAAATCGATTGGCGTCGCCCCCCGCGGCAGGGCGATCAGGCGGCCCTTGGGCGTGAAGCAGAAGACTTGGTCCTGGAAGAGTTCGAGCTTGGTGTGCTCCAGGAACTCCTCCGGGCTATCGCCCTCGGCGAGCAGCTCGATCGTCCGTCGAAGCCACTGATAGGCGCCGCTCTCCGTGGCGAGGCGGGGATGGATGCCGACCTCGTCCTTCCCGCCCGCCTCCTTGTAATGGGCGTGGGCGGCGATGCCGTACTCGGC
Organism: Methylobacterium sp.; assembly: GCF_019745455.1. Classification (GTDB taxonomy): domain Bacteria; phylum Pseudomonadota; class Alphaproteobacteria; order Rhizobiales; family Beijerinckiaceae; genus Methylobacterium. The sequence goes on from NZ_JAIETD010000024.1 coordinate 11,353, forward strand.
GATCTCGTCCATGGCGGCGGTGCGGATCTGAAGCTCGACGCGCTGGCTCTTGGGGCCGATCACCGTGGTGTGAATGGAGCGGTAGTCGTTCTGCTTCGGCGTCGAGACGTAGTCCTTGTAGCGTCCGGGGACCATCGGCCAGCTCGTATGGACGACACCAAGGGCCGCGTAGCAATCCTCCAGGCGCTCCACGACGATGCGGAAGCCGAAGATGTCGGAGAGCTGCTCGAAGGCGATCGACTTGCGTTCCATCTTAGACCAGATCGAGAATGGCCGCTTCTGCCGCCCGGTCACCTCTGCCCGGATGCCGCGCGCTTCGAGCTTCGCACTTAAGTCCCGCTCGATACTGTCGACGAGGCGCTCCGATCGTGCCGAGAGGTCAGAAAGGCGCTGGGTGATGGTGGCGTAGATGTCCGGCTTGAGGTTGCGGAAGGCCAAGTCCTCGAGTTCGTCGCGGAGCTCCTGCATGCCCATCCGGCCGGAGAGCGGCGCGTAGATGTCGAGCGTCTCCTCGGCGATACGAACCCGCTTCTCGGCCGGCATGTGGTGGAGGGTGCGCATGTTGTGCAGACGGTCAGCGAGCTTCACGAGCAGCACGCGGACATCGGCGGCGACGGCGAGGAGCAGCTTGCGGAAATTCTCGCCCTGAGCCGCTCGCTTCGAGACGAGATCGAGACGCTTGAGCTTGGTCAATCCGTCCACAAGAGCGCCGATCTCGGGACTGAAGATGGAGCGGATCTCGTCAAGAGTGGCCGCGGTATCTTCGACGGTGTCGTGCAGCACCGCCGCCACGATGGTGGCGTCGTCGAGCCTGAGGTCGGTCAGGATCGCGGCGACTTCGAGGGGATGGGCGAAGAACGGATCGCCCGACGCGCGCTTCTGAGTCCCGTGCGCCCGCATGGCATAGACGTAGGCGCGGTTGAGCAGGGCCTCGTCAGTCGCCGGGTTGTAGCGCCTGACCCTCTCGACAAGCTCATACTGGCGCATCATCCGCCGCGTTCACCTTCCCTGCTAGGGATCGCCTACGACCGAAGTGTCCCGCATCGGCGCTCGGCACGCCAGCCACGATTGCGTCGCGGAGGGATGATTTCTCGATGCCGGATACGAAAAACCCGGCGCCAGGGCCGGGTTGTTCGCGTATTGCGGTGGAAGCAGACCTATTCGGCCTCTTCCTCCGTCTCGGTCGGTGGTGCGAGATTCTCGAGGCCACGCAGCAGATCTTCCTCGCTCATGCGGTCGAACTGCACGGCGCTGTCGTCGCTGGACGATTGGGGCGCGACCGATGCGGCGGCCGGCGAGCTCGACAGCAGCGGCACGGTCTCGGCCTCGGGCTCGTCCACCTCGACGTATTTCTGCATCGAGTGGATGAGCTGTTCCTTGAGATCGTCGGCAGTGATGGTGGCATCGCCGATCTCGCGGAGCGCGCAGACCGGGTTCTTGTCGCGGTCGCGATCGATCGTCAGCGGAGCGCCTGCGGCGAGGAGCCGGGCCCGGTGGCTGGCGAGGAGGACCAGCTCAAACCGGTTCTCGACCTTGTCGATGCAATCTTCAACGGTGACGCGAGCCATGCCGGGCGGCTCCTTCCTGAAGTCGGGTGTTCTGGGATTGAGGCGGGCTCATACACCGCTTGACGCCCAGCAACAAGAAGGACCTCAAACTGACGAACGACCTCTGTACCCGCGCAACCGGTTTAGCGGTGCCATGTTGACACATGTAGCACGCGATGCGACTGCGCCGCCCTCCCCGGAGTAACGGCCATCGAGGAGACAAGCCAGGAGCGGGCCGGCACGACGACGAGGACCGATGGCGCGCGCATGCATCTTTCCGGGCCAGGGTAGCCAGGCGGTCGGCATGGGCCGCACTTTGGCAGAAGCTTTCCCGCAGGCCCGGCATGTCTTCGATGAGGTCGATGCGGCACTGGGACAGAATCTGTCGCGTCTGATGTTCGAGGGACCGGGCGACGAGCTGACCCTGACACAGAATGCCCAGCCCGCACTGATGGCCGCCAGCATCGCCGTGCTGCGCGTGCTCGAGGCCGAGCGCGGCCTCGAGCTCAAGCGTGACGTCGCCTGCGTCGCCGGCCATTCGCTCGGCGAATACACCGCCCTTGCGGCAGCAGGCACGTTCTCCATCGCCGATGCCGCGCGTCTCCTGAGACTTCGCGGCGAGGCCATGCAGCGGGCAGTCTCGCCGGGACAGGGCGCGATGGCGGCTCTGCTCGGTCCCGACGCAGAAAGTGCGGGCAGCATCGCCGCGGAAGCGGCGGGCGAAGATGTCTGCGAGGTGGCGAACGACAACGGCGCCGGGCAGGTCGTGCTCTCGGGCGCCCGTGCCGCCGTGGAACGAGCGGTGGCGATCGCGCAGGGTCGCGGGATCAAGCGGGCGGTGATGCTTAACGTCTCTGCGCCGTTCCATTGCTCGATGATGGGGCCGGCCGCGGGAGCGATGCGCGAAGCCCTCTCCGCCGTAACGCTCCTGGCGCCTGTCGTACCGGTCTACGCCAACGTGCTCGCCGCGCCGGTGACGGATCCGGAAACGATTCGGGAAGCGCTGGTTTCGCAAGTGACCGGCACGGTCCGTTGGCGCGAGTGCATCCTTGCCATGGCCGCAGCCGGTGTCGACAGCTTCCATGAACTGGGGGCCGGAAAGGTGCTGACCGGCCTCGTCAAACGGATCGTCCCCGGAGTCGATGCCGGCCCCATCGGCACGCCCGAGGACATTGCCGCCTTCCCCGACCTACGCTGACCGGCACCTTCCGAGCGGTCTTCAAAACGCGAGATCAGCCCATGTTCGATCTGACTGGCCGCAAGGCCCTCGTCACCGGCGCCACCGGCGGCCTCGGCGGTGCCATCGCCAGGGCGCTGCACGAACAGGGGGCCATCGTGTCGATTTCCGGCACCCGCGCCGAAGCCCTGGACGCCCTGGCCTCCGAGTTGGGTGAGGGACGCGTTCATCCCTTGGTCACCAACCTCTCGGACAAGGACGCCGTGGAGGCGCTGGTACCGGCTGCGGAAGCCGCCATGGGCGGCCTCGATATCCTCGTTAACAACGCCGGCATCACGCGCGACAACCTTTTCCTGCGCATGAAGGATGAGGAGTGGGACGCGGTCATCGCCGTCAACTTGACGGCCGCCTTCCGGCTCTCTCGTGCGGCGGTGAAGGGCATGATGCGGCGGCGCCACGGCCGCATCATCAACATCGGCTCCGTCGTCGGGGCGACCGGCAATCCTGGCCAAGTCAACTATGCGGCGGCCAAGGCCGGGCTTGTCGGCATGACCAAGGCGCTCGCCGCCGAGGTCGCGACCCGAAACCTCACGGTCAACTGCATCGCGCCGGGCTTCATCACCTCGCCGATGACCGACGGGCTCAACGACAAGCAGCGCGAAGGCATCCTCTCGCGGGTTCCGATGGGTCGTCTCGGCAGCGGCGGAGACGTAGCGTCGGCGACAGTCTACCTCGCCTCTGACGAAGCCGGCTACGTCACCGGCCAGACCCTCCACGTCAACGGCGGCATGGCGATGTACTAGGTCTGCGACCCGACAGCCGACAACTCGCCGCCCTGAACATCGGCCCGTACTAGCCGGCAAAAGCTACGACACTGAATGGCTTCTGAACGGCCCCTCGCCAGCGCCGGAACCCTATGCTACCACGCCGCCTGCCGTGCTTGGGGGTTGACGGATCAGCGTAGAGCGGGTTTGCAGAACCACGCGCGATCGGGCAAACGCCGCCTCGGACAAACTCTGGATCTGACGAGCGGCCACGGCGCCTTCATCATCACGACCGAATAGCTAAGGACCAAGAACGATGAGCGATATCGCTGAGCGCGTGAAGAAGATCGTTGTCGAACACCTCGGCGTGGAGCCGGAGAAGGTGGTCGAGGGGGCGAACTTCATCGACGACCTCGGCGCCGACAGCCTCGACACCGTCGAGCTCGTGATGGCGTTCGAGGAAGAGTTCAACGTCGAGATCCCCGACGACGCCGCCGAGACGATCCAGACGGTCGGCGATGCCGTGAAGTTCCTGGAGAAGAACTCCGCCTGATGACGCGTGAGACGCCGAGAGCGGGGTCGAACGACCCCGTGCGTCCAACGTTACACGATGATGGGAATGGTTCAGGGTAGCGCGATGCGGCGGGTGGTGGTGACGGGTCTGGGGATGGTGACGCCGCTTGGCAGCGGAGTCGAGACCACCTGGAGCCGGTTGATCGCCGGAGATAGCGGAGCATCGAAGGTCACGGCCTTCGACGTCGAGGATCTCGCCTGCCGCATCGCGTGCTCCGTTCCCCTCGGGAACGGCAGCGACGGCACCTTCGATCCGGATGCCTGGATGGAGCCGAAGGAGCAACGCAAGGTCGATCCGTTCATCGTCTACGCCATGGCCGCCGCCGGCGAGGCCCTCAACGATGCGAACTGGCATCCCACAAGCCATGAGGATCAATGCGCCACCGGCGTGATGATCGGCTCGGGCATCGGTGGCATCGGCGGCATCTACGATGCGTCCGTCACGCTCCATGACAAGGGCCCACGTCGGATCTCGCCCTTCTTCATTCCTGGCCGGATCATCAATCTTGCCTCGGGGCAGGTATCCATCGCGCACGGGCTCAAGGGCCCGAACCATGCGGTCGTCACGGCCTGCTCAACCGGTGCGCATGCCATCGGCGACGCAGCGCGGCTGATCCAATTCGGCGATGCCGACGTGATGGTTGCCGGCGGTGCCGAATCTCCGGTCAACCGTCTGGCTCTTGCGGGCTTCGCCGCGTGCCGTGCGCTCTCCACCGGCTTCAACGAAGACCCGAGGCGTGCATCGCGCCCCTACGACAAGGAGCGCGACGGTTTCGTCATGGGCGAGGGCGCTGGTGTGGTGGTGCTCGAAGAATACGAGCATGCTACGGCTCGTGGGGCCAAGATCTACGCCGAGATCATCGGTTATGGTCTCACCGGCGATGCCTTTCACATCACGTCACCTGCCCCAGATGGCGATGGCGCGTTCCGCTGCATGACCGCCGCAGTCAAGCGCGCCGGCATCGACCCATCGCAGATCGACTACATCAATGCCCACGGTACCTCGACGCCGATGGGGGACGAGCTCGAACTGAAGGCCGTGGAGCGCCTGCTCGGAGCCGCGGCGCGACGCGCCTCGATGTCTTCGACGAAGTCGGCCATCGGCCACCTTCTCGGTGCGGCGGGTTCAGTGGAGGCGATCTTCTCGATCCTGACCATCCGGGATGGAGTGATCCCCCCGACCCTCAATCTCGACAACCCATCAGTGGATACGCAGATCGATCTCGTTCCGCACGAGGCCAAGCGCAAGCGAATCGACACCGTCCTGTCGAACTCTTTCGGGTTTGGCGGGACGAACGCATCACTCGTCATGCGTAGGGTCGAGGCCTAACGAACTGGCTCTCGAGAGCGGATCACCATTCCGGATGCTTGCGACGCCAATTTGTCGTTGTTGGCGAAACGTTCCTTAGCTGTCACAGTGCGGTCGACAGGCGACCTTTTGAGGTCGGAAGCGACGATCGGATCGCTCACCCCGCACATCACGTAGTTCGGTCGTTGCGGCTCCCGACACGGCGCGAGCATGTGGACCGCCACATGCGGCATCGCCTTTTGGCCATAAAAATCTCCCATGGTCTTATCGGTGTGACACAGCTTGACCGATAGGGCGCACCGGCGCCATGCATGTCGACTTTGCTGGGGTTGGGTGCTTCACCCTATCGGGAATGTACGGTTACTTCACGAAGTCGCGGCAGCAGCGCCTTCGAAATCCGCACAGGATGTCCATGTTCCGCAGACGCCAACCGCCAGCACCGCCTGCTCAAGCGGATGAGCGGGCCCTTCCTAATCGGCTCTCGCCGCGCAGCCCGAGCGAGGCGATCAAACCGACGGCTGCGCCGCCACCGCCGTCACGCCCCGAGCGCCGCCGCAGCGGTCTCGTCGGGACGATCAGCGGCTTTCTCACTTTGTTCGTCGTCGCCGCGATCGCCAGCATGATCGTGCTGTCGGTGTTCCAGCGTCAGGTGCGCGAGCCGGGGCCACTAGCGACCGACAAGGTCGTCGTCATTCCCTCCCGCAGCGGTACGAGCGAGATTGCCGAGGCCCTGAATCGCGAGGGCGTGATCGCCCATACCGGCATGTTCGAGATCGCCGCCCGGCTGAGCGGGAAGGCGCTCAAGGCCGGAGAGTACCCTTTCAAAGCGCATTCGAGCCTGTCCGACGTGATCGACGTCCTGTCGGCCGGCCGACAGGTACAGCACGCGATCACCTTTCCGGAGGGCTTGACGAGCGAACAGATCGTCGCCCGCCTCAACGACGACGACGTCCTGGCCGGCGATGTCAACGAGATCCCTCCGGAGGGGTCGCTCCTGCCCGATACCTATAAGTTCGAGCGTGGCGCGACCCGGCAGCAGATCGTGAACCTGATGCGAACCAAGCAGCGCGAGGTGCTCAACCAGATCTGGGCCCGTCGCAATGCCGAGGTCCCGGTCAAGACGCCGGCCGAGATGGTGACCCTCGCCTCCATCGTCGAGAAGGAGACCGGCCGCGCCGACGAGCGCCCCCGCGTCGCTGGCGTCTTCGTCAACCGCCTCAACAAGCGGATGAAGCTGCAATCCGATCCGACCATCGTGTACGGGCTAGTCGGCGGCCGCGGCACGCTCGGGCGGGGGATCCAGCGCTCCGAGATCGATCGAGCCACGCCCTACAACACCTATGTCATCGAGGGACTCCCGCCCGGCCCGATCGCAAATCCCGGCCGCGCCGCCCTCGAAGCCGTCGCCAATCCTTCTCGGACCAAGGACCTGTTCTTCGTCGCCGACGGCACCGGCGGCCATGCCTTCGCCGAGACGCTGGAAGCGCATGCCCGCAACGTCGCGCGCTGGCGTCAGGTCGAACGAAGCCGTCAGACTCCGGCGAACCCTGATGCCGCACCAGTCGACAAGGTCGAACCACCGGTTGAATCGGCCGTGAGCAACAAGGCTTCCGCCTATGCGCCGGCCGGCGCGAACTTCGCCCTCGGTGGAAACGATGCGTCGGGACAGAAGCCGAAGGCCTTCGACGCGTCCGAAGGGACGAAGCTCGATCCGCTGCGCAACAAGACGTTCGATCTCAACTCGGCGAAGTCCGTGCCGGCTCTCAAGCAGCCATGATCCTGTCGAGCATGACGGGGTTCGCCCGCGCCGCCGGCACTTCGGGTTCCGTGCAATGGGCCTGGGAGGTCCGCAGCGTGAACGGACGAGGGCTCGACGTCCGGCTTCGGGTTCCAAACGGCTTTGACGCGATCGGCGAAGTGGCTCGCACGGCCATTCAGCGGACGCTAAGCCGGGGCCAGTGCCAGGTGAACCTCACCGTCACCCGTCCCGAGACGACGGCGCGGGTGCGGATCAACGAGGCGCTTCTGGCCTCGCTCGCCGCAGCGGTGGCGAAGGTTCCTGTCCCGGCGGGGGTGACGCCCGCCAGCCTCGACGGGCTGTTGGGGATCCGCGGCGTCATCGAATCCGACGAAGAGCAGATCACGGATTCCGATGCCCTCGCGCGCGACCTCTCCGAGGGAGTTGTCCGGCTGGTTGCCGACCTGATCGAAGCCCGCCGAGCGGAAGGCCGACAGCTTCGCGAGATCGTCGAGGGTCAACTCGCCACCATAGAGCGTTTGACGGAGGCCGCGGAGACCTGCCCTGGCCGCCAGCCCGAGGCAGTTCGCGAGCGCCTCGCCGCGAACGTCGCCGCTCTGGTGGGTGCCGGCGGCCTCGACCCCGAGCGCCTGCACCAGGAAGCCGTGCTGATGGCGGCGAAAGCCGACGTGCGGGAGGAGCTCGATCGCCTTCGCGCCCATTTGGTGGCTGCACGTGAGCATCTGGCGACAGGCGGAGCGATCGGGCGCAAGCTTGATTTCCTGGCGCAGGAATTCGGCCGCGAAGCCAATACGCTCTGCGCCAAAGCGAGTGACGTCGCTCTGTCTCGGATCGGACTCGACTTGAAGGCCGTCGTGGAGCAATTCCGCGAGCAGGTCCAGAACGTCGAATAGGGTCGCAACGGCAATGGCAGCTCAGTCCATCGGGCGACGCGGGTTCATTCTCATCCTGTCCTCGCCGTCGGGAGCCGGCAAGACGACGCTCACGCGCGCCGTCGCCGGCGATCCGAGCTGGGGTCTCGATCTCTCGATCTCGGTGACGACGCGACAGCGCCGCCCTTCGGAAATCGACGGGAAGCACTACACCTTCATCGACCGGGAAGCCTTCGAGACCCTGCGCTCTCGCGACGACCTGCTCGAATGGGCCGAGGTCCATGGCAACTTCTACGGCACGCCGCGGCGCCCGGTGGAGCGGGTGCTGGCCGCCGGCCGCGATATGATCTTCGATATCGACTACCAGGGCACGCGGCAGGTGCGGGCGAAGCTCTCCGACGACGTCGTCACGATCTTCATCTTGCCGCCCAGCATGGCCGAGCTTCGCAGTCGCCTGGAGCGCCGGGCCGAGGACTCCCCCGCCACGATCGAGAAGCGGCTGGCCAACGCCCGCATGGAGATCCAGCGCTGGAATGAGTATGATTATGTCCTCGTCAACGACGATCTCGACGAGGCCTTCCGTTCGCTTCAGGGCATTCTGACGGCGGAACGCCTCAAGCGGAGCCGCCGCACCGGGCTGAACGATTTCGTCGAGGGTCTTTTGAGCGAGATCGGCGAGACTTAGGGCGAGCCCGGTTTCATCACCGATGCCCGGCGCGCCTCCAGGCTCTGCCAGAGCATCAGGGCGGGTATGCCGATCACCACATCGGGAACTCGCTTGACCAGCGACAGGGCAAGCGCGGTGCCCGGATCGACGCCGAACAGGCCGCCCACGAGGATGAAGCTGCCCTCCTGAACTCCCAACCCACCCGGAACCGGAAAGGCCGCCGTCTTCATCGCCTGCGTCAGCGCCTCGATGACGATCGCTTCCGGCAACCCGATGCCCTCGACGCCGATGAACGAGAGCGCAATCCAGATCTCGATCGCTCCAAGGAGCCATGCCGCGAAGTGGATGAGAATCGACTGGGCAAGGGGCCAGCGACGGCTTTTGCCCCAGACCAGGTCGATAGCATCCTGCAGGTCGCCCTGCGCCGCCTTGCCGTCGTCGATGTCTTCCCCTCGAGCCTCGTCGCGCACGAAGCGGCGTCCGAGATCGCTGGCGATTCGTGCCAGCCGCCGAACGACCCCGCTACGCTGGAACCCGAAGAAGAGTGCAAGGACCAGCACCATGACGAGGAGCGCCTGGAGCACCCAGCTCGCGAGCGTGGCGGCAGCCTCGCCCTCGACCTGCATGAGCAGGGCCACCCCGAGCAGCGCGAAGATCACGAGGGTGACTGCCTGGATGAGCAGGTCCACGAGGATCGATGCGGCAGCGTAGGGTCCGGGCACTCTCCAGAATGTCAGGAGGCGGCCGCCGACTACGTCTCCGCCCACCGACGCGACGGGAAGAAGCGTGTTGATGCCTTCCCGCACGAAACGCAGCACAACGAATGGGGATGCCGGAACCTCGCTCAGACGGTCGAGGATGCGAGCCCAGGCAATGCCGCAGAGAAGGACGATGACGAGGCGGACGAGGACGACGGCCATGAGCCCCAAAGGACCGATGCGAGCGAAGGCGGTTCCGATCGCCGTCAGATCGTTGATGGCGACGAGCCAGACCGCGAGTACGACTCCGATCAACGTGCCGATCAGCGGCAGCCGCCGGAGCACCGCCCGCCAACGGGAGCGCCCGCGTTCCGAAGGATCCTCGACCCCCGCCATCGTCACGTGGTTCGATCCGCAGCTTCGAGGAATGCGGAACGGCGGGTTTGCACGGTGGATTTCCTCGTAGTCGCGGGGGAGAGACTACCCCACTTCCTCGTCCAGCGTAACGTGCCCGCCGCGGCCGCGGTCGGCGCTGCGTCATGGTCTGGCCTTGGACTGAGACTGCAGAAGCCTCCTGCGTCGAACACCAAGAAGCCGCGCCCACTTTCGTGAACGCGGCTTTCGATGCCGGCCCCGCCGAAGGGGACGATGTCTGGAGGTGTCGATCCGTCAGTGACGGTAGTGCTGGATCCGCGTCGTCCGGAGGCCGGCAAGACCATGCTGGTCTATGGAAAACTGCCAGCTCAGGAACTCCTCGGTGGTCAAGGTGTAACGCTGGCAGGCCTCTTCGAGGCTGAGGAGTCCCCCGCGAACGGCGGCGACGACCTCTGCCTTTCGGCGGATGACCCAGCGACGGGTCGTCGTCGGCGGAAGATCTGCGATCGTCAGGGGGCTTCCATCGGGCCCGATGACGTATTTCACTCTCGGGCGGTGCGGTTCGGTCATGATACGCTCTACAACTCGACTGACCTGTCGAGCTTTGAAGCTAAGTGCAGCCGCTTAAAATATCTTGAAGCGGACCGGTTGCATCTGAATTATCCCCGAACGGGTCATGTGGATAACCCGGTTCCGATGCTCCGCACGCTCGATACCGGAAGACGGGAATTGCCCACGAGGAGAACGGGTTCGGTACCGGAAAGGTCGATGGAATCGACCTTTCCGGTCAGCTTCGTGTCGACGCTCACGCGGCTTCCGGTAGCGTCGACAGCGTCGACCTTGATCGAGTAGGTCCCGTTCGCCGAAGTGAATCCCGACGATGAGCGTCCGTCCCAGGCGAAGGTCTGTGCGCCGGCACTGAGCGCCTTGGTCTGCGTGGCAACCACATTGCCCTTCGCGTCGCTGATCGTGATCGTCGCCTGTTTGGCGGCACGCGACGGCGTCAGGCTCCAGGTCGCTGAACCGTCCTTCAGCTGAGCCGTCCTTCCGTCAGCGGTGACGTTCTGGCCGATGAAGCCGGTGGCCGAGGCGGCGCTCGACGACTTCGCGTTCGACAGGATGGAATCGAGCCGGTCATTCGATTTGAGCTGCTGCTCGACGCCGGCATATTGCACGAGCTGCTGCGTAAACTGATTGGTGTCGAGAGGATCGAGCGGATTCTGGTTCTTCAGCTGCGTCGTCAGCAGGGTGAGGAACTGCTGAAAGTTGCCGGCGATCTCCTGCTTGTCGGCCGCCGTACCGGTCGATGACGTCGACGCTGTGCCGATGGCGGAACTGATGCCTGCGGTCATGGGAAGCTCCTTCAGATCCTGATGTCGATGCCGGCGATCCCGCGCAGCATCCGCGGGGCGGCAAGGTCGATGGCCTGGATGGCCGAGGTTTGAGCGGCAGGCCGGCCGTCGCCGTCGGTGTGGCGTCCGTCGTAGGGCCGGTCGCCGGAAGCTCCCTGCCTCGAAGCGTCATCGCCGCTGAGGGACAGGCTGATACCGGCCCCTGGGTCGAGACCCGCCTGAGAGAGTGCCTGTTGCAGGTTGTCTGCGTCGCGGCGGAGCAGAGCGAGAGTCTCGGGACGCTCGACGACGACTTTGGTCGTGACCGTCCCCCGCTCCTTGTCGATCTCCAGCCGAACGTCGATCCGCCCGAGATCGACTGGATCGAGCCTGATCTCGAAATGGTTCGACCCCGAGAGGGAGCGCAGCCCGATTGTCATCGGTACGGCGCCGAGGGGAACAGGCAGTCCCTGGTGCGGGACAGGGGCGGAGCCTGGCGACAGTGCGGCGGCCGGAGTCTGGGGAGCTGGGTTCGAACCGGTCGGCAAGGCTCCAGCCGGGTCCGCTGCTTTCGCATCGCCGCTCTGGAAAGCGACAACCTCACCTGAGTCTTCGGCTTTCCCTTCCTTACCGTCCTCTATCGCTTCAGCCTTGAGGTTCGTGGAACGACCCACTGAAGCCGCTCGGTCGATCGCCGATCCACCAACACCGTCGACACCCGTCGAGGCATCGCCGGCCGAGACCGGCCCGATTAGGCCTGCACGATCGGGTGCTGCCGGAGCAGCCCCCGGGTGAGCCGATGGCGACAACGTGTTCTCTCGCGCGCTTTGTGCGCCCGGCTCGCCCTCGCCGCCTGGCTCGTGATCGGAGTCGGCAGACCCATCGCCAGAGCGATTTCGACCCTGATCGGCATCACCGGCGGCTTCGGGGATCGCCACCGGATCGGTGCCGGGGACAGTCTGCCCTGAATGGCCCACGACGTAGTCATTGGCTCGTGCCGCATCGGCCTCTGCCGTCGAAGCGACAGCCTTCGTTTCCGAGCCCGCTTTGTCTTCTTCGTTCGTCGATCCGGTGGCCGACGTGTCGCCTGTACTCGGAGCTTCCCTCACCACACCGAGCGGTTTGGCGGATGGGACGGCGGCAGCAGATGGTGACGCCCCCGTCACGGAAGGGATGCCCGGACGGCTCTGATCGACGCTGGACGTTTTATGATGGGCCTCGACGGCCCTCGCCTGAGCCTTGCGCTCGACGATCATGTCCTCGCGTTTTCGACCTGCGAGAACGATCTCGGCCTTCTTCTCCGATCGTGCATCGTCGAGCCGGTCTCGGGCGGCCTTGGCTTCTTCGTCGATTCTGAATCGCGGACGCTCGGTAGCTGTCGCGCGGATCGCGATCTCGCCTTTTGGCAAAGCGCGGAGCGACTGGCTCACGACGTTCTCGACCTCTCCCAACCGCATCGCCGTGTCGTCCTGGTCTGCATCTCCCATCACATCAGCAAGGAGCGAGCCATCGACGGTCGCGGCTAACGTCTTGAAAAGATTGATGTCATCGGCCGCCGTATCGGGAGGCTGCAATCAAGGGAGGTGAGAAGCTGCCGCTACTCGGCAGGATTTGCCGAACGAGCCCGCAGGCCTTTCATCCAAAAGCCAAGTGGCTCTGGCTTCTCATGTCCGCCGCCGGAACCAAGCCTGGAACTTGGAAGCGAGGATCGATATAGGTTTGCACCGACCGAAACCTCCGTTTCGTCAGCGTGCTTCGACCGAGACCCGATGAACTCCCTCGACCTTCCGAAGGCCCCGCACGAGACTCGTGTCGTCGTCGCCATGTCCGGCGGCGTCGATTCGTCCGTCGTGGCGGGCTTGTTGAAGCAGCAGGGCTATGACGTCGTCGGCGTGACGCTTCAGCTCTACGACCACGGCGCCGCGACCCATCGCAAGGGCGCATGCTGCGCCGGGCAGGATATCGCCGACGCCCGCCGTGTGGCCGAGGCTCTGGGCATTCCCCATTACGTCCTCGACTACGAAGACCGATTTCGTGAATCCGTCATCGACCGTTTCGCAGAGAGCTACCTTGCGGGCGAGACGCCGATCCCCTGCGTCGAGTGCAATCGCTCGGTGAAGTTCCGCGACCTGCTCGGCCTCGCCCGCGACCTCGACGCCGATGCCTTGGCGACCGGCCACTACGTCGCCAGCCGGCCTGTCGCGCCGGGCTCTTCGTCCCGCGCGCTCTTCCGTGCCCTCGATCCGGCACGCGACCAGAGTTACTTTCTCTACGCGACCACGCCGGAGCAGCTCGATTTCCTGCGGTTCCCCTTAGGCGAGATGCCCAAGGACGAGACCCGGCGCCTGGCGCGCGAGTTCGGGCTGTCCGTCGCCGACAAGGCCGATAGCCAGGACATCTGCTTCGTGCCGCAGGGACGCTATGCCGACGTCATCGCGCGCCTTCGCCCGGATGCTGCCAAGCCCGGAGATGTCGTCGACCTCGACGGCCGTGTTCTCGGACACCATGACGGTATCATCCACTACACTGTCGGCCAGCGGCGCGGACTGCGTCTGGCGGTAGGCGAGCCGCTCTACGTCATCAGGCTCGAACCCGAAGCAGCGCGCGTCGTGGTCGGGCCGCGAACGGCCCTCGCAACCAGCCGCATCCGCCTTGGCGACGTCAACTGGCTTGGGGCAACGCCACTTGCCGCCATCCATGACTTGGCCGTCGCGGTCCGCGTGCGCTCCACCCGCGAGCCACGGCCCGCGAGGCTCTCCTGCAACGCCGTGACGGGCCAGGCCGATATTGTCCTGACGTCGCCGGAAGACGGCGTTTCTCCGGGCCAGGCCTGCGTCATCTACGAAGATGACGGCCCGCGTGCGCGCGTGCTCGGCGGCGGCACTATCCGACGCATCGACGCGTTGCAGGCAGGAACCGCATTCGCCGCCTGAATCCCTTCCATCATTCTCCGACGAAGAGGTCTTTATGCTGAGCGAGCCGCAGGCCGGTCCGAGCACGGCGCTGATGCGCAAGGCGTATGCGCGATGGGCACCGGTCTACGACGTGGTCTACGACAAGCTGACCGAGCCGGCGGCTCGCGATGCCGTCGAGGCAGCCGTAGCCTGCGGCCCTCGCATCCTCGAAGCCGGCGTCGGCACCGGCTTGTCGCTGGGCTATTATCCAAGGACCAGCTTCGTCTGCGGAGTCGATCTGTCCGAGGACATGTTGAAGCGCGCCCGCCAAAAGGTGCTGCGCCGAGGCCTCACCCATGTCCGCGGCCTGCAGGTGATGGACGTGTGCCGACTCGGCTATGCGAATGACAGTTTCGATGCCGTTGTGGCGCAGTTCCTCATCACTCTGGTCCCGGATCCGGAAGGTGCGTTGTCGGAGTTCCTGCGGGTGGTCCGGCCGGGTGGAGAAATCGTCCTCGCAAACCATTTCGGGCAGACACAAGGGCCTGTAGCCAAGGTGGAGAAGATCGTGGCGCCGCTCTGCACCAAGATCGGCTGGTCGTCGGCGTTCAAATCGACCCGCGTCGAGGCCTGGGCTCACAAGAACGGCGTCGAGTTCATCGGCGTCTCGCCGACTTTCCCCGGCGGGTTCTTCAAGATCTTGCGGATGCGCAAGCGCGGCTGACGGGAAGTGCGCTGAGAGCCGGGTGTCGGAGGAGCGGCGATGACGCGGAGCCATCCCGGCCCGGCCCGGCGGCGTGATTGGCTTCGCTGGCTTCCTCTCGTCCTGCTGGTCTCGCTGTCGATCGCAGCCGTCGCTTCCGGGGCTTATCAATACCTTACGCTTGACCGGCTGCTCGACTCGCGGACCTTCCTCGCCGCCGCGGTGGAGGCCGACCCGGCGAAGGCGATGCTGGCGGCTTGGCTCGTCTACGTCGCCTGCGTCGTCGCTTCGATCCCGGCTTCGGTTTTCCTGACGATACTCTGCGGATTTCTGTTCGGCATCGGCGCAGGCGCAGCCGTCGCCGTCGCCGCGGCCACGACAGGCGCCGTCATCGTCTTCTCGATCGGGCGCTGGGCCGCAGCCGACATCCTCCTCCGTAAGGCCGGGCCGCGATTGGCCGGCCTGGCCGAAGGCTTCAGACGCGACGCCTTCGGCTACGTGATCGTCCTTCGGCTGCTGCCGATCTTCCCGTTCTGGATCACCAATCTGGCCCCGGCCATCTTCGGGGTGAGGCTTCCGACCTTTGCCCTGGCGACGTTTGTCGGACTGATACCTGGCGCCTTCGCCTATGCCGCCACAGGCTCAGCCATCGAGGATGTCGTAGCTTCGCATCAGGCGGCGAAGGCAGCCTGCATCGAGGCCGCCGTCAATGACTGCGAGAACGCGCTCGCCCTCACGGCATTCTTGACGCCGAGGACGATGATCGGCCTCGGGGCACTCGCGGTCTTCGCACTGGCTTCGGTGGCCCTTCGCCACTGGTTCGTCCGGCGCCGGCGTCCGCGTGCAGCATGAGCGGGTCTCGAAATACGATAGAACGCGTGTGATCGGACTGACGTTATGTCCACTGGTGCGGGCCAGTTCTCCAGTCTATTCGTCCCAAGGTCAGGGTTTCATCGATAGTCAGAATGGCTCATCAAAGTCGGATGGCGATGATTCCGTATAATGCCGCAGTGCGAAAAGAATCCGGGCGCCAGATCATGCTCCGGCTGATACGGTCAGGGCCTTCGATAGAGCGGTATTTCGAACTGTGCCGATGACACAGCAGATCCAGTCAGATCAAGCCACTATGTCGATGGGCTCGAACTCAGGGCTCACCGTGTCAGATGTCGGCGAGCCGCTCTCGAAAGGATCGGACGCTGCCGCGTCGCTCGGAGTGGGACCGCGGCTCACGCAGGCTGGACGGTGGTTCCTCCTCGTCTTCACCGCTGTCATCCTGCTCGAACTCCTCGTCGCGATCCCGATGCTCGCCAATCATCGGCGGACATGGCTGTTCGAGCGGGCCTCGGTCGCGAGAACGGCATCCCTGCTGATGGATGCGGCATCGGTTCGGCCAGGACCGCAGGAGGAACGTATCCGCGCCTTCCTGGACGCAAGCGGCGCCAAAGCCATTGCACTGGAGGGTCAAGGCGGCCGCTGGGTACTCGGATCGGCGGGAGAGGCAGCCGACTTCAAGCGGATCGATATCGCGGCCGAGAACGTCGCGACCTCGCTTACGGCGGCAATGTCGCTACTCTTCGCAGATGCGTCGCGACCGGTCTGGATCGCTGCGCCTAAGATGACGCGTCTATCGATCGAGAGCACGGACCACAGGCTGACAGCCCTGATCGCGACGAACATCTCGCCGTTCACACGAGCGGAATTGCTGGTCGATGAGGCTCCGCTTCAGGAGAGTCTGCAAACCTTTTCCGTGGAGATCCTCGTCGCTCTCCTGTCCATCGCGGCAGCGGTAGCGGGGCTCGTCTCGCTCGCCGTCCAACGCAGCTTCCTGCAGCCGATGCGGCAGCTGGCCGGGGATATCGGCCGGTTTGCCAACGATCCTGAAGGCATCGAGCATTTGGAACTCGCAACGGGACGGCGCGACGCCATCGGCGAGGCGGAGACGGCTCTCACGAAGATGCAATGGGCGCTCGCCGGCGAGTTGCGCGAGCGGCGGCGACTGGCCGGCCTCGGATTGTCGGTCAGCAAGATCAATCATGAGCTCAGAAACCTGCTTACGACGGCTCAGCTTCTCGGCGACCGCCTCGAGGGCGTTGCAGACCCCATCGTTCAGCGCGTCGCGCCCCGGCTGATCGCAACGCTCGACCGCGCGATCCGATTCTGCGAGGCGACCCTCGCGTATGGGCGGGCGACGGAACCCTACCCGCAGCGCCGACGCGTCCTCGTCGAACCGTTGCTCAGCGAGATGGAAGACCTCGCCGGCCTCAGCCTTGATGCCCGGTTGCGCGTCGAGGTCAGGGCCGAACCGGATGTGTCGATTTATGTCGATCCCGAGCAGTTCTCGCGGGCGCTCACCAACATCGTCCGCAACGCTGTCCAGGCGCTTGACGCAGCCGGCGCCCAGGACGTGGAGCCCCTGGTGACGATCACGGCCTTTCGGCAGAAGAGGGACGGTGAAGGCGGTCGAGTCGTCGTCCTGCTCGCCGATAACGGGCCTGGTTTGCCGCAGAACGCACGGGCGACGCTGTTCGCGCCGTTTCAAGGCTCGATGCGGGCCGGCGGCACGGGGCTCGGGCTCGCGATCGCTTCCGAGCTCGTAAGCCTCAACGGCGGAACGCTGGAACTCGACGACGGCACCTCCGGCGCCTGTTTCCGAATCGTCGTTCCCGACGGCGACACGGCCTGAATTCGTGATCTATTCCGCAGCGGCGAGGACTGGGGCGGCAACAGTGATGCCGATGTCCTTGAGCAACTCGGCGTCGGCATCCGTCTCGTTGTTGGCCGTGGTCAGCAGCCGTTCGCCGTAGAAGATCGAGTTCGCGCCGGCCATGAAACACAGGATCTGCGCCTCGCGCGACAGCTCCTTGCGTCCTGCGCTCAGCCGCACGCGAGCACGCGGCATCACGATGCGGGCCGTCGCGCACATGCGGACGATGTCGAGTGGATCGACCGCCGCGCGGCCTTCTAGCGGCGTGCCCGGCACGGCGACGAGGGCGTTGATCGGCACGCTTTCGGGATGCGGCGCGTGGTTGGCCAGGACCTGCAGCATCGCAGCCCTGTCGCGGACGCCCTCGCCCATACCGACGATACCGCCGCAGCAGACGCCGATGCCGGCTTCACGGACGTTCTCCAGCGTGTCGAGCCGATCCGCGTAGGTCCGCGTCGAGATGATGTCGCCGTAGAAATCCGGGCCGGTATCGAGGTTGTGGTTGTACGAGGTCAGACCGGCCTCGGCGAGACGCTGCGCCTGGGACGGCGTCAGCATGCCGAGGGTGACGCAGGCTTCCATGCCCATGGCGCGCACGCCGCGCACCATCGAGAGCACCGCATCGAATTCCGGCCCGTCCTTTGGCTGGCGCCAGGCGGCGCCCATGCAGAAACGATGGGCGCCCGCCTCCTTGGCCGCGGCGGCCTCGCGCAGGACGGCGTCGACCGGCATCAGGCGCTCGCGCGGCTGGCCCGTCGCCTTGTGGTGCGCCGATTGCGGGCAATAGGCGCAATCCTCTGGGCAACCGCCGGTCTTGATCGACAGGAGGCTCGCGCGCTGGATGTCGGCCGGGTCGTTATGCGCCCGGTGGACGACGCTCGCCCGATGCACGAGGTCGAGGAGCGGCAGATCGTGGATCGCCTGGATCTCGGCCACGGTCCAATCGTGGCGAATGGCCGGGCCCTCGAAGGGCAGGATGGCGGCTGTCGGTTCCGGGGTCGCGGTCATTTGCCTAGAAGGCCAATCTCGGCCGGAAAATCAAGCCGACCCCGCAGCGGGCGTCCCATCCCGCTCCATCTCCAGTTCGAGCCAGCGGTCCTCCGCTGCCACGAGGGCCGCTTCGGCCTCCGCCATCAGGGCCGAGGCCTTTGCAAAGCGCGCCGGGTCCCTGGCGTAGAGTTCCGCATCGGCCAGCACGACGCGCAATTTGGCGATATCGGATTCGAGCTTGGCGATCCGGTCCGGCAGCGTCTTGAGTTCGTGCTGGTCCTTGAAGTTGAGCTTTGCCTTGCCCGGCTTGGGCGCCTCAGCAGGGCGTTCGGCCTTCGCTTTGGGTTCGGCCCGAGCGGTGGCTGCCTTGCGTGCCTCGACGCCCTGGCCGCGCTGGGCGATCATGTCGGAATAACCGCCCGCATACTCGGCCCAGACCCCCTCCCCTTCGCTCACGAGAACACTGCCGACGACGCGGTCGAGGAAGTCGCGATCGTGGCTGACGAGGATCAGCGTGCCGGAATACTCGCCGAGCATCTCCTGCAGCAGATCCAGAGTTTCAAGGTCGAGATCGTTGGTCGGCTCGTCGAGGACGAGGAGATTGGCAGGCTGGGCCAGGGCGCGGGCGATGAGGAGCCGGTTGCGCTCGCCGCCCGAGAGGACGCGCACCGGCGTGCGCGCCTGCTCGGGAGCGAACAGGAAGTCCTTGAGGTAGCCGACCACGTGCCGGTTGACGCCCGCGACCGTGACGGTGTCGCCGCTGCCGCCAGTCAGAACATCGGTGACGGTCATGGACGGGTCGAGGACCGCTCGGGCCTGGTCGAGAAGGTTCATCTTCAGGTTGGTGCCGAGCTGAACGGTTCCGGCATCTGGAGCGAGCTGGCCGGTCAGCAAATTGATCAGCGTGGTCTTGCCCGCGCCGTTGGCGCCGACGATGCCCAGGCGGTCGCCGCGCATGACCCGAATCGAGAGGTCGTCGACGATCGTGCGTGGCCCATAAGCCTTGGAGATACCCTTCGCCTCGATCACGAGGGCTCCCGAACTCTCCGCCTCCGTCGAGGTCATGGTCGCGGTGCCGACGGGACGGCGGTCCTCTCGACGCTCCTTGCGCAGGGCATGAAGATTACCGAGCCGGCGGACATTGCGCTTGCGCCGGGCGGTGACGCCATAGCGCAGCCAATGCTCCTCGTCGGCGATCTTGCGGTCGAGCTTGTGCCGGTCGCGCTCCTCCTCTTCAAAGAAGGCGTCACGCCAGGCCTCGAAGTCGGAAAAGCCTTTCTCGATCCGCCGGGTCACGCCGCGATCGAGCCAGACCGTCGTGCGCGACAGGGCGGAGAGGAAGCGTCGATCATGGCTGATCAGGATAAGAGCGCCGCGCACGCTCTTGAGCTCGGCCTCCAGCCACTCGATGGCCGGCAGGTCGAGATGGTTGGTGGGCTCGTCGAGGAGCAGAATGTCGGGTTCGGGCGCCAGGGCCTGGGCGAGGGCGACACGGCGCCCCTCCCCTCCCGAGAGACTGCGCGGGTCCTCGGCGCCGGTCATGCCGAGGCTCTCGAGCATGTAGCGGGCGCGGTAGGCGTCGTCGCCCTGCGTCAACCCCGCCTCGACGACCGCGAGAGTCGTCTCGAAGCTGGAGAAATCCGGCTCCTGGGCGAGGTACCGGATGGTCGTGCCCGGCTGCAGGAACCGGACACCCTTATCGGGCTCGAGTAGGCCAGTCGCGATCTTGAGAAGGGTCGATTTTCCCGAGCCGTTGCGGCCGACGAGACAGGTTCGTTCGCCAGGCGAGATCGCGAGTTCGGCTCCTTCGATCAGCGGCGTGCCGCCGAAGGTGAGCGCGACGTCCTGGAGGGTGAGAAGCGGGGGAGCGGCCATGGGCCGGCTTATGGCAGTGCCGGACGCCGTGAACAAATCACAGCGCCGACGTCTGACATCGTCGGATCACATCGTCGGATTGGCCGGCCCGGTCGGCGACGGATCCGGAGTTATGGCAGGTCCGACACCGGGATCGTTGATGGGAATTTCGGCCGGCCGCTCTCCGGGTGCCTCGACCGGCGAGGATCCGGGTATCTCTGGAGAAGGTCCAGGCTCGGGGGTAACTGGCGGCTCGTACGGTGTCTCCGGGATCGGAGCCTCTGGGATCGGACCTGGATTCGACATCGCTGAGCTGTCCTTGTCTGCCGCCGACGAGCGGACGGCGGAAACGGACGAACGATCACCTGGGTTCCGGAGACTGCTGCTCTCCAAGACGTCAGGATTTGGTCAGAAGGAGCTGCCCCTTATTACTCAGGGCCTTCTGCACTTTCTGGGCAAAGAGCGAGAGCAGGAGCGGCAGGCGGACCTCGACCCGGACGCTTTGGGGCATGACGTCGACCTGCCCGCCGACCTTCTGCCCCATGGCTGCGACTGCGAAGTCGAGCCTGTCCTCGGTCCAGGTCATCGTCTCGACGGCGATGCCGGCCTTCCTCAGGGTCGAGTCGAGACCGCTGAGCCCCTCCGCGATGCGCCTGCGCGCCTCGGCCAAGCCGAGCTCATGCGGGATTTCAACGATCAGCGGTTTCGACATCGCAGGTCCACACTCCGGCTACGGCCCACGACATGGTGATGGCCGGCGCAGAGACAACGCCCGCCGGCCGCAATCGGATCAGTTCACGACGCTGAGCGCGACATGCGTAACGCCGCCCATCCCGATCGCACGAGCGGAGCCGCGGGCGAGATCGATGATGCGACCGCGCACGAACGGCCCACGATCGTTGATGCGAACGACGATGGTGCGTCCGTTGCGGATGTTCTTGACCTGAACTCGCGTACCGAAGGGAAGCGTCCGATGCGCGGCCGTCATGCCGTTCGGATTGAAGCGTTCGCCATTCGCGGTGCGCGACCCCGATCCATACCAGGAGGCAGCGCCGCTCTGGGCTGCAGCAGGCTGCGCGATGGCAGCGAGGGCAAGGATCGTCGCGGACATGGCCGTGGTCCGGCCAGCAACTTTCTTGTTCACACGCATTACCTTGCGTTGTTGTGGAGAAGGCGCAAAAGGAAGCAGATGACGGCCAAAATAAGACGCCATATTTATGACCCAGATCGACACATTCTTGGCCGCCCGCTGGCATGGATATAATATAAGTTTTCCTTCAGATTGATGGAATCATTATTCTATACGACATGCCGCCCGCATACGGCGATGACAGCTGCCATCAGTATTGATCGTAGGTCCGGGCCGAGGCTGCGTGAGGCCCAGCCAGCGTCGAGCGAAACCGAGCCCTGCGTCCAGAGCGGAGCCCAATGTCATCGGCGGCACGGTGTCGGCGTGCATCGGGGGGCTTGCCCAGAGCTTGCGATTGTTCCTCCGAACTTTGGTTCGAGCCGGTCCCCCTGTTCGCTTCGGCCTGTCGCTTGAGGCGCCGGGGGGTCGGAACCGGGGGGCTGTGACCAAGCATGGCGAGACGTCAGGCGCATCCAAACAGGCCAGATACGAACGAAGGCATCTCGTACCGTCGGAGGCTGGCGGAGAAGTGAGGCGCCTTGTGCGAGCGCCAACTGCCAGGTTGAAAATCGGGTTCAGTTCACGACGCCGATGGTCCAATCGACATAGCCACTGAGGCGCATAATAGAAGCGCTGAAATGTTTCGAAGATTTAGAAAGACTGAAATCAGTGCGGCGACCATCAATTTTAAAGCTCACGATCGCGCGTTCTCGATCATTAACAGACCATTAGCCTTCGGTAGGCAAATTTTGCCGATCCAAAGCGAGACATATTTTTCCCAACCCGGAAACTCGACCTTTACCTTAACGGCCGCAAGGTCGCTTTGTCAGTCGCGTAACCGGTGTTTGCCATGGCTTCCCCGCGTACCGTGGTTGCCGGCACCGCCGCCCGGAAAAGTGTCTCGCGTACCGGGCGGCTCGTGTCGGCGCCACGGATGGGTCTCGTACCCGCCGTTCGCCTTCCCCTCGACGAAATCCTCGTCGGCGATTGCATCGCCGCCATGAATGCGCTGCCGGCAGCCAGCGTCGACTGCGTCTTCGCCGACCCGCCCTATAACCTCCAACTCGGAGAAGGGTCGCTGCTGCGTCCCGATCAGAGCCAAGTCGACGCCGTCGACGACCACTGGGACCAGTTCTCGAGCTTTGCGCAATACGACGCCTTCAGCCGGGCCTGGCTCACCGCCGCCCGCCGTGTGATGAAGCCGAACGCGACGCTCTGGGTGATCGGTTCGTACCACAACATCTTCCGTGTCGGCGGCACACTGCAGGACCTCGGGTTCTGGATCCTGAACGACATCGTCTGGCGCAAGGCCAACCCCATGCCGAACTTCCGCGGCAAGCGCTTCACCAATGCCCACGAGACCCTGATCTGGGCCTCGCGCTCGGCGGATTCGAAGGGCTACACCTTCCATTACGAGGCGCTGAAGGGCGGCAACGACGACGTCCAGATGCGCTCGGACTGGTTCATTCCGCTCTGCACCGGCGACGAGCGCCTGAAAGGTGACGACGGCCAGAAAGTCCATCCGACCCAGAAGCCGGAAGCTTTGCTCGCCCGGACGATCCTATCGGCGACCAATCCCGGCGACGTCATCCTCGACCCGTTCTTCGGCACCGGCACCACCGGCGCCGTCGCCAAGCGCCTCGGTCGCCGCTTCATCGGCATCGAGCGCGAGACGGTCTACGCGAACGCCGCCCGCGCCCGGATCGACGCCGTCGAGCCGCTCTCCACTGCCGCCCTGCTGGTGGCGCCGACCAAGCGCGCCGAGCCGCGCGTCGCCTTTCTCAGCGTTCTCGAAGCCGGGCATATCCGGCCCGGCGAGATGCTAACGGACGCTCGCGGCCGCCACAGCGCCATGGTTCGCCCGGACGGAACCTTGATGGCGGGTCCGGCAACCGGCTCGATCCACAAGATCGGAGCACTTGTCCAAGGTCTTCCGGCCTGCAACGGCTGGGACTTCTGGCACGCCAAGCGAGACGGCAAGCCGGTCGTGATCGACGTGTTCCGGTCCAAGATGCGGGCGGCGATGGGATCCGCCGCCTGAGCCGCCTCTTTCATATGCGGGGCGCCTCAGGTACGGCGTCCCCTCGCCTTCGATCGCCTGCGGGCCGGTATGGACGAGGGCGACTCGACATTGCGCTCGTCGGGTTCATCGCCGTCGGAGACCGCGACTGCGAGCCTCTCGCGTGGCTTCGGCTTCGGCACCGAGCGAACTGGGCTCACCGCCTCGGCCGTCTCAATGACGAGGAGCGGAGCCTCGCCGGGCTCGCGCCTCGGGCGGCTCCGCGCGGCCTTGATCGGTTCGGGTTTCGGATCGAAGGCGTGGGCGATCACCTTGAGCATCACGCCGGGCAACGGCTCGCTTTCGAGGTCGCGCCTCGGCGTGAATCGCATGCCGGCCGGGACGCTCGTCGACAACCCGACACGGGCGGTAAACACGGTCAGTTCAAGCGGAAAATGCGTGAAGACGTGGCGCACCCGGCCCGGAAGACGCTTCCAGCGCGCATCGAGGGGCGCATCGAGGAGCGCCTGGGCCGGATCATAATCAGGCGTCCACGCGCTCGTCGGCGTCTCGGCCATCGCGCCAAGCAACCCCTCGGAGGGACGGGTCCGTAATAGAATCGCCTCGTCGCCGGTTCGGATCGCCACGAAGGCTGCCCCGTAGCGTGCGACGCCCGGTACCTTCTTGAGCTTTCGTGGAAACGTCTCCTGCATTCCGATGGCGCGGGCACGGCACGGAATCATCCACGGGCAGAGGGCGCAGGCCGGGCGCTTGGGCGTGCAGATGGTGGAGCCGAGATCCATCAGCGCTTGCGCGAAGTCGCCCGGACGCTTCTCCGGGACGATCTCCTGCGTCAGGGACCGGATCGCCGGCCGAGCCGCGGGGATCGGCGTTTCGATGGCGAAGAGGCGGGTGACGACCCGCTCGACGTTGCCATCGACAGCCGCCTCGGGCCTGTCGAACGCGATTGCCGCGATGGCGCCCGCGGTGTAGGCGCCGATGCCGGGCAGCTTGCGCAAGCCGTCGAGGGTATCGGGGAACGCCCCGGCCGCAGCCACCGCCTTAGCGCAGGCATGAAGGTTCCGCGCCCGGGAGTAATAGCCGAGGCCGGCCCAGGCCGACATGACGGCCTCCTCGGGTGCCTCCGCCAAGGCCTCGATGTTCGGAAAGCGGTCAAGAAACCGCGCGAAGTAGGGCTTCACCGCAGCAATCGTGGTCTGCTGAAGCATCACCTCGGACAGCCAGACCCTATACGGGTCGGGCGTCTCTCCGGCGAGAGCCCGCCACGGCAGCACGCGGCGGTGCCGGTCGTACCAGGCGAGAAGATCGGGGGCCTGGGGCCGGGATGTCGACGCGTCGGGCGCTGTCATGCGGGTCGGTCCATACGCCGAGCCGGGGACGTGTCCAAGCGCGCCGCGGACATTCTCGGACACCTTATCGACCACCGCGATACCGACGTGCTACCGGAGCTTGGCCGATCGAGAGCAAGGGCCGCCACAATGATCACCACCCAGGATCGCATCCTGATTGAGGCGAGGATCACGAACGAGGCGCCGAACACCGTGCTCGCCTACGCTCTGTGGTTCTTTCTCGGCTTCCTGTCCGGCCACCGATTCTATCTCGGACGCCCCGTCTCGGCGATCCTGCAGATACTGTCCTTCTTCATCCTCATCGGCTTCCTCTGGCTGCTGATCGACGCCTTCCTGATCCCGGGCATGGTCCGAGAGAAGCAGGCCGCTCTCCGCGACCGCCTGACCGCCGAGGTCATGGCCAGCACCTGAAGACACGGAGAGGAAGGCGTCGGCACGCCGGCCTCGTCATGATAGGGTCCGACATCGATCGAGGCCGGAAGGGGGGCGCATGGCGCGGGTCAAGCCGCTCGCCGAGTTGATCGAGGCCTGTGTCGGCAAGGCCTTCGCCGCGCAGGGCTTCGCATCAACCGACATTATCGCCGTCTGGCCGGATATCGTCGGCGAGCGCTTGGCGCGCTTCTGTCAGCCGCTGAAAATCGAGTGGCCGCGCGGCAAACGTACGATCGAGGCGGGACGGCCCGAGCCCGGGACTCTGATCGTGCGTGTCGAAGGAGCTTTTGCCCTCGAACTTCAGCACCTCGTTCCGGTGGTGATCCAGCGGGTGAACGCCCATTACGGATGGGCCTGCATCGGCAGGATCGTCATGCGGCAAGGCCGAATCGAGCGCGCGGCACGGCGGCCGGCGCCTGCCTCGGTCGATCCCATTCTCCACGGCCAAGTCAGCGCCGCAGTCTCACTTATCGAGGACGAGGCCTTGCGCGACGCCCTCGACCGTCTCGGCGTCGCGGCCGTCGCGACGCCGCACACGGCGCGTCGTTGAGGACCTGATCAGCGGCTTGACGACATGACAATAGACCGATGCGGATCACTCCGGTGCCAACGGCTCGGCGTCGAGACGATACGTAGGTTTTGCTACAGCTTTCCCACTTTCGCCGGACGCATGACTGCATGGATCCGATCGCATATGCGCGCAGAGAATAGGAGGCATGTATCTTTGGCCGCCAAATGCATCAAATTCAATGCAGTCGATTATTCGCTTCGCCCTCTTCGGTTCTGTAGAAATGAAATCGGTCCTCAGGAAGAATTGATTTCATGTCTCAAGGTCAAGTCGTCCACGCATCGGATATTTTATACAGCGCACGACAATCAGCTGCTTTTCGAGCGCTTCGTGACTCCGACTACGCCGAGTGGTGCAGCGATTGCGGCGACTCCGTCGATCTCTGCGAGTGCCGGCCGCCGGATGATCCCCGCCGCGCCGCCGCAGTGACCGCCATGCTCGGCTGGTAATATCGAGGAGCAAAATCACTCCCAAATCGATCGTGGACCGGCGCGGCGCATCGAAGCGGCGTCACGCCTGACGCCTTGTCAGATCATGCTGGGGATTCTACCGCAGGCCGATGAACTGGATCTGCGAGCGGAGCCCGTCGAAATCATGATCACCCGTCGCGACGCCATCAAATATGCCGGTCTCGCCGTCGGAGCGGCGGCCATCCTTCCGCGCCTGACCCTCGAGGCCCTGGCGCAATCGGCGCCTGCCGCCGACCTCTCGACCCTGATGGATCCAGGTCCGCTCGGCGATGTCTGGCTCGGTCCGAAGGACGCCAAGGTGACGATCATCGAGTATGCATCGATGACATGCTCGCACTGCTCCGCTTTCCACCGCGTCACCTGGCCGGCGCTCAAGGAGCGGTACATCGACACCGGCAAGGTCCGCTTCACCCTGCGCGAGTTCCCGCTCGACCCGCTCGCCACCGCGGCCTTCATGCTTGCCCGATGCGACGGCGACGCGAAATACTATCCGATCACCGACCTCCTCTTCGACCAGCAGGCGTCATGGGCTTTCGTCCAGAAACCGCAATCGCCGGTCGACGCGCTCGAGCAGTTGCTGCGTCAGGCCGGCTTCTCGAAGGAGAAGTTCGAGGCCTGCCTCAAGGACCAGAAGCTCTATAATGCCGTGAACGCAGTGAAGCAGCGCGGCCTCGACACCTACAAGATCGATTCGACTCCGACCTTCTTCATCAACGGCGAGCGCTTCAAGGGCGAGATGTCGATCGAGGGAATGGAAAAGGTCATCAAGCCGATCCTAGGCGCCTGATCCTCGTCGCGAGGCTGTGGCCCTAGCCGCGCAAAGGTGTTGGGCGGCCACAGCGGGAAGGCTTTCTCTTACCGGCTCCGGAAGTCGGATATTTTCGAACTGGATCAGTGGCTTAAGGCGATCGTTCGGCGCCTTGACACTCAAGATGGGCGAAACTATGTTGCGCCGCGCTTGAGGGGGCGCACCGGCTGGTTCCCCTCGCTCTCGTCAACGTGAGTTATCGCCGTGAGCGGCAACGAACCAAGCGACGGGCGGGGGACATCTCCGGATACGGCAAGAGACGACGACCTCGCCAAGAGGCTCAAACGTCTTGAGACGCAGATCGAGCGGAAGCAGCCTCGTGCTGATCCCGCCCTTTCGTCGCGTCCCGGTTCTTCGAACGGGCCTTCGCCCCTCGGCCAAGCGATGCGGCTCTCCACGGAGTTCATCGCGGGCGTCCTGGCGGGAGGCATTCTCGGCTGGATGTTCGATCATTACCTGGGGACGAAACCCTGGGGTTTGATCTTCTTGCTGATGCTGGGCTTCGCGACCGGCATCTACAATGTCATGCGCGTCTCGGGATCGCTCTCGAAGCCGCAGACGAAGAAACGGGATCCTTGACGGGAACCGGATCGTCGCCGCATGGCGGCTCGACCATGGCGGGCGCGTTACGCGCCGGGTTTGTAGAAGGACGGGAGCGGCAATGGCCGTAAAGATGGATCCGATCCACCAGTTCGAGCTTAAGCCGCTGGTCTCGTTCGGTCATATCGGAGGCCAGGAGATCGCCTTCACCCAGTCGGCCCTCTATATGTTCGCGGCCGTCGGCATCATCGCGCTGCTCACCATCGTCGCCACAGCGAACCGATCGGTGGTGCCGGGCCGGATGCAGTCGGTGGCCGAGATGTTCTACGAGTTCATCGGCTCGACCCTGCGCCAGTCCGCAGGACACGGCTCAGAGCGGTTCATGCCGTTGATCTTCTCGCTGTTCATGTTCGTACTCGTGCTGAACATGCTCGGCATGGTGCCGTATGCGTTCGCTGTGACGAGCCACATCATCGTCACCTTCGCGCTGGCGCTCCTCGTGATCACCACCGTGATCGTCTATGGTTTCATGGCTCACGGCACTGGCTTCCTGAAGGTTTTCGTGCCGTCGGGCGTGCCGGGCTGGCTGATGCCGATGATCGTCGCGATCGAGATCGTTTCGTTCATCTCGCGCCCGATCAGCCTCGCAGTCCGTCTGTTCGCCAACGTGTTGGCCGGCCACATCGCCTTGAAGATCTTCGCAGGCTTCGTGCCGGCGCTCTTGGCCGCAGGCGCCTGGGGGGTTATCTCGCCCCTGCCGCTGGCCCTCAGCGTCGCGGTCACGGCTCTCGAATTCCTCGTCGCCGGTCTGCAGGCCTACGTCTTCGCGACGCTCGCCTCGATCTACCTGAGCGACGCCCTCCATCCCGGCCACTAAAGGCCGGGTTTTCTCTCCGTCCCCGGTCCGCGTCGCGGCCGGATTTTGTCCACGCAACGAACTGAACCGACCTCAGGAGCACTTTGATGGATCCCTTAGCCGCCAAGTACATCGGCGCCGGCCTGGCCTGTCTCGGAATGGCGGGTGCCGCCATCGGCCTCGGCAACCTCTTCGGCCAGTTCTATGCCGGTGCACTGCGCAACCCGTCGGCTGCCGACGGCCAGCGCGGCAACCTGCTCCTCGGCTTCGCCTTGACGGAAGCGCTCGGCATCTTCTCGCTGCTCGTCGCGCTGCTGCTGCTGTTCGCCGTCTGATCCTAGATCAAGGCGATCCAGCCGATATCCGGCGGGGCCGGTCCACCTTCGGGATGGATCGGCCCGCCGACTTCAAGACCCCTGCGCTGAAGACGTGAGAGAAGGACGACATGGCTCAGCCGGCCCAGAATACCGCCCCCAACGATGCTATCGTCCAGGTTCCTCCGTCCGAGCACGGCGGTGGCTTTCCGCCCTTCGAGAGCCACACGTTCCTGGCTCAGTTGATCTGGCTGGCCCTGGCCTTCGGGCTGCTCTACTACCTCATGGACAAGGTCGCTCTGCCCCGCATCCAGGGCATCCTGAACGACCGCGCCAACCGCCTTTCCAAGGACCTCGATGAGGCCCACCGCATGAAGGCCGAGGCCGAGGCCGCGGGTGCCGCCTATGAGAAGTCCCTGAACGACGCGCAGGGTAAGGCGCGCGCCATCGCTCAGGAGACGCGCAATTCCCTCTCCCAGGAGACGGATGCCAAGCGCAAGGCGCTGGAGGGCGAACTCAACGCCCGCATCGCGGATTCCGAGGCGACCATTCGCTCCCGCAGTGCCGAGGCCATGGGGAACGTCCGCGGCATCGCCAGCGAGACTGCCGCTGCGATCGTCGAGCGCCTGACCGGCCAGACGCCCGACCAGGCGTCCCTCGACCGCGCCCTCGACAAAGCCGCGACGGCGCACTGACCGAACTAAAATCGCTTCACGCCGCATCTGCTTCGAGTCAGTGGATGCCGAGTAAACTGGGACGACGAACATGCTGTTGGAAGCGGAATTCTGGGTCGCGGCCGCGTTCGTGCTGTTCATGGTCGTGGTCTGGAAGGTCGGCGGCTTCAAGCAGCTGACCGGAGCCCTCGACAGCCGCGCCAAGCGCGTCCGCGCCGAACTCGACGAGGCCCGGCGTCTTCGCGAGGAAGCGGCCAGCGTGCTCGCGGACTACAAGCGCCGCAGCTCGGACGCCGAGCGTGAGGCCGAGGCGATCATCGCGACTGCGCGGGCGGAAGCCGAGCGCATCGCCGCCGAGAGCCATGAGCGCCTGAACGACTTCATCGCCCGCCGGACGAAGTCGGCGGAAGCCAAGATCGCCCAGGCAGAGGCCCAGGCCACGGCGCAGGTTCGCGCTGCTGCGGCCGACACCGCCGTCAAGGTCTCCGAGGTGATCCTGAAGGAGCGCATGCAGGGTGATGCCGCGCAGGATCTCGTGCGCCTGAGCCTCGGCGAGGTCAGGAACCAGCTGCGCGCCTGAGGTGTCCGGGCGCACGTGAAAGCCGCCTTCGGGCGGCTTTTTTGTTGCTCGCTCTCGGGACGCGCCTAGATCGATCCGCGCCACGTCGCCCCGGAGAATCGATGCCGCCGGTCATCTCGATCGCCAAACTTTCCAAAGTCTACGGCACCGGCCACCAGGCCTTGAGCGAGGTCGACCTGGAGATCCGCCGCGGCGAGATCTTCGCGCTGCTCGGCCCCAACGGCGCCGGCAAGACGACGCTGATCAACATCGTCTGCGGGATCGTGACGGCGAGTTCGGGCCGCATCCTCGTGGACGGCCACGACATCGCGACGGATTACAGGGCGGCACGCAAGGCGATCGGCCTCGTACCGCAGGAACTGACCACCGACGCCTTCGAGACGGTCTGGGCGACGACGAGCTTCACCCGCGGCCTGTTCGGGCTCAAACCGAACCCCGCCCATATCGAGCGCGTGCTCCGCGACCTCTCCCTCTGGGACAAGCGGGACAGCCGGATCATGACGCTCTCGGGCGGCATGAAGCGCAGGGTGCTCATCGCCAAGGCCCTCAGCCACGAGCCGCGCATCCTCTTCCTCGACGAGCCCACCGCTGGCGTCGATGTCGAGCTGCGCCAGGACATGTGGCGCCTCGTGCGCGGCCTCAGGGACCAGGGCGTGACCGTCATTCTCACGACCCACTACATCGAGGAGGCCGAGGAGATGGCCGACCGCGTCGGCGTCATCGCCAAGGGCCGGATCATCCTCGTCGAGGAGAAGGTCGAGCTGATGCGCAAGCTCGGCAAGAAGCAGCTCATCCTCCAGCTCCAAGCGCCGCTCTCCGCCGTGCCCGAGGCGCTCACCCATCATCACCTCGAACTCGCCGCCTCCGGCCGGGAGCTCACCTACACCTACGATACACAGGCCGAAGGAACGGGCATCGCGAACCTGCTCGCCGACTTCGCGGCTGCGGATATCGAGGTCGGCGACCTCTCGACACGGCAGAGCTCGCTCGAGGACATTTTCGTCGACCTCGTCAGGACCAGCGCATGATGGCGGGAATGAACTGGCCGGCGGTCCGGGCGATCTACCTGTTCGAGATGGCGCGCTTCTGGCGCACCGCTCTCCAGAGCATCGTCGCCCCCGTGGTCGCGACCTCGCTCTATTTCGTCGTCTTCGGTGCGGCGATCGGCTCCCGTGTCACGGCCGTCGATGGCGTCGCCTACGGCGCCTTCATCGTGCCGGGCCTGATGATGCTCTCGCTCCTGACCCAGAGCATCGCCAACGCCTCCTTCGGCATCTACTTCCCGCGCTTTGCCGGTACGATCTACGAGATCCTGTCGGCGCCGGTCTCGCCCGTCGAGATCGTGTTCGGCTATGTCGGCGCGGCCGCCTCGAAGTCGATCCTGATCGGGCTCATCATCCTGGCCACCGCCGCTCTGTTCGTGCCGCTGCATATCGAGCACCCGGTGATGATGGTGGTGTTCCTGCTCCTCACCGCCGTCACGTTCAGCCTATTCGGCTTCGTCATCGGCCTCTGGGCCGACGGATTCGAGCGGCTGCAGCTCATTCCGCTCCTAGTGGTGACGCCGCTGACCTTTCTGGGGGGCAGCTTCTACGCCATCGACATGCTGCCGCCGTTCTGGCGGACGGTGAGCCTGTTCAACCCGGTCGTCTACCTGATCAGCGGCTTCCGCTGGAGCTTCTTCGGCAAGGGCGACGTCAGCCTCGCGGTCAGCCTCGGCATGACGCTCCTGTTTCTGGTGGTCTGCCTCGCCGCTGTGACCTGGATCTTCAAGACGGGCTATCGGCTGAAGAGCTGATCGGCTCCATCACGGCCGTTCCGCCAGGAACGCCAGCACGCCCTGGCGGTGGCCCTTGTCGCCGACCGCCGTGCTGTGGTCGCGATTGGGCAGATCGAGCGTCTTCGCGTTCGGCATCAGCGCGGCGAGGGCCAGGCCCGAGCCGGCGACGGTGTCGAGGCTGCCGACCGTCACCAGGGTCGGCACCTCGATCTGCGAGACCTCCGCCCGCGACAGGGTCTGGCGCGAGCCGCGCATGCAGGCGGCGAGCGCCCTGAGATCGCTCCGCGTCTGCTCGGCGAAGGTGCGGAAGGCCGCCGCCGTCGGGTTGGGAGCCGGCGTGCCGGGCGGTGCCTCGAGCGCCTCCGAGATGCCGCTCGGCAACCCCTTGCCCTCGACCAAGTGCAAACCGAGGCCGCCGAGAAGCAGGGATCGGACTCGGCTGGACTCGTCGAGGGCAAGATAGGCAGCGATACGCGCGCCCATCGAGTAGCCCATCACGTCGGCCCGTTCGATGCTGAGATGGTCGAGGAGCCGGCGGGCATCGCCGGCCATGATGTCCGAGCCGTAGGCATCCGGATCGTAGAGCTTCTGGCTCTCGCCATGGCCGCGATTGTCGAGGGCGACGACCCGATGACCGGCTTGGGTGAGGGTCTTCACCCAGAGCGTGTTGACCCAGTTGACCGCGTGGTTCGAGGCGAAGCCGTGGATGAGGAGGATCGGGTCGCCGCTTCCGCCCGTGGCCGGCACGTCGACGAAGGCGATGGATACGCCGTCGGAATCGAAACTCTGCATGGTCCGGATCAATCCCCGTCTCGGGCTAGGCGTTCATCCTGCGAGATCGTCCCGGTCACCGCGCTTGCCCGCGGCCTTCGCGGCTGGCATCACCCGGCGCGATGAAGAACGACACTCCCTTCGGGACTTACGCTCCCGCCGGCCTCGTCGCCAGCCTGATGGCGAGAACCGCCAGGATCTCCGGCGAGAGCTGGAGCGGCCGGCGCCTCGCCCTCTTCCTGCGCCGGATCGGCATCACGCTGCTGCGCGGACGTCCCGCCGATGTCGAGCGCTACGGCGCCAGGATGCGGCTGCACCCCTACAACAACAACTGCGAGAAGAAGGTGCTGTTCACGCCGCAATTCTTCGACCCCGAGGAGCGCGAGTTGCTCAAGGAGCGGCTGCCCCAGGGCTGCACCTTCCTCGATGTCGGGGCGAATATCGGCGCCTACGCTCTGTTCGTCGCCGCGCTCGCCGGGCCGAAGGCCCGCATTCTCGCCGTCGAACCGCAGCCGGACGTCTTCGACCGCCTCACCTACAACATCGCCCAGAACCCGTTCGGCACGATCAAGGCGGTCGCCTGCGCCATCGCCGACAAGGCCGGCGAACTCACCCTGTTCGTCGATCCGCGCAACCGCGGCGAATCGAGCCTCAAGATCGTGGGGACCAACGAGAGCGCGCAGATCCGTGTGCCGGCGGTGACGCTGCTCGGCCTGGCGGAGAGCGAAGGCATCACCCGCATCGATGCGATCAAGCTCGACGTCGAGGGCGCCGAAGACCTGATCCTCGAACCCTTCCTGCGCGAGGCGCCCAAGAGCCTCCATCCGGTCCTGATCCTGGTCGAGAACGGGACCGACCAGTGGCAGATCGATCTCAGCGCGCTGCTCGAAGGACACGGCTATCGCCGTATCGCCACGACCCGCCTCAACCTGATCTTCGAACGTGGCGAGTGACGGCCGGCTCCTGTCGCCACGACAGGCTCAAGCCTTTCGCTCCATCGCCTCGTCGAGTTCGGGCAGCAGCACGACGCTCTCCTGCTCGTTCGGATCGGTGCGGGCGATGACGGCGATGCAGGGTACGCTGTCGCTCGGATTGTAGGGCAGGTGCGGCACGCCGGCAGGGATGTAGAAGAAGTCCCCTGCCCTCACCATCGCGTGGTGTTCGAGACGTGTCCCGTACCAGCATCCGGATTCGCCGCTGAGCACGTGGATCGCGCTCTCATGCGCCTCGTGCTTGTGCGCCTTCGCCTTCACGCCCGGCGGAAGGGTGACGAGTTGCATGTGCAGTCCCGTGGCGCCGACGGTCTCGGCCGAGATCGCCACGGCGTAGTCGAGGCCCTGCTTGCCGGTGAAGGAAACGCCAGGCCGCACGAGGCGGCAGGTGGGACGGGAATCGCTCATCGCTCTCCTCCTGTTTCAGGAAAAGATCGGCTCCATCGCGTTCCCATACAAGCGGACATCATCCCTCGACCGGGATCTCCTCCGCAACGACGATGGACTCGGGCGAGACATCGCAGCGATAGGCGTGGACCTCCACGCCCGCCTCGCGCGCCCGTTGGAACGCCCGATCGAAGGCCGGGTCGAGGTCGCGGGCCACGTCGAAGCGATCGGCCTGCATCTGCACGACGATGATCACCACCGCCTGGCCTCCCTCGACGACCACCTGCGCCAGGTCGTCCATATGGCGGGCACTGCGGGCGGCGACGCAATCCGGGAACTCGGCGAGGCCTGGCCGCCGCATGAGGTGACAGTTCTTGACCTCGACATGGCAGGGCCCGAGCCCGTTGCCTTCCGCCAGGAAGTCGACCCGGCTCGCCGCTGCATAGCGGACTTCCGGCCTCAAGCGCTCGTAGCCCGAGAGAGGCGCGAGGAGCCCGGCCTGAAACGCTTCCGCCACCAGGGCGTTCGGCCGCATCGTGTTGATGCCGACCCATT
This sequence comes from Methylobacterium sp., assembly GCF_019745455.1. GTDB lineage: Bacteria > Pseudomonadota > Alphaproteobacteria > Rhizobiales > Beijerinckiaceae > Methylobacterium. The sequence goes on from NZ_JAIETD010000024.1 coordinate 45,795, forward strand.
GCGGCCCGCCCGGCAGATCCGCCTCGACGAGTTCCCACGAGAAGCCGAGCTTGCGCGCGGGGTTGGTGGAGGCCGACAGCAGCACCCGGCTGCCCGGGGCGACGAGCCCGAGCATCGCGCCGGGATTGGCGCAATGGGCGGTTACCTCGCTTCCGTCCGTGAGGATGATGTCGACGAGGAAGCGCTTGTAGCGGCGCACGAGCCGCCCTTCGATCATCGTGTCAGGCAGGCGCATCGGGAACGGGCCGCAAAGGATCGGGGATGAGCGAGGCCATAGCCAGCGTCCACCCTGCGCGCTAGGTCGATCATTGTGAATGCAAGGCTACCGATGACCAATCAGACCGCTCCCATCGTCACCGCCGCCCTCCTCGTCATCGGCGACGAGATCCTGTCGGGGCGCACCAAGGACAAGAACATCGGCACGGTCGCCGACTATCTCGGTGCGATCGGGGTCGACCTGCGCGAGGTTCGCGTCGTGCCGGACGAGGCGGAGGCGATCGTCGAGGCGGTGAATGCGCTGCGCGCCCGATACACCTACCTCTTCACCACCGGCGGCATCGGCCCGACCCACGACGACATCACCGCCGACTGCGTCGCCGCCGCCTTCGGCGTGCCCATCGACGTCGATCCGCGCGCCAAGGCGATGCTGCTCGAACGGCACAAGCCGGAGGATCTCAACGAGGCGCGCCTGCGCATGGCGCGCATCCCGCAGGGCGCCGACCTCGTGCGCAACCCGATCTCCAAGGCGCCGGGTTTTCGCATCGGCAACGTCTTCGTCATGGCCGGCGTGCCGGCGATCATGCAGGCGATGCTCGACGAGATCGGACCGACCCTCGAGACAGGCACCAAGGTCATTTCCGATACGATCGAGGTCGGGAACCTCCCGGAGGGAACCTACGCCTCCGATCTCGGCATCATCGCCAAGGCGCACGAAGCCGTCTCGATCGGCTCCTATCCGTCGATGACGCCGAACGGCTTTGCCAACCGCATCGTCGTGCGCGGACGGGACGCAGAAGCCGTCGCCAGCGCCCGGGAAGCCATCGGAACCCTCGTGGCGCGGCTGCGGGACGGAACCGCGACAGGGTAACGCGCTTGCTCTCCGAAGCGGCCTAGCACCGCGAAGGGGACCGCCGGCGCCTCGATAGATCCGGCGTGAGGAAACGCCGATGAGCGAGGACGGGCCCACTCCGGAGAAGAAGCAGGAACACGACGAGTCGGTGGCCGAGGTCGTCCGCCCCGACGCCTTCGTTCTTCACGAGGTGATCCGCAAGGAAGGCGACGAGGAGTTGCGGCGCCACGGCGGCGCCCTGTTCCTTTCGGCCCTGGCGGCGGGGCTGACGATGGGCTTTTCGCTGATCGTTCCAGGGGTCCTCAAGGCGCATCTGCCGGAAGCGAAATGGGTCCAGCTCATCGTCGGGATGGGCTACGCCACCGGGTTCCTCATCGTCGTGCTCGGCCGCCAGCAGCTCTTCACCGAGAACACGCTGACGCCGATCCTGCCGCTCCTGCACGACCGAACCGCCAAGACCCTGGCCCGAGTCGGCCGGCTCTGGGGGATCGTGCTCGTCGGGAACATCGTCGCGACCGCGCTCATCGCCGCTGTTCTGGCCTATTCGGACGCCTTCGAGCCGGAGGTGCACCGCGCCTTCGCCGAGATCAGCCGCCACGCCGTGGCGTCATCCTTCGGCACGACGGTCGTGAAGGCGGTCTTCGCGGGCTGGCTCATCGCCCTGATGGTCTGGATGCTCCCCGCCACCGGGTCGGCGGCTCCCTTCATCGTCATCCTAATGACCGGCCTCGTCTCGATCTGCGGTCTTGCCCACATCGTCGCCGGGTCGGTCGATACTTTCTACCTCGTCTTCACCGGCGAAGCGTCGATGAGCGATTATGTCTGGCGCTTCTTCATCCCGACGCTCGTCGGCAACGTCTTCGGCGGAACCGCCCTGGTGGCGGTGCTCAATTTCGGTCAGGTGGCACCGCAGGTGGAGGAGAAGAAGGCGGTGAAAGGCCGCTCGACATGAGCCGTCGCGAGGTTGTCCATCGGCCTGAACCGAGGACACAGCAGTTGCGACGCTTCAGCCCGAGGTCATCCGCTCACTCGGTGTCGAACCAGTCCTTCCACTGCGGCACGGCCTTCGCGAACGTCCCGCGATGCGTGGTCGGCCCCGTCGAGACCGCCTTGACCCGATCGTTGCCGAGCGCGAGCTGATAGGTCATCGGAAGTTGCCCCAGTTCGGTCCGGATCGCTTCGTCGGTCTCGCCGTAGAAGGTGCGCACGGGCGTCCGAAGAACCCACCGGTAGGCCTGCGTCTCTGCGACCAGCCGGCCATAAGCCGAATTCGCAAAGTAGTGCGGGTCGAAATAATTCGCGCGAACCAATCTGCGCAGATCGGTCGGGATACTGGCCGGGTCGATCGGCTCGCGTGCATAGGCCTTTCGCGATGTCTCGCAGTAGGCGTCGTTCAGCACCGATCGCGCCAAACCCGGGATGCCATAATACGTCTCGAACGAGAATGCCGACAGGATGAAGAGCGTCCCGACCCAGGACGCATCGATCTTGCGCGGGAAGTTGAGGAACCCGTTAAGCGCGACGAAGACGTCGGCCGGCGCGCTCGCGGTAGCAGCCGCCGTCACGGGCATGCCGATGCCTTCCAGTTTTTCGAGCATGGCGAGGGTGACGAAACCGCCTTGCGACCAACCGGACAAAAAGAGCTTGCTCGCCGAGAGCTTCAGGTCGTCGAGCACGGCTCGGCTGGCGAGCACCATGTCGTAGGTCGCCTGCTGGTGGCTGCCTTTGACCATGTAGCCTTCCGATTCCGGCGACGAGCCGAGGCCGAAATAGTCTGCGCCGATCACTAGGTAGCCCTGTCCGGCGAATTGGGCGATCATGAGCTGCGTTTCGGGCGACTGATCCGGGAAGGAAGGCACCTCCTGTTTCCCGTAGACGGTGCCGTGCTGATAGGAGACCATCGGAAAGGCGGTCCCCGTCGTGTCGGGTACCGCCAACAGCCCGCTCGCGACGGTCGGTCTATTGCCCTGCTCCGGGATCACCGAAGGATACGTCACCCTGTAGAGCCGCACGGCATTTCTGGCCGGCGTGTAGGCGACCGCGATTCCCGCGAATGCAGGGGTGTCGACGGACAGGATTTGGTTCAGCTTGTCGACGTCCCAGCGCCCCATCGACTCGTACTGCACGCCCGAGGCGACACGCACCGGTCCATTCTGAGCGTGCGTGGCTCGGCATCCGAAAAATGCCGTAACCGCGACGAGAAGCGCGACGATGCGAGTCAGGAACAGCATGACGACTCTTGGGACGAGGGAACGCCAGGGCGATGAAACCCGTCGCATGGTCTATTCCGACGGGCAGGTCGCGACTGTCTCCTTTTGCCGTTAACATTTGCTGCTTTGCCGTCGGTGTGGACCAGCTTGTTCGTGTCCTATCGACCGAAAGAATTGTCTCTGGATTCGAACAATGTCCGCGGCGAAGTCCGGCTGCTCTGCGGAGCTCATGAGGGCTCTACCCGCGAGGCGGGGCATGTTCGATCGATCCGCCTCCAAACGACGAGGGAAAGACCGTCCGGCTTGCCGCCGCTAAACCTTCGCCACGGGCTTTGCCCTCACCGCCGCAGCGAGGGCCTTGAGCTGGCGGTTCAGGTCCGCCAGCTCGTTGAGAGCAATCGTTTTATGACCGTCTTTCACGGCGCGTTCGATGTCGCTGACATGGACGCTGGCCATGCGCTTCAGCTCGGCGGCGAGTTGATCACGGGTCATCGGCGCTCCTGTCGGGATGGCGGGGAATGCTCATCTCGATAGGGCAACAGGCTTAACCGGGTGTTGTCGCGTCGCCACCCGCCGCCGGGGTTAGGGCGAAATGGTCTCTTATCGCAGGTCATCTCCCGCGGACGTTCGCACGTAGAGCGAGGAGTGTTGCTAATCAGGCATAGGGTAGTGGCGAAGTAGAGAATAATGTTCGCTCAAGGCGGCATCGTTTTCGAGGATGTAAGCGCATGTTAAAAAACATTTACTTAGCCGGAACGGCGATTCTCATGGCCGGTGCGGCCTCTGCTGCGGATCTGCCGCGTCGCGAGGCCCCGCCGCCGGTATTTGTGCCCGTCCCGGTCTTCACCTGGACCGGCTTCTATCTCGGTACCCACAGCTCCTATGCCTTCAGCGACAACCAGACGATCCGCACGGTCGGCAACAATAACGGCGCCGGCGGCATCACCAATACCGTTTTGAACGTTCAGCAGTTGCGGCGTCCCCCGACTCTGCGCTCGGAGCAGGACGGATTCGGCAATATCGGTGGCGGCATCGGCTACAATTACCAGTTCACGCCGGGCTCGGGCTTCGTCGTCGGCGTCGAGACCGACGTCACGTGGACCGACATCCATAAGAGATATGCCTATTTCGGTCCGGTGATCCCAGGTGTGAACCTCGTCCCCGATCCCAGCATTTTCCGCCAGCGCCTCGATTACCTCGGGACCGTACAGGGCCGCCTCGGCTACGCGTTCGATCGGTTCTTGGTCTACGGCACCGGCGGCTTCGCCTATGGCAACGTCGACTACGGCGCCTTTTTCGCCAGCGGCACCAACGTTCCGGCCTATACGGGCCGCTACAACGGCATCGAAACCGGCTACGTCTATGGCGGCGGCATCGAGTACGCGATCCCGACGGACAGCTTCCTGAACCGCTTCAACTTCATCGGCAGCTTCCTCGGCGCCAGCGCCATCACCCTGAAGGCCGAGTATCTCCGCTATGACCTCGGAAGCCGCAACGTCGTGGTCGCTGCGACCGGCCTCACCGCCGCGACCGGTTCCTACACCTCGCGCTTCAGCACCGAGGGCAGCATCATCCGAGCCGGCTTCAACTATAAATTCGGCGGCCTTTGATCCTTAAATCGACCCCGTGGCGTCACGAGAAAGGCCCTGCTCCTCACGGAGCAGGGCCTTCTTATTGTCGTCGGTCGCGATGGAAAGCTCAGGTGCGCCAGGGATGGGCCGGAAGCTCCGTCGCGCCGATCACGCTCGCGCCGGCGAGCGCCACCGCGTGATCGTTCTCCACCGTCGACCCGCTGACGCCGATGGCGCCCGACATCACGCCGTCCTTGTCGACGATCGGAATGCCGCCCGGGAAGGTGATGAGCCCGTCATTCGAATGCTCGATGCCGTAGAGCGGGCCGCCCGGTTGCGAGAGCTGGCCGATCTGTCCGGTCATCATGCCGAAGAACACCGCCGTCTTCGCCTTCTTCTGCGAGATGTCGATGGAGCCGACCCAGGCGTCGTCCATCCGGTAGAACGCCTTCAGGTTGCCGCCGGAATCGACGACCGCGATGCACATCTGCGTGCCGAGTTCCACGGACTTGGCGCGGGCGGCTTCGATGGCCTTGTGAGCGTCTTCGATGGTGACGTGCATGGTCGTGTTTTCCTCTCCGGCGAAGCGCCCTCGGTGCTTGCGCTCAGCTGTTGATTGCAGGATACCGAACCAGGTGCCTCACGGCACCTGGCAGTCCCTTCGGCAGGAAAGCAGCCGCCCCGTTCCCGGAGCGGCCACCCTGTTCTCAACTATCAAAGAGCCGGAATGGGCTCAGCTTGCCGCCATCGCGTTGGCCTTCTCGATGAGCGCCTCTGCCATCCGGATCGAGGCGATGTCGATGAGGCGGCCGTCGAGCGATACGGCGCCCTTTCCGGCCTTGGCGGCGTCTTCCATCGCCGCCAGGATGCGGCGGGCCTTGCCGACTTCGGCCTCCGAAGGTGTGAACACCTCGTTGGCAAGCTCGATCTGGCTCGGATGAATCGCCCACTTGCCCTCGAAGCCGAGGGCGGCGCAGCGGCGGGCGGCGGAGGTGTAGCCGTCCGGATCGGAGAAGTCGCCGAAGGGGCCGTCGATGGGGCGCAGGCCGTAGGCGCGGCAGGCGACCATCATACGGGCCTGGGCGAACAGCCACGGGTCCTGCCAATGGGTTTGCCGGTTGCCGGCCTCGTCCTTGTCGGTGAGGACGCTGTAATCCTGGTTGACGCCGCCGATGACGGTGGAGCGTGCGCGTGTCGAGGCAGCGTAGTCGGCGACGCCGAAGGACATGGCTTCGAGACGCTTCGAGGAGGTCGCGATCGCCTCGACATTGGCCATGCCGAGCGCGGTCTCGATCAGCACCTCGAAGCCGATCTTCTTCTCGCGCTTCTTGGCCTGCTCGATCTGCGTGACCATCACGTCGATGGCGTAGACGTCGGCCGGCACGCCGACCTTCGGGATCAGGATCATGTCGAGGCGCGGACAGGCCTCGACGATGTCGACGACGTCGCGGTACATGTAGTGGGTGTCGAGACCGTTGATGCGGATCATCATGGTCTTGTTGCCCCAGTCGATCTCGTTGAGCGCCTGGATGATGTTCTTGCGGGCCTGCTCCTTGTCGTCGGGAGCGACGGCGTCCTCGAGGTCTAGGAAGATGACATCCGCCTTCGATGCCGCCGACTTCTCCATGAAGGTCGGGTTCGAGCCGGGAACGGCGAGTTCCGAGCGGTGAAGGCGGGGCGTCGCCTGCTGGATCAGGGTGAAGCTCATGGCAATGTCCTTCTCAAAGTTCGACCGTGCTCGATCGTGTAGCGCGCGGAGGGCGTTCGCGACACTGGCCGCATCACCCGCCGCACTCGGCCGGGAGCTGTCCGCCCCCGGAATCTGGGTTCAGCCCGTCGCACCGAAGCCGACGGCGATGCAATTGATCGACAGGAGCAAAGCGGATTTGACGGCCTCGCGCTTGTCCTCGTCCTCCTCGCTGCGGAAGCGGCGAAGCAACTCGACCTGCTCGCGGCTGACCTGATTGATCGTCGGCAGGCGCCCGTTGAGGCGATCGCGGAAGAGCGGGAAACGCTCGGCAAGCTCGGTACCGCCACTCACGCGAAGGGCCATCTCACGGGTCAGGGCGTATTCCGCTTCGATGAGCGGGAAGATCGTGTTCCGCGCATTCTCGTCGGAAACGAGGCTCGCGTAGTCCCGTGCGATATCGAGGTCGACCATGAGCAGGGTCTTCTCGACCTCGTCGAGGACGAGGCGGAACAGGCGGGACTCTGCAAAAAGCCGCTTCAGCAGCGCCTCGCCCTGCTCGCCGCGCACGTCGATGAAGCTCTTGAGGCCCGAGCCGACGCCGTACCAGCCGGTGATCACGTGGCGGTTCTGCGACCAGGCGAAGACCCACGGAATCGCGCGCAGATCGCTCAAGGAACGCGCACCGAAGCGCCGGGCCGGGCGCGAGCCGATATTGAGGAGCGCGATCTCGTCAAGGGGGCTCGCCGCCTGGAAATAGGTCACGAGATCGGGGTGCTGGATCAAGTTGACATAGGCCGCTCGCGAGGCGCCCGAGAGCGCCTCCAGTGCGTCGTCGAACTCGTTGCGCGGGAGCTTGGCCGCCTCGCGCTCCGACTTCAGGGCATGGGCGAAGACGCTGGAGGCCAGAAGCTCCATCTGGTAGGCGGCCGTGCCCCGGTTCGCGTATTTGAACGAGACCACCTCACCCTGCTCGGTGGTGCGGAAGCGCCCGTTGATCGAGCCCGGCGGCTGCGCTGCGATGGCCCTCGCGGTCGGCGCCCCGCCCCGGCTCACCGAGCCGCCGCGGCCGTGAAAGAACGCGATCGGCACGCCCGAAGCCTTGCCGAGCTGGGTCAGCTTGTCCTGCGCCTTGTACAGCTCCCAGTTGGAGGCGACGAAGCCGCCATCCTTGTTCGAATCCGAGTAGCCGATCATCACTTCCTGCACGCCGCCCTGCCAGCGGGTGGAACGGCGCACGACCGGGATCGAGAACAGCTCCTTCATGATCGTCGGTGCGGCGCGCAGGTCGTCAATGGTCTCGAAGAGCGGCACGATCGGCAGGCAGCAGATCTCGGTGCCGGCGGCGTCGAGGAAGTTGCCGGCCTCCTTGGCGAGCAGGTACGCGCCGAGGATATCGGGAACCGAGCGCGTCATCGACAGGATGAACGAGCCGAAGGCCTCGCGGTCGAGCTGCTCGCGCATCTCGCCCACCAGCGCGAAGGTCTCCAGCGTCTCGCGGGCGTCGTCGGGCAGGTCCTCGAAGGAGCGCTCGCCCGTCCTCGGCTTGGCGAGCTCGGCGAGCAGCCACTTTTTCCACTCGGGCGAGTCGAGTTCAGGCGGCGTCCGGTTCTGGCCGTGCGCCTGGTGCCAGAGGGCGTGGAGCGTCTTCGTCGTGCGGGTGGTGTTCTCGCGCAGATCCAGTCGCACGGTCGAGAATCGGAAGATCTCCACCATCCGCCGCACCGGCCTTACCAAGTCGCGGGCGAGCGAGGGGCATTTCGCGTCGATGAGCCCCTGTTCGAGAACGCGCAGATCGTTGATCAGGCCGTCGGCGCTCGGGTAGTCGGGACCCGTCGAGCGCAGGCCCTTGTTGCGCGCGATCGTCGCTTCGAGCTTGCGCAGGATGCAGGTGAGGTACTGGCGATAGGCTTCGCCCGGATTGCGGTTGGCGATGGCCTTGCCGTCGCCGCTCTCCGCCAGCATATGCGCCAGCTCGCTCTTGAACGTGGCCGGCACCGGCAGCGAACGCTCCGTGAGCGACAGGGTCCGGCCGAGGGCGGTGACGCCGTCGCGGTAGCGCCGCAGCGAGGCGAGCGCATTGCGCTGAAGGGTCGTGCGGGTGACGGAGGCGGTGACGTAGGGATTGCCGTCGCGGTCGCCTCCGATCCAGGACCCGAACTGGAAGAAGGCCGGCACCTCGAACTTCTCGTCGGGATAATACTCGGCGAGCGACTCCTCGAGCGAGTACAGCACCTCGGGGAGCATCTCGAACAAGGTTTCGTCGAAGAAGTGCAGCCCCCAGGCGACCTCGCGCTCGACGGTGGCCTTCTCCAGGTGCAGCTCGCCGGTCATCCAGACGAGCTCGATCTGATCGCGCAGCTCGCTCATCAGTCCGTTGCGCTCGCGCTCGGTCCAGCGCGGCAGTTCGAGCTCGCGTAGCACGAGATAGATGCGCCGGAATTTCTCCAGCACCGTCACGCGCTTGCCCTCGGTGGGGTGCGCCGTGATCGTCGGGCGAATGCGCAGATCCTTCAGCAGAGCGTGGATCTGGGGCGCAGCGACACCGTCCTTCACCGCGTCGGCCAGCACGGCGCTGAAGCTGCCGGAGAGCTCCGCGCGCCCCTTGGTCCGCTCCACCTGCCGGCGGCGGCGCATGGCCGCGTTCTGCTCGGCGATGGACAGGAGTTGGAACCAGATGCCCTGAACTTGGAGCGCGCGGGCCAGCATCTCGGGCGTGAAGGCCGAGATGTCGGCGCGCCCGTGTAGAACGTCCTCCAATTCGGGCTCGTGCCGGCGGGCGACCTCGAGGAGCGCATGGAACAGGATGTCGAGCGCCTCCTTCGACGAGGTGCCGGTGATCACCGGCGGCGCGAATGTCTGATCGACGGCGCCGAGGGGGGCGTGGAGGGTGTCGGTCATCGGATGGCCTCCTCTCGGTTGAGCGGTGAACGGGTGGCCGGAATGGAGGCGGGCAGCGTCCCTCCCTCCTCTGCGGGAGAGGGTGGCCCGCCAAACAGGTCGGGAAAGGGGAGAACCGCCCTTACCTGAAAGGCCGCGGCCCCCTCTCCCGCCTCGCATCCGCGAGGCTCCCTCCCCCGCAGAGGGGAAGGTTTAATGGGCCTCACGCCGCCAGCGTGCCCATCACCTTTGCGACCGTCGTGCCGAACTCACCGGGGCTGGGGGCGACGGTGAGGCCGTAGCTGCGCATGATTTCGGCCTTCTCGGCCGCGCTGTCGCCGGTAGCCGAGATGATCGCACCGGCATGACCCATGCGACGGCCCTTGGGCGCCGTGAGGCCGGCGACGAAGCCGATGACGGGCTTCGACATGTTCTCCTTGATCCAGGCGGAGGCCTCGGCCTCCTGCGGACCGCCGATCTCGCCGATCATCAGAACCGCCTGGGTCTCCGGATCCTGTTCGAACAGGGCGAGGTGGTCGAGGAAGGACGACCCGTTGATCGGGTCGCCGCCGATGCCGACGGAGGTCGAGATACCGATGCCGACCGCCTTCATCTGCGCGGCAGCCTCATAGCCGAGCGTGCCCGAGCGCGAGATCACGCCGACATTGCCCTTGAGGTAGATGTGGCCGGGCATGATGCCGAGCATCGACTTGCCGGGCGAGATGATGCCGGCGCAGTTCGGCCCGACCACCATCGAGCGCTTCTCCTTGGGATAGCGCCGCAGGTAGCGCTTCACCCGCATCATGTCCTGGGCCGGAATGCCGTCGGTGATCGAGCAGATCAGCGCGAGACCGGCATCGGCCGCCTCCATGATCGCGTCGGCCGCGAAGGGCGGCGCCACGAAGGTGATCGAGGTGGTGGCGCCGGTGGCGGCGACGGCCTCCTTCACGGTGTTGAACACCGGAAGTCCGAGATGGGTCTTGCCGCCCTTGCCGGGCGTGACGCCGCCGACGACGTTGGAGCCGTATTCCAGCATCTCCTTGGCGTGGAACGTGCCCTTGTCGCCGGTGATGCCCTGGACGATGATCGGGGTCTTCTCGTCGATCAGAATGCTCATGATGCGGTCTCCCCGACCTTAATGCTTGCGCTTGGCGGCGTCGCAGGCCGCCACGGCCTTGGCGGCGGCGTCGGACAGGCTGTCGGCGGTGATGAGATCAAGGCCACTCTCGGCGAGGATTTTCTGACCCTCTTCGACATTGGTGCCGGCGAGGCGAACGATCAGCGGAACGTCGATCTTCACCTCGCGAGCCGCCTGGATCACGCCCTGCGCAACCCAGTCGCAGCGATTGATGCCGGCGAAGATGTTGACGAGAATCGCCTTCACGTTGCGATCCGACAGGACCAGCCGGAACGCCGTGGCGACACGGTCCGGCGAGGCGCCGCCGCCGACATCGAGGAAGTTCGCCGGCTCGCCGCCGGCATGCTTGATCATGTCCATGGTCGCCATGGCGAGGCCGGCGCCGTTGACGATGCAGCCGATCTCGCCGTCGAGGCCGATATAGCTGAGGTTGTGCTCGGCGGCCTGCGCCTCGCGCGGGTCACCCTGCGAAGGGTCGTGCATGTCGGCGATGTTGCTGCGCCGGAACATGGCGTTGTCGTCGAACGACATCTTGGCATCGAGCGCCAGGACGCGGTCGTCCTTCGTCACGACGAGCGGGTTGATCTCCAGCATGGTGCCGTCGCAATCGCGGAACGCCCGGTAGGCGTTCATGATCGTCTTCACCGCCGCAGAGACCTGCTTGATGTTGAGCCCGAGCTGGAACGCGATCTCGCGAGCCTGGAACTGCTGCAGGCCGACAGCGGGCTCGACCACCACCTGGATGAGCGCCTCGGGCTCGTTGGCCGCGATTTCCTCGATGTCCATGCCGCCGCGCTGGGAGGCGATGACGCGGACGCGCTCGGCCTTCCGGTCGAGAACATAGCCGAGATAAAGTTCGCGCTCGAACGGATCGGCGGTCTCGATATAGACGCGCTGGACCGGCTTGCCCTCGGGGCCGGTCTGGAGGGTGACGAGGCGCTTGCCGAGCAGATCCTTGGCCGCGTCGCGAACCTCGTTATAGGTCCGGCACAGCTTGATCCCGCCGGCCTTCCCGCGGGCGCCGGCATGGATCTGTGCCTTCACCGCCCAGAAAGAGCCGCCGAGCTCGGTCGCCGCGTAAACCGCCTGATCGGGGCTGAACGCCACCGCGCCCTTCGGAACAGCCACGCCGAACCCGGCGAGCAGCTCCTTGGCCTGGTACTCGTGGACATCCATCTGATCGCTCCTCGACGTTTCCCTTGGCGCGGACCTTCTCGTAAATTTGACTTCGCGAAAAGGCCTCAGCCAATTATATTTTTTTACATTCTCTTTGAGTCCGCCTTGAAGGCGGCCGGAATGCTTAGCTCGCGTAAAGAACGAGCTCAGTTAACCTTGGTCTTTACGACATCGTAGATCGACTCGTTCAAAGCACCGGCGTCACCGAGCAGCGTTTCGAGCTCGTCGAGGCGCGATTTGGCGAAGTCCCGGTCGTCGAGGCCCTTGGCGTTGACATAGACGTTCAGGGCCGCGCTGCGCAGGCCGGCATAGGCCGATAGCACCGCGACGCCGGCATCGGAGATGACGTTGAGGTTGCCCTTGTCCGCCACGGGCTGGGCCAAGTCGACCACCTCGCGGCAGGCCCGGCAGCAGGCCAGCGGGACGTCGGTGGCGACCTTTAGGGCTTCTTGGATCTGCGCCGCACGCGCTGTCTTCTGCTCGTCCGTCTCCTTCGGAAGCCCGTAGGCGGCCATCACGGCGTCGAAGGCCTCGACATCGTCGGCGATCATGCCGGTGAGCTTGGCCCGCAGCGCCTCGGACTGGACGAGGATGCCCTTCAGCTCCTCCTCGACCTCGACATACTTCTTCTTCCCGATGGTCAGGTTGCAGACCATGCTGAGGAGCGCGGCGCCCATGGCGCCGGAGATGGCGGCAGCGCCGCCGCCGCCGGGTGTCGGGGCCGAGCTCGCCAGCCCGTCGAGGAAGCCCTGGATCGTCTCGTTGGAAGCCATGGCTCAGGCCATCTTCTTGGCGAGGGCGTAGATCTCCTCGGCGTCGAACACCGTCTCGGTGTTCTCGAAGAGCTGGCCGACGCAGGCGCGGTGGAGCTTGAGCTTCAGGCCGCCGATGCCGAGTGCACCGAACACCTTCTTGCCGTGGCGCTCCTTGGCCTTGTCCATGGCCTCGATGCCGCCGAAGCCGAGGGGCGGCTGGGCGTTGTAATCGGCGATGAACTCGATGCTGGCTTCGTCCTTCCAGTCGGATTCGGGAAGGAGCTCGATGCCGATCGCGCCTGCGGCGAAGATCACGTTCTGGCCCTTGACGATGGCGGCGCGGGAAGCCGCATCGGGGGTCGCCGCATAGGTGACGTTGACGCCGAAGCGCTTGTTGACGGCATCGGCCGCCTCCTTGGCGCGTGCCTCCTGGCGGGCGGTCAGGATCACCTCCGCGCCCTCCTTGGCGAGGAGCGCGGCCGAGCGCATGCCGACCGGGCCGGTGCCGGCCAGAACCACGGCCTTCTTGCCCTGGAGCGATCCGGCCGCCTTGTGCACCAGTGCGACGCCAGCCGCGGCGGTGGTGTTGGAGCCGTTGGAATCGAGCATGGCCGAGACGCGGAAGGGACCGAAGAAACGCTTCTTCACCGCCTCGAACACGGCCTCGCCCGCCGCCATGTTGCCGCCGCCGACGAAGATCGCGGTTCCCTTCTTCTCCGAGCCGCCGCGGGTATAGATCGTGCCGTCGACCAGAGCGCCGACATTCTCCGGGGTGACATTGGCGTAGCCGGTGATGTGGTCGGCACCGCCGTCGTAGCCGACGACCGTGTCGAACACGCTCGGCATGGTATCAGTGTCGAACTGGAACAGCAGTTTCTTCGTCATTTCGCGCTTCCTCGTGCCCGCGTCAGGTTGCAGGCGGCGTTTCGTTCAAGCTTCTACGTCGTTTCCCGCGAACTCTCCGTCATTCCGGGGCCGCGCAGCGGAACCCGGAATCCATAGCCGCCGACCTTGCCGACTGGATCGCTGTAGCGGCTATGAATTCCGGGTTCGCCTTCGGCGCCCCGGAATGACGCAATTAAAGAGGTCACCGGGAGAGTCTTACCCGAACCCCTCGTAAACTCAGCCTTCAACCACGTTCTGCGGCTTGCCCGCCACGAAGGCCTCGACATTGTCGACGAGCTGGTCGGCGAGGATCTGCATCGCCTGCTTGCTGGCCCACGCCACGTGCGGCGTCACGATGAGGTTCGGCAGGTCGAGCTCGCACAGGATATTGCCGTTCTTCGGAGGCTCGGTCATCACCACGTCGAAGCCGGCGCCGCCGATGGTGCCAGCCTTCAGAGCCTCGGCGAGAGCTTCCTCGTCGACGAGCCCGCCCCGGGCCGTGTTGATGAGAAGGGCGTTCTTCTTCATCTTCGCGAGCTGTTCGCGCCCGATCATGTTGCGGGTCTCGGGCGTCAGCGGCGCGTGGAGCGTGATGACGTCCGACTCGGTCAGGATGGTCTCGAAATCGACGAGGTCCGGCTGCGGGAACACGTCGTAGGCGATGACCTTCATGCCGAGTGCCTCGGCCCGCTTGGCGATCGACTTGCCGAGCGCGCCGTAGCCGACGATGCCCAGCGTCGAGCCGGCGATGTCATGGATCGGGTAGTCGAAGTAGCAGAACTGGGTCGACTTCGCCCAATCGCCGCGGCGGACCGAATTCGCATACGGAACGATCGCGCGGCGCAGGGCGAACATCAGCCCGATCACGTGCTCGGGCACGGTGTTGAAGGCGTAGTTGCGAATGTTCACGACAGTGATGCCGCGCTCCTTGGCGGCGGCCTTGTCGACGACGTCCGTGCCGGTGGCGGCGACCGCGATCAGCTTGAGGTCGGGAAGCTTCGCCAGAGTGTCGGCGCGCATCGGGACCTTGTTGATCAGGGCGATCGAGGCACCCTGCAGACGCTCGACGATCTCTTCCGGCGTCCAGGTCGACTCGTACTCGGTGTAGTCGTGCGGAAAGTTGAATTCGCGCACTTGGGCATCGAGGGATTCACGGTCGAGGAAGACGATCTTATGCGTCATGGGGTCTCTCGGGTGACGTCCCGCGCCGGGCGCGGCGTAACGCAGACACGTGGATTCAAGAAGAGGCGGGGCCGGCGCGATGCCGGCCCCGGATCGACGGCTTCAGGACTTCGAGAGCGGGTTCTCGCGCAGGTAGCTCGACGCGGCGGCGACGCCGGAGCCGGGCTGCACCTTCACGCCGTTGTCGAGCATCGACATCTCGGCGCCCGCGATGGCGCCGAGTAGCGAGAGTTCGTTCAGGTCACCGACGTGACCGATGCGGAACACCTTACCGGCGACCTGGCTCAAACCTGCGCCGAGGGCGAGATTGTAGCGGACATAGGCGTGCTTGATGATCGCGGCGGCATCGACGCCTTCAGGCGCAAGGATCGCCGTCACCGTATCGGAGTTCCACTTCGGATCCTTGGCACAGGTCTTCAGACCCCAAGCCGAGACCGCCTGGCGGGTCGCCTCAGCGAGGACGTGGTGCCGGTGATAGACGTTCTCGAGGCCTTCCTCGTTGAGGCAGGCAAGGGCCTCGCGCAGGCCGTAGAGCAGCGGCAGCGACGGGGTGTAGGGGAAGTAGCCGCCAGGGTTCTGCTTCAGATGGTCGGCCCAGGCGAAGTAGACGTTGCCGAGGCGGTCGTTGCGGCCGGAAGAGCCCTCGGCGACCTTGAGAGCCTTGGGGCTGACGCAGATCACGCCGAGACCAGCGGGCAGCATCAGGCCCTTTTGCGAGCCGGCGATGCCGCAATCGACCCGCCACTCGTCCATCTTGAAGGGCAGCGAGCCGATCGAGGACACGCCGTCGACGAAGAGGAGCGCCGGGTGACCGGCCGCGTCGATGGCCTTGCGGACCGCGCCGATGTCGCTGGTGACGCCGGTGGCGGTCTCGTTATGGACCACCATGACGGCCTTGATCTCGTGGTTCTTGTCGGCCCGAAGGGCCTCCTCGATCTTCTCGGGGTGAGCGCCGGTGCCCCACTCCTCGTCCTGGACGATGACGTCGAGGCCGAGGCGCTGGGCCATGTCGATCCAGAGATGACTGAACTGGCCGTAACGGGCGGTGAGCACCTTGTCGCCGCGGGCAAGCGTATTGGTCAGCGCCGATTCCCAGATGCCGGTGCCCGAAGCCGGGAACAGGATGATCGTGCCGTCGGTGGAGCCGAACACCGCCTTGGTGTCCTGGAAGAGCGGCTTCGTCAGGGACGGGAAGTCGACCGAGCGATGGTCCTCGGATTGCACGAGCATCGCGCGCATCACACGATCCGGGATGTTCGTCGGGCCCGGCACGAACAGGTGATTGCGACCAGGCCGTCTCGTTGCCGCCATGATGATGTCTCCGGTTTCCTAAAGCTCTGCAGCGCGACCGCGTTCCGGCGGCGCCACTCGGTCGATCTCGGGGTGAATACGGCCGGTATTGGCCGCGATCGCTGGGTCGGCCGTCACGCGCGTCATCGAGCGACGATGCACGCGCAAAGACCCGGCTCGCGCCGCCTTCACCGCGGCGGCAATATGGCGACCTTCGGCGCGCAAGGAAAACGGAAAAAACTTTTCCTCCCGACTCAAAAAATTGCGCTGCAACAGGGCCCTGGAAGCATCAGTGGCCAGGACGACAGGACCGCGTCATCAAACTGATACGGGAATCCGGTTTGGCTCCGGAGAGATGGACGCCGCCCGGAGAGCCCCGTGAGCGAAGACAACGAGAAGACGATCCGCGTCAGGACGCTCTTTCTCTCCGACATGCATCTCGGCACGAAGGGCTGTCAGGCCGGACTGCTCTTGAACTTTCTGCGGGATTACGACGCCGACGAGATCTACCTCGTGGGCGACGTCGTCGACGGCTGGCAGCTGAAATCAGGCTGGTACTGGCCCCAGAGCCATAACGACGTGGTTCAGAAGCTGCTGCGCAAGGTCCGCAAGGGCACGAAGCTCGTCTACGTGCCAGGCAACCACGACGAATTCCTGCGCGATTATCTCGGCGCGAATTTCGGCGGCATCGAGATCCACGACCAGCACGTCCACGTCGCCGCCGACGGCAAGCGCTATCTCGTCATTCACGGCGACCAGTTCGACATGGTGGTGCGCCACGCCAAGTGGATCGCGTTCCTTGGCGATTGGGCCTACACTTTCGCGCTGTTCATCAACACGCACCTGAACACATTGCGCCGCCGGCTCGGCCTCGCCTACTGGTCGCTCTCGGCCTGGGCTAAGCTGAAGGTCAAGAATGCCGTCAACTTCATCGGTAAGTTCGAGGAACTGCTCACCGCTGAAGCCAAGCGCGTCGGCGCGGACGGCGTCATATGCGGACACATTCACCATGCCGCGAACCGCCAGATCGACGGGCTGACCTATCTCAACACCGGCGATTGGGTAGAGTCCTGCACTGCGATCGTCGAGCATTACGACGGCCGGATGGAAGTCCTTCACTACCCGAGCCTGCTGCGCGCCCGCGAGGCCGCCGAGGCAGCGCCGATGCCGATCGAGCGGGGCGGAGCCAGGGCTGTCGCGTGAGGCTCCTGATCGCCACCGATGCCTGGCATCCACAGGTCAATGGCGTCGTCCGCTCGCTGGAACACATGGCAGAGGCAGGCCGGACCGGCGGCATCGAGACGATGTTCCTGACCCATCAGGATTTCGCGTCGATGCCGTTGCCGGGCTATCCGGAGATCCGGCTGTCATACGCCACCAGGGCGAAGGTCGAGCGGCGGTGGGCGGGCCTTGCGCCGACTCATGTCCACATCGCGACCGAGGGGACGGTGGGCTTTGCCACGCGGCGCCTGTGCCTCGCCCACGGCCGCCCCTTCACCACGAGCTATCACACCAGATTTCCGGAATATCTGGCTGCGCGGCTGCCGGTGCCGGAGGCCTGGAGCTATGCCTGGTTGAGGCGCTTCCACGGCGCCTCGAACGGCATCATGGTGAGCACGCCCTCGCTGGAGCGCGAACTGACGGGACGCGGCTTCACGCGGATCATGCGTTGGACCCGCGGCGTCGACACCGACTTGTTTCGCCCTCATGGGAGCGATGCCCTCGCCGGCATCCCCGATCCGATCTTCCTCTTCGTCGGTCGTCTCGCCATCGAGAAGAACATCGCGGCGTTCCTCGATCTCGACCTACCCGGCACCAAGGTCATCGTCGGCGACGGGCCCGACCGCGAGCGGCTTGCCGCCCTCCATCCGGCAGCCAGGTTCCTCGGCACGAGAACGGGTGAGGCGCTCGCGAGCATCTACGCGGCGGCGGACGTTTTCGTCTTCCCAAGCCTGACCGACACGTTCGGCATCGTCCTTCTCGAAGCCCTGGCGTCGGGCGTTCCGGTGGCCGCCTACCCTGTCACCGGTCCCCTCGACGTGATCGGCCAGACCGGCGTCGGGATCCTCGATCGCGACCTGCGTGCAGCCGCCCTGGCGGCCCTGGCCATCCCCCGCGCAGCCTGTCGGGCCGAGGCCCTGCGCTACACCTGGGCCGAGAGCGCGCGCCAGTTCTTCGGCAACATCGAGCGGGCGCACGAGATGCCGCCGAGGCGCTCCGCATCGCGCGCTCCCGTCGCGACCGGGGCCGTGGAAGGCGGTTGACCTGTAAGGTGGGGCGCCGCGTGATAGGATCCGACACCGCCTCGATACAGCGATTCCAATGCCCCCTTTCGATCCCGCCGCAGCGGCTGCCTATGCAAGCGTCATCGGTTGCGACGAGGTCGGGCGCGGGGCCTTGAGCGGCCCGGTCATCGTCGCCGCGGTATGGTTCGATCCGAGCCAAATTCCCCCAGCCCTGCTCGCGCGCCTCGACGACAGCAAGCGCCTCGACCGGAACACGCGCGAGACCCTGACACCCCTGATCCGAGAGGGGTCCAAAGTTGCCCTGGCAGCGGGCTCACGCGCTCTCGTCGACCGGATCAACGTCCGTGCGGCGACCCTCGATGCCATGCGCCGGGCCGTCCTTAAACTCCGCCTCGACGCGAACCTCCCAGACGCCCCAGTACTGGTCGATGGCCGCGACGCCATTCCGGGACTTGGCTCGTCTTGCAGGGCTGTGGTCGGAGGAGACCGGCTGGTGCCGCAGATCGCGGCAGCCTCGATCGTGGCGAAGACGGTTCGCGACCGAATCATGCGCATCCTCGCCGTGCGCCATCCGGCTTTCGGTTGGGACAGCAACGTGGGTTATGGCACGCGAGTTCATCTCGCCGGCCTCGCGGCCCATGGGCGTTCGCCGCATCATCGCGTCAGCTTCACAAACCGTTATGGCGCCTCTCCAAACAGCGAAAGCTGATCGCCGGGCCTCGGTGGCACGGCAAAGGATCCGGTCTCCAGGATGATGCGTTCGCGCACGTAGCCGAGGCGCTGCTTGGCGAGGCGGACGCGGTGGCGGAGCAGCTCTGCGTAATGGCCGGCACCGGTCATCCTCTGTCCATAGGCGGCATCGTAGAGCTTGCCGCCACGGGCCTGTCTGACAAGCGACAGCACATGCTCCCGTCGGCCGGGATAATGCTCGCCGAGCCAATCGCCGACGAGATCGTCGAGTTCGTGCGGCAGGCGCAGCAAGACCGTGTTCGCCTCGCTTGCCCCGGCCTGTCTCGCCCGTCCCAGGATCTCTTCGATCTCGTGATCGTTCAGGGACGGGATGATGGGTGCCACGATGACCATGACGGGGATGCCGGCAGCGCTGAGCTTCGCGATCGCATCGAGCCTACGCTCGGGGTGAGGCGCCCTCGGATCCATCTTTCGAGCGAGGGCGGGATCGAGTGTCGCCACCGACATCGCGACCTTGACGATCCGGTCCGCAGCCATGCCGGCCAGGATGTCGATGTCCCGCGTGACGAGGTTGGATTTCGTCACGATCCCGACCGGATGCCGGAACTTGGCGAGGATCTCGAGAACTGCTCGCGTCAGCCGATGCGTCCGCTCGATCGGCTGATAGGGGTCAGTGGCCGTCCCGAGGGCGATCGTCGCAGGTGAGTAGCCGGGTGCGGACAGTTCCTGTTCGAGAAGTCGCGCGGCGTCCGGTTTGGTGAAGAGCTTGGTTTCGAAATCGAGGCCCGGCGACAGGCCGACATAGGCGTGGTTTGGCCTCGCGAAGCAGTAGACGCAGCCATGCTCGCAGCCGCGATAGGGATTGATCGAACGGTCGAAGGAAATATCGGGAGAGCTGTTGCGCGAGATGATCGATTTTGCCCGCTCCGCCCTTACTTCGGTCCGGATTGGTCTCGGTCCTTCATCCAAGTGCCAGCCATCGTCGACGATTTCGTAGCGAGCAGCTTCGTAGCGCCCATCGGGATTAGCCGTGGCGCCGCGGCCCTTCCGATCGGAAGCCGGCCGCGTAGAGCCGGCGAGAAGCGTCGATCGCGCCGACATCCCGCCTTCCTTCAATCCGGCGACCAGACTGCGAGCTCGTTTCCAGACGGGTCCCGGAAATGGAATCGCCGACCGCCCGGAAAAGCATAGATCGCTCTCACGATGGCCGCGCCGGCACCCTCCACCTTCGCCAGCATCGCTTCGAGATCGACGGCATAGATCACCGGTAGCGGCGCTCTCGCATCCTCGTGGGGATGGCCGTCGAGGCCGCCATCCAGTCCTTCCTCAAAGGCGGCATAGCCAGGCCCGTAATCGACGAAGCGCCAGCCGAACGCGTCGGCATAGAAGCTCTTCACCGAAGCGAGGGCTGGGGCAGGAAACTCGATGTAGTCGATCTTACCATCCTCACGCATGGTCGGCTCCTTCCTCGGACCGTCGGCACGCTATTGCGACGAACAGAACATAACAAGAACAGGATTGTGAATTAATGCACGTATTTCAGGCAATCTCTACGATCCGTTCGGATGTTGACATGAGAATCGCGACCTATCGTCATCCGCCCGCTTCTCGCGGCAGCGAAATGCGGTATGGGCGCGCATGATCTCGGCTTTGATCCATGTCGAACGTCCGGGCGATCCGGTTGCCGTAGACCGCCTCGCCGATACCCTCGCTGCCCTGGTTGCTGGCGTGGCGGCAGGGCTCGTCGGCGATGCCGTCATCGTCGTTCCGTCGCACCATCCCGCGATCGACACCGTCGCGGAGGCGACGGGTGCAACCCTGGTCGTGCACCGGCGCGGAACCGGACCCTGGACTGCCGGAGCCGAAGCCGCACGACGCGAATGGGTGCTCTGCCTCGAAGCGGGCGACGTTCCGGTGGAAGGCTGGATTCGGACACTCGATCGCTTCATCGGCACAGCGAGACCCGACATCGGTCTCGGGCGGCTACGCCGCCCCCATGCGGCTCTTCCGACCCGGATCGCCGCCCGCGGCGAGCGGGTGATCGGCGTCAGGCATCCCCGTGCGGGTGATGTCGTCAGGCGGGAGCGTCTTCTCGCCGGGCCGAATCTGTCGCCGCGCCTACGCCCGCGCAAACTCTCGGCCCGCCTCGATCATCCTTAAGTGCTCAGACGCTGATCGTCGCCCCTCGCCTGAGATGTTCGTCCAGGCGCGGCATGATCTCGACGAAGTTGCAGGGCCGGTGGCGGTAGTCGAGCTGTGCCGCCAGGATCCCGTCCCAGGCGTCGCGGCAGGCGCCGGGAGAGCCTGGGAGTACGAAGATGTAAGTCGCCGCCGCTACCCCCGCCGTCGCCCGCGACTGAAGCGTCGAGGTGCCGATCTTGTCGTATGAGATACGGTGGAACACTGCCGAGAAACCGTCCATGCGCTTCTCGAATAAGGGTTCAAGAGCTTCGGGCGTCACGTCGCGGCCGGTGAAGCCGGTCCCTCCCGTCGTGATCACCACGTCGATCGCAGGATCTCGGATCCACTCCTCGACACGGGCCCGGATCGCCTGGACCTCATCGGGAACGATCGCCCTCGCCGCAAGGCCATGGCCGGCGCTGCTCAGGCGGTCGACCAGAGTATCGCCGGACCGGTCGTCCTCGGCCACGCGCGTGTCGGACACCGTGAGAACCGCAATGGAGAGGGGAATGAACGAGCGTGTCTTGTCGAAGGCGACCATGGTCCCGATCCTCGAAGCGGCATAGGCTCTGAACCTACGCCCTATCGGGTCTCAAATCTCCACTGATCTGATCAATTCGCCGCCGCGCGGAAGGTGTCGCAGGAGCGGGTCTGCCCACTCTTGTAGCCGGTCATGAACCAGCGCATGCGCTGCGCCGACGAGCCGTGGGTAAAGGAATCCGGGACAGCGTAGCCCTGGGACTGCTCCTGCAGCTTGTCGTCTCCGATGGCGCTGGCGGCCTGCATCGCCTCTTCGATGTCGCCCTGCTCCAGTGAATTGTACTTGTCGTTCGAGTTCTTCGCCCAGACGCCAGCGAGGCAATCGGCCATCAGCTCGACACGGACCGAGAGGCGGTTGCCCTCGACCTGTCCGGCGGCCTGCTGGCGGGACTGAACCTTGCCGAGAATCCCGAGTTCGCCCTGGATGTGGTGACCGACCTCATGAGCGATGACGTAGGCGTAGGCGAAATCGCCCTTCACGCCGAACTTGCGCTCCATTTCCTTGAAGAAGGAGGTGTCGAGATAGACCTTCTTGTCGAGTGGGCAGTAGAACGGCCCCATCGCCGCCTTGGCCGAGCCGCAGCCGCTGCGGGTGCCGCCGGTGTAGAGGACCATTGTCGTCGGCCGGTACTGCTTGCCGGTCTGGTTGGGGAGGACCTGGCTCCAGACATCCTCGGTGTTCTTGAGGATTGCCGAGGCGAAGCGCCCGTTCTCATCGGTGGGCTTGTTACTGCGCTGTGACCTGGTCTGCGGGCCCACACGCTCCTGCTGCGGCTCGCGTCCTCCGGTCATCTGCTCGGCGCCGCCGATGAGGATGGCCGGGTTGATGCCCGTGACCCAGCCGATGATGCAGAGGATGACGATGGTGCCGATGCCAAGTCCACCGGCGCCGCCACCGGGAAACCCGAACCCGCCTCCTCCGCCGCCTTCGCCGCGGCGGTCCTCGACATTGTCGGACGAACCAAAATCCTGCCAGCGCATGTCGAGGCTACCACCTGTCTTCGGCGTTCGTCGGGTTCGACGCCGACACCAACTAAGTCGAGGACGAGCGTAACGGTTCCGTGAGCATCCGCGCGGCTGCGGTCAAGCCCATTCCAGGCTTCGTCAGGCCTTTCCGTCGAGGGCATTCCTGAGCAGGCGGAGGTCGCGCCAGGCGAGGCGCTTCTGGACGGGCTGGCGCAGCAGATAGGCTGGATGCAAGGCCGCCAGCGCACGGATCTGACGGTTTCCGACCTGATAGGGGAAGAAGCGACCGCGTGCCTTCAGAATTCCATCCTTGGTGCCGGTCAGTGCCTGGGTCGCGGGGCTTCCGAGGCAGACGATGAGGTCGGGATCGGCGAGCTCGATCTGCCGTTCAATGAAAGGCCGACAGATCGCCACTTCTTGCGGCGTCGGGTTGCGGTTCCCCGGCGGGCGCCAGGGCACGATGTTCGTGACATAGGCTTTCGTCCTGTCGAGGCCGATCGCGGCCATCATCCGGTCGAGGAGTTGGCCGGAACGTCCCATGAAGGGCTTGCCGATGCGATCCTCGTCGGCGCCGGGGGCCTCGCCGACGAACATCAGCTTCGCATCGGGATTGCCATCGGCAAACACGAGGTTCTTTGCCGTAAACTTGAGCGGACAGCCGTCGAAAGTCGCCAGAAGCGCCTCAAGCTCGGCGAGGGTGGAGCAATCCTTTGCCTGGGCTCTCGCATCGCCCGCTGCAACTTCGGGCCGCGCCGAGGCAGACCGTCCGAAGGTTTGGATCGGTGGAGACGCAGTAGGCGCTTGCACGGCAAGCGCAGGCCGCGGAGAGGTTGGGGCTCGTGCCTTCGGTTCCTCACGAAAACCAGCTTCTTCGACACCCGGCTGTATCTCTGCGAAACGGTCGTGCGGGCGTTCGTCGAGGGTGAGATCCACACCGGCTTCGACGTGGAAATCGAGGTAATCGATCAGGTCGCGGCGCTCGTCGTGCATCTCGCTCATGAACTTGATGTGGAGCATGGACGGCCTGTGGACAACCATCCGTGCTCTCTCTCGTAGGACCATGAAATGGTCGGGCTTGGGAAGGCTGCGACAGTTCATATATAAACTATCGACTTGCGTTCGCAGGTTGGAATGGGTTCAGAGTGTTATCAGCACCCGTATCTCGCGATGGCGGCCTCTGGACGCGCCACGGCGCTGGATCGGGTTACGTGAATTTTGGGGAGACATCGAGAATGGCGCTGCCGGAACGCGAGGCGATGGATTTCGACGTGGTGATCGTGGGTGCAGGGCCGGCTGGCCTCGCTGCAGCGATCCGCCTGAAACAGCTCTCGGCGGAGACGGGAAACGAGATCAGCGTCGTCGTCGTCGAGAAGGGTTCGGAGGTCGGCGCCCACATCCTGTCGGGCGCGGTGATCGATCCCCTCGGCCTAGACAAGCTCGTTCCGGAATGGCGCGACGATCCCGACAGGCCGCTCAAGACCGCCGTCGAGCGCGACGAGTTCATGATGCTGACGAAGAACAGCGGCGTCACGATGCCGAACCTGTTCTTTCCGAAATTCATGAGCAACCACGGCAACTTCGTCGGGTCGCTGTCCAACGTCACGAAATTCCTGGGCCGCAAGGCCGAGGAGGTCGGCGTCGAGGTCTATCCGGGCTTCCCGGCTTCGGAGATCCTCTACGACGAGAGGGGGGCTGTCGTCGGCATCGCCACCGGCGATCTCGGCATCGGCAAGTCCGGCGAGCCGCGCGACGACTACACCCGCGGAATGGAATTGCGCAGCAAGTACACGGTCTTCGGCGAAGGTGCTCGCGGCTCGCTCACGAAGACGCTGATCGACCGGTTCAGGCTCAACGCGAACAGCGACCACCAGAAATACGGCCTCGGCGTCAAGGAGCTGTGGCAGCTCTCGCCCGACAAGTTCCAGCCGGGTCTCGTCCAGCACACCATGGGTTGGCCGTTGCCGAACAAGGCCGGTGGCGGCTCCTGGCTCTACCATTTCGACGACCACCTGCTTTCGGTCGGCTTCGTCACACACCTGAACTACGAGAACCCGACCCTGTCGCCGTTCGAGGAGTTCCAGCGCTTCAAGACCCACCCGATGATCCGCGAAGTCTTCGAGGGCGCCAAGCGCATCGGCTACGGCGCCCGCGCGATCATGGAGGGCGGCTGGCAATCGGTGCCAAAGCTCGTCTTCCCAGGAGGCTGCCTCGTCGGCGATTCCGCCGGCTTCGTGAACGTGCCGCGCATCAAGGGCTCCCACAACGCGGTCCTGTCCGGCATGCAGGCGGCAGATTCCATCGCCTCGGCCTTGGCGTCCGGACGCCAGGGCGACGAGCTCGCCGACTACGATGCCGGTTGGCGCGACAGCGAGATCGGTCGCGACCTGAAGCCGGTGCGCAACGTGAAGCCGCTGTGGTCGCGCTACGGTACCCTGGCCGGCGTCGGCCTCGGCGGGCTCGACATGTGGGCGAACACCATCCTCGGCGTCTCGCCCTTCGGCACGCTCGGACACGGCAAGCCCGATCATGCCTGCACCAAGCCGATCGCCGAGGTGAAGCCGATCGTCTACCCGAAGCCCGACGGCGTCCTAACCTTCGACCGCCTGTCCTCGGTCTACCTCTCGAACACCAACCACGAGGAGGACCAGCCGCCACACCTCAACGTGAAGGATATGGGTCTGCAGAAGGTCTCAGAGCACGACGTCTACGGAGGACCATCGGCACGCTACTGCCCGGCCGGCGTCTACGAATGGGTGGCGGAAGCCGCGGCTTCAGACGGGGTGCGCTATCAGATCAACGCGCAGAACTGCGTCCACTGCAAGACATGCGATATCAAGGACCCCAACCAGAACATCAATTGGGTCACGCCGGAGGGTCCGGGCGGGCCGAACTACCCGAACATGTGAGCGCCAAGGCGCGACGTCGCCCGCCATCCTTTCGCCTTGCGGGGATGGCGGGAAGAGTCCAGTGTCCGCGCCCGATCCGACGCTGGCCTGAACCGCCGGCGAGGCCCTCGCGGAGCCGGCACGCGCGCACATGAACGGAAGACCGATGACCGCACACGCTGCACGGCGGACCCTTCTCGCCTTCTCGCTTCTCGCAACGGTGGCCCTGCCGGCTCACGCACAGGCGACGCAGCCTCGGGAATCGACACCCGTATCGAGCTTCGAGCCGGCGGAGTCCCTGGAGGGGAACTTCCTCTCCGCGTACATCGCCGGTGCCTCGCGAGACACGGCCGCAGCGGCAACCTTCTATCGCGAGGCCCTGAAGGCCGATCCTCGCAATGCCGAGCTTCAGGAGCGCGCTTTCATCTCGCTGCTGGCCGATGGCGCTCTCCCGGACGCATTCCGGACCGCCGAGCGCCTGACCGCCAAGGACGGCTCCAACGGACTCGCGCAGCTCGCCTTGGGCGTGCGCCAGATCAAGGCGGGCCAGTTCGCTCAGGCACGCCAGAACTTCGCCCGCAGTGGCCGAGGCGCGGCTGCCGACCTCACGGGAACGCTGCTCTCGGCCTGGTCCTATGCGGGCGCCAACGACGCCAAGCGGGCGATGGAAACGGTCTCCAAGCTCAAGGGCGAACGCTACTACAATACATTTCGCGACTATCATGCCGGCTTGATCGCCAGCGTTGTCGGAGACCAGGCCGAGGCCGAGCGCCGTCTGAAAGCGGCCTACGACGCCGATCGAAACACGCTTCGCATCGTCGACGCCTACGGAAGGTTCGAGGCGCAGGCGGGCCGCACCGATCTGGCGATCCAGGCCTATACCGAATTCGACCAGCTGATGCCCCGCCACCCGATCGTGCGTGACGGCCTGGACAAGCTCAAGGCCGGCAGGCCTCTCGGGCGTCTCGTCACCACCGCACAGGAGGGCGCGGCCGAGGTGCTCTATGGCCTCGGGTCGGCCGGCTCGACGCAGGGCGACGAGTTGCCTGCAGTCGTCTATCTGCGTCTTGCCCTCTACCTCGCGCCCGACCACGCTCTGGCCCGCCTCACCCTCGCCGACCTCCTCGACAGGATGAAGCAGACCGAGCGGGCCAACGAGGCCTATGCTCAGATCCCCGCCGCCTCGCCGCTTCGCCTGAACGCCGACATCCAGATCGGCCTAAACCTCGAGCAGATGGGCAAGGGCGACGAGGCGCTCCAGCACCTCAATGCCGTGATGAAGGCACATCCGAACGATATCGACGCGGTTACCGCATTGGGCAACGTCCAGCGCTCGCGCAAGAAATACGCGGAGGCCGCGGCGACCTACACCAAGGCCATCGACCTCATCGGCGCTCAGCCGGCCGCCAGCTACTGGACGACCTTCTATTTCCGTGGGACCGCCTATGAGCGGGCCAAGGAATGGCCCAAAGCGGAAGCCGACCTCAAGAAGGCGCTCGAACTGGTTCCGCCGACCCAGCCCGGCGCCCGTGCCCAGGTGCTGAACTATCTCGCCTATTCCTGGGTCGATCAGAACATCAACATCGACGAAGCCTTCACCATGCTGAAGCAGGCGGTGGATGCGAGCCCCCGCGACGGCATGATCATCGATAGCCTGGGCTGGGCGTACTTCCGCCTCGGCCGTTGGGACGACGCCGTTCGTGAGCTGGAGAAGGCGATCGAACTGAAGCCGGGCGACCCGACGATCAACGACCATCTCGGCGACGCCTATTGGCGGGCCGGCCGTCGGCTCGAAGGCAAGTTCCAGTGGCAGCACGCCAAGGACCTGAATCCTGAGCCCGAAGATCTCGAGAAAATCAACGCCAAGCTCAAGGACGGCCTTCCCGAGCTCGACAAGCCGGCCGCCACCGCGGAGAACCCGCCGCCCGCACAGGCGAACCCAGAGCTCCCTAAAGGCGCGCCCGCCCCGAACGAGCCGCCCGGTGCCGCGGACAAGAAGAGCGGAGGCTGACACGGAAGCGCGGCAGCTTGACCTCCTGGGCTCCGCCCAGCCATAGGCGGCGAGCTAGCCTGTTCACCCACCTTTGCCCTACCGAGGGTCCGTGTCCCGTCTCGTCACCCGTGCCCCGGCGAAGGTCAACCTGAGCCTTCATATTCTCGGACGCCGGGAGGGGGACGGCTACCATGAGCTGGAAAGCCTAGTAGCGTTCACCGGATCGGGCGACACACTCATCCTCGATCCCGGTTCCGACCTTGCCCTGACGACGTCTGGTCCGACCGCAGGTCCGGCCGGCCCCCTGGACGACAACCTCGTCATCAGGGCCGCTCGACATCTCGCTTCAGCGATGCCGAACCTGCATTGGGGTCACTTCCATCTCGTGAAGCGCCTGCCTGTTGCCGCGGGGATCGGGGGCGGGTCTTCCGACGCCGCCGCTGCACTGCGGCTGCTCGCTCGTCACAACGATCTTGCGATCACTCATCCCGCTGTCATCGAGGCCGCGCGCCGCACCGGAGCCGATGTGCCGGTATGTCTGGAGCCGAGAGCGCGGATGATGTGCGGGGCCGGAGAGAGTGTCGGCGAAGCAGTCGACTTACCGCCGCTCCCTGCACTCCTCATCAACCCGGGAGTTGCAGTCTCGACGGCACCGGTCTTCCGGGCTCTGGGACTGGCAGTCGGTGCGCGCCATCCGGGCTTGGCACACCCTGCCATGACCACTTGCTCGAACAGGGATGCTGTCATCGCCGCCCTCGAACCTGCGCGCAACGATCTCGAGGCGCCTGCGCTTACGGTCGCACCGGTGATCGGCGCAGTGCTCGAGACACTGCGTGGACAGCCCGGCTGTCGCCTCGCCCGGATGTCCGGTTCCGGAGCCACCGCCTTCGGCTTGTTCAGCGATCGAACGGCTGCCGTTCGGGCCGCGCGCAGGATCCGTGCGGCTGAAGCTGGATGGTGGGTGAAGCCTGTCGTGCTCCGCTGATGCACAGCACTTGTTCAACGGAACTGCCGGGCTGCGAAGTACTCGCGGTTATCGTGTATAAATCGGTATTCTGAATCGATTTGATCGACCGGTTTGAAACGGGAAAATTCGCTAGATTTCGTTGTCCTGCCGGTCCCTGCTCGTGCCTCGTTTACCGCCGTGAAAGGGGCGGAACGGTAAGGCTGGTCTCCAAGGAGATCAGCGAATGAGAGACGACACATCCGCGTCCTGGGCCGAGGGCGAGCTGCGCGAGCTGCTTTCGCTGATGATGATCGGTGCCTGCATCTGGATCATCGGCACGCAGCTCGGGGTGTTCACGGTCGTTCTCTCCTTCATGACCCTGCATGGGCTCGAGCACATGATGTTGCTCGCCATCTGCATGACCCTTGGCGTCGTGGTCGCTGCCGTGCGCAAGTCTCTGAAGCTTCGCCGCGTCATGATGGCTCGCGATGGAGCCCAGGCCCATGCCGAAGCGGTCGCGCGCCACGATGCGATGACCGGACTTGCCAACCGCCGGCTCTTCCGTGAGCTGCTGGACATGCGCATCGACGGAGCGAGGGGTGTCCCGAGCATCGCGGTGATTCAGATCGATCTCGACCGCTTCAAGCCGATCAACGACGTTCACGGCCATGCCGCCGGTGACGCCGTCCTCTGTGCGGTCGCCGATCGTCTGCGACTCGTCATTCCTGCCGGAAACACCGCTGCTCGCCTCGGTGGCGACGAATTCGCCGTCCTGTTCGACTACGGCATCGATACGGACGGCGTGAGCCGGCTTGCCCAGCAGATCATCACGACCTTGTCGCAGCCGATCCCATGGGGCGCCGGGCATCTCGAGATCGGCGCGACCGTCGGCATCGCCCTCGCTACAGTCGAAACTTCGACCGCCGAAGCTCTCCTGCATGCCGCCGACGTGGCAATGTACCAAGGCAAGCGCGACGGACGCAGCACTTACCGCTTCTTCCAACTCGAGATGGGGCACGCGCTCAAGGTGAGAGCTCGCCTCGAACAGGAGCTGCGCACGGGTATCGAGCGCGGCGAGATCGAACCGTTCTACCAGCCGGTGGTGGCGCTGCCAGGACGCGAACTGATTGGATTCGAAGTGCTGGCGCGCTGGCGTCATCCCGACCATGGATTGATGAATCCGGCCGATTTCATCACTCTGGCTGAAGAGACCGGCATGATCGCCGACCTGAGCTGGTCCTTGATGCGCCAGGCCTGCTGGGATGCCCGTTCCTGGCCGTCTCATCTCCAGCTCGCCGTCAACATTTCACCGCTGCAGCTTCAGGACAAGCAGATGCCCGAGCGGGTGCTTGCGATCTTGACCGAGACGGGCTTCGCTCCGAGCCGACTGGAGATCGAGATCACCGAGACGGCGCTCGTCAATGATCTCGAATCCGCTCGCATTGCATTGAAATCGCTCCAGAATCTCGGGGTCCGCATCGCGCTCGACGATTTCGGCACAGGCTATTCCAGTCTCTACCACCTGCGCGAGCTCCAGTTCGACAAGCTCAAGATCGACCGAAGCTACGTTTCGTCGATTCCGCTTGGCTCCGAGCGGGCAAGGCTCGTCGACGCCATCATCGCGCTCGGCTCCAGTCTCGGTCTCGTCACGACGGCCGAGGGGATCGAGAACGCGTCGAGCGTCGATTGGCTGGCCAATCAGGGCTGCACCTACGGACAGGGCTACCTGTTCGGTGCGCCTCTGGGCAAGCAGGCCACCGACCTGCTGCTCGCCGAATGGTCCGACAAGGACGGCAACGTGGTTCTCGACGGCGCAGCAGAGGCCCAACGCCAGGAGATCGCTGCCGAGGCGGCCATGCGGGCCGCCTGACGAAACAAAATCCGGCTGTTGCTCCGCTCAGTGGGCCCGAGCGATGCAGAAGTCGACGACCTTGAGGAGTGCCAGCTTCATCGGGCTGTTCGGAAACAGCGCCAGCGCGTCACGGGCCATCGCCCCATAATGGCGGGCGCGCTCGATCGTATCGTCGAGGGCTTTATGGCGACGCAGGATGGCCAGGGCCGTGTCCAGGTCGGCATCGGTCACCTCGCCCTGTTCGAGCGTCCGGCGCCAGAACGACCGCTCCTCGTCGCTGCCTCGGCGGAAGGCGAGGACGATCGGCAGGGTGATCTTACCCTCGCGAAAATCGTCGCCGACATTCTTGCCGAGCGAGGCGCTGGTGCCGCCGTAATCGAGGGCGTCGTCCACGAGCTGGAAGGCGATGCCGAGATTCATTCCATAGGAGCGGCAGGCCGCCTGTTCCGCCCGCGGGCGATCGGCGAGGACCGGCCCGACTTCGCAGGCGGCGGCGAAGAGCTCTGCGGTCTTGGCGCGGATGACGGCGAGATACTCGTCCTCGCTGGTCTCGGTGTTCTTGGCGGCGGTGAGCTGCATCACCTCGCCCTCGGCGATGACGGTGGCTGCCGCCGAGAGGATGTCCAGCGCTCGGAGCGAACCGACTTCGACCATCATCCGGAAGGCCTGGCCGAGGAGGAAGTCGCCTACGAGGACGCTGGCCTCGTTGCCCCACTTGATGCGGGCGGCGACCCGGCCGCGGCGCATGTCGCTCTCGTCCACGACGTCGTCGTGAAGGAGCGTCGCCGTGTGCATGAATTCGACGCTCGCGGCGAGCTTCACCGCCCCCTCCCCCCCGGCATAACCGCAGAGGTCGGCGGTCGCGAGGGTGAGGATCGGGCGCAGGCGCTTGCCGCCCGAGGCGATGAGGTGATTGGCCACCTCCGGGATCATCTCGACCTCGGAGCCCGTCCGGGACAGGATCGTCGCGTTGACGCGCTCCATCCCTTTGGCCACCAGCGCGACGAGATCGTTCAGGCTCGCTTCCGGATCGGAGCGGCCCTCATCGAAGGGAACCACGACACCCAATGGGCCTAGCCTCCATGCTGACCGAGCCCGCGATAGGACCATGCCGGCCGCGGCCCGCTCCGCCGTCCTCGGCGCCCGCGGGCTCACCTCTCAGGCTCCCCATGGCATGCTGCCCCCGCGCCCGCAACACGCAGCATGCCGCAACGAAACCGGCTAAGCCTTTCCCCCCAGGCGGCCGCCGTTGGCCTGTTCGCGCCCATTCCGACGGGCGACCGGAGACACGATCCTCATGACGGAACTGATCCGCAGCAACGACATCGTCCTGATGGGCTTTGCGCAATCGCTTCTCGAAGGCGCCGATATTCCCGTCCTCGTCGCGGACCAGCACATGAGCCTGCTGGAGGGCTCGATCGGAGCTTTCGCAAGACGGCTCTTGGTTCCCGACGACCATGCCCGGCAGGCGCGGCGGCTGCTCACCGATGCGGGTCTCGCCCACGAGCTGCGAGCTCCGTGACCGACCAGGCAGACCTTTGGTTCGGCGGGCGCCTGCGGCTACGCCAGCCCGAGCGCGGTGGCCACCGGGCCGGGACCGACGCCGTCCTGCTTGCCCATCTGTTGAGGCCGGATCCAGGCGCTACGATCTTCGATCTCGGAGCCGGGACGGGCGCGGTGGGCCTTGCCGTTGCGCTCCTACATCCGGAGTGCCGAGTGGTCCTGGTGGAGCGGGATTCCGGGCTCACCGGGCTGGCGCGCGAGAATGTCGAGAACAACGGGATGACCGGCCGTGTGAGAGTCGTCGAGGCCGACATTCTGAGTCCAGGCCGCGAACGTCATTCCGCAGGTTTGACGCCCGGAATGGCCGATCTCGTCCTCACGAACCCCCCCTTCTTCGACGAGGCTCGCCATCGGAACTCGCCACATCCAGGCAAGCGAGACGCTCACAGCTTCGGTAAGGGTGACCTCGACGGCTGGGTCCGAACCTGTGCCGACGTGCTCGCTGCCGATGGCAGGCTGGGCCTGGTGCATCGGGCTGATGCCCTCGGCCAATGCCTCGACGCATTGGGTAACCGTTTTGGCGCCATCGCGGTCCGTCCCGTCCATGCGCGCGACGATCGCCCCGCGATCCGAATTCTGGCGACGGCCCGCAAGGGGAGCCGCGCGCCCATGATGCTGCTGCCGCCGCTCGTCCTGCAGGATGCGGAGGGGCGCTTCACGCCGGCCGTGGAGGCTATGCATCGCGGTGAGGCATGAGAGCGGTCGGTGCGGCGACGGGGAAGCCGCGGTCCGAAACCGAGCCGTGGTAAGGCTGCAGCCAAGTGACGACGAGGCGATCGAGGACCCATGGCAACGGCTTTTTCGAAGTGGCTCAGGACGTTGGTACCGGCGCGCTGGCGCAAATCCCCGCCGCGGATCGCAATCATTCGCCTTAACGGCGCGATCGGTGCCGTTTCTCCGTTCAGGGCTGGTCTGTCCATTGCCGGCCTCGCCGGCAGCCTCGAACGGGGCTTCACGCTGAAGGGCGTCACCGCTGTCGCCCTTGTCATCAATTCCCCTGGCGGATCGCCGGTGCAGTCGCATCTGATTTACCGCCGCATCCGGGCACTGGCGGCCGAGAAGAACCTCAAGGTCTTCGCCTTCTTGGAGGATGTGGCGGCTTCGGGCGGCTACATGATCGCATGTGCCGCCGACGAGATCATCGCCGATCCTGCCTCCCTCGTCGGCTCGATCGGCGTCGTCTCGGCGGGGTTCGGGTTCGACAAGCTGATCGAGCGCGTCGGCATCGAGCGCCGCGTCCATACCCAGGGCGAAGCCAAGGCGATGCTGGACCCGTTCCGGCCCGAAAACCCCGCGGACGTGGAGCGGCTGCTCGAGATCCAGGCCGACGTGCAGGAACTCTTCACCAAGCTGGTCCGCGAGCGGCGCCCGAACTTGCCCGAGGGTACACACCTATTCACTGGCGCGGTTTGGACCGGCCGTCAGGCTCTGCCTTTAGGACTGGTCGATGGCCTTGGGGATCTGCGCGCGACAATGAGGGAACGCTACGGCGACAAGGTCGAGTTGACTCTCGTCGCCGATCGCCAGGGCTCGCTCCTTGCCCGCATACTGCGCCGGGCGACGCCCGGCGGTACAAATGCGAGCCTTGCCTCGGAGGCCATAGGCGCCCTGGAGGAGCGAGCGCTTTGGGCGCGGTTCGGTCTCTAGGCCTCAGCGCGAAGCGGTTGTGCAGGCGGGCGAGGCGTAGCCGGCATAGACCACACGAATCTTGCGCTGACAGGTCTCGACGGCAGCGAGAGCGACCACAGGAGCCGCAACGGGCGCCACCTCGATTGCAGTCACCGCAGCGGGCATCTCGGCGACATCGGTGTGCTCGGGCGTAGCGAGGGCGTTCGTGGCGCTCATGACGAAAGGTGTCGCGGCGAGAGAAGCGACGACGAGCGCAGCGAAGACGGTGACGGACTGGCGCATGACCTTGTGCCCTGATTCTGGGGACTGTCTCGAAGACGACCCCAACCCCTTGATTGCTGCATAAACTTGGCTGCTGGCGTACAGTTCCGCTTGCCCTTCGGAATCGTGGCAGAATTGTGTGCCGGGCCGCACATCTTCGCGGAGCGTCGGGCGTTGACAGGGCGCGCTCCCCCCTTAAACGCTGGCCGTCCCTCGAACAGACCGGACACGAAGACCATGTCGAGCGCCATCGATCTCGCACCGAGAACATCGTTCCAGGGCCTGATCCTGACGCTGCAGAACTTCTGGGCAGCACAAGGCTGCGTCATCCTGCAGCCTTACGACATGGAGGTCGGCGCCGGGACCTTTCATCCGGCGACGACGCTGAGGGCATTGGGACCGAAGCCCTGGAAGGCCGCCTATGTCCAGCCCTCGCGCCGCCCAAAGGACGGGCGTTACGGCGAGAACCCGAACAGGCTGCAGCACTATTACCAATTCCAGGTCATCCTGAAGCCGAACCCGCCGAACCTCCAGGAACTCTACCTCGCCTCGCTCGACGCCATCGGCGTCGACCTGGAGCTCCACGACATCCGCTTCGTCGAGGACGATTGGGAAAGCCCGACGCTGGGCGCCTGGGGTCTCGGCTGGGAATGCTGGTGCGACGGAATGGAGGTGAGCCAGTTCACCTATTTCCAGCAGGTCGCCGGCTTCGAATGCGCGCCGGTGGCGGGGGAGCTGACCTACGGGTTGGAGCGCCTCGCCATGTACGTCCAGGGCGTCGAGAACGTCTACGACCTCAACTTCAACGGCGGCGAGGGCGACGAGAAGGTCTCCTACGGCGACGTCTTCCTCCAGGCCGAGCAGGAATATTCGCGCCACAATTTCGAGGCGGCCGACACGGCAATGCTCTTTCGCCAGTTCACGGACGCGGAGAAGGCCTGCCGCAGCTACCTCGAAGCCGGCGCACCGGCTTCGGAGACCGAGCGCCACCTGATGGCGCAGCCGGCCTACGACCAGTGCATCAAAGCAAGCCACGTCTTCAATCTGCTCGACGCCCGCGGGGTAATCTCGGTGACCGAGCGGCAGAGCTACATCCTGCGGGTGCGGGAACTGGCAAAAGCCTGTGGGGCGGCGTGGCTGAAGACGGCGGGCGGAGGAATGGCGGCGTGAGAAGCATCCATCGGAGACGCGTTGCGACTGCTCTCGCTCTGATCCTCCTAGCAGGCCCAGTCCTGGGGCAATCCGCGACGAACCCGATCGAGACGGTCCGCGCGGTCTACGCGGCGGACGACATCAACGATCTGCGCTTCCTCGCTCGCCCCTTGCGAGGATTGTTCGAGAAGGATGCCCAGGAGGCGAAGGGTGAGGTCGGGCGGCTCGGCTTCGCCTATCACCTGAACGGCCAGGACCGGCAGGACGGCCTCGCAAAGACGCTTCGGTAGAGCCTCGTCGCCGCCGACGACCAACGGGCCGAAATCCAGGCGCGCTTCACGAACGGCACTCCGCAGGACCTGCGCTACGACATGGTGAAGGAAAACGGCAGCTGGATGGTGGCCAATGTCCGCTCGCTCACCAAGGAGCGGTGGGACCTCGTCGCGATCATGTCGACGCGCTGATCCGGGCGTCGCCGTTCTCGACAGGGTTCACGCGCCTCTCTACACGGGCTCCACTAAGCCGGCCCCGCCGGTTCTCGGCAACCCACGACGCGGCCCAGACGAGGCTTGCGTCCAGGCCCCCGGACCATGCCCGATCTCCTCCTCGAACTGCGCTCCGAAGAGATTCCCGCCCGCATGCAGCGGCGCGCGGCCGACGACCTCAGGAAGCTCGTCACCGACGCCCTGGTCGAGCGCGGCTTCCTCTACGAGGGCGCCAAGGCCTTCGCGACGCCGCGGCGCCTTGCGCTCCACATCGCCGGGCTGCCAGCCCGCGGCCAGGACGTGCGCGAGGAGCGCAAGGGCCCGCGCGTCGGCGCGCCGGAGGGGGCCGTTCAGGGCTTCCTCAAGAGCGCCGGGCTCAACAGCCTCGACGAGGCGACGATCGTCACCGACCCGAAGAAGGGCGAGTTCTACGTCGCCGTCATCGAGCGGCCCGGCCTTCCGACCCTCGACGTCCTCGCCGAGATCCTGCCGCAGATCATCCGGTCCTTTCCCTGGCCGAAATCGATGCGCTGGGGCGCAGCCTCTGCGAAATCCGGTTCTCTGCGCTGGGTGCGCCCGCTGCAATCCATCGTCGCCACCTTCGGGCCCGAGACCGAGACGCCCGACGTGGTGCCCTTCTCCATCGACGGGATCGAGGCCGGCACCACGACCTACGGCCACCGCTTCCTCTCGCCCGGCCCGATCGAGGTGCGCCGCTTCGACGATTACGTCCAGGCGCTGGAGCGCGCCCACGTCGTCCTCGACACGGATCGGCGCAAGGACATCATCCTGCACGATGCCCGCGACCTCGCCTTCGCCCGCGGCCTCGACCTCGTCGAGGACGAAGGCCTGCTGGAGGAGGTCGCCGGGCTGGTGGAATGGCCGGTCGTGCTGCTCGGCACCTTCGACGAGGCCTTCCTCGAAATTCCCGCGGAGGCGGTGCGGGCGACGATCCGCGCCAACCAGAAATGCTTCGTGCTGCGCAAGAGCGGCAGCGAGGAGCTCGCCCCCGCCTTCATACTGACCTCGAACCTCGTCGCCAGCGACGGCGGCCTCGCCATCACAGCGGGCAACGAGCGGGTGGTGCGCGCCCGGCTCTCGGATGCGCGCTTCTTCTTCGAGACCGACAAGGCGGTGAAGCTCGAGGACCGGCTGCCGAAGCTCGACAGCATCGTGTTCCACGAGAAGCTCGGGACGCAGGGCGAGCGGGTAAAAGGCCTTGTGTCCCTGGCGCGAAACGTGGCTTCGCACATCGGCGCCGACCTTGGTCTCGTTGAAATCGCAACGCGACTTGCAAAGGCCGACCTCGTCACTGAGATGGTCGGTGAATTTCCTGAGCTTCAGGGATTCATGGGGCGGTGTTACGCCGAACTGCAGGGCGAAGATCCTAGTGTCTCGGCTGCCATCGAGGAGCACTACAAGCCTGTTGGTCCTAGCGATCGCGTGCCGATCGACTTGGTCTCGGTGGCCGTGGCCCTGGCCGACAAAATTGATACGTTGGTGGGGTTCTGGGCCATCGATGAGAAGCCAACCGGGAGTAAAGACCCCTATGCTCTGCGTCGAGCCGCGTTAGGTGTCACGCGGATCATTGTAGAGCGGCAGCTTTCCTTGAAACTCCGATCGGTGCTGGAGGACGCCGATTTCTTTTTAAGTGAAGAGCGCGTCGCCGCGCCGGCGCGGGAGGAGAACGAGTATCTTTCAGACCTCCTGTCCTTCTTCGCTGACCGTCTCAAAGTCTACCTCCGCGACCAAGGCGCCCGTCACGACCTGATCGATGCCGTCTTCGCGCTGCCCGGTCAGGATGACCTCCTCATGGTCGTCCGGCGCGTCGAAGCGCTCGGTCAGTTCCTCGACACCGAGGACGGCAAGAACCTGCTAGCCGGCTACAAGCGCGCAGCCAACATCCTCAGGATCGAGGAGAAGAAGGACGGCCGCAGCTACGAGGCCGAGCCAGACCGGGCGCTGATCGCGCAATCCGGCGAGCCGGAGGAGCGGGCCCTCTCGGAAGCCCTGGTGACGGCCCGCGAGGCTGCGTCCGCCGCAGTGGCAGCCGAGGATTTTTCCGGCGCGATGCGTGCGCTCTCGACCCTTCGAGTGCCGGTCGATGCTTTCTTCGAGAAAGTGACGGTCAATTCCGACGACCCGCGCCTTCGCGAGAACCGCCTCTATCTCCTCAACGCGTTGCGCGCCGCCACCCGCGAGGTCGCGGATTTCTCGAAGATCGAGGGCTGAGGCACGTCCCCTCCCCTTGTGGGGAGGGGCGGGGGTGAGTGGTTCCGCTGGGCTCCGCAACGGGTCACCCAATGACCCTACCTCCAGCTCCTTCCCATAAGGGCGAGGAAAGCGGCACGACAACCGTAGCGCTCTAACAGTACATTTCGCGGAACGACTCCAAGTAGAATTCGGCAAATCATCCAGGACCAACCGGAACGGTACGGCCCCCCTCGCCGTTACGGCGCATCATCCTGATGGAGAGATGCATGCGTTATTCAATCTTAGCCGTTGCCGTGCTGGCCCTCTCGGGCGTCTCCGCCGCCCAGGCTCAGACCACCGTCATCGAACGTGGCGGTCCCGACCGCGTCGTCGTCGATCGTCCGGCCTCCGAGTCCAGGACCGTCGAGCGCCGCGAGACCAGCGATGGCTGCCGCACCAAGACGGTGACCAAAGAGAACGAGCTCGGCGATCGCAAGTCGGTGACCAAGGAAAGCTGCGACTGATCCTTGCAGTCCCATCCCTCTCCCCTCGTCGGGGAGGGGGTCTCTAGAGCGCCTTTTCGTAGCGCCAGGCCTCCATCCCGTCCTCGTAGTAATCCTCGATGACGGCGAAGCGCTTATAGCCGTGGCGCTCGTAGAGGCGGATGCCGGCGCCGTTATCGGCCCGGACTTCGAGCCGCAGCGCCGCGCAGGCATGGATGCGCGCATCCTCCTCCGCCGCTTGCAGCATGATCGTCCCGAGTCCGCGGCCGATTCGTGTCGGCGAGACCGCAATCGAGGACAGGCGCGAGAACCGGGTGCCGCGACGGCGTTCCAGTGTCGCAGCGGCGACCAAGACCTCGGCCCCTTCCTTTTCGTCATCTACCGCCACCAGAACCGACATACTGGCCGACCGGATCGCATGGCGGATCGCACGGCGTTCGGCCTGATCGCTGGCGAAGGCGGCGTGTTCGAGGGCCACGAGGGCGTCGAGATCGTCGAGGGTCGCGAGCCGGATCGTCGGTGTGCCTGCGGACTTCTTATGCGACTTTGCAGAGCGGGTGGGCACGGTCATTGTCCTGCGCTCTGAGGCCATCCGGCTCGGGCTCGAGTTGCGGGCTTGATGGCGCGTCCGCCGCAACTTGGGAAGGCCTAAAGCCCTTCCGCGGCGTTTCTGCAACAACCGCCGGCAACCGCATATTATTTGTGCTGAGCCGGCTGTTTATCCTTGTGGCAGGAACGGCCCGACCGTATATCGCGCTTGCCCAATTTCGCACGTGCCTGTGGCCGCGTGTCGGTTGGTGGGCATCCGGCCAACTGCCGGACAGCCGCCAGGGGTCTTAAAGGATCGATGGTCGATAGGGTGGATTCCCTCCGGCCGGCATCCAGGTGGCAACACCGGACCCCGACAACAACCGGCAGCCGGAGGCGAAACCGGCGAACCCCACTCTCCATGGGGGACGCAGCTTAAAGCAACGACGAACGGGCTTTTTTGGTCTCGTCGGCCCTCCAAAGGCCGGCACCGAAGAGGCTTGTTTCTCTTTGCCCGGCGTGCGGTAGGGAATCCCCTTCCAATCCACGGCAGCTTCCGGGTGCTCATGCGCCCGCGACGCCCGACGTGTCTCCAAAGCACGACGTGCGTCGCGACGCAGGAACCCCAGACGCCGGACGACTGACGTCGTCCAGACATTCGACAGCGCGTCCCCGCGAAATGGGGCGCCCGCGAACCTGTGGGTTGTTGACGCCATGACCGATCGTATCCGCGACTTCCTGCGCGCCCGTCGCGACATGGGCCAGGACGAAGGCCCCGTGATGGTGCTCGACCTCGACGTCGTGCGCGACAACTACACCGCCTTCTCCCGCGCTCTGCCGGACACGCGCGTGTTTTACGCCGTGAAGGCGAACCCTGCTCCTGAGGTGCTGCGTCTGCTCGCCGAGATGGGCTCCTGCTTCGACACCGCCTCGGTGGTCGAGGTCGAGATGGCGCTCGCGGCCGGCGCCACCGCCGACCGTGTCTCCTTCGGCAACACGATCAAGAAGGAGCGCTGCATCACGCGCGCGCTCAAGCTCGGCGTGCGCCTCTTCGCCGTCGATTGCGAGGCCGAGGTCGAGAAGATCGTGCGTGCCGCCGAGGCTGCGGACGTGGATCTCGCCGACGTGCAGGTGTTCTGCCGCATCCTCTGCGACGGGGCCGGCGCGGAATGGCCGCTCTCGCGCAAGTTCGGCTGCGTGCCGGAAATGGCCGTGGGCGTCCTGGAGCACGCCTACCGCCAGGGTCTCAATGCCTACGGCGTGTCGTTCCATGTCGGTTCGCAGCAGGGCAATACCGGCGCATGGGACGGGGCTCTGGGCTCGGCTGCGATGATCTTCCGCGAGTGCGCGGATCGCGGGATCGCGCTCTCGATGGTCAATCTCGGCGGCGGCTTCCCGACCAAGTACCTCAAGGCGGTGCCGGGCGTGGAGAGCTATGGCGACGCGATCTTCCGCGCGCTCACCAAGCATTTCGGCAACCAGCTTCCCGAGACCATCATCGAGCCGGGCCGCGGCATGGTCGGCAATGCCGGCATGATCGAGGCCGAGGTCGTGCTGGTCTCGAAGAAGTCGGATGCCGAGGACGAGATCCGCTGGGTCTATCTCGACATCGGCAAGTTCGGCGGCCTCGCCGAGACCATGGACGAGTCGATCCGCTACCGCGTGCGCACCGAGCACGACGAGGATCGCATGAGCCCCTGCGTCCTTGCCGGCCCGACCTGCGATTCCGCCGACGTGCTCTACGAGAAGGTGCCGTACCCGCTGCCGATCTCGCTCTCCATCGGCGACAAGGTGCTGATCGAGGGTGCCGGGGCCTACACCACCACCTACGCGGCGGTGGCGTTCAACGGCTTCCCGCCGCTGCAGCAATACGTGATCTGACGGCCCGCTCTCCTCCCCCACAGACCTCGGGCTTGCCCGAGATCTGAAGTCCAAATGCCCAAGTCGGGCAGGCCCGACTTGGGTGTGGGGAGGAGATTTCCGGACCTCACCCCTATTCCGCGTCCCGGACGGCCGCCCTGCGAGGGGTCGGTGCGAGGGCTGTTTTCTCCCGCCTCGAATGCGAGGGAGGCTACGGCCGTGATCCAGATCCGTGAAGAGCGCCCACCGGACGTCGCAGCCCGCGAAGGTCTGCTCGACGCCTGTTTCGGCGAGGCGCGCCGCTTCAAGACGTCCGAGCGCTTGCGGACCGGTCGCCTTCCGGCCGAGGGTCTCGCGATGACGGCCGAGCAGGACGGCCGCGTCGTCGGCACCGTGCGCCTGTGGCATGTCGCTGCCGGCGCCCATTGCCCTGCCCTTCTGCTTGGGCCGCTCGCCGTCGATCCCGCGCTACAGGGGCACGGCCTCGGCTCGACCCTGATGCGGGCTGCCCTGCGCCGCGCCGAGATGCTCGGCCACGCGGCAATCCTGCTGGTAGGCGACGCGCCTTACTATGCGCGGTTCGGGTTCTCGCCGGAGATCGTGGGCGGGCTGTTCATGCCTGGTCCCTTCGAGCGCGAGCGCTTTCTCGGTCTCGAATTGCGCAAGGGCGCATTGGCCGGCGCACGCGGCATCCTGCGGGCCGCAGGCGCCTTGGATCAGGAGGTGCCGGATCAGTTGGTGCCGGCAGCAGCCGAAGCCGGTGCGGCTTCGCGACGACGCGTCGCCTGACTGAGGGCTCGCCGAGGCTCAGACGTTGATGTGATGGTCCGCCTTGGCGGCGAGATCGCAGCGGCGCTGGAAGGCCGCCTCACGATGGCGGCTTACCGCGCGAAGCAGCGATGCCGCCAGGGTAATGATTCCGGGATCGCGATCGATCGGCTCGTCGGCGGGGGTACCGAGGCCGGGGGTGATGAGAGCGAGCATGACAGGGGTCCGTGGCGCAGGGAGACGGACGCTTCCTCGAATGGGGTCGCTATTGTTCTGTTGCAGTGCAATATCAAGCCGGGCCGTTGACGCCGCAATGAAGTTCGGTGGGATGTCGCCCTGCGTTCAGGGCATAGTCTCGTTCAATCTTCGGTAACGGCTGCTGCCGAGCGCATGGCGATCACCAACCTGCCGCGGTTGACCGACGGGTCCGCAAACGCCACTGAGCCCGTCGCTTGTTCGTCATTTCCGGCGCCTAAGGCATGCGATCGCCGTGCGACGACCTCGAAGACCAAGAAAGAAGGATGATCTGCCCATGACCGACGCCGCAACCTCCTGGCCCGTGCATGGCCGCATCAGCGGCCCCATCGTGATGATCGGCTTCGGCTCGATCGGCCGCGGCACCCTTCCGCTGATCGAGCGACATTTCGAGTACGACAAGGCCCGCTTCACCGTCATCGAGCCCTCGGACGCGCATAAGCCGCTCGCCGACAAGCACGGCCTGCGCTTCGAGCAGGTGGCGCTCACCCGCGAGAACTACCGCGACGTGCTCACCCCGCTCCTCACCGAGGGCGGCGGCCAGGGCTTCTGCGTCAACGTCTCGGTCGATACCTCGTCGCGCGCGATCATGGAGCTCTGCCGCGAGCTCGGCGCGCTCTACATCGACACCGTCGCCGAGCCATGGCCGGGCTTCTACTTCGACAAGTCGAAGAGCCAGGGCGACCGCACCAACTATGCGCTTCGCGAGGACATCCTCGATGCGCGCGCGCAGAAGCCCGGCGGCACCACGGCCGTGTCCTGCTGCGGCGCCAATCCCGGCATGGTCTCCTGGTTCGTCAAACAGGGCCTCCTCAACGTCGCCGCCGATCTCGGCCTGACCACGCCGGAACCGAAGACCCGCGCCGAATGGGCGGCTTTGATGCGCGAAGTCGGCGTCAAGGGCATTCACATCGCCGAGCGCGATACCCAGCGCGCCAAGAACCCGAAGCCCCAGGGCGTCTTCGTCAACACCTGGTCCGTGGAAGGCTTCGTCTCCGAGGGCAACCAGCCGGCCGAGCTCGGCTGGGGTACGCACGAGACGTGGAAGCCGCAGAACGCCCGTGAGCAAGAGAAGGGCTCGCGCTGCGCGATCTACCTGCTGCAGCCCGGTGCCGACACCCGCGTCCGGTCCTGGACGCCGACCGCGCAGTCGCAGTTCGGTTTCCTCGTGACCCATAACGAAGCGGTCTCGATCTCGGACTACTACACGGTTCTGGAAGGCGAGCGCGCCGCGTACCGGCCGACCTGCCACTACGCCTACCACCCGGCGGGCGACGCCGTGCTCTCGCTCCACGAGATGTTCGGCAATGCCGCAATCGTGCAGGAGAAACACCACATCCTCGACGAGACCGAGATCGTCGATGGCATCGACGAGCTCGGCGTGCTCCTCTACGGCCACGCCAAGAACGCCTATTGGTTCGGCTCGCAGCTCTCCATCGAGGAGACCCGCCGCATCGCCCCCTACCAGAACGCCACCGGCCTTCAGGTGACCTCGGCGGTCCTCGCCGGCATGGTCTGGGCGCTGGAGAACCCCGAGGCAGGCATCGTCGAGGCCGACGAGGTCGATTTCCGCCGCTGCCTCGAGGTGCAGATGCCGTATCTCGGCCCGGTCGTCGGCGTCTACACCGACTGGACACCGCTCACAGGCCGCCCCGGGCTGTTCCCGGAGGATATCGACGAGAGCGATCCCTGGCAGTTCCGCAACGTGCTGGTCCACGGCTGAACTCTCTGTACGGGCGGCGCCTACTCTATTGCGGCGCCGCCCGTGGTGATACGATTTGGCTCCTGATCGGGAGGTCGTTTCCATGAGCGTTGCGGCTCGCCGCGAGACCCGCATGAGCGTCGCCGAGTATCGGTCATGGG
The DNA here is from genome assembly GCF_019745455.1 of Methylobacterium sp. Taxonomy (GTDB): domain Bacteria; phylum Pseudomonadota; class Alphaproteobacteria; order Rhizobiales; family Beijerinckiaceae; genus Methylobacterium. Next base: position 88,997 of record NZ_JAIETD010000024.1, read on the forward strand.
TTGCTGCCCGACCGGACGGTGAGATCTGGGAACTCCTCGACGGCGAACCCGTCCTGATGTCGCCGCCTCGCGAGCGTCATCAGACTATCGTCGCTAACCTCATTCTTTCGCTTTCCGATCTGACACGGGATAAGGGCTGCCGCGCACTGCCGGGCCTCGCCATCCTCAGCGAGGCAACGGATGATTTCGCGCCCATCCCGGATGTCGTGGTTCGATGCGGTCCATTCCTGCCGGACGGATACGCCTCCGATCCAATCCTTGTGGCAGAGGTGCTGTCGCCCTCGACCATGACGATCGACCGCGGACGCAAGATCGATTTCTACAAGACCGTTGCGTCGCTTCGGCGCTTCCTCATCGTCTACCAGGACGAAGTCCGGATCGAGATGTTCTCGCGTGTCGGTGCGCAGGAGTGGGAGAGCGTGGTGCTTGGTCTCGACAATGGGATAGACCTGCCCGAACTCGCGGGCGCCGTCGCGGTCCGCGATGTCTATCGCGACGTCATTTCCTGACCCGACCGCCGCATCAGGTACCCCCTTGTCCGATCTCGACCACATCCAAACCGACAATCTGCACGGCTCCCTCGGCGTCACCGACGCCGAATCCGTCCTCGACCTGCGCGGCGCCAATCGGGCGCGGGCGGAGGCCTCGCTCAAGGAGATGATCGAGCGCAGCCGCTTCGGGAAGGCAAAGACGGTGGCCGTCCGCCTCGATCCTCCGCCGGAAGGCGGCGGCGAGACGCTGTTCCAGCCCACCGGCCGGCTGCTGCTCGACGCCCGGCGCAAGGGGCTCATCGAGCGGCTGCATCCGCTCCCGGCCGGAGACGGGCTCGGCTTCTACATCGCGTTGACCGGCAAACCTCAGCGAGGCGAGGACTAGCGCCCCGCGTTGACATCGCACGGGGCGACGCCGATACCGCCGGCCGGGCGATCGATGCAGCAGCGCACTTACAAACTGGCGGTGATGATCGCCCACGATCTCGTGGCGACCGCGCTGGCCGTGATCCTCACCTTCGTGTTCCGCTTCAACGGCGATCTCCTCGCCGAACGGCTGCACGCGCTGCCGCTCCTGCTGCCGCCCTTCGTCATCTTCGCAGGCTTCGTCTACGCGCGGTTCAAGCTCTACCGCACGAAATGGCGCTTCGCCTCGCTTCCCGATCTCGCCGGGATCGTGCGAGCGGCGAGCGTCCTGGCCCTGACGCTCCTGGTGCTCGATTACGTCCTCGTCTCCTCGACGATGTACGGCTTCTACTTCTTCGGGAAGATCGCCATCGGCCTCTATTGGGTGCTGCAGGTCTTCCTGCTCGGCGGCACTCGCCTCGCCTTCCGGTATTTCAAATATGCCCGCTCGCGCCAGACCCAGGCCCGCGGCGCCTCGACGCCGACCCTGCTGCTCGGCCGAGGCTCGGACATCGAGGTCATCCTGCGCGCCATCGAGGCCGGATCGATCCGGCGGCTGTCGCCGAAGGGCATCCTGTCGCCGCGGGCCGACGAAGCCGGCCAGATCATGCGCGGCGTGCCGGTGCTCGGGGGTTTCTCCGACCTCGAGGCGGTGATCGCGGGCCTTGCCGAGCGCGGAACGCCGGTGCGCCGGCTGGTGGCGACGCCGAGCGCCCTTGCCCCTGAAGCCGAGCCCGACGACCTCATCGTTCGTGCACGTCGCCTCGGCCTGCCGCTGGCGCGGGTGACGAGCCTCGGCGACGGCATGCGCGATACAGAACTGGCGCCTCTGGAGATCGAGGACCTGCTGCTGCGCCCGACTGTCGAGATCGATCGCCCGAGGCTGGAGCGTTTCCTCAACGGCGCCCGGGTGATCGTCACCGGCGGCGGCGGTTCGATCGGCGCCGAGATCTGCGCCCGAGCCGTCGCCTTCGGGGCGAGCGCCGTCCTGGTGGTGGAGAGCTCGGAGCCGGCCCTGCACGGCGTCCTCAACCAGCCGAGCCTTCTTGAAGCCGAAGCCGAGGTTACCGGCGCGCTCGCCGATATCCGCGACGGCGAACGGCTGAGCGAGGTCTTCGCCGAGTTCCGGCCTGACTACGTCTTCCACGCCGCCGCCTTGAAGCAGGTGCCCTATCTCGAACGCGACTGGACCGAGGGCATCAAGACCAACGTCTTCGGCTCGATCAACGTCGCCGAGGCGACGCTGGCGGCAGGCGCGCGGGCCATGGTGATGATCTCCACCGACAAGGCGATCGAGCCGGTGTCGCAGCTCGGCGTCACCAAGCGATTCGCCGAAATGGTGGCCCAGGCCCACGATGCCGAACAGGCCGCCGGCTCGTCGGCACGAGCCACCCGCCTGATCGCCGTGCGCTTCGGCAATGTTCTCGGCTCGGTCGGCTCGGTGGTGCCGGTGTTCAAGGCGCAGATCGCCCGCGGCGGCCCGGTAACGGTCACGCATCCCGACATGGTGCGGTACTTCATGACGGTGCGGGAGGCCGCCGACCTCGTCCTCACCGCCGCTTCCCATGCCGATCGCGAGGGCCGCGCGGACGACCTCGTGGGCGATGATCAGCGCGCGGCGGTCTATGTCCTCAAGATGGGCCAGCCCGTGCGCATCCGCGACCTCGCCGAGCGGATGATCCGGCTCGCGGGTTTCGAGCCCGGCGAGGATATCGAGATCGCCGTCACGGGTGCGCGCCCGGGCGAGCGCCTCAATGAGATCCTGTTCGCACGCGAGGAGCCGCGGGTGACACTCGACGGGATCGACGGTGTCATGGCGGCTAAGCCTGTCTTTGCGGACCGCACCGTTCTGGCAGGCTGGATCGAACGCCTTCGTGCCGCGGTCGCTTCCGGGGATCGGACGGGTGCCGAAGCGGTCTTCGAAGAAGCCATTCCGGATTTTCGCCAGCGCGGGTCGAGCACGGCACCGGTCCTGACCGAACTCTCCCAGACCGCCGAGGCAGTTTCCTGAATCAGGCTCATGATCCCGCCAGCCAGTTCGGGATGGCAGGAGGGGGAAAAGGACCTTCAGGATTGAAATTGGTTCTTAGGGAGATGGTGCCCCCAGAGCACCCATCGGCGCTCCGATCGAGGGGAGACTTTTGCCGAAACCCGTTCGACTGCTCGTAGACGGCGTTCACGCGACCAGCCTCGGCCTCGCGGCTGCTCCCGCTTCGGCACGGGGATCTCGACCGACCCTGGCGGCGTCCGCGTCGATGACGGACGCCGCTACCGCGACCTTGTCGACGTCCGCAGCCGGGGATCGCAGCAAGCTTCATGCGCTCGTCACCATCGATCGCGCGAGGGCGGCAAGCCCGTCTCGGCTCGTCCGTCGCGGCGTCCAGCCAAGGGCCAGAATGCCCTCCGGCTGGACCATGAGGTCCGCGGCGATCCGCGTGAAGGCCTCTTCACGACCGGTCAGTCGACCGGCGAGTCGAAGCGCTGCTTCCGGACAGGGTAGCAGCCCCGCTTGGCGGCCGTACCCCAGACGCAGAGCCGTGATCATCTCCGGCAATGTAAGGGGATCGGGCTCGGCGACGACGAGCGGGCGGGCGAGCGGCGCCGAGGTCGTCAGAACGGCAGCGACAGCGTCGGACAAGCCATCGAGCGAGACGAGCGACCGCCGTCCGCGGATGCTGGCAAGCGGTAGCGGATAGGGTGTGGCGGCGAGCTTGAGGAGCGCGGCCATGTTGCCCTTCACGCCCTCGCCGTAGACCAGCACCGGGCGCAGGGCGACCCAGTCGATCCCGATCTCCGACAGGGCGCGCTCGGCCTCGAGCTTGGATCGGCCATAGGCGTCGGTGGGAGCAGGCGTATCGGTCTCCCGCACGACGCCCTCGGCGCTCGGCCCGGTCTGGGCGCGGATCGAGGACAGGAACACGAAGCGGCGCACCTTCGCCTTGGCCGCAGCCTCGCCGAGGCGGCGCGTCGCGTCGGTGTTCGATGAGCGGTAATCGTCCTCCGGCGCGCCCGACATCGCGTGCGCAAGGCCCGCGGAATGGACGACGGCATCGACGCCGGCCAGGGCGGCGGCCATGTTCATCGGTCGGGTCAGATCCCCGACGACGGCGCCGCTCGCGCCCTCCGGCACCTCGATCGGCCGGCGCAGCAGGACCCGGACGCGGAAGCCCTTGGCGGACAAGGTCTTGAGGAGATGGCGCCCGATGAAGCCGGTGGCTCCGGTGAGCGCGATGAGGGGTCCGCTCAAAATCCCAGCCTCTCTCGTCAGATCGCCATGCGACGGGACCGCGAGAAGTCGCGAAGCGTCAGTGCCACGGCGCCGATGCCCGCTGCCAGCGCCAGTATGGTGACCGTCGAGGACGGCCAAACCAAGGTGAGCGCCGCAAGTCCTGCGAGCCAGAGGTTCAGCACGAAGACCCGCGTGACGACCGCCATCACCGGGAGGCCGTTCACGGTGGCGCGCTGATAGAAATGGCTGCGATGCGCCTGCCAGATGCGTTCGCCCCGTGCGGCCCGGCGCAGCAGCGTGAGGGTGGCGTCGGCAAGGTAGTAGAGCGGCAGAAGGATCGCCGCCGCGAATCCGCCATCGAGCGCGAGCCGATAGAGCAGCCAGGCGACCATAAGCCCGATCGGCAACGAGCCGACATCGCCGAGGAACAGCCCCGCCACCGGCCGGTTGAACGGCGCGAAGCCGAGCATGGCCCCGAGCAGGCAGGCCGCCACCAGGGTTGGCAAAGCCGGGAATCCGCCTGCGAGGCCGATCAGGGTCAGCGCCCCGGCGATGGGCACGATCTCCGCGACCGTCATCCAGTCGAGCCCGTCCATGAAGTTGGTGAGATTCACGAACCATACGCCGGCGACGACAGCGAGCACCCGCTCGAGCGGCAGAGGCAGGGCGGGAACGAGCCGGCCGCCGACGCCGAAGACGACGCCGGCCACGACGGCCACCTGGATCGTGAGGCGCAGCGACGCCGGGAGGGGCCGGATATCGTCGACGGCGCCGAGGATGGCCAGGGCCAGGATCGCGTGCGAGAGCAGCAGCGCCTCGATGGCATCCAGCCCCGGGCCGGACATGGCGAGGGCAAAACCGCACACGACGAGGACGGCCAGCACGACCGCGATGCCGCCGCCCTGCGGTATCGGCACGGTGTGGCTCGACCGCGCGTTCGGCCGGGCCAGGGCATAACGGTGGAGCAGAGGCCGCAGAAGGACGATCAAGCCGGCGCTCAGGCCGGCGGCGAGCGGTACGGCGACGAGCGGCGCTAGGGACATGCGGCGGGGGCGTTCCACTGACGCGTTTACACGGGATCTCGTCCCTTTCCCCTCTACGGGAGAGGGTGGCCCATGAAGTGGGTTGGAAAAGGAAAGCACTGGTCTGTCCGGAAAGGTCGCGGTCCCCTCTTCCGACCGGCAGCCGCCGGGTAATCTCCCCCACCCAAGTCGGGCCTGCCGACCTGGGCACCTTAGCGCCGATACCCACCAGGCCGGATACCCGTAGAGAAAGGGTTCTGCAGAGCCTCAGAACACCTTCTCGGCGCTGCCCCGCGATGAGCCGGCGACGCCATCCGCCTTATCGGCCGCCTGCTTGTCCAGGGCCCGGCCGACCACCTTGGCGATGCCGATCATGATCGTGTCGAGGATGTAGTCCTTGGGCGTATAGACCGCGGTGACGCCCATGTTCTTGAGGACGAGTTCGTCGTCCGGCGAGATGATGCCGCCGACGACGACCGGGACGTGGTCGAGGCCGGCCTCGCGCATTTTCGCTTTCACGTCGCGGACCAGCGGCACGTGAGAGCCCGACAGGATGGAGAGTCCGACGACATGGGCGCCGGTTTCCTTCGCCTTGGCGACGATCTCGGCAGGGGTCTGGCGGATGCCGTCATAGGTCACGTCGAAGCCGACGTCGCGGGCGCGGAGCGCGATTTGCTCGGCGCCGTTCGAATGGCCGTCGAGGCCGGGCTTGCCGACCACCATCTTGGGCTGCTCGCCGAGCCGCTCGCCGAGATCGGCGATGAGGAGCTTGGCCTCCTCTGCCGCACCTGACGACACCGTCTCCAGGGTGACGCCGGTCGGGGCGCGGTACTCGCCGAAGACCTGGCGCAGGCGCCCGCCCCATTCGCCGGTGGTGACGCCGGCTTTTGCCGCCGCGATCGAGACCGGCATGATGTTGGCTCCCGAGCGGGCCGCGGCCTCGAGCTCGTCGAGGGCCTTGTCGACGGCCTTCTGATCGCGCTTGCCTCGCCACTCGCGGATGCGCTGTTCGGCTTCCATCTCGACGGTCTCGGAGACGGTGAAGATCGCGCCCTCCCCCGCCGTCAGCGGCGAGGGCTCGCCGGCCTGGAACTTGTTGACGCCGACCACGATCTGGTCGCCGGCCTCGATCGCCGAGATGCGCTTGGCGTTCGACTCGACGAGCGCGCGCTTCAGGGCGCCGGTCTCCACCGCCGCGACCGCGCCGCCGATGCCGCCGATCTGGTCGAGCGCCGCACGGGTCTGCGTCTTCAACTCCTCGACCTTGGCGTCGATGACCTTGGAGCCGTCGAAGATGTCGTCGTATTCGAGGAGGTCGGTTTCGAAGGCGAGGATCTGCTGCATTCGCATCGACCATTGCTGGTCCCAGGGACGTGGCAGGCCGAGCGCCTCGTTCCAGGCGGGAAGCTGCACCGCCCGGGCCCGGGCGCGCTTCGACAGCGTCACCGCCAGCATCTCGATGAGGATACGGTGGACGTTGTTCTCAGGCTGCTGCTCGGTCAATCCGAGGGAGTTGACCTGGACGCCGTAGCGGAAGATCCGCTTCTTCGGGTCGGTGATGCCGTATCGCTCCTGTGCGATCTCATCCCAGAGCTCGGAGAATGCCCGCATCTTGCAGATCTCGGTGACGAACCGCATCCCGGCATTCACGAAGAACGAGATGCGGCTGAACACGTCCGCGAAGCTCGCCTCGTCGAAATCGGGATCCTCCCGCACGGTGTCGAGCACCGCGATGGCGATGGCGAGGGCGTAGGAGAGTTCCTGGACCGGCGTCGCCCCCGCCTCCTGCAGGTGGTAGGAGCAGACATTCATCGGGTTCCACTTCGGCACTTCCTTGGTGGTGAACAGGATCACGTCCTTGGTCAGCCGCAGCGAGGGCGCCGGGGGAAACACGTAGGTGCCGCGCGACAGGTACTCCTTGATGATGTCGTTCTGCGTCGTGCCCTGTAGGCCCGCGAACGGCACGCCCTGCTCCTCGGCAACGGCAAGGTAGAGCGAGAGCAGCCACGGCGCCGTGGCGTTGATCGTCATCGAGGTGTTCATCTGCGCCAGCGGAATCTGGTCGAACAGGGTGCGCATGTCGCCGAGATGCGCGATCGACACGCCGACCTTGCCGACCTCGCCGCGAGCGAGCTCGTGGTCTGGGTCGTAGCCGGTCTGGGTCGGCAGGTCGAAAGCCACCGACAGGCCTGTCTGGCCCTTGGCGAGGTTGCCACGGTAGAGCGCGTTCGATTCCTTGGCGTTGGAATGCCCGGCATAGGTCCGGATGATCCAGGGCTTGTCGCGCTTGACCTCTGCGATGGTCGCATTCGCGCTCATTCCACGTGGCTCCGTCTCGATGATGTTGCGCGGCTAGGGAGCCGCTCGCTGCGCGGCACCCTAGCCAAGCCTCACCGATCCGTCATCTGCCGGCTGACGTTCCTGAACGGACGAGCGGACCCGCAGTATCTAAAAAATTCTTCGCGCCTCCATGAAGCGATTTCACGGCGACAGCAGCTCATGGAGTAAGCCAAGGCCTTAATACTTTATACCAGTCTTAACATAGCAGATGAGACCCCATTTTACCTGGGGCATAGCCGATTCTCGGCCTTTTGGGGGCCTTGGAGCGGCTACGGTTCGCCGATATAGGGGCGCCATAGCAGTTGCAGGGAGATCCAGGATGTCGGCAGGGGCACAGTTGAAGCAGAGCGAAGTCAAGGACCTCTATGAACTCGGCGAGATCCCGCCGCTCGGACACGTGCCGGCCAAGATGTATGCCTGGGCGATCCGGCGCGAGCGCCACGGACCGCCTGAGGATTCGTTCAAGGTCGAGGTTCTTCCGACCTGGGAGATCGGCGATGACGAAGTGCTCGTCTACGTCATGGCCGCCGGCATCAACTACAACGGCGTCTGGGCTGGCTTGGGCGAGCCGATCTCGCCTTTCGACGTGCATAAAAGCGACTATCATATCGCCGGTTCCGACGCCTCGGGCATCGTCTGGGCGGTGGGCGCCAAGGTGAAGCGCTGGAAGGTCGGCGACGAGGTCATCATCCACTGCAACCAAGATGACGGCGACGACGAGGAATGCAACGGCGGTGACCCGATGTTCTCGCCGAGCCAGAGGATCTGGGGCTACGAGACCGGGGACGGCTCCTTCGCCCAGTTCTGCCGGGTGCAGTCGCGCCAGCTCATGCAGCGCCCCAAGCACCTGACCTGGGAGGAAGGTGCCTGCTACACCCTCACCCTCGCCACCGCCTACCGCATGCTGTTCGGCCACGCCCCTCACACCGTGAGGCCAGGCCAGAACGTGCTGATCTGGGGCGCCTCGGGCGGCCTTGGCGTGTTCGGCGTGCAGCTCTGCGCGGCCTCCGGCGCCAACGCCATCGCGGTGATTTCGGACGAGTCCAAGCGCGACTACGTCATGAGCCTCGGGGCCAAGGGTGTCATCAACCGCAAGGATTTCGATTGCTGGGGTCAGCTCCCCAAGGTGAACTCGCCCGAGTTCCACGCCTGGACCAAGGAAGCGCGCAAGTTCGGCAAGGCGATCTGGGACATCACCGGCAAGGGCAACGACGTCGACATCGTGTTCGAGCACCCGGGCGAGGCGACCTTCCCGGTCTCGGCGCTGGTGGTGAAGCGCGGCGGCATGGTGGTGTTCTGCGCCGGCACGACGGGCTTCAATATCACCTTCGACGCCCGCTACGTCTGGATGCGCCAGAAGCGAATTCAGGGCTCGCACTTCGCCCATCTCAAGCAGGCGTCCGCCGCCAACCAGTTCGTTCTGGATCAGCGCATCGACCCGTGCATGAGTGAGGTCTTCCCGTGGGACAAGATCCCTCACGCCCACACCAAGATGTGGAAGAACCAGCACCCGCCCGGCAACATGGCCTGCCTCGTCAACGCCCCGCGCGCCGGTCTGCGCACCCTGGAAGACGTCATCGAGGCTGGGCCGCTCAAGCGCTGAACCTGCGGTAGCGGATGATCGACAAAGGCCTTCGACCTCGCGGTCGGAGGCCTTTTTTGCTGAAGGAGCGGGACAGATGGCAGAGTCGGACCGGGACGAGAAGGAGACGCCTCGCCGTCTGGAGCTACGCGAGTTCGAGACGAGCATGACCGCTGTGCTGCACCAAGCCCGGCACGGCAGCTCGTTCGTTGTCACGTCGGGGGATGAGGTACTGACCGAGGTCCACCCGCCATCGAAGTCGCTTCGATTCCGCCGCCAGCCCGGTGCTTTGCGAGGCAGAATCCGCATGGCAGGCGATTTCGACGTGTTCACGGCACGGGCCCTGGCCACGATCGAAGGCGAGGAGGGATGACGCTCTTCAGCACCAAGGAACGATGGTTCGCGGCGACCGTTAATCTTGTTGCAACGCAGCATCAGCGCCCCAACCTGAGGCGACTTGCGTGCGATCCCCCAAGATCGGATGTCACCCTATGGCTCAGCCCAATCCCCTGGCACGTCCGGTCATCCTGGCCGGTCTCGGCGCAGCCGCACTTGGTCTGACGGCCCTTGCCGTGAGCGCAAGAGCCAGACAGGCGGAGAGGGACAACCCACCGACCGGGCGTCTGATCGACGTCGACGGCGTGCAGGTCCACTACGCCGAACTTGGTGAGGGGGAGCCGCTGGTGCTGCTGCACGGAAACGGCAGCATGGTCCAGGACTTCATGTCGAGCGGGTTCGTCAGGCAGGCCGCGAAGCGCTATCGCGTCATCGCCTTCGACCGTCCGGGCTACGGCTACAGCGATCGCCCGCGCAGCACGGTGTGGACCCCTGCGGCCCAGGCGGAGTTGCTGCGTTCCGCCCTTCAGCAGATAGAGGCGCCCCGAGCCCTCATCCTGGGCCATTCCTGGGGCGCTTCCGTCGCCATCGCGCTGGCGCTGGCGCATCCGGAGATGGTGCGCGGCCTGATCGTGGAGAGCGGCTATTACTACGCCTCGGTGCGCGGCGACGTCGTCCTGATGTCGGCGCCGGCGGTGCCGGTACTCGGCGATATCCTTCGCTATACGGTATCTCCACCCCTGGCGCGCCTTCTGTGGCCGAAGATGATCCGCAAGCTGTTCAGTCCCGCACCGGTGCCGGCGACCTTCGCCGCTGTGCCTCCCGAAATGGCGATCCGGCCCTCGCAGCTGCGGGCCAGCGCTGCGGAATCGGCCCTTATGATCCCCGACGCCGTCGCTCTGCAGAGCCGCTACGGCGAACTCACGATGCCGGTGGCCATCGTGGCTGGATCGGAGGACAAGATGGTCGATCTCGACCATCAGGCCTTGCGCCTCCACCGCGCCCTGCCGGGAAGCTTCCTGCATGTCGTGGAGGGCTGCGGGCACATGGTGCATCACACCGCTCCCCACGAGGTCATGGCAGCGGTCGAGGCCGTCGCCCTCGCGGCGTGAGATCCGGATCCGACGGAGCTCGATCAGCGTGAGAGCACCCGAAGGATTTGTGCAGCCGCCGAACACCACCTCGGCGGTGGACCCTCTAACGCGCCGGCAACCTTCCTGGCGTGTTTTGCCCTTTTCCACTCTCGATCGCATCATTCGTTAACCACCCGCTAACCACGGCCTGGGCAAATTTTGCCGAGCGGGGCGGGCCAGCCGCCGCGCTGCGTCGGGTGGGTTGGTCGCGTCGTGAAATCCGTCCTTGAAGTGGTGACGAAGCTGGGGCCGGCGCGGCTCGCCGCCATGGCGGCCGTCACGCTCACCCTGATCGGTTTCTTCGCCTTCGTGATCCTGCGCGTCTCGAAGCCCGATATGGGCGTCCTGTTCGCCGACCTGTCGATGCAGGATTCGAGCGCCGTCATCCGCGACCTCGATGCCCGCGGCATCAAGTACGAGACCAAGGGCGATGCCGGGCAGACCATCCTCGCCCCACGGGCCGACCTGCCGCGCCTGCGCATGGACCTCGCCGGCAAGGGCCTGCCGAGCACGGCCGGCGTCGGCTACGAGATCTTCGACAAGGGCGACGCCTTCTCGTCCACGAATTTCGTCCAGAATGTGAACCACCTGCGGGCGCTGGAGGGCGAGTTGTCCCGCTCGATCCGTGCCATCGGCCGGGTCCAGGCGGCCCGTGTTCACCTCGTCATGCCGGAGCGCCGCCTGTTCGAGCGCGACCGCGAGTCGCCGAGCGCGGCCATCGTCCTCAAGCTGATGGGCGACCTCGACCCGTCCCAGGTGCGGGCGATCCGGCATCTCGCGGCTTCCGCCGTCGAAGGGCTGAAGCCGGAGCGCGTATCGATCGTGGATGAGCGTGGCCGCCTGCTCGCGGACGGCGCCCGCGGCGCGCAGGCGGAAGCCGGTATCGGGCTGGAGGAGAAGCAGACCGGCATCGAGCGGCGCCTGCGGTCCCAGGTCGAGGAGATCGTTGCCGGCATCGTCGGCCAGGGGCGCGCGCGTATCCAGGTGAGCGCCGAGCTCGACAGCAACCGGATCGAGAGCCGGTCCGAGACCTACGATCCGGAGAGCCGGGTCGTCCGTTCGAGCCAGACCCGGAGCGAGACCTCGCAAACCAGCGCTGCCGAGGGCGCCACCACCGTCGGTAACGAATTGCCGGGCGCCGACAAGGGCGGCGCCGCGGCGGCCCCCAAGGACGCCTCCAACAAGAACGAAGAGACGACGAACTACGAGATTTCCCGTGTCACCAAGACCGAGGTGGTCGAGGGCGGCCGGATCAAGCGCCTCTCGGTCGCGGTGGCGGTGGACGGCGCCTACGTTCCCGGCGCCGACGGAAAACCGACCTACCAGCCTCGGCCCGCCGCCGAGATGGAGCGCATCGCGGCCCTCGTCCGCACCGCCATCGGATACGACAAGGTCCGGGGCGACCAGGTCGAGGTCGTGAACCTGCGCTTCGCCGAAACGCCGGTGCCGCCGGAATTTACGGAGCCATCCCTCGTCCAGTCCCTGCTCGCACCGAGCAAGGAGGAAATCCTGCGCATCGTCGAGCTGACAGTGCTCGCACTCCTGACGATCATCGTCCTTCTCGCCGTGGTGAAGCCTCTGGTACGCCGCATCCTGACGCCCGAGGTGCCGCAGCCGCAGCTCGTTCTCGCCGGAAGCGGGATGATGAGCTCCGAGGCGGAAGCCCTGGTCCCGCGCGAGAACAAGACCGCGCAGCTCGTCGACTTCGCGCAGCTCAACGGGAAGATCCAGGCAGAGACCGTGCAGAGGGTCGTCGACATGGTCCGCGCCAGCCCGACCGAGACGGCCGAGGTCCTGCGCAACTGGATCCAGGACAATTGAGCGGAACCGGCATGATCTCATCCTTCATTTCCGCCGTCGTGAGGAGCTGACCGCATGGCTTCTGGATCGAACGTCGCCAGGGATCTGAGCTCGCTCGGAGGGGCCGCCTTCGCGGCGATGCCCGGCGCTCAGCGCGCCGCCGCGCTTCTGCTGTTGCTCGGCGAGACCGAAGGTGCACCGATCTGGCAGCTTCTCGAGGAAGAGGAGGTCAAGAAGGTCTCCCACGCCATGGTGCAGCTCGGCTCGCTCGAAGCCGAGACCGTCGAGAAGCTCATCGTCGACTTCGTCTCTCGGCTCTCGTCGGGCGGTGGCATCACCTCGAACTTCGAGCGCACCGAGTCGCTCCTGCTCAAGATCTTCCCCACCGATCAGGTCTCCTCGATCATGGCGGAGATCAAGGGCGCGAGCGGTAAACGCGTCTGGGCGAGCCTTGCGCAGATCGATCCCGAGATCCTGGCCTCGTTTCTGCGCAACGAGTACCCGCAGACGGTCGCCGTCGTGCTGTCCAAGGTCCGCGCCGAATACGCCGCCAAGGTGCTCACCATCCTGCCGGAGGAGTTCGCCATCGACGTGCTGAACCGGATGCTCCGCATGGAGACGGTGCAGAAGGAGGCCCTGCGCCACATCGAGGAGACGCTGCGGGTCGAGTTCGTCACCACCATCGCGCAAACCACACGTCGCGACGCCCACGAGTTGATGGCGGACGTCTTCAATGCCTTCGATCGCCAGACCGAAGGCCGCTTCCTTTCCGCCCTCGATCAGGCGAATCGCGGCGCGGCCAAGAAGATCCGCCAGCTCATGTTCACCTTCGAGGACCTGCTCAAGCTCGATCCGGGCAGCGTGCAGACCATGTTGCGCAAGGTCGACAACGACACCCTCTGCCGCGCCCTCAAGGGTGCCGACGAGCGCGTGCGCGGCTTCTTCCTCGGCAACATGTCGACGCGTGCAGCAAAGAACATCACCGACGAAATGGGCTCGCTTGGCCCGATCCGCCTCAAGGACGTCGACGAGGCCCAGGCCAAGATGACCGAGCTCGCCAAGGAACTCGCCGAGAAGGGCGAGATCATGATCGCCAAGTCGAGCGGTGAAGAGGAGCTGGTCTATTGAACGCCCGGCCCTTCCTGTTCGACACCGATTTCCGCCGCCCGGATGTCGGCGCTGCCGCCGAGAAGGAGGCAGCCGCCGCAGCGGAGGCCGCGTCGCAGGCTCATGCCCGCGGCTTTCAGGAAGGCCGCGCCCAGGCCGAACATCAGGTCCAGGCCCGACTCGCCGATGCGATTACGCGGCTTGGCCTCGCGGCAGCGGGCCTCCTCGGACAATCCGATGCCCGCGACGCCGAGCGCGAGGCCGAAGCGATGGCGTTTGCCGTCGCCCTCGCCCGCCGGATCGCCGGCGACGCCCTCGATTCGCGTCCCCTCGATGCCATTGCGGAAGCGGCCCGCGAGGCGCTGCAGCACCTGCGCGGCGTTCCGCACCTCGTCATGCGCGTCCACGAAAGTCTGCTCGACGATGCCGAAGCGCTGGTGAAGCGCCTCGCGCGCGAGCGCGGCTTCGAGGGTCGCCTCGTCGTCCTCGGCGAGCCAGACCTCGCCCCAGGCGATGCCCGCATGGAATGGGCGGACGGCGGCGTGGTGCGCGACCGCGCCCGTATCGAGGCGGCCGTCCTCAACGCCATCGGACACGTCTCCGGTCCTGCTTCCGCCTGAGCCCAGATTTTCCGTTCGTATCCGAGAGCCGCCATGTCAGCCGACGATTTCAGCCTGCCTCAGCTCAACGGCATCGACGCCTCTTTCGACGGCCTCGGAACCGAGTCGATCCGCGATGCCCCCACGACTCCGAAGAGCGCGTCGGATCTCGAACAGGTCTTCGATGTCCCGGTGATGGTCTCAGCGGTCCTCGGTTCGTCGCGGATGCCGATCGGCGACCTCCTTCGCCTCCAGGCCGGAGCAGTGCTCGAACTCGACCGCAAGGTCGGCGAGGCGATCGACATCTACGTGAACAATCGACTCGTCGCCCGCGGCGAGGTCGTGCTGGTCGAGGAACGCCTCGGCGTGACCATGACCGAGATCATCAAGAGCGACGACTGACAGCCGGTGGGCGTCCCGCCCTCGCAGAACGAAACCGGCCGCTGAGGCCCTCGACAAGGAGTGACCGCCATGCGGCTTCTGATCATCGGACGACTCAACGGCGAGCTGATCACGGCGTCCAAGATTGCCATGAACCGCGGCGCCGCAGTCACCCATGCCGAGGGGATCGAGCAGGGCCTTGCGGTGCTACGCGCAAAGGGCGCCGACCTCGTCATGGTGGACGTGTCGCTGAGCATCCGCGACCTCGTCACCGCGCTCGCCGACGAACGCATCCGTACTCCCGTCGTCGCCTGCGGCGTCGCCACCGACGCCAAGGCCGCCGTGGCCGCGATCCAGGCCGGCGCCAAGGAGTACATCCCGCTGCCGCCCGATCCCGAGCTCATCGCCGCCGTTCTGCAGGCGGTCTCGGAGGATGGCCGCGCCTTCGTCTGGCGCGACGCGTCGATGGAGAGGGTCGTCAGGCTCGCCGAGCAGGTCGCACGCTCCGAGGCCTCCGTCCTCATCACCGGCGAGAGCGGAACCGGCAAGGAGGTGCTCGCCCGCCACGTCCACCAGAAGTCGAACCGCGGCTCACGCCCCTTCGTCTCGGTGAACTGCGCCGCGATCCCCGAGGCGTTGCTCGAATCGGAGCTGTTCGGCCACGAGAAGGGGGCCTTCACGGGAGCAATTGCCCGGCGCATCGGCCGCTTCGAGGAGGCGAATGGCGGCACGCTGCTGCTCGACGAGATTTCCGAGATGGACGTCCGGCTGCAATCGAAGCTGCTGCGCGCGCTGCAGGAGCGGGTGATCGACCGGGTCGGTGGCTCGTCACCGGTCAAGGTCGACATACGGGTGCTGGCGACCTCGAACCGCAACCTCCTCGACGAGGTGAAGAAGGGCACATTCCGCGAGGACCTGTTCTACCGCCTCAACGTCGTCCACCTGCGGCTCCCGCCCCTGCGCGAGCGGCCGGCCGACATCCTCGAACTCGCCGGCCATTTCGCCAAGAAATACGCCGAGGTGAACGGCCTCCCGGTGCGTCCCTTGAGCCGCGAGGCTCAAGGACTCGTGCGCGAGAACCCCTGGCGCGGCAACGTGCGCGAACTCGAGAACACGCTTCATCGCGCGGTCCTCCTCGCTGCCGGAAACGAGATCGGCCCGGACGCGATCCTGACGCCGGAGGGCGAGACGATCTCCGCCGCGATCGGACCGGTGGAACGGGCCGCCCAAGTCGCGGAGGCTGCCACGCGCGGCCTCGTCGGCCGCACGGTGGCGCAGGTCGAGTGCGACCTCATCCTCGACACCCTCGACCATTGCCTCGGCAACCGGACCCATGCCGCCAAGATCCTCGGCATCTCGATCCGAACCCTGCGCAACAAGCTCAACGAGTATGTCGATGCCGGCATGAGCGTCGCCGAGCCCGGGAGCGCTCGCGTCGCGGCCTACGGCTGAGAGCAAAGTCGACGAGGCGGGTTTCAGCCAGCCTCGCCGTCGCCGGTGTCCTGCGCGGCGAAAGCGCGCTCCAGCTTTTGCATGGAGAGGACGCGGCCGATGTCGAGCTCGACGTCGCGGATGGTCTCCTCGACGAGATGCTGCTGGAGCGCTGTACGCGGATCGGTCGGAGACTGGCCTTCACGCTCCTGCAACCGCTGGAGCGCCTGCTTGACGACATCGTAGACGGCGTTGCGCTCCTCGCGCGTCATCGTAGGGTTCACCGCACGGGAGACGAGGTCGGTAAAATCGGACATGGCCGGGTACTCTGACGCGGATACGACGATCTAGAGCCGCTGATCGTTGATGCCGCTGATAATCAGAGACACCGAGCTCCAGACCACGAGGAAGCTGAAGAAGGCGACGGCGAGCGCGTACCAGCGTCGCGGATAGAGCGAAGCGTCCGGAAGCGCCGGCGGCACGAAGGTCGAGAGGAAGATCTGCTGCTTGCCGGCTTCGACCCTGGCTCGGTCGAGGAGGAAGTTCGCGGATTCGTTCAGCTTCTCGGCGATCGTGCGCTCGACCTGCAGTCCTTCGAATTCGAGCAGCGCCTGGGTCATGTTGGTCACCGAGCCCGGGACGATCCCGTCCGTGGTGAGCTGGTCCTGGAGCTGTCGGATCTGCTGGTCGACGGCCGCGATGTTGGCCACCAATACCTGGATGCTGCGAGACTTCTCGTCGAGGCTCGAACCGCGCAGGACCTGCAGGTCCGACTCCGCCTTGAGCTTGTCGCGGCGAAGGCTCATCAGTGTCGTCGATGTCGACTCCGCCGATTTCGCCGGGTCGATGATCCCCCAGCGGTTTCGGAATTGCTGCAGGCCGAGATAGGCGTTTCGCAGCCGCTCCTGCGCCTTTGCCGCGTCGACCTCCGATTGCCGCACCATGTCGGCCTGGGCACGGCGGGAGATCTCGTTGATCAGCTTTTCAGATCGCTCGACGACCTCTTTGGCGATCGTCAGGGCGTCCTCCCGCGTGAAGGCGCGGACGTTCAACGTGATGATGCCCGAGATCACGTCGATATGGGTGGCAACCTGGTGGTTCCAGTACTTGGTCAGTTCCTCGATCGGCTGAGGGCCCCAATAGCGCGCCCAAAGATCCACGCTGGGCTTGGCGAACATGGTCGAGACGCCGATCGCCTTCTCGAGCTGCTCGACCATGTTCTGGCTGCCGATGAACTCCTTGATGACGAAGCTGTCCTGGCTGTTGTGCTTGCGGATCAGGGATGTGAACTCACCGAGCGCGGCATTGCCCATCGGCTCGACATTGCCCCTGATCGCAAAACGCGCCTCTGCGACGTACTGATCGGATGCAATGAGGAAGAGATAGGCCGCAACGATGGCGGTCGGGAGCAAGACGAACAAGCCGAAGCGTTGCGCCAGAGACTTTGCGAGGCTGGCGGGCTTTGCGCTGCGCTGAGGCAGGCGTGGGATCTGCGTCCAGTCGAGCCGTTCCCGCGCCTTGCGCAAGAGAGCCGGTAACCGTCGGTTATCGGAGGGGTCGGCGATCTCGATGCCATGACGCAGGTCGGGCGTGCCGACGGCATCGAGGTCGATCACCTCGTGCTGTCGCTCCTGCTGCTTGACCTCGTCCAGGCTCATCGATTCGTTTTCCTGGAGCCTCGCGCCACGCGAAGACTTCGTGACAGGGGAAGACCTCGTCACCTGGTTCGGGGGCACCGGTCCGCGCCGGCACCCCGATAAGGTCGGGGATGCGCCGCCGCCAAGGCGATCCTGATCCCCGTCAGGTCACGTCCTATTCGGCCGTTTTTATGGCGCCTTGATGCGCGGCCCAGGGGTTAGCGGGCTTTCTCGTTGGCAGGCAGGTGCTTGGCATAGGCTTCCCGCTCTTCCCGTTCCTTGATGAGGTCGGCATAGGCCTGCCGCATCTCTGGCGAGACCGATACGGTTCGCGCCTTCTCCTTCTTGCGCTTGGGCGCCTTCTTGAACTGATTGCTCGTCTCGGTCATCGCGTACGCCTTCGATCGGTCGTGGCAGAACATAGCCGCTCGCGGCGACGACGGCGAGACAGCAGCGGCTTCCGGCGCTTCTCCGCCGCTGTTACAAGATCTGCACGATGCGTCACTGTCCGATGCGCTCACGAATTGCGGACCACCATGGAAAAATTCACCACCCTCGAGGGCGTCGCCGCGCCCATGCGGATCATCAACGTCGACACCGACCGGATCATCCCGAAGCAGTACTTGAAGACGATCAAGCGCACGGGTCTGGGCAAAGGCCTGTTTTCGGAGATGCGCTACCGTGACGACGGTTCGGAGAACCCCGACTTCGTCCTCAACCAGACCGCCTACCGCAACGCCAAGATCCTGGTGGTCGGCGACAATTTCGGCTGCGGCTCGTCACGCGAGCATGCGCCCTGGGCGTTGACCGATTTCGGCATCCGCTGCGTCATCTCGACGAGCTTCGCCGACATCTTCTTCAACAACTGCGCCAAGAACGGGATCCTGGCGATCGTGGTTTCGCCTGAGGACCTCGAGAAACTGTTCGAGGATGCCGAGCGCGGCGCCAACGCGACGCTGTCCATCGATCTCGAAACTCAGACCATCAAAGGGCCGGACGGCGGAACGCTGCATTTCGACATCGATCCGGGACGCAAGGAGAGCCTGCTCAACGGCCTCGACGAGATCGGCCTCACCCTGAAGCGCGCGCCGAAGATCGACGCCTACGAAGAGAAGCTCGCGGCACGCGGCTGGGCCTGAGATTTACGGATCGTTTACCATGGCGGCGGCTTAAAGGTGGGGAATCGCTAAAAGACGGCCTGGAGATCGCCATGACCTCGCGCGTGACGCTGACCGCCATCCTCTGCCTCACCGGCCTCACCATGGCCGGGGCGGCGCGGGCCGACTTTCAGGACTGTCTCGCTGGCTTGCAGTCGCAGGCCGCCGCGCAGGGGGTCTCCGCCGCGAGCTTTCGCAAGGCGACGGCGGGAATCGCCTTCGACGACAAGGTCATCGAGCTCTCCCAGGCCCAGCCCGAATTCAAGACACCGATCTGGGACTACATGGCCGCCCTCGTCGACGAGGAACGGGTCGACGACGGAAAGGCGGCGATGCGCCAGCACGCGCAAGCACTCGCAAGTGCAGAAGCTCGCTACGGCGTCGACCGCCACACCATCGCGGCGGTGTGGGGCGTCGAATCGAACTTCGGCAAGAATCTTGGAAAGATGCCGCTGATCCAGTCGCTCGCCACCCTCGCGTGCTCGGGCAATCGCCGGCGCGACTTCTTCCGCGGCGAGCTGATGGCGACCTTGAAGATCATCGAGCGCGGCGAGATCGAGCCGAGCCGGCTGACCGGCTCCTGGGCCGGCGCCTTCGGCCAGACCCAGTTCATGCCGACGACCTACCAGCGCCTTGCAGTCGATCTCGACGGCGACGGCCGCCGCGACGTCGTCGATTCGGTGCCCGACGCTGTCGGCTCGACGGCGAACTTCCTTCGCGCCGCGAAATGGTCGAACGGCATGCCTTGGGGTTACGAGGTCAAGGTGCCGCGGAGCTTCAACGCGGGCGCCGCCGGCCGCAAGAACAAGCATGCGGTCTCGCACTGGGCCGCCATGGGCGTGACGCGGATAGACGGAAGGCCGCTCTCCGGGGACGGCCCGATAGGCATCCTTCTGCCCGCCGGGATCAACGGACCAGCTTTCGCGGTGACCAAGAACTTCGACGCGATCTACTCCTACAACGCTGCCGAATCCTACGGCCTCGCCATCGCCGTCCTGTCCGACCGACTGAAAGGGCGGCCGGGCATCCAGGCCGGATGGCCGACCGACGATCCGCCGCTGTCGCGTGCCGAGCGCCGCGACCTCCAGACCCGCCTCACCGCTCGCGGCTACGACGTGGGTGAGCCGGACGGGCGCGTCGGATCGAAGACCCGCGAGGCGATCAAGGAAGTCGAGCGGAGTCTCGGCATGCCGGCGACGGGACGGCCGGGCGCCAAGGTGCTCGAAGCACTCCGGCGCGGGTGAACGGTCGTCGGCTGATCGCGTCCGGTTCGCTCTTCGAGGCGGCCTACGGATAATCTCGCGCCGTCGTGGAGGGCAGCTTCGTCTTCGTCGCCGGCACGCTCGCTACGATTCCTCGTTCACGACGATTACAGAGGATGCGGGCGCGCAGGCCGAGGCCTGCTGGCGGACGATCGAGGCGGTGCTCGCCGAAGATGGAACATCCCTGAACGCCATCGTCCGGGCGACCTACGACGTGACCGATCGCGACGATGCCGAGGCCGTGCTGAGCATATACGGCCGCCTGCTGGCGACGATCAGGCCGGCGGCCACGACCGTCATCGCCGCCGGTCTGCTCAAGCTTGAGATGAGGGTCGAGATCAAGGTTACGGCCGCTTTGGAATAGTCCCAGCGTCCTCAAGAAAAAAGGCCGGGCACGCCGCCCGGCCTTCAAACGTTGCAATCCTTGCAGACTTACTCCGCGGCAGCGGCCTTCGCGGCGGACTTCTCCGCCTTCTCGGCCTTGCGGGCGTCCTTCGTCGCCTTTGCGGCGGCGGCCTTGTCGGCCTTCTCGGCCGGACGGTCGGCGCGCTCGACGATACGGGCCGACTTGCCGCGGCGATCGCGCAGGTAATAGAGCTTGGCGCGCCGGACCTTGCCGCGGCGGACCACCACGATCGAGTCGATCAGCGGCGAGTAGACCGGGAAGACGCGCTCGACGCCCTCGCCGTATGAGATCTTGCGGACGGTGAAGCTCTCGTTGAGCCCGCCACCTGAGCGCGCGATGCAGACGCCCTCATAGGCCTGGACGCGGGTGCGCTCGCCTTCCTTCACCTTGACGTTCACGGTCACCGTGTCGCCGGGCTGGAAATCGGGAATGGTCTTGCCGAGCGAAGCGATCTGCTCCTGCTCGAGCTGCTGGATGATGTTCATACTATGCTCCGCCGTGTCGCGCCGGGCGTCCCGATGGGAACATCCAGCGTCAGGATTTCGGCATCCTGTTGTGAGTTGGCGCTGCCCATACAGGAGGAATCGCTCCCTGTCGATGCGGCCGTCGTGAAATCGTCGCAACGGATCCGAGTGTTGAGAAAATCGCCACCTGGGTCCACATGGGGAGGGGCGCCGGTCTATACCGGTGCCGCTTCCCGGCCGGCCTTGAACCGGCGCAGCGGACGAGGATCGAGAATTCCATGTTCATCCAAACCGAAGCCACTCCCAATCCGGCCACCCTCAAGTTCCTTCCCGGCCGCGTCGTCCTGCCCGAAGGTACATTCGAAGCGCGCGATGCCGAAGCCGCCGCCCGCTCGCCGCTGGCGCAGCGCCTCTTCGACGTCGCCGGGGTCGCCGGGGTCTATTTCGGCCATGACTTCATCTCGGTGACCAAGGCCGAGGGCGACGACGCGTGGCCACAGGTCAAGCCGGCCATCCTCGGCGCGATCATGGAGCATTTTCAGTCCGGCGCTCCGGTGATGGCCGAGGGTTCTTCGACCGCCGACGACGATGCAGAAGAGTTCTACGACGAGGCCGACCACGACACCGTCGTGACCATCAAGGACCTCTTGGAGACGCGGGTGCGGCCGGCGGTGGCGGGCGATGGCGGCGACATTACCTTCCGTGGCTTCAAGGAGGGTATTGTCTACCTCGAGATGAAGGGTGCCTGCTCGGGCTGCCCTTCCTCCACCGCGACACTTCGCAACGGCGTGCAGAACCTTTTCCGTCACTTCCTGCCGGAGGTGCGCGAGGTCCGCGCGATCTAGAAGCCGCTGTCGCGAGGCACCTGTGCAACAGTAACAGGCGAATGGCCCTCAAGGTCCGGCCCTTCGCTGACGGGTCGGCGATAATGGCGTAGCATCGCGGCGTTACCGCCGATCGGCTCCCGCCGGTTGGCGGGTCTTAGCCCGATCGGGAGTGATGGTGCGTATTCTAGCCATCGATACGGCGCTGGATTCCTGTTCCGCCTGTATCGCTACCGACGAGTCCGACCTGCTGCTCGCCGAGGAGTCGACGCTCCTCGCCCGCGGTCACGCGGAAGCGCTGCTGCCCCTCTTGGAGCGCGTGGTCGCACGGGTCGATGGAGGCTTTTCGAGCCTCGACAGGGTCGCGGTGACAGTCGGTCCGGGCAGCTATACCGGCCTTCGTGTCGGCCTGTCGGCGGCGCGTGCGATCGGGCTCGCCACCGGCATTCCCGTCGTCGGAGTCACAACCCTCTCGGCCTTGCTCGCTCCCCTGCTGGCGCTTAACGGAGACGGGCTCATCGCCGCCGCCATCGATGCCCGACACGGCTCGGTCTACCTTCAGGCCATGAGTCTGGCGGACGGCATCGTCGTGCCGCCGAGCCTCGTCCGCCTCGACGAGGCCGCGGCGATGATCGGCGCTCGCGCCACCCTCGTCGGCTCCGGGGCACCGCTTCTCGGCGCGGTAATGGCGGAACGAGGCTTCGACCGCGAGATCGCCGGCACCGGGCCGCCCGAGATCGCCTGGGTGGCTTCCCTCGGCCTTCTCGCCGATCCGGACCAAGCCCTGCCCCGTCCCCTCTACCTACGCGGCGCCGACGCGACACCGCAGGACCATGCCAGGATCGCCCGTCGATGAGCCGAATGCTGTCACCGTTCTGGCCACTCGATCTCTGGACGGCCTGGTGGGATGCCTGGGGCGCCGAGCCCTACGTCGCTCCTCTGCGCGATTCCGGCCAGGCCGCGGCACTCTCGCGCCTGCACGCGACGGCTTTCGCAAGGCCCTGGGACCCACATGAATTCGAGCGCATGCTGTGCGAACGCTCGACCGAAGCGCATGCCCTGTGGCGCAACGGCGCGATCCAGGGTTTCGTCCTGTCCCGTCGTGTCGCCGACGAGGCCGAGATCCTGACGCTGGTCCTGGCGCCCGCCATGCGCGGCGGCGGCCTCAGCCATCGGCTGCTGCGCGAGCATCTCGCGCACCTTGCGCAAGCCGGTGTGCGCAGCGTCCATCTCGAGGTCGACGAGGGCAATATGCCTGCCCTCAAGCTCTATGCCCGGCACGGCTTCGCGCAGGTCGGCGAGCGTACCGGCTATTACGCGCGAAAGGACGGCAGCCGGGCCACCGCGCTGACCATGCGAGCGATGATGTCATGACAGTCTTCGCGGTCACCGGATGACCCGCATCGGTACCGTCCTGAGGCTGCTTGTCTGCGCCTTCGTCTTCATCGTCCTGATCGGGCCGCAATGGCTGAGCCTGCGCTACGGGCGGGGGCGAGTGGCGGCGCATCTGCCAACCTGGTTCCACAAGGTCTTCCTGATCCTGTTCGGGGTGCGGGTCAGCCAGAGCGGGACGCCGCCGGATACCGGCGAGCCTGCGCTTGTGCTCGCCAACCACGTCTCGTGGCTCGACATCCTCGTCTTGGGCAGCCTCCGGCCGCTCTCCTTCGTGGCGAAATCCGAGATCTCAGGATGGCCCGTCGTCGGGTTGCTGGCCAAGCTGCAGCGCACGATCTTCATCGATCGGACGCGCCGCGGCGCCACCGCTGACGTCAACGCCGCCCTTGCCGAACGCTTGGCGGCCGGCGACCTCATCGTCCTGTTCGCGGAGGGCACGACGGGCGACGGGTTGCGTCTGCTGCCGTTCCGCTCGTCGCTGGTCGGCGCGGCTCGCGGGGTCATCGATTCCGACGGCAACGATCATACGCGCCTCAGGCTGCAGCCCCTCGCCATCGCTTATCCGCGCCGCAACGGCATGCCGGTGACGCGCAGCGAGCGCCCGGAGATCGCCTGGTACGGCGATATGGAGCTGGCGCCTCACCTCTCGGTCTTCCTCGCCAGCGGGCCCATCGACGTGCAGGTCGTCTGGGGCGAGCCGATTCCGTTCGAGCCCGGCACCGATCGCAAGCGCGCCACGGCCCTGGCGGAGGCTTCCGTTCGAGCTGCCCTACGGCGGTCTCGCGACGGCCGGCTGGCGGCCCTAAACGGCCGTCGCGAGCAGGCTCCGGAGCTAGATCTGGACGCGCCGGGGCTTCCGGCGATCTGACGGAACGCCGCCGGGCGGAACGATCGGTCACGCGAGGCCTGCGCGACGTGCGCGCGCGATTGTGCTAGGCCGGCACCCAATCGATGCGCGCGATCCATGGTTCGGGACGGTCAGTGTTGAAGAAAGCCTTCGTCAAATCCTACGGCTGTCAGATGAATGCCTATGATGCGGCCCGCATGGCAGACGTCCTCGGCGCCGAGGGCTACGCCGCCACCGACCGTGTGGAGGAGGCGGACGTCGTCGTCCTCAACACCTGCCACATCCGCGAGAAGGCCGCCGACAAAGTATATTCGGAGCTCGGGCGGCTGCGCGTGCTGAAGGCCGCGCGGCAACAGGCGGGGCACGACACCCGGATCGTCGTGGCGGGCTGCGTCGCCCAGGCCGAGGGCGCCGAGATACTCGCCCGGGCGCCGACAGTCGACGTGGTCGTCGGGCCACAGAGCTACCACAACCTGCCAGCGCTCCTCGCCTCGTCGCATACGAAGCGCGTCGTCGACACCGCCTTTCCGGCCGAGGACAAGTTCGATCACCTGCCCGCCCGCCGCACCGGCGCGGTCTCGAGCTTCCTCACGGTGCAGGAGGGCTGCGACAAGTTCTGCGCCTTCTGCGTGGTGCCCTACACCCGCGGCGCCGAGGTCTCGCGTTCTGTGGCGGCGATCCGTGCCGAGGCAGAGGCTCTGGTCCGGGGCGGCACCCGCGAGATCACGCTGATCGGCCAGAACGTGAATGCCTATCACGGTGCGGGACCTGATGGGCTGATCGCGACACTCCCCGCACTGATGCGCGAGCTCGCGACGATCCCAGGCCTCCTGCGTTTGCGCTACACCACGAGCCATCCCAACGACATGGACGAGGATCTGATCAGGGCGCATGCCGAGATCACGGCGCTGATGCCCTACCTGCATTTGCCGGTACAGTCGGGCTCCGACCGCGTCCTCAAGGCAATGAATCGCAAGCACGACGGCGAGACTTATAGACGGCTTATCGCTCGGGTGCGTGAGGCCCGTCCCGACATCGCCCTGTCGTCGGACTTCATCGTCGGCTTCCCGGGCGAGACCGACGCGGATTTCGACGACACGATGCGCTTCGTCGCAAAGATCGGCTTCGCCAGCGCCTATACCTTCAAGTACAGCCCGCGCCCGGGTACTCCCGCGGCCGAGCGCGACGATGCGGTGCCGGAGGCCGTCAAATCCGAGCGCTTGGCGGCGTTACAGGGCCTCCTCGATGCACAGCGTTTTGCCTACAATGCCGACTTCGTCGGGTCCGTTGTCGAGGTACTGGTGGAGAAGACAGGTCGCGACTCGGGCCAGGTCGTCGGCAAGACGCCGCATCTCCTCACCGTGCAGATCGATGGGCCGCCCTCGCTCATCGGCACGCTGGTGCGGGTGCGGATCGTGCGGACGGGCTCCAACACCCTGTTCGGCGAGATCGCCGCCGACGCGGCGGTGGCGGCGTGAGCCCGACCTTGCGCGGGCGCGGCCCGGCGGCCCGGACTGGGGAGATCGTGGAGAGCGTGGAGGTGTCGCTGACCTTCGACGACAACCGCCTCGCGAGCCTTGTCTTCGGGCAGTACGATCAGAACGTCGCCCATATCGAGCGACGCCTCGAGGTGGTCGCCACGGCCCTCGGCAACCACCTCGTGCTCAAGGGACCGCCAGACGCGGCCGAGAAGGCGCGCCGGGTGTTCGAGCGGCTCTATGCGAGGGTCAAGGCGAGCGGCCACGCCCTGACCCTTGGCGACGTCGACGGGGCGATCAAGGAGACGACGCAGCAGGGCATGCTCTTTCCAGCCGCCGAGATCAGCGCCGAGCCGGACAGGCCGGTCTTCGACCAGATCGCGACCCGCAAGCGCGGTGCAGTGCGTGCCCGCAACGCGGCGCAAGACGCCTATATCAAGGCCCTGCGGGCGCACGAGCTCGTCTTCGCCGAAGGCCCGGCCGGCACCGGAAAAACCTGGCTCGCCGTCGGCCACGCGGTCTCGCTGCTGGAACAGGGCCATGCCGAGCGTCTGATCCTGTCGCGCCCCGCGGTGGAGGCCGGCGAGCGCCTCGGCTTCCTGCCCGGCGACATGCGCGATAAGGTCGATCCGTACCTCCGGCCCATCTACGACGCCCTCTACGACTTCATGGAGGCTCGCCACGTCGACCGCGGCTTGCAGACCGGCATCATCGAGATCGCGCCGCTCGCCTTCATGCGCGGGCGCACGCTCACCAATGCGGTCGTCCTCCTCGACGAGGCGCAGAATACCACCTCGATGCAGATGAAGATGTTCCTGACCCGATTGGGCGAGAACTCGCGGATGATCATCACGGGCGACCCGAGCCAGGTCGACCTGCCGCCGGGCCAGAAATCCGGCCTCGTCGAGGCGGTGAACGTCCTCGACGGCGTCGAGGGCATCGGCCGCATCCGCTTCCGCGACGTCGACGTGGTCCGGCACGATCTCGTCCGCCGGATCGTCACCGCCTACGAATCCGCGGCGCACGGGGCCGAGGACGCGGACCGCAATCCCAATCCGCGGCGGCGGCCATTGGCGTGATCGCCGGATGTTGTCCGCTAGACGATTGGCCAATGCCGGCACGTCGATCGTGCTCGGGGTCGTCATGACGATCTGCAATGCCCGTCCAATCGCTGCAGCCGAGGAGGCGGTCGAGGTGCCTGGTCCCTCGGGCGTCTTGCGAGGCACGCTGACGAAACCGGAAGTGGTCTCCGCCGCCGCGCTGATCATCCCGGGCTCGGGGCCGACCGACAGGGACGGCAACAATTTGCTGGGCGTCCCAGCATCCACCTATCGTCTGTTGGCGGAAGGACTAGCGGCGAAAGGCGTAGGGACCCTGCGCATCGACAAGCGCGGCATGTTCGGGAGCGTGGCGGCCGTTGCCAACCCGAATGCCGTAACGGTCTCAGACTACGTTGGCGATATTCAGAACTGGGCCGCCCTGCTGCGCGAGAAGACGGGTGCTGCCTGCGTCTGGCTCCTGGGTCACAGCGAGGGTGGTCTCGTTGCGCTCTCAACGACCCGAAAAAGTGATGGAATCTGCGGCCTGGTTCTCGTCGCAGCCCCAGGGCGGCCCCTGGGCCAGGTTCTCCGCGATCAGCTCACCGCCAATCCAGCCAATGCACCGCTCCTGCCACAGGCCTTCGAGGCTATCGCGGCTCTGGAGGCGGGACGGCGAGTCGATAGTGGAGCGCTGCATCCAGCGCTGGCACCTCTGTTCCGGCCGGAAGTGCAGGAGTTCTTGATCGATACGTTCGCGCTGGACCCATCCAAGCTTCTGGCCGCATGGACGGGTCCAACGCTGATCGTACAGGGTGAGCGGGACCTTCAGGTCTCCGTTGCGGACGCCCGGCACCTGCACGAGGCGGCGCCGCGTTCCGAGCTCCTGCTCGTTCCCGATGCGAATCACGTGCTGAAGACGGTCACCTCATCCGACCGGGCGGCCAATGTCACGGCCTATGGAGATCCAAGCCTGCCGCTGGCGGCCGGGATCGTCGAGACGATCGCAGCCTTCGTCATGGCGCAGCGAGGACGTTGAGGTGACCGTGCCCGAATCACATGTTTCCGGCAACGAGATCGACATCGCTGTCGAAGACGTGAGGTGGGCGGATGCAACGCCGGATCTCGACGCCTTCGTCCTTCGCGCGGTCGAGGCCGCTCTCGCCGCCGCGAAGGCTCCGGCCGATCCGTTGGAGATCAGCATCCTGCTCACCGACGACACCACCGTGCAAAACCTCAACAAGCGCTGGCGGGGCAAGGACAAACCCACCAACGTCCTGTCCTTCCCGGCTCCCCCGCAGCCGGCCCATGCGGGCGCCGCACGGCCCCTCGGCGATGTCGTCCTTGCGTATGAGACGATGCTGCGCGAAAGTGAGGAGCAGTCGAAGCCGCTCAGCCACCACCTCGCTCACCTCCTCGTCCATGGCACCCTTCACCTTCTCGGCCAGGACCACGAGACCGGCGAAGCCGAGGCCGAGGCTATGGAAGCCCTCGAGGTCGTCGCCCTGCGCAGCCTCGGCATTCCCGATCCCTACGCGGATTGAGCGACGCGCCGGATCGACGCCCACACTATCACAGACACGAGAGATATGACGAACGATCGAAGTCGCGGCGCGGCCCAGGCCGCGTTCAACGCCCATGACGGCGAGAGTCAGAATCGCGAGGCTCCGGCCCGCGAGCCCTGGTATGACCGCCTGCTCAACGTCCTCCATCTGCGCCCGCGCGATTCGTTGCGCGAGCATATCGAGGACGCCCTTGCGGTCTCTGATCCTGGCGAGAACGCCTTCTCGCCCCTCGAACGCGCGATGATCAAGAACGTACTCGGCCTGCACAAGGTGCGGGTCGACGACGTGATGATCCCGAGGGCTGACATCATCGCGGTGTCGATCGACACGAGCCTCGACGACCTCCTGAAGCTGTTCCGCACCGCCGGCCATTCGCGCCTGCCGGTCTACGGCGAGACCCTCGACGACCCTCGCGGCATGGTCCACATCCGCGACTTCGTCGACCACATCGTCGCAAGGGCGGAGGCGAGCCCCCGTCGTGCACCTACTGCACCCGCCGCCAATGGCGATGCGCCGCCCGCGGCCCCGCGGGCGAGACGCGGGGTCCGGGCGCTGCGCAGCCTCAACCTCGGCAATGTCGACCTCTCGACGACCCTGGCCTCCACCCGCATCCAGCGGCCGGTGCTGTTCGTGCCGCCCTCGATGCCGGCGATCGACCTTCTCGTGAGGATGCAGGCGACGCGCACCCATATGGCGCTCGTCATCGACGAGTATGGCGGCACCGATGGCTTGATCTCGATCGAGGATCTCATCGAGATGGTGGTGGGCGACATCGAGGACGAGCACGACGTCGCCGAGGGCAAGTTGATCCAGCGGGTCGAAGGCGATGCGGACGTCTTCGTCGCCGATGCCCGCGCGGGCCTCGCGGAGGTCTCGACGGCAACCGGCGTCGACCTTGTCGCCGCAGTCGGCGAGATGGCTGAGGAGATCGATACGATCGGTGGTCTCATCGTAACGTTGGCGGGCCGGGTTCCGTCGCGTGGCGAGGTCATTTCCGGTCCGGGAGGACTTGAATTCGAGGTGCTCGACGCCGATCCGCGCCGGATCAAGCGGCTGCGGCTTCAGCACGGACAGGCCCGTATCAGCACCGTCGTGCCGTTGGCGCTTCCACCGCCGAATCCAAATCCAGCCCCGGACTTGCCGGTATCGTGACGGCACCCTCGATGATTCTTTGGCGCCGATGAGCGGCAGCGTCGACGCGGCCGCGTCTCATCGTGGGATGAGCCGGCCGGCCGAAGGGCCGCTCGCGCATCTCTCGCAATGGGTCATGCTGACCTCCGGCTGGCTTCGACTCCTGCTCGCCTTCGCGGGCGGAGCCTTCGGTGCCTTGGCGATGCCGCCCTTCGGGCTGCTGCCCGCCCTTGTCGTCTCTCTCAGCCTTGCGGTCTGGCTGATCGACGGAGCTGCGACAGGGCGGCGCGGCGGCTGGCGCACAGTCCTCGCCTGCTTCGTGATCGGCTGGGCCTGGGGATTCGGATATCTCACCGCAGGCCTGTGGTGGCTCGGCGCGGCCTTCCTCGTCGAGGCTGAGGAATTCGCCTGGGCTCTGCCGCTAGGCGTCATCGGTCTGCCGGCAGTACTCGGGCTGTTCTACGGAATCGGCTTCGCGGTGGCTCGCCTGGTCTGGTCTCGCGGAGCAAGACGCCTGTTCGCCCTCGGCTTCGGGCTTGCCGCCTGCGAATGGCTGCGCGGTCATTTGTTCACGGGCTTTCCATGGAACACCCTCGGCATGGCGCTCGGCCAGAATCTCTGGCTGATGCAGGGCGCGTCCGTGATCGGGCTCTATGGGCTCACACTTCTGACCATCCTCATCGCCGCGGCGCCGTCGACCCTCGCCACAGGCGAAGGCGGCCGCGGCCGCTACGGACCAAGCATCCTCGCCGGCCTCGCTCTTCTTGCACTCGCGGGATTTGGTGCCGCCCGGCTTCCCACTGGCCCGAGCCCGACTGTGCCGGGGGTACGCCTGCGCCTGATGCAGCCGAACCTGAACCAAGATGCCAAGTTCCGTCCCGAGAACCGCGAGGACATCCTCGACCGCTACATCGAACTGAGCGACCGCGCCTCGGCACCGGACCGGAACGGCCTCGCCGACGTCACCCATGTGATCTGGCCCGAATCCGCTTTCCCGTTCCTGATCCAGCGTGACCCGAAGGCGCTCGCCCGCATCGCCGCTGCCCTACCGCCAGGCAAGCATCTGATCACCGGGGCGGCGCGGGCCCAAGAGCCATTGCCCGGCGAGAAGCCACGCTTCTTCAACTCGATCGTCACCCTGTCGGCCGGTCCGACCCTCGGCGATGTCTACGACAAGGTTCACCTCGTCCCGTTCGGCGAATACCTTCCGGACCCGCTCGAGGCGGCACTGCGCGCCGTGGGTCTACGCCAATTCGTATCGATTCCCGGCGGATTTACGCCGGGCTTGCGGGGCGCCCAGCGCACCCTGAGCGTGCCCGGCCTTCCGCCGATAGCGGCGACGATCTGCTACGAGGCGATCTTTCCTGGCGAGATCGTGCCGCAGCCAGGCACCGGCGAAGCGCCAACCGTGCCTGGCCTGATCCTCAACCTCACCAACGATGCCTGGTTCGGCGATACGCCGGGTCCGCGCCAGCACCTCGCCCAAGCGCGCCTTCGCGCGGTGGAGGAAGGCCTGCCGCTGGTGCGCGACGCCAATACCGGGATCTCGGCCGTCATGGATGCCCATGGCCGCATCACCGCCAGCCTGCCGCTCGGCGTCGAAGGCATCCTCGACGCGGCCTTGCCGGTGCGCCTGCCGGGACGCACGCTCTACGTATCCCTCGGCGACATTCCCTTCGCGGTCCTGCTGGCGGCGAGTCTTGCGATTGCCGTCCTCGCGAGGCGCCGAACCGCGTGACCTCGTCTGCCGGCAAGACGATCCATCCCGTGCTGATCGGGCTCGGGATGATGCTGGTCGCCTTCAACATGCGCCCCGCCCTCACCACGATCGGTCCGCTGCTCAACGAGATCCGGTCCGAGACCGGCCTGACGGCATCCGGCGCCGCGCTGCTCACCACGCTGCCGGTCTTCTGCCTCGGTCTGGCCTGCGGCCTGGGCTTGTGGGTGATCCGCCGCCTGGGACCGGATCGTGGCATTCTCGTCGCGACCCTGGTCGTCGCCGTCGGCTCGGGCCTGCGCGGTCTTGGCGGCCTGGCAGGCACGGAAGAACTGCCGATGCTCTTCCTCGGAGCGTGCGTGGCCGCAATCGGCATCGGGCTTTCAGGTGTGCTGCTGCCAGGCCTCGTCAAGCGCGACTTCCCCGGACAGGCCGGTCTGATGACGGGCCTCTACACCATGGTGCTCTGCCTTGGTGCGGCCTCGGGGGCCGGGATCACGGTGCCGCTCTCACACGGCCTCGGCGGGTGGCCTGCGGCCCTCGCGATCTGGTTCGTCCCGGCCGCCATCGCGGCTCTGGCCTGGGCGCCCCTGTCGTTCCGCAGCCGTGGCGTCGAAGCTGCAGGCTTGACCAGCGCGCCGCTTTGGCGCGATCCGCTGGCATGGCAAGTGACAGGCTTCATGGGCATGCAGTCCTCCCTCGCCTACATCATCTTCGGTTGGCTTCCAGTGGTACTCCAGGACCGAGGCCTGAGCCCTGTCGAAGCCGGCTTCATCACCTCGATCATGAGCCTCGGCCAAGCGCCGAGCGCTCTTCTCGTCCCGACCCTGGCGAGTCGCTTCCATGACCAGCGGGCCTTCGTGGTCGGGCTCGTAAGCCTCTGTGCCGGCGTCTTCGCTGCCATGGTCCTTGGACCGTCGGCGCTCTTCCCAGTTCTCGGGATCTTGCTCGGTATCGGCCTCGGCGGGGTCTTCGGGTTGGGCCTTACCATCATCGTCCTGCGCGCCCGCGATGCGCAGACCGCCGCAGGCCTCTCGATCATGTCTCAGGGCGTAGGCTACACCTTCGCCTCGCTCGGCCCCCTTGGTTTCGGTCTCGCGCATGATGCGAGCGACGGCTGGCTCTGGCCTACCGCGTTGTTTGTCGCGATCGCCGCGGGGAGCGTGCTCTGCGGTCTCGGAGCCGGCCGGGCGAGACTTGTCGGCCAACCTCGGACGGCGTCGATCCATGGTCCCAGGCCGTCACAGTCGCGGCCAACTTAGGAGACGATCCGGGGCGAATGCGGCAATCGGCACCGATGGGGGCCGGTCCGTCGCGATATCGGCGACGATCCGGCCGGTGATCGGTCCAGTCGACATCCCGATATGGCCGTGCCCGAAGGCGAAGATCAGCCCTTGGTGCCTCGGCGCCCTGCCGATCACCGGCATGCCGTCCGGCGTGGAAGGACGCGACCCGAGCCAGGGCTGATTGTCGAGGGGGCCGCCCAGGCGAAGCGTGCCGGCCGCCTCCTGCGCCGCGGCCTCGATCTGAAGATGGTCCGGAGGCGCGTGCCGGGCGTTCAGTTCGACACCCGACAGCACCCTGATCCGGCCCTCGCCCATCGGCGCAAGGATCGAACCCGCCCCCGTATCGAGGATCGGACGGGTCAACGGCGGGCTGTTAGGGTGAAGCGCATAATGGCGATGGTAGCCACGCTCGACCGCGAAGGCGAAGCGATAGCCGAGCGTCTTCGCGATCTCGGCCGAGGCGGCACCGGCAGCGAGCACGACCTGACGCGCGTGAACTTGACCTCCGGCATGGTGAACCGTCCAGCCCTCGTGGTCGGGAACCAGCCTCGTCGTCACCGCCTGGACGAAGCGGCCGCCGAGGGCTGAGTACAGCCCCTCGCACGCCTCGATCAGGGCACCGGGATCCTGCAGCGAGCCGGTCTCCGGGAGCAGCACCGCCCGGGCGTAGCGCCGAATCAGGGCGGGTTCGAGTGCCTGCACATCTGCGCCATCGATGATCTCCATGGCGATTCCGTGCTCGGCGAGGATCGCCCTCTCCAGATTGGCGCCGGCAAAGGCGGCCTCGTCCCGGTAGAGCTTGATCCAGCCAGTGCGGTGGAGAAGGCCCTTGGTGCCAGCGCGAGCGGCGAGCTGCTCGTGCTCACCGTAGGCGGCGCTGGTCAGGGGCAGGAGCGACTTTGCGGCGCGTCGCCATGCGGAAGTCCGGGCCGCGGCCAGGAAATGGAGGGTCCAGGGCAGAACGCGGGCAAGATGGGCATGGCGCAGGCGCAAGCCCCGGTCGGCATTCCGAAGATAAGTCGGGAGCTTGGGCCACAGGCCGGGGCTCGACATCGGAAAGATCGAGCCGCGACTGATCACGCCGGCATTGCCGAATGACGTTCGGGCCCTCGATTCTCCTGGATCGCAGAGGACGACGTCGAGCCCCCGATCCTTCAACGCGATGGCGGAGGCAAGGCCGACCATCCCCCCGCCGATGACGACGATGTCGGCGACCTGAGCGTTCGGCATATTCCGTCGCTCCCTCATTGTCCTGAGATGACTCACCTGTATCCGTCCAACGCCCCTCTATGGGCTTCAACAGAAATTCGCCAGTCCGACCGCCTCCAGGGTTTGTAGCGATCCGCCAACAAAAAACCCGCACGGCCTCATCGGCCGTGCGGGGCTAAACTTCTTTCGGAGCCTCAATGCTTACTCGGCAGCGACCCGGTGAGCTTGGCTGCCGTCGCTATAGGTCTCCGCGCCGAGACGCTTGTGCGGGGCGGCGCGGCCCGGAAGCGGCGGCAGGGCACGAGCCTTCTCGAGATCGATACCGGCACCCTCGGCGACGCGGCGGCCGTAATCCTCGTCCGCGTGGAGAAAATGCCAGACCATCCGAAGCTGGATCGGCTCGGGGCACTGCTTCATGTCGCCAACAAGGTTGCTGATGAGTTCGTCGCGCTCCCAATCCTGGAACGAACGGTAGCGTACGCCGGCCTGAGTGTAATCGTCCTCGGTCCGCGAGGTCTGGTAGCGGCCGAGCTTGCCCTCCACCGGCTGATGGTACTCGTGGGCGGGCTTGTCGGCCTCGCGCAGACCCTGAGCCAGGGTGCTCGGCTCGTAGTTGATGTGCCGGTTCGGGCCCGTGCCATCGACCGAATAGGTCATCTGGCCGTCGCGCTGGTTCGAGTAGACCCTCACGCCGGGCTGCGGCGCGTTGATCGGAAGCTGCAGGTAGTTGGCGCCGACGCGATAGCGCTGCGTGTCCGAGTAGGACAGCGTCCGGCCCTGGAGCATCTTGTCGTCGGAGAAGTCGATGCCGTCGACGAGCACGCCCGTGCCGAAGGCCGACTGCTCGACTTCCGCGAAGAAGTTGTCGGGCACGCGGTCGAGCACCAGGCGGCCCACCGGCAGGAGCGGGAAGTCCTCGACCGGCCACAGCTTGGTGTCGTCGAGCGGATCGAACGAGAGGTGATCGTTCGGGCCGTCGGGCATGATCTGGACGCAGAATTCCCACTCGGGGAAGTTGCCGGCCGAGATGTTGTCATAGAGGTCGCGCGTCGCGTGGCCGACATCCTTGGCCTGGATCTCGGAGGCCTGCGCCGAGGTCAGGTTGCGCACGCCGAGCTTGGGCTCGAAGTGGAACTTGCAGAGAACCGCCTCGCCCTTGTCGTTGACGAGCTTGTAGGTGTTGACGCCCGAGCCCTCCATCTCCCGGTAATTGGCCGGGATGCCCCAAGGCGACTTCAGGTGAGTGACCATGTGGATCGATTCGGGGTGCTGGGCCACGAAGTCGAAGAAGCGCCACGCCTCTTGCCGGTTCGTCACCGGGTCGGGCTTGAAGGCATGGATCATGTCGGGGAACTTGATCGCGTCGCGGATGAAGAAGACCTTCAGGTTGTTGCCAACAAGGTCCCAGTTGCCGTCGACGGTCTTGAACTTGATCGCGAAGCCGCGAGGGTCGCGCTCGGTCTCAGGGCTCTCCTTGGCGCCGGCCACCGTGGAAAAGCGCACGAAGGTCGGGGTCTTCACACCGGCCTCGGTAAGAACGCGGGCGCGGGTATACTTGGAGGCGGGCTCGTCTCCGATCTTGCCGTAGGCTTCGAAGTAGCCATGGGCGCCGGCGCCGCGAGCATGCACAACGCGCTCCGGGATCCGCTCGCGGTCGAAATGCGTGATCTTCTCGATCAGTTGGTAATTCTCGAGGGTCGCAGGACCGCGCTCGCCCACAGTGCGGGTGCTCTGGTTGTCGCGGACCGGATGGCCTTGGCGTGTGGTCAAGATCGGACGTTGATCGCTCATGCGGCACACTCTCCTGAACGGAATGTTACGGAACCAAGCCTGGAACCGTTCTGGCGAGCGTTATGGCCCCATTTGTCGGTTAAATCCAATGCATCGTTGCAAAGAATGTGATAGATAAAACCTATGAACTTGGCCGGCCTTTCACTCCGTGATCTCGAATATGTCGTGGCCCTTGCCGAGGAGCATCATTTCGGCAGGGCAGCCGAGCGCTGCAATGTCAGCCAGCCGACCTTGAGCGTCCAGGTCCGCAAATTGGAGGAGGGCCTCGGCCTAACCCTTTTCGAGCGGGGCAATCGCCGGGTCATGACGACGCCGGCGGGTCAAGCGATCGTCAGGCAAGCCCGCACCGTACTGGCCGAGGCGCAGCGCCTTCTGGTCCTGGCCAGCGAAGGCCGCGGCGCGCCCCTCACCGGCCGGCTCGTTCTGGCGGCGATCCAGACGCTTGGACCGTATTTCTTCCCCCTTATTCTCCGTAGTCTGCGCCAGGAGTTCCCGCTGCTGTCACTGGCTCTGACCGAGGCCCGGACGGCGGAGATCCTGGAGGGTCTTCGCGACGGGCGCATCGATGCCGCCCTCGTCTCACTGCCGCTTCCGGCCTCCGGACTGACGGTCTCGCCGCTCTTCATCGAACCCTTTCTGCTCACCTGCCCGGCCGACCACCTTCTCGCCGGCGGCGGCGCACTCCGCGCCACCGACGTAGCCGGCCCCGACCTTCTCCTCCTGGACGAAGGAAACTGCCTGCGCGACCAGACCGTGGCGGCCTGCGGCGCGGGCAATGCCGCGGGCCGCCACGCCACCAGCCTCGAGACGCTTAGATCCATGGTGGCGGCAGGCGCCGGCTATACCCTTTTGCCTGCCATGGCCGTCCCGTCGGGGCCTGATCCGAGCGGACTCACGGTGACCCGCAGCTTCGACGTCGACGGCCCCGGCCGCACCATCGCGCTGGCATGGAGATCGAGCGATCCGCGCGCCGCCGGCCTCTCGCACCTGGCCGCCTTCTTCCGGACCCACGCCCCAGAGAGCACCTCCGCCTGCCGCGACGATAGCGCCGCGCGATTGAAAGCCGGCCGTCGTGACAGCATAGCCGAACCAGTGTAGCGCCGCGCGAAGCGGGACCTCGGCCGCTCATCCTGATCGTGATCGCGCCCGGTGCCTCAGGCCTCCTTCCTCAACTCCGGCCTCGCCACCTGGGCGGGCCTCTTCGCCGCCTCCGCCGCACTCTCGTACGGCCTCACGCTTGCGCATTTTCCGGCTGCGCTGCTGCTCGGTCCGATGCTGGTCGCGATCTGCTTTGGTGTCGGAGGCGCACACCTGCGCATTCCGCGCGCCGGCTTCCTGGTGGCCCAGGCCCTCATCGGCTGTCTCGTGGCGAAATCGGTCACCGCTGACATCGTCGGCACGCTGACGAGTGACGGCTTTCTCATCCTGGCGGTGGTTCTGGTCACGGTGGTCGCGGGTGCCATCGTCGGGTGGGTGCTGACCCGCCTGCGGGTCCTTCCAGGCGCCACAGCCGCATGGGGGTCCTCTCCGGGAGGCGCCGCCGCAATGGTGGCGATGTCGGAGGATCACGGTTCCGATCCGCGCCTCGTCGCCCTCATGCAATACGTTCGCGTCGCCCTCGTCGTGGTCTCGGCCTCGGTGGTGGCGCGATTGCTGACCGATGTCTCGGCTCCGGTAACGCCGTCGAGCCTCGCCGAGCAAAGCCCCTCAGTGCAGGGCGTTCTCTCGACCCTTGCCATTGCTGCCGTCGGCTGCGCCGCGGCCCTCGTCCTGAGGCTGCCGGGCGGCGCACTCATCGGGCCGATGATTTTCGGCGCCGCCCTGCACGCCACCGGCATTGCCAGCATGGACCTGCCGGCGCCGCTCCTCGATGCGGCCTATGCGACCATCGGTTTCTACGTGGGCCTGCGCTTCACGAAGAAGACGGTGAGCGAAGCGGTGTCTGCGCTCCCCGGCATTATCATCGCGACGCTGGGGCTGATCGCGCTCTGCGGCGGCTGGGCCTTCGGCATCACCTATGTGCTGCCCATCGACTTTCTCACCGCCTTTCTCGCCACAAGTCCAGGTGGACTCGACTCGGTGGCGATCATCGCGGTCGGATCGAAGGTCGACATCTCCTTCGTCCTGGCGGTCCAGACGCTTCGATTGTTCGTGGTGTTGCTGACCGGCCCGATCCTGGCGCGCTGGATCGGGCGCGGCGCTACAAGGGTTTGACCGGCAATGCAGGCTCTCTGGCTCGGTTTCCTGAACTCCTGGCGAGGCCTCCTGCACGGTGCGCGGACCGAGCGGGCAGTGCGGCTCGAACTCGTGCTTCTCACCGTCGGCCTGCCCCTGTCGCTCGTTCTCGGCGAGACCGCGTGGATGCGAATCGCCCTTGTCACGAGCCTTCTCTTGATGCTCTCGGCCGAGTTCCTCAATACGGCAATCGAGAAGCTTTGCGACCATCTCCATCCGGATCACCACCCGGCGGTCGGCACGGTAAAGGATCTCGCTTCGGCCGGCGCATTCTTCGCCCAGGCGATCGTTGCCCTGATTTGGTTCGGAGCGCTGGCGGCGCGGTACCTCTCGAACTGACCTGCGATAAGCCGCCCGTCTCGCTTCTTGCCGGGATGGCGCCTATGTCGAAGCAAGCTCAATCCTTCGCCGGACCCTTCGCGCCTTGACCGATTACATCCGCAAGATCCTCACCGCCCGTGTCTACGACGTGGCGATCGAGAGCCCGCTCGATCCGATGCCGCGCCTGTCGAAGCGCCTCGGGCGACCTGTGCTGCTCAAGCGCGAAGACCTGCAGCCGGTGTTCTCGTTCAAGCTGCGCGGCGCCTACAACAAGATGTCGGGGCTCGACCGCGAAGTACTTGCCCGCGGCGTGATATGCGCCTCGGCCGGCAACCACGCGCAGGGCGTGGCGCTGGCGGCTCAGAAGCTCGGCGTCCGGGCCGTCATCGTGATGCCGCGCACGACTCCGGCGATCAAGGTCGATGCCTGCCGGGCGAGGGGTGCCGAGGTCGTGCTTCACGGCGACGCCTTCGACGAGGCGCTGGGCCATGCCCGCGAGCGCGAGGCTGCAGAAGGACTGACCTTCCTGCATCCCTTCGACGATCCCGACGTGATCGCCGGCCAGGGAACGATCGGCATGGAGATCCTCACCCACCACTCCGGACCGATCGAGGCGATCTTCGTTCCGGTGGGCGGTGGCGGGCTCGCGGCGGGAATTTCGACCTTCGTGAAGTATCTGAGGCCCG
Organism: Methylobacterium sp.; assembly: GCF_019745455.1. GTDB lineage: Bacteria > Pseudomonadota > Alphaproteobacteria > Rhizobiales > Beijerinckiaceae > Methylobacterium. The sequence continues at coordinate 127,301 of NZ_JAIETD010000024.1, forward strand.
AAACGAAAGTGATCGGCGTCGAGCCGGACGATGCGGCGTGCATGAAGGCGGCCCTTGATGCGGGCGAACTTGTGATGCTGCCCACCGTCGGCCTCTTCGCCGACGGTGTCGCCGTGCGCCAGGCCGGCGCGGAGACTTTCCGTCTCTGCAGGGAGAACCTCGACGGCGTCATCACCGTCGACACTGATGCGATGTGCGCGGCGGTGAAGGACGTGTTCGACGATACCCGAGCGGTGTCTGAACCCTCGGGGGCGCTGGCAGTGGCAGGAGCCAAGCTCTATGCCGAGCTTAATCCGGATTCCACCGGAACGCTGGTGGCGATCTCCAGCGGCGCCAACCTTAATTTCGACCGCCTCCGGCATATTGCCGAGCGCGCCGAGATCGGCGAGCAGCGCGAGATCCTGCTCGGGGTGACCATCCCCGAGAAGCCGGGCGCCTATCGGGCGTTCATCCAAACGCTCGGCTCGCGAGCGATCACCGAATTTAATTACCGCAAGGCCGCGACGGCGGATGCCCGGATCTTCGTCGGCATCAACCTCTCCGGGGGTGCGCCTGAGAAACACGCGCTCCTCTCGTCGCTCAAGGAGGCTGGCTACCCGGTCGCAGACATGAGCGACAACGAGATGGCCAAGGTCCACATCCGCTACATGGTCGGCGGCCGCGCGCCGGGCCTTGCCGACGAGCGGATCTACAGGTTCCAGTTCCCTGAGCGGCCAGGTGCCTTGATGAAATTCCTCGATCGCCTGGGCGACGGTTTCGACATCACGCTGTTCCACTACCGCAACCACGGCGCGGATTACGGCCGGGTGCTTGCCGGTATCGACGTGCCGGAGCTCGAGCGGAGGCGTTTCGACGCCGTGCTGGCGGATCTCGACTATCCCTGCACGGATGAAACCGACAACCCGGCCTACCGCATGTTTCTCGACGCTGCCGACTCCGTTTATGGATGAGGCGCAAGTCATAGCACCTCAATGCATCACGTACTGGTTGTATTGATTCCGTTGCCGCATACCTAGAGGTACGATCACTTACGCATGACTAAGCGGCCATACGTAGCAGGCCGCGACAGAAGCGGCTTAGGCCAACTGAATACAATGCTTTTCCGACTTGGAAGAGAAATTGTTAAGAGCGAAAAATTAGGTTTGGCGGAGCTCAAATCAGTCAAGGCCGGCCGGATGTCGTTGTTATCAAGCCTTAATGTACGGCTTCCCTTCATCACCGTGGGCCTTGCACTCCTGAGTGCCGCCACGATGGGTACGGTGGGCTGGTACTCGGCGCGCGAGGGTCTCGTCGAAGCGGCAAACGAGAAGCTGGAATTCGCGGCGACAGCCAAGAAGACCACTATCGAGCTCATCGGCAATCGCGCGCTTGGCGACCTGGCCACGATATCCGCAAATCCTCAGGTAGCGGGAAATTTTGCCGACCTCGTCGAGGCGCTCGATCCCGGCAAGGCCGGGTATGCCGAACTCGTCAAGTCGTTCACAAGCGGCGCGACGCTCGCAGAGCGTATCGCGGCCGAGGGCGGCGGCACGATGTACGGTCGCCGCCATGCCAAGGTGCAGGAAGCCGCCCGCAAGCTGATCGAGCGACCGGGCTATGCAGACCTCGTGTTCGTGGATGAGGCCGGCCGCATCGTCTACACCACCACCAAGGGACCGGATTTCGCCCGTTCGCTGACCGAGGCCGAGTACAAAGCCACGGGCCTCGCCAAGCTCGTCGAACGCTTGAAAGCGGGCGACCCGAACGCGTCTCTATTCGAAGACTTCGCAGCATACCCCGCCGATCCCGCGCCGTCAGCCTTCATCGGCCGTGCCGTACTCCGACGCGCTAATGTCGCCATGGGTACCGGCCAGGACGCCTCGCGTATCGGCTTCATCGTCATGCGACTGAGTCCGGCCCTGTTTCATGACGCGCTGTCCGATCGGACTGGGCTCGGTAAGACCGGGCAGATCCTGGCGATCGGCGAGGATGGGCTTCTGCGCAGCGAGCCGCCTTTGGCGGGCGGCAATCTCGTAGGCCAGCCTGTCGCCAAGATCGGCATGTCCATGGCGGCGGTCTCAGCCACCAAGCCGACCACCTATGAAGCCGACGGTGCGACCCGCATCGCGGCGGCCTCCAAGGTGTCGCTGCTCGGTGCGCACTGGAACCTCGTCGCGGAACAGGCCGAGGAGGAGGCGCTGCATGCAGTCTCCAGCCTGACCCGCACCCTCTTCATGTTCGCATTTCCGATCCTCCTGCTCACCGCGTTGGCGGGCCTGTTCTTCGCCCGGGCGATCGTTGGTCCGCTCAACGCCTTGAAGCGAGCCCTTGAGGCCCTGGCGCGCCGTCAGACCCTCGCCGAGGTGGCGGGTAGTCGCCGGGCCGACGAGATCGGGGACATCGCGCGCGCCGTTGTGACGATACGCGACATCTCGCTTGAAGACGCCGCCTTGCAGCTCAAGACCACCGAGGCGGAGCGGATGCGCCAGGAGATGGAGCGCCGCGTCCTCCTCAACGACCTCGCGGGCCGGTTCGAGCAATCCGTGGGGCATATCGTCGACAGCGTCTCTCAGGCCTCCGCCGGACTCCAGGCGGCATCCGGCACCATGAACGCTGCCGTGGACGACACGGCGCAGCGCTCCAACTCGGTGGCCGGCCTCGCGCATGAGACCGCAGGCAACGTCAATGCGGTGGCCGCCGCGGCCGAGGAACTCGGCGCTACCGTTCAGGAGATCGGCCGACAGGTCGAACAAGCCGCGCAGATGTCTCGGACCACCGTCGACGAGGCCAGCCGGACTGCCGAGACGATGCGGGAGCTCTCCAATGCTGCGACCCGGATCGGGGATGTCGTCGGAATGGTGTCGCAGATCGCGTCCCAGACCAACCTCCTCGCACTCAACGCGACGATCGAGGCAGCGCGTGCCGGCGAAGCGGGCCGCGGCTTCGCGGTCGTCGCCGCCGAGGTGAAGAGCCTGGCTGAGCAGACCACCCGGGCCACGGGCGAGATCAGCCAGCAAGTCGACGCGATCCAGGCGGCGACCGGTGGTGCGGCCGGCGCGATCCAGGGCATCGTGACCCGGATCGAGAGCATGAGCATGGTCACCGCCAGCATCGCTGCGGCGGTGGAAGAGCAGAGCCTGACCACCCAGGAGATCGTACGCAACATGGGCCAGGCATCCGCCGGCACGGCGGGCATGACCTCGGACATGGCGGAGGTAGCGCGCTCCGCGGCCGAAGCCGGCGCCTCCACGGCGCAGGTGATGCAGGCCTCGGACGATCTCTCCCGCCAGTCGGACCGGCTCCGCGCCGAGGTCGGCCAGTTCCTGTCGACCGTCCGGGCAGCGTGAGACCGGGAGCCGAGGGTTGACGGCGCGGGCTCGCGCCGTCCAATGCGCCCTCCCCTCGGGAGGCCCCGCTAGATGCCGCCGCTGCTCGCCATGCCCTTCCCGGCCATCGATCCGGTCGCCCTGGCGATCGGCCCGATTACCATAAAGTGGTACGCCCTCGCCTACATCGCCGGGCTCCTCGGCGGCTGGTTCTATGCCCGCCGCCTCGTCGCAACGCCCGGCCTTTGGGGCGGCGAGAAGCGGCCAAGCCTGAATGATATCGACGACCTCATCGTCTGGGTGGCCCTCGGCGTCGTGCTCGGCGGGCGGATCGGCTACGTACTGTTCTACAATCTACCGCTCTATCTTTCTGATCCAGTTGAGATTTTTGCCATCCGCAACGGCGGGATGTCGTTCCACGGTGGTTTCCTCGGCGCCGTCTTGGCGATGGTGCTCTTCGCCAGGTTTCGGAAGATCCCCGCTTTCGCGCTCCTCGACATCGCCGCTGTGGTCGTGCCGATCGGGTTGTTCTTCGGCCGGATCGCCAATTTCGTGAACGGAGAATTGTGGGGCCGGGTCGCGCCTGACTTCGCCTATGCCGTAGTCTTTCCCTTTGGCGGGCCGCTGCCGCGCCATCCGAGCCAGCTCTACGAGGCGGCGACCGAAGGTGCGATCCTCTTCGTGGCGATGGCACTCAGTGTGCGCCGCTTCGGCTTTCGATGGCCCGGGCTGCAGGGCGGAATCTTCGTCCTGGGCTACGCGATCGCCCGGACGTTCTGCGAGTTTTTTCGCGAGCCGGACAAGCAACTTGGCTACCTTTTCGGATCGCAATTCGAGTTCCTCGGCGGAGGCATCACGATGGGGATGCTGCTCTGCGTGCCGATGGCGCTGATCGGGATCGGCGCCATCGTGCTGGCGCTGCGGGGCGTGACCCGGGTGCGCGGCGAAGCGATTCCGGCGGATGCGGCTTCGCGGTGACGCCGCTCTTCTCCGAGCTGCGTGACGAGATCCTGGCGAACGGGCCGATCGGGCTCGACCGCTACATGGCGCTCTGCCTGGGGCACCCGATCCACGGCTATTATCGAAACCGCGATCCCTTTGGAGTCACTGGCGATTTCACCACCGCGCCGGAGATAAGCCAGATGTTCGGCGAGCTCGTCGGGCTATGGATCGCCTCGGTCGCCGCAGCGATGACGCCCGGGCGCCTGATCCTGGTCGAGCTCGGTCCGGGGCGCGGCACACTGATGGCCGACGCCCTGCGGGCGATCTCGCGGGTGATGCCGGGTCTGAGCTTCGAGCTTCACCTCGTCGAGACGAGCCCGGTGCTGAAAGCCCTTCAAGCGCAAAGACTTGAGGCCTATCATCCGACCTGGCACGAGGAAGTCGCCTGCCTGCCCGAGGGGCCGGCGATCGTGATCGCGAACGAGTTCTTCGACGCGCTGCCGATCCGCCAGTTCCAGCGGACCGAGCGAGGCTGGTGCGAGCGCCTGGTCGGGCTCGATCCGGAGGTGAAGGCGCTGGTTTTCGGCCTTTCGGCAGAGCCCGATCGGACGATCGCGGCGGAGGCGCCAGTGGGAATTCTGCTGACTTTACCGGGAGTTGCCCTCGATCTGACGCGTCGGCTGGCGGGCCGGCTGGCGCTTCAGGGCGGGGTCTGCCTCGCCATCGATTACGGCCACCGCCATCCAGGCTTCGGCGACACGCTGCAGGCGGTGGAGGGGCACCGCTTCGTCGATCCCCTGGCGCGTCCGGGCGAGGCGGACCTGACCAGCCACGTCGATTTCGCCGCCCTGGCGAAGGCGGCGGAGAGCGCCGGGGCGCGGGTGCAAGGCCCTGTGGAACAACGCGATTTCCTTCTTCGCCTCGGCCTCGCCGAACGGGCGGAACGGCTGGTGCGGGGGGGGAACAAGGCTCAAGCGGGGGCGGTGGCGGCGGCGTTCGCGCGGCTGACGGAGACGGGCCGGCGCGGCATGGGGAGCCTGTTCAAGGCCATGGCGTTCGGCCATCCTGGGCTTCGCGACCTGCCCGGTTTCGAGACCGGGGATCCTCCGCAAAGAGCAAATGCGGACATCCCGACCAGGAGTCGGCAAGATCCTGAAAAGCCCTGAACCGTCAAAATCTTGCCCACTCGTGCGCGCTTCGCGAAGAGCATGCGGCAGTGGAAAATCTCATGTGCTCTTCGAAGAGTCGCATCAGCCGTAGCGATGCAGTCCGCTGCCATGCCGCTTCAGCCAGCGCTCGGCCTCGTCCACATGCGGACAGAGGCCGTTGAGCAAGCTCCAGAACCGGTCGGAATGGTTCATTTCGCGCAGATGCGCCATCTCGTGTGCGACGAGGTAATCGAGCACCAGCGGCGGCGCAAGGATCAGTCGCCAGGAGAAATTGAGGTCGCCTGCGGCGGTGCAGGAGCCCCACCGGCTGCGGGTGTCGCGCACGGTGAGCCGGCGCGGACTCTGGCCGAGGCGGGCGGTGTAGGAAGCGATCGCGGCCCTGAGGTCGGCGCGGACCTCGCGCTCCAGGAGATCGCGGACCCGCCGGGCCACGTGCGGCGCGTCGCAGCAAACGAGGATCGCCGGCTCCCCCTCGTAAATCTCGACCCGGGTGGCACCGCTGCACGAGCCGCGGTGGACGATCCGGTGTGGCACGCCGCGAAAGGGGACGACAGCGCCCGGCTCGAAGGCGATGCGCTCGGGCACCTTGGCGAGCCGCATCGCGATCCAACCGCCATGGCTCGCCGCGAAGCGCTCCGCGGTGGACAGCGAGGTTCGCGCCGGTAGCGTCATCACGACTTCGCCGGTGGCGCTGCTGACCCGCAGGGTCAACCGCCGCGCCTCCGCCCGCCGCCGCAACGCGATCCGCAGCCGGGCTTCCCCGTGCTGAACCTCGATATGATCAGGCTCCGGAACCGGCCTGCGGCGAAGGGCGAGTCTCATGGGAGGAGCTTAGCGGGACGAGGGCCGGGGTTCCATGGGGTGGCAGGCGACTGCCATGTCTGCCGATGCACCCTTTCCGAGACGTGAGGTCATGCGCGATCCGGTTCTCGGCGCTCACCCTGAGCGCGAGGACTCGCAGAGTTCCTCAGGCTCTACGGGCAGGCAGGCCCTGAAACGAAGCGTCGAGTGCATGGCTCGGCATCGCGCTCAAGACCAGACCACCCTGGCCAACCCTGCCAATGACGCGGTCAGGTTTCAGATCAGCGATAGGCACCGCTTTCCATGTCGTCGCCTCGAAAGGAATGGTGAGGAGCGGAGAGTCATGACGTACGCAACTGACAAGAAATTAGCCTATGCGACTCCCATGCCCAAGGTTGATCGATGAATATCCTGTGATTGGCGCCGCGGCTTCATCCTTTAGCAATCAGGTAGGACTTAGGTAGCTCGGTACGCGGACCATTTCATGCAGCCCCAGATTGCAGAGCTGATCGATACCGAGCTGGGCAAGCGCTGGCACGAGAAGCGCAGCCTGACGCTCAGCCGTCTCTATAACCGGCGTTACGATGCGGCGCAGCGCAAGGAAGCTCGCGTCACGATCTGGCTGGCCGGTGCGCTTTATATCCTCTTCTCGATCACGGATGTCATCCTGATCAAGGACATCTATTTCTATTCCGTCGTCATGCGGTTCTTCATCAGCATCGCTTACGTTCTGATTATCGACTTCCAGCTGCAGCGTAATTTCGATCTCAGCGTCATCGATAAGCAATGCGCAATAGGTGTATTTTCTGGATATGCAGCTTGGATTTGGCTCTCAAGCTATAGTCAAAACAGTCTAAGCGTCTCATATTATTTGACATATGGGACAATATTCATGATGATAACGAACTTATATTTTAACTTTAAATTCAAGCTGGCAGCCTTATCGTCGGGATTGATCGTTGCCACCCTTCTCATATCGCTGTTCACGATTTTTAATGTCAACCTCGAATTCATTGTTGCGATCAGCGTCCTCTATGTCTCTAGCTATGCTTTGACGCTGTTCGTCAATTGGAAGCTCAACGAGGAGCGGTATCGGGTCTTTCTCAATTCGCTTCACGCTGAGATCCAGCAGAAGGAGGCTATCGAACGCGGGGCAGCCCTTCTGCGGCTTTCCACGACCGATGCCCTCACCGGACTGGCGAACCGCCGCGCCACCGATGACGAATTGCGGGCCCTGTGGGAGGGCTGGCAATCGTCGCGTCAGGGCTTTGCCGTCGTCTTGATCGACATCGATTACTTCAAGCGCTTCAACGATCATTACGGCCACCAGGAAGGCGACCGGTGCCTCGTCGCCGTCGCCGGTGCGATGGCCCGCGCCACCGCGCGGCATTCCTGCGCCCTCGGCCGCTTCGGCGGGGAGGAGTTCATCGTGCTGATCCGGTGCGAGAGCAGGGATGAGGCCGGCCTCGTCGCCGAGGAGGTCCGGCACGCCGTGGAAAGCCTGCGCTTCGTTCACGAACAACGCCCCGACCATATCGGCTTCGTCACCGTCAGCGTCGGCGCAGCCTTCAGCGGCGATGTCGGCGGCGACAAGGTCGAACGGCTGGTCACGGAGGCAGATCGCGCGCTCTACGGTGCGAAAGCGAGCGGCCGCAACCGCGTGCGCGTCTTCGATCGAAACGAACCGCGGAAGGTCGACGAGGACGGGACCATCGCGGATCTGCTGCGGAGCGCCGTGGTGGAGGGCAGGATCTCGCTCGCCTATCAGCCGATCCGGGAGGTCGAATCGGGGCGGATCGTTGCGGCGGAGGCGCTCATGCGCCTGACCAACACCAAGGGAAAACCGATCTCACCGGCGGCCTTCATTCCGGTCGCCGAGCGGACGGGCGCCATCATGGAGCTCGGCCGGTGGGCAATCGCAACCGCCTGCCGCGATCTCATCGGCAACGACCTCGTTCCCGTCGTCAGCGTCAACATGTCGGCCGTGCAGCTGAAGGCGCCGGGTTTCGCGCTCAGCGTCGCCGCGATCCTGGGCGAGACCGGTATCCTGCCTCACCGGCTCGCCCTTGAAGTGACCGAGGGCCTCGAAATCGACAACCAACCCGAGATCGAGAGCTGCATCCGAGAACTGAAGCAACTCGGCGTCCAAGTTTGGCTCGACGATTTCGGCACCGGTTTTGCCGGCCTCTCCTGCCTGAGGAAGATCGACTTCGACGTCGTAAAGATCGATCGATCCTTTCTTCAGGCAAGCCATGCCCCGAAGGGTGCGGCGATGTTCCGGGACATGGTCGGCCTGCTCAAGAATGCCGGGCACGCGATCGTCGTCGAGGGCATCGAGGACGAGGAGCAGCTCGATTTCCTCGCGGAGCAGGCGGTCGACCTCGTCCAGGGTTTCCACCTCGGAAAACCGATGCCGCTCGCTGCCTTCAAGCAGGTGACGGTCATGGAGTCGGCCGAAGCGGCGAAGCGGTCCGGTACCGCCCGATAGCCGGCAGCCGAGCCCGGACAATGCCTCCGATTGTCCGCATCGCCCGGCGACATCGGGTGGTCAGAACGTGTCACGCGGCGTCCAAGGCCACCGTTCTGCGACCTCTTGGCGAGGCCGAGCCATGACGGCAATCCGCATTGCCGATCGGCCAAGCCTCCGGCTCCTGCCGGCATCTCGCTTATCAACGTCGTGGTTGAGGCAAGCGCGGCGCGTCCCGTCGAGCCGTGCGATCTCAGGCACCCGAGCCCGCACCGAGCCTGATGCCGGAGCGGCGGAAGAACTCGAGGAGGACGAGGTTCAGCTCGCTGCGGGTCGCATCGCCGAGCGCGACGTCGAGGAGGAACACGCGCGCTTCGACCTCCAGACTTTCGCCGAGCTTCGTGAGGAGCAGGACCGGACCGGGTTCCGCCGCCACGTTAGGATGACGGCCGGAGACCGCGATCAGGATGTCGCGCACGAGCCCCAGGTCGGTGTCCTTTTCGAAGGCCATGGACAGGCGGAGGCGCTGCGACACGTCGGTCAGCGTCTTGTTTCGCACGATGGAGGTGATGAGGTCCGTGTTCGGAACGATGAGGTCCGTCCGATCGCCCGTCGCGATCAAGGTCGAACGTACGCTGATCTTCTTGACCCGGCCCTCCTCGCCCTTGACCGAGACGATGTCGCCGACGCGGATCGGGCGTTCGGCGAGCACGATAAGTCCCGAGACGAAGTTCGAGACGATGCTCTGAAGACCGAACCCGATGCCGACGGAGAGCGCCCCCGCCACCACCGTGAGGCTCTGTGGGTTCAAGCCGAGCTGGCTGAGAGCCAGGAGCAACGTGACCAGAAGGCCACCATAGGTGACCACCGTGATGACCGAATAGCGCGCGCCGGCATCGAGGCGGGTCTGCGGCAGGACCTGGCGATCGAGCCATCCGGTCCCGACCCGCGTCAATGCCACGCCGGCAATTGCGGTGATGGCGGCGAGACCCGCCGACCCGATCAGATTTCGCACATCGGCGAGGCTGTAGCCGAGGAAGGCATCCCGGAAGGGATTGAACTCGCCGTAGGCGAGGTTCCAGGGACCGACGACGACGAACACCATCGCGGCCACGACGACGACGTTCAGCAAGCCCGACAGGATGACGGAGCCGAGAGCCAGCGCATCCGGTTGAAGCGCCAGGGTTCGGCTCAGCCGCGCCAGTCGGGGGCTGCGCCTGATGTCGTCTCGCGTGATGGACAGCGCATCGATGCAGATCAGCATCACCCAACCGAGGGCAAGCAGCAGACCCGTCACGATCAGGCGGCCGACCAGGAAACCACCGAGCGCGGTGAAGCCGACGAGCACGGATGCCAGGGAGGCGACGACCACCGCCCACACGAGCGGCGTCAGCACCGAGAAGTAGATGGCGGACGTTGCGGCGGGCATCGCCTCCGTGTCGGCAGAAGCTTCGACGTGACTCAAGCGGATGAGCGCCAGCGCCAGCAACGTGCAGCAGGCCGTGACCGTGACCATCGTCGAGGCTTCACTGATCACGACCCGAAAGTGAGCCGCGATGGCGAATTCGTTGAAGATGAGGTCGGCCGCGTAAAACAGGATCGACGCACGCCCCGTGCGGGCGACGATCGAGGCAGTCCGATCGCTGACGGCGAGGAGCCGGTGGGCAGGGTCATCAGGGGCTACCATGGCTCGCAGCACCCCCGATCCGATCAGATAGCCGGCGATGGCGCCCAGCACCCTGAAGGCGATCGAATCCGCGCTGCCGGGGGTGAAATCGACGCTTTCGTTCAGGACGATCAGGAGCACGATGATCAGCGGGATCGAAAACACCGTGAGCGTCATGTCGATCAGCGCATGGACCGCAGCACGTCTCCGCGGGGCGACATCGGCGCGGACGGCGAACCGGTGCCAACGGGCGAGCATGACCCGGCTCAGCCGTTTCGAGATCCAGAAGATCGCGAGGCCGGTCGACAGGAGGAACAGGACGACAACGACATTCGTCTCCCAATCGCCGAAGACTTCGTCCGCCGAGATGACGGCACCGAGATCGGCAAGCTTGTCGCCGAGCTGCGGCAGGGCTCGATCGAGGAGTTCGCTCCAGAAGGCCGGCGAGAGAGGGCTCAGGCTGTAGGCGAACAGACGCTTGGAAAAGAGTGCGCGGCGGGACTCGGTGATCCTGTTCCAGGCGTCCTCGATCTCGGCGGCGACTTTGCCGTCCTCGCGCAGCTGCGCCTCGACGGATCCGAGGACCGCATCGGCCGCACGGATGGCGGCGTCTCGTTCGACTGCACCTTCGACCTTCCCGGCTTCGAGCCGCGCGGTCCGCGCGCGCTCCAGCTCGGCCGCGCTTTCGGACCGCAGCTCGCGGCTTTCCGCCATCAGGGTCTCGGTACGGTCGCGGAGAGCGGAGAGCCCCTTGAAGTCGGATTGCCTGAGCGGGACCTCCGTCGTGATCTCGGTCAAGGCACGGCGAAGATCGGCGCGTGCGTCGTTCTGTGCCGCCGCTCCGGCGATCGCAGCCATGAGCATCGTGGCCAAGAGCAACTTGGCCAGAAGCGACTTGGCCAGAAGCGACTTGGCCAGAAGCAACTTGGCCAGAAGCAACTTGGCCAGTTTCAGTCCATGGGCGCGCCGTGACGTCATGGCCCCGCGAGCGGCGTCGCGGGCCATCATTGCGCGTAGGTGCAGACGGTCCGGGTGCTTCGGCTCAGAGTCCCGGTCCTGAGGTCGACGCTCGCCGGCACCCCGATTTCGCCGGAGCCGCCCTGCTTCGTGAACTCGGCGAGGCGCTGGCACGTCTTCGCCGTACCGGTTCCGGATCGGATCGTGAAAGTGACCCGGCCGCCCACGGTCTTCGTCACGTTCGCTTCCGTGAGCGGCTCGCTCACGACGGCCTTGCCGGACGAAAGGTCGTAGACGTGCAGGGTGCCGGCAAGACCGATGAGCTCCGTGACCGCCAGGTAGCGGCCGTCCATGCCCTCGATCGTGTAGGGCTTCTCGGGACCGCCGAGCCGAAGGTCACCAGCCTTCGGGGCGAACTCGCAGGGCGTCGCCTCGGTACGACCCGCTAGAGCCCGGCCATGGAATTCGACGCCGACCTCGTCGGGAAGGTTACGGGCGACCACCAAGAAGCCGGGCGTCGTGAGGCAGTAAAGGGCCGCCGTTCCAGTTCTGGTCGCCTGTTGCGCTCGGGCCGCCCCGACCATGGCAAGAAATACGAAAACACAGACAAGGTGCTTCATCCAAGATGCGCCTGCTCGCTCGGCCCGAAGCTTTCGCTTTCAAGGCAGTGCCAAAGCAGGTTCTGCGATCTGCCGCAATCGCCGCCTGGACGCTACACAGACAAATTTACACTGCCTTCCGAGACCAGATTTCGCCCGCTGCGATCACACCGCGGCATGTCGGCAGATTGCTTTCGGGACGTTCGCAAGTAGCCGCAGGGTAATCCCCCGACGTTGCTCAACAGATCCCGACCCATCAACGAAGACTCGCCTTCTCAGCCGTCATTTCAACGCACGACCCCACACATGATCTCACCTCGCCAGAGGATCGGGTCTGATCTGGAAGTGAACCGCGCGCGGTCTGCTGCCCTTGCCGCCCTCCATCAGCCAAGGCGTCCTATCCCCGCTGGTGGTCCACAAGCCGCGTCCCTTCCAGCCGGCATTCGGATCGTCGATGCGGCCGTCGAACCCTTTTGCATAGAAGCCCAACGGGTATGGTACGCGCAGCGAAATCATCTGGCCGTTCTTCAAAGCCACCAGGCCATCCATGAGGTTGGCCGTCGACATCGGGACGTTCTCGCCGAGCCCAAACGTGTCGTGCTGATCGACCCAGGTGTAGTAACTCGACTCCGCGCTGTTCTCGCCGATGCCTTCGAAACCCGGACCGGGATATCGGTGGAACGACCAGCCTTCCGGGCAGTGATCTCCCGTCGCGGCCGGCCCTTGGAGCGGACCTTTGCATTTGCGCCGGTCGAAACTTCCGAGATGGCCACTGGACAGCGAAGCCCAGACGACGCCATCCTTGTCGATGTCCCCACCCCGGATGCCGAAGCCGGGTTCGGGGACATTGTAGATTTCGGTGAGCCCCGTCCTGGTCGGGTCGGCGCCCGGGGCGAAGCGAAGCAAGGCGGGCGTGCCGCCGAAGACCCCGGCGGTGTACCAGATCGAGCCGTCCACCGGGCTCGGCATGACGGCATAGGGACCGGAGCCAGCGACGATCCGCTTGTCCCTGGCCGGATCGACCGCCTCGTTCGGCTCCACGTGCTCGTCGCGTCGGCCGTTACCGTTCGTGTCGAGGACGAACGGCGACCAGCCTTGCGCCTTCGCCGCATCGCCGGTCTCCTCGAAGACCTTCGTGTTGATCCAACCCGCCACTTGGCCGGTGCCGCTGGGCCAGAGCGTGTGGTCGGCATCGTAGCCGAACTGCAGATGGTGGGTGCCGAAACACGTATCGACGAAGGTGTATGCCATCGCCTTCGGGTCGAGCATCGTCACCTGCCGGCTCGACCGTTCCAGGGGGAAGACCCTGGCGGAGGGGTGGCCGGATCCCGCCCTGCAGAAAATCGGGTTGGCGGTGCCGCGCAGGCCCGCGGCGAGCCAGAGCCGACCCTTATGGTCGAACATGGAATTGTGATTGTTCGCGCGGCTGTTCCAGAGCTTCTCGTCGCCCCAGTAGGCCGAGGGTTGCAGCACCACGGCGCCGGCGGCATGCCCGGGCCCCAAAGCCTCCTTTGTGTCCTGATCCCGCACCGGAAGCTTGTAGACGGTCACCCGGTGTGTCTTCGGATCGAGGATGGGCATCAGGTCGGTGGAGTATTCCGGAGCGCCGAAGAGCGGACCGTAGGCGTTCACCGTCGGCTGACGCCGGTCCGACGCGATCAGGTCGTGGAGATACTGCTTGTCCGTGTGCCATTCCCAGGAGGTGACCACGATGTTGCGCTCAAGCCCTTCGGGGCGTTCCGGCCGCACCGGTGGTGTCTCGCCCTTCGCGATCCGTTCGGTCCATTCGGCGTAGTATCTGAAGGGCGCCCCGCCGAAGACGCCCGCGAGCTGGTTCGTCATCTGCTCGCCCGACTGGCCCGACTGGACGCGCCGAATCCAGGCCTCCTCGTGGGTCCTGCCGTCCAGGAACACGCCCGGTATCGTGCGCGTGGATGCCTGACCCAGCTGATGGCAGCCGATGCAGCCGATATTCTTGACCTGCTTCAGCCAATCGACCTGCGTGAGCGTCGCAGGGATGTCGCTCTTGCCCCCGAACTGGTCCGCGGCGGGGATGCGCAGCATCGAATACCAGTAGAGGGCAGGATAATACTGCGCCGCCGTCCTGGCGTCCGGGGCAACGACCGCGGTCAGGTCCAGCGTGCGCCCCGGCGCGCTCTGCCCTTTCGGCGAGTCGACGAGACCGTAGCCCCTCGCCCAGATGCTGTAGGTGGCTTGAGGGAGGTCCGGAAGGAGGTAGCGGCCGGCATCGTCCGTCACGACGATCTTGGCGTATTTCGTCGGAAGGTCCGTCGTCTCCGCGATGACCCAAACGCCTGCCTCTGGACCGTTCGGGCTCCTGACGAAGCCACCGATGTCGTCAGAATCAACGCCTACGGTCGGAACCGCGTTCGGTTGAGCGGCAACCTGGGTCGGCGAGAGGGCCAGCTCAAGGGCGACCGCAATGGTCGCCACGCGAATGCGCATCGCCGTCCCGATCAACATGCGGTCTTCCTTCTGCGTCTCGAGAGATCACTGTCCAGCCGCGCCGAACACCTTGAGGCAATAGGCGCCAAGGAGCTCCGGCCTGTCTATGGGTCCTCGGAACGCGATATGGCCGTCCGGCCGCACGAGGATCAGGGCTGCGCCTTCCAACCCATAAGCGGCATGCGCGATGCCATCGAGGTCGGACAGCATCATCGCGTCAACCGATCCGGCAAGCGAGGCGCTGAGGACGAGCCTCGGCCGTACGAACGTCCAATTCTTGACCTCGGCGATGGCATGACCGAGCTGCGAGACGAGGTCCGCTTGCCGACCGTCGAACGCCAGCAAGGACCAGCCCCAACTCACGCCGTCGGGGTTGTACAGATGCGCGAACAGTGTCGTCGACGTGCCGTCCGATGCGATGACAGCCGCATCGGGCGCCCGTTCACCGGCCTTCGGCGCATCGCGCTGCACCAGATCGTGCAGGCCGCCGAGACGATCATCGTTGAGCGGACTGCCCGGATACGAGACGGTCAGTTGCTGAAGATCGGCGGTACCCTGAATCAGCGCGCCGATATCCGGCAGGAACCGCGCAGCGATATCCATGGCCGCGTCCTTGATCGAGCCGCGATAGACGCTGTTCTTGAAACCGTGCAGCTGCTGCTCGTCCAGCCGACGGTGCTCGCTGCCCCGCTCCGCGTCGTAGGAGTCGAGCATGATTGGCTCGGCCCTGCCGTCCAGAACCATCGCCAGCCTCCACGCAAGACCGACGGCATCGTGCAGGCCCGCATTCATTCCCTGTCCGCCCGCCGGCAGCGTCAAATGCCCGGCGTCGCCGACAAGGAACACACGTCCCTTTGCATAATGCGGAGACACGCCGTGCTGGAACCGGCTGTGCGTCAGCCAAATCGGATCGGTTAGCGTCAGCGTCCCGTCCTCGGTGACTTCGCGGGCAATGGCCTGAATCTCCTCGAGCGTCGGATCGCGCTCCGGGATCCCCGTATCGTCCGACAGGAAGAACAGGCGATGATATCCGCCCCATACAGGCAGCACGCCACAGAATCCGCGTGGATAATAGAAGAACCAGAGATGGTCGAACTCCATCGAGCGCCGCCAGCTTAGCTTGGCGTCGACCTGACGGTTTATGCAGTCCGGCAGCTTCGCGGGCTGGAAGTCGAGCCCGAGTTCCCTGCGCACGAATCCCGAGGCACCATCGGCGCCGATCAGGTAGCGACATCGCAGGCGTTCCGTCGGGCCTTCGCCATCGTTGTCGCTCACCGTTGCGAGGGTCACGGTGACACCATCCGCGTCCTGCTCGAAGGCGATCACCTTGCGCCCGCGCTCGACTCTGCCGCCCTTCGCCTCGACCTGGTCGGTCAACGTCGTCTCGATGACGTCCTGGCCGCTGTACAGGACCGGGCCATACGGGCTCGGGACCTCGGCGATCTTGACGGGAGCGACCGGCCGTCCGTTGAGCAGGGTGTTCACCTCTGTGATCCGGTAGGATTTCTCGGCAATGGCATCGCGGATGCCGATGCTGGCGAGCAACTCCTGCGGCCGCGCCCAGAGGTTGTTGGCACGCGAATAGGGTTTGGGTTCTCGCCGCTCCTCGAACAGGCGGAAGTCGACGCCGTGATGGGCGAGTGCGCTCGCGGTCGTAAGGCCGATCGGGCCACCTCCGATGATGAAGACGTCCGCGTCGAAACCATGTCGATCCGATGCCGTGTTCATACCGTGTCCTCTGGTAGCGTTGGGGAGCCGACATTCGTCGCCGGCGCGAAGGTGTGCCCGATGACGTCGTTCATCTCTCGCAGCACCGCGACCGCGGTCGCCAGCCGCTCGGCGCCGATCCGGTCGAGGATCGACTGGTCGAGGGGGGCGACCGCCTTCTCGGCGCCGCTCAGGGCAATCCGCCCTGCTTGGGTCAGCACGACCAACTTGGCGCGCTGGTGATGCGGGTTGGGCTGAAGGCTGACGAGGTTTCGCTCGGCGAGCAGGTCGACGACCCGCTGCACCGCCTGACGGGTCAGTCCCATGTTGCGCGCGATGTGCGCCACCGGCAGCGGCGTCGGCGAGTAGCCCAGCGCTCCCAGCACCTGCCACCATGCGGTGGTCAGGCCTGCAGGACGCACGAGCGCATTGCCTGCCTCCACCAGTCGACCGTTCGTCTCGAAGACCGTCAGGACCAGATCTCTGACGCTGGCCGACCCGTCACTCTCGCTCATGTGTCAGCATCACGTCTGAATGACAATATGCTGTCATAATGAGGCGAGACGCGAGATGGTTCCGTCGACCTGCGGGGCCCGCTGCCGGTGCGATCTTCGCGAGCACCGACGCGTTCAGCCTCGCGGAGCGTGGCTGAACGCGTCTTCAGGCTGTTGAGATTGCAGGTCTCACGTCCTCGACGGCAGCGAGCGCCTGCCGGTATTGGCGTGAAGCTCGAACTTCGCGCGGCAGCCGATCCCGTAGACGTTCGGGGTCCGGCTGCCCACCTCCCGTTGCCAGCGACAGGTCTGGGTCAGCGTCAGATAGACGGTCATGATATCCGCATGCTCTCCGAAGCGCCTGCGCAGCCGGTCCATGTCGTAGGCGCCGCGCCGCTGGCAGACGGAGCAGGCGATGACGAGCCGGCGCGAACGCAGATCGCACAGCCGCTCCATGTCAGGTCCGGCTATCTGGAAGGCGTCCCCTGACATAGCCGAGCGAGACCAGCTTGGCCGCCAGGGCGATACGTCGCTCGGCCATCAGCAGATCCTCCACCGCAAAGCGCAGGGCCGTCTCGATGTCGCCTTCGGCGGCCTCGACATAGGCGACGACCGCCACGTCCTCATCGGTCAAAGCGGTGAAGGCGGCGACCTCGGCTGCTGACATCGACTAACCTCGAATGAGAACGAATACAGAACATACGCTTTGCGCCTTGAGGTCAAACTGCCCGATCGAGGCCTGTGGGTAACGGGGAGAATATCCAACGAATCGTTGACGGTGGGAGCGTGACGCTCGAACGGATGTCGACCGGGGAGTGCCGATCGTCTCCGAGCTTCGCGCCTCGAGACTCCTGCGAGAGAACCCAGGCTGCCGATGCACGTTGTCCAGGCTTCGCATCCGTGGAGACGGCCATGTCGAACCCAGACGGCAAGGCTGGAGAGCCCACATCCCAGGCGGATGAGGCGGACATCGCCGCGCCGCGGCTGACGCCGCAGGGCCGCACCGATCCCGACGCAGCCGGCGAGGACGCGACGGATCCGAATGGCGGGGCGAAGACAGGACAATCAGACCAGGCCGAAGGACAGAGCCGATCCGGCTGAACCGGGTACGGCGCCGGCTCCCTGCGCTATCGGGCGGTCGCTCGGCCTCCGGGTCCGTCTTGTCCGGCCATCGTCTGGGCAGCGGAAAGCATCGGGCGGGGGAAGCGACCGACCGGCTTCCGATGAGTGCCGAACGCTGCCGCGCCGCGGCGAGGCATCCTTGACAAACCTCCGGTTCCTATTGGCCTCGATCCTCTTCGGACCGTGTCACTGAGGCGGTAGGGTCGCGGTCGCCGATGTTTAATGCTCGATGGTTCTCGTGATGTGTCGCGAGTGGGCCGGCGAGAAGAGCCTCAACTGGGCGAATCGCCTGACGTCGCCTTCCGACGTCCTCGAATGACGCGAATGAGGACAC
This sequence comes from Methylobacterium sp., assembly GCF_019745455.1. Classification (GTDB taxonomy): domain Bacteria; phylum Pseudomonadota; class Alphaproteobacteria; order Rhizobiales; family Beijerinckiaceae; genus Methylobacterium. The sequence goes on from NZ_JAIETD010000024.1 coordinate 145,330, forward strand.
GCGAGAGTTCCTCGGCGGCGTAGGGCTTCTGCAGCAGTTCGAAGCCGTGCCGACCTTCCTCGGCAAGGACGTGACTGTAACCGGAGGTCAGTACCACCGGCAGATCTGGATAGAGGGACCGGATCTCCTGTCCGAGTTCGATGCCGCTCCTTCCCGGCATCATAACGTCCGAAAAGACGGCATCGAAGGCGTTCGCCTCGGCGAGAATTCTGAGGGCTTCGTTCGCATTCGCAGCCCAGACCGTCTCGTAGCCCAGGTCCTGCAGGATCTGTGTCGAGAATTTTCCGATCTCGACATTGTCTTCGACCACCAGCACGCGACGCCCACGCCCGTTCTCCGTCGGCTCGACCGCCACTGGTAGGAGAGGGCCGTTCGCCTCGCCGGCGGCGTCGGTCTGCGGCAGGTAAAGGGTGAAGACCGTGCCCTGCCCGACCCGGCTCTCGACCGCGACATCACCGCCCGACTGCTTGGCGAACCCGAAGACCTGGGAGAGTCCAAGCCCCGTGCCCTTGCCGAGCTCCTTGGTTGTGAAGAACGGTTCGAAGATGAGAGCAAGGTTGTCGGCGGGGATACCGTAGCCCGTATCTTCGATCGAGACGGCTACGAACTGGCCGCGTCCACCCGCATGCCCCCGTATCGCGGGGATCTCCGGTATCGGTTCGACCATGACTGTCAGTTTGCCTTCACCGTTCATGGCGTCCCGCGCATTCACGACCATGTTGACGAGCGCAGTCTCGAACTGGCTCGCGTCGGCTTCCACGAAGCAGGCTCCGCACACGATCTCGGTCTCGATCTGGATCCTCGCGCCGACGATCGTGCGAAGCATCTCGGTCACCGTACGCAGCCGCTCGGCGACATCGAACACCTCTGGCTTGAGCGCCTGACGGCGCGCGAATGCGAGGAGCTGACCCGTGAGCCTCGAGGCACGATCCACCGTGTCGGAAATCGCCTCCACGTAGCGCCGCCGCCTCTCCTCGGAGAGGTCGGGCTTTCTGAGCAGATCCGTCGAGGAGCGGATGATGGTCAGCAGGTTGTTGAAGTCATGAGCCACGCCGCCGGTGAGTTGACCGACCGCCTCCAGCTTCTGGGCCTGCCGCAGGGCGTCCTGAGCCCGTTTCAGTTCGGTGATGTCGCGTCCCTCGGCGACGAGCCAGGCCGCGACGCCGCGCTCGCCAAGAACGGGCTTGAGCGAGAAATCCACGATCGCGCGCACCTCGCCGGCGCCGCGCATCTCGTGCTCCTCACGCACGATCTCGCCGCCGGCCGCGCGTCTGATGCCGGCTCGGATGGCCTCCTGAAGCTGAGGATTTCCCCTCATCGGAGCAGCGAGCCAGAAAGGCGTTCCGATGATGTCGGACGGCTCGATCTGACTCCATTTCAGGGCCGTCTCGTTCACTTCGACGACGGTTCCCGCGGGCGTCAGAAGCGCCATGAACTGCAGCGCCGAGTCGAAGATGCCCCGGAAGCGCCTCTGGCTCTCGGTCAGGTCGGACGTCCGTTCGGCGACCCGCTGCTCAAGCGTTTCATTGAGCTCTCGTAGCCGGGCCTCGGCGAGTTTTCGGTCGTGAATGTCGGTCGACGTGCCGAACCACGTCGTCGTCGACCCGGGGGCATCTCGAAAAGGCTCGGCGCGGGACACATACCACCGGTAGGCGCCGTCGTACCGGCGATAGCGCACCTCCACCTCATAGGTGGTGCCGCGCGCGCGGGCCTCCGCCCAGACCGCCGCGGTGCGCTCCGCGTCATCCGGATGCAGCGCGGCCGACCATCCATCGGGGAGAGCTTCCTCGACTGCCTGCCCCGTGTACTCGAACCATCGGTCGTTCAAATAGTGAAGCTGCCCGTCGGACGTGGCGAACCAGACGAAGGCGGGCACCACGTTGGTGATCGTCCGCAGACGCGCCTCACTCTCCCGCAGGCGCTCTTCCTGGCGATGCCGTGCCGTGGTGTCGCGAAGGATTCCGACCGCACGGGCGGCTTCGCCCGTGACCGGATCGGTCAAGACGGCACCGTGCGAGGTCAGCCAGCGTGTTCCACCATCGGCCGCCGGCTCGGCACCTCGAAACTCGATGATGTAAGCCGGCCCATCCTTTTCGAGGGAGGCCCGAAATGCGGAATCCGCTTCCTCGCGGTCACTCGGATGAACGATGCGCAACCATGTCGACGCATCGTAGCTGCCGGTCTCGTCGCCAAGACCGCTGATCCGAATGGCGGCCTCGTCCCAGTTCCCGGTTCCGGTGACGAGGTCCAGGTCCCAGGTCCCGATCTGTGCTGCTTGGGCGGCCAGCCGAAGCCGTTCCTCGCTCTCGTGCAACCGTTCTTCCGAGGCCTTCGCCTCGGTTTCCGCCCGCGCACGCTCGACCGCCCCCCAGGTGCGTTCCGCGACCTCGGTCACCAGTTCGGCATCGTAGGTCGTCCAGGGGCGGCTCTCTCGTGCATGGACGTAGAGGGCCGCCCGCATATGCCCGTCCTTGACGAGCGATGCCGTGATGACGGCGCGGGTATCGATGGCGTCGAAGGCCGCCAGGCTCTCGGGCGAGTTGGTCCGAGGATCGTTCGCCGCATCCTGTATGACGAGTGGAGTCCCCGAGCGAAGCGCGGCCAGGACATCCGGGCCGAAACCCGCAAGATCGTGGGTGCCTTCGCGAGACGGCACGGACCCGTCCGTCCAGTTTCGATCCGTGGTGAAGTAACGAGCCGATTCCTCGACCTCGCCGTAGCCCACGCGGTTGGCGTCGAGGTGCAGTCCGAGCGCCTCCTGTGCCGCCGCGATGACGGCACGGGGATCTGAGATGCTTCGCAGTCGATCGCTCACGTCGAGAAGAAATCTCCCCTGACGCTCCCTCAAGACACGGCCGGTGGTCTCGTGCCCCTGATTGAACACGCCGACCACCGAGCCATCCTCGCCTCGGATCGGTGTGAAACTGTAGTCCCAGTAGGTGTCCTGGCGTACGCCGCCACGCATCATGGGCAGCCATTGGTCGAAGACCGCGAGCCCTTCGCCCCGCTCGATCACGCCCTCGAATTGCGGACCGACGACCGGCCAGATGTCGGACCAAACCGCGGCGCCCGGCCGGCCGAGCGCCCAGGGGTGGCGTTCTGCCAGGATCGGAGCCCATGCATCGTTGTAGAGGAGGCGTAACTCGGGGCCCCAGTAGATGGCCGTCGGAAAGCTGGAGTTCAGGCAGATCGACAAGACCGAGCGCAATGATTGCGGCCAGGTTTCCGCTCTTCCGAGGGGTGTCGCCGCCCAATCGTGGGCGCGGATCATCGCACCGGTTCTGCCACCTCTCTCCAGAAAATTCAGGCCTTCCGCCGCTCCAGCTTCAGCGGACGTCTCCATCGTGTCCACTGATACCCGGAACGCCACGTGTCTCCCTTTCACATTCGAACTGTCGGGCCAGTCGATTCAAGCCCGCACCAACGGCATCTCTGCCATCCCAATCGTTCATCAGGGCAAACGGCCCACAGGAACGAGCGTAAACTTCCGCGGTGAACGAGACGTGTCGGGCTGGATCACCGGGCAACCGGAACCGCTGTCATGGAGAGCAACGGTTGTCAAAGCATAACTGCCAATTCACCACTGCACTTTCACGAATGTTCGCAATCATCTATCGGAAGCATTCAAACTTACAGTTATTGAATTGATTTTCATCTATATTTGTGCCCGACTATTCTGAACCGACCGGCCAACCGTCCGCGCGAGGGTTCATCGTTCCGTTGGAGCGAGGGCGCTGCGACCGCTGCCATGACCCAGTCTGTCGGCTTGTATTCATAGGCAGCCGAGACGGCCGCCGACAAAAAACACCCACGAAAATCCGGAAGCCGATTCTGTGGCATTCACGGATCGCGCTTCGGTGAGAGCCTGTGAATCGATGGCCGCGACCTCGGCGGACGCTCGCCGACGCCGATGCGCCACCGATCGATCTTAAAGCCGCCGAAGACGAAGGGGTTCCGATCGAGCCGCTCTGCACATCGTGAGTGGCGCAGCTTGGCTCTCTTCCACCAGTGAGACGACGGCTCGAGCGAAATGGCTCGTTCGAGCCATCTTATCGAAGCCTGACATGAAGCGATTGTTCGATCCCAGCCAATACCTTCCAGCAAATCGTCGAATGCTGTCCATCTAGGTGAGGCCGCGAAATACATCGTTTGAAGTCCGTATCGAGACGTCACGTCATTCAATTCCACTTTAAAAATATGAAGGCATAAGTTATTAATTCAATGCAATTATAAAGTATTTAATTCAGTACTGAAAGCGACTTCCTTTTTCATTGATTTCGATTTAATTTGTTGTGAAGTAAAATAGCGCAAATTTACCATTATTCTGTGACAGAAATGCACATTTTTTAAGTGCCATCGTGTTTTAACCTGTGAAAATATCGTTCAATTAAGAAAGTTTTAGTTGCTAAGAAACTATCGTGGAGTTCAAACATGGAAACTCGATACGCTCCAGATCGAGTGAATGGTCGGATGTCATTTCATGCCTCCGCGTTTACAGATTAAACCCCGACCAATAACTGAAACCGCACCATTCGAAACCGTCCATGAAGAGGTTTCCTCGTCATTTTCAGTCTTACTACCATATTTAAACTCTGTCCGATCCGGACTTTTGTTGATCGATCAGCGCGGATACGTGCTTCTCAGCAGCGGCAGGGTTTTCGGTCCACGGGATCCTGCCGACACGCCGATCCAAAAGGGCATCTCGATTCGGCAGGTCCTTCGGTCTCTTCGAGTGGGCGTCGGCTCGGCATGGAAAGGGGTGTTCGATCACCTTCGGCGGGCGTCGAGACAAAGCACCCCGAGCATGATCGAGTTCACCCTACAGGAGCGCCTGCTGGAGGTTCACCTGCATCCCGTTATGGGAGGCGGTTGGGCCGTCACGATCGAAGACGTCAGCGCACGCCGCGCCGCCGAGGCCGATGCGGCGAACATGGCTCGCCAGGATCCCCTCACTGGCCTGCCTAACCGCCTCCTCCTGCGCGAGCGCCTCAACGAGGCCCTCTCCCGGATGCAGCGCGAGGGCGAGGGGTGTGCCGTCCTGCTGATCGACCTCGATCGGTTCAAGCCCGTCAACGACACCCTAGGCCATCCCGTCGGCGATGCCTTGCTGGAGAAAGTCGCGGATCGGCTGCGCTCCACGGTGCGGCCCACCGATACCGTGGCGCGGATCGGCGGCGACGAGTTCGTCGTCCTCCAATCCGCTATTCGCGACCCTGGCGACACGCAGGCCCTCGTGCGTCGCATCGTCGATCTCGTCGGCAGGACCTACATGGTCGACGGCCATCTCCTCACCATCGGCGCGAGCGTGGGCGTGGCTTTCGCGCCGAACGATGGCACCGATGCCGACAAGCTCCTGAAGAACGCCGATCTCGCGCTCTATCGGGCCAAGCTCGATGGCCGCGGTACGTTTAGGTTCTTCGAGCCCGAGATGGACGCCCGGATGCAGGCGCGGCGGCAGCTCGAACTCGATATGCGCCAGGCTCTCGCGAGGCGTGAATTTCGGCTGCACTACCAGCCTCAACTGAACCTCGAGAACAATCGCCTGACGGGCTGCGAGGCGCTGCTCCGCTGGCAGCACCCGCAGCGCGGCATTGTCTCGCCGCTCGACTTCATTCCTCTGGCCGAGGAGATTGGGCTGATCGTGCCGATCGGCGAGTGGGTCATGCGTCAGGCCTGTCGCGACGCGGTAAGTTGGCCGGGAACGTACTCGGTGGCCGTGAACGTCTCGCCGGCTCAGTTCAAGAGCGAGCGCCTCGTCGAAATGGTGATGTCGGCGCTCTCGACGTCCGGGCTCCCAGCCAATCGCCTGGAGGTCGAGATCACGGAGGGCGTCCTCCTGCAGGAGAATGCGAAGACGCTTCAGACGCTTCACCGCCTCCGCGAGCTCGGCGTGCGGGTGTCGATGGACGATTTCGGCACCGGCTATTCCTCGCTCAGCTATCTCCGCTCGTTCCCCTTCGACAAGATCAAGATCGACCGCTCCTTCGTGAAGGATCTCGATGGCAAGCCGGAGGGCGACGCGATCATCCGGGCGATCGCCGGTTTGGGCAAAAGCCTCGGCATGACGACGATCGCCGAAGGGGTCGAGACCCCGGCACAGATGCAGCGCATCCGGGACGAAGGCTGCACCGACGTTCAAGGCTATCTCATCAGCAAGCCCGTGCCGGCATCCGAGATCCACGCGCTCTTCGCCGGCGACCAAACCGCAATCTGATCGTACGAAGAGGAGTTGGAGTCGTGGGTGATTTGTATCGCTTGGTCTATGCCAGCAAGAACCTGATGCAGGGATCTGACGCCGAGATCGCGCAGGTTGTCGCCCAGATCCTCGAGACCTCTCGCCGCAACAACGCCAAGGTCGACGTCACCGGCGCCCTGCTGTTCAACGCAGGAGCTTTCGCTCAGGTCCTTGAGGGGCCGCAGCGTGCCATCGAGTCCACGTTCGAGCGCATCCAGCGCGATGTACGCCATGGTGACGTGACGGTGCTGCAGTGTGGCCCCGCCGAAGATCGCGGCTTCTCGAACTGGTCCATGGGCTTCGTGGGTCGGTCCGCCGCCGGAAGGGCGCTCTGGGATGGCATCGCTGTCGAGAGCGGGTTCGATCTGTCGCGCCTCAACGGCGATGCGGTCTTCACCATGCTGCATGAGCTCGTGTTGGAGGAGGAGGGCGTCGTCCCGGCCGCGAGCGGTCCGCCGGCCACCCTGGAGATTTCGGCACCGCCTCGCGCAGCACTCGACGTGGATCGACTTCGGGCCGAGTTGCCGCAGCTCGGATCGACCAATCAGGATCGGGAACGCCCGGATCCTCGGCCATCCGCCCAGGCATCTGCGCGACGGTCGTCACAGACGCGGAAGGCCGTGTCCGGAGACAGGACGGCTGCGACACTCGCAGTTCTCAGGGCAGCTCTCGCCAGCGAACGACAGCTCACGACCGAATTGCGAAACGATCTCGATGATGCGCGCATCGCCCTCGCCTTGAGCCAGGAGCAGGCCGAAGCGCTGCAGCAGGAGCGGGACCTGTGGGCGAAACGAGCGAAGCTGCTCGCGGCGGCGTTAAGCCAGGAAGCCGACGGGGTCGCGGACCGACCCGAGCAGGACATGGGATCCGGCTCGACGAAAAACGACCCGAGTCGCGGGGAGACATCGATACGGGCGGTCGCCTAGCGCCACGCTGAGCGAATGCATCCTGGACGAGAGGCGCCCGATTTCGATCGGGAAAACCGGGAAGCCTGCATTCGACCCATGCTTCCGTAGCCGCCAATCGACGTCAGGACCGCCGGCCAGGTCCTTCGACTCGATTTGCCACAGACTGAAGGGTACCGGCAGCGAAGTCTGGCCGCAGCGACACAACCGCGGCCATCCTTGGACGAAGACGGCAAGGTAATCCTCGATCAGATACGCTGAAGTTCCATGTAGCCGATGCAGTTCCGGGCATCCTGGTAATAGGTGACATCGGCAAGATCCACGTCGGAGATTTCGCTGGCGAAGGCTTTAATTTCCGCTTCGGTCCGATAGAGCAAGTGCCAATCCATGAAGACCTCCATGTAGGGCACTTCCATGCAGCCCGTGAGGAAGTTCGCTACCAGCAGCGTTCCGCCCGGCTTGAGCAGGCTGAACAGCCTTCTCGTCAACCGCATGGCGATGCGATCGTCGAGATAGTCGTAGAGCCCCGCCGCATAGACGAAGTCGAACGTCCCGAGGTCGTGCCGCCCGGAAATGAAATCGCGTACGCTCAGCTTCCGCGCCTCGATCGCGGGCGAGACATGCTCGCGATAGCCCTCGACGACGCGGAGGCTGTCGAGATCCTGGTCGGTTGCAATGAAGCGGCCGATCCGCCCTCCCCGCATAGCCACGCTGATCTCCGCCTCTCGAAGATGCCCGCAGGCGACGGCGAGCATTTCGGCGCCCGGCCGTGCCGCAGCGATGCGATCGATCCGCTCTGCCAGGAGCTTCCTACGCTGCCTGACCGCCTCGCAGACCGAGGTGTCGTTGGTGAACCCGTAGACATCCCGTCCGGTGTCGCTCGACGCCGCCACGACGGGTTGGGCGTCGGCATGGCGGTAGATGAGATCGAGGAGGCCCGCATCGCCAGGATAGCCCCGCGGACGTGTCAGCGAGTGGCGTGTCAGCGGACATTCCGTCACGTGACCGGCGAGAGGATGCACCCTGGCGGTGGGCAGGACGACATCCTGCCAATCGCCGTCGCTCACGTCGCTCTTGAGCGATCGCAAGGTCTCGTTGATGCCGAGGATAAACCCGTTGCGATCGTGCATCTCCGCCGCGGAGGCAGCCCGATCGAGACGAGCCACGACACGAGACTGGATATTCTGCTGGTCTAGGCTCAGCTCTTGAGCAGGTTGCGGCAAAGCTATCGTTTTTGCCGCAAGGACCCGACCGATTTCGAAGGGAGTTTGTTGCCCTCTGAGGGATCCCTTGAAACGTCGCGCCGATTTTTCTTTACGAAGTCTGCCCTGCACCGACAGCGTAGAACTCACCTGGCTACTCCTCAAGTGATCCAGAGACCCGATGCCTGCGCCGATGCACAAGCGTCTCGCCACACCGTAGAAGTTATCATTTCACTAAAACAACCGACATCTTTTAGTTCAAAATGCACAGTTCATTTTTTGTTAAGGTTAACGCCGGGCCTATCTTAGCCGGCTTTATCAAGAAGAGCTCATGTATCATGCAGAGCATTCGAGACGTGTGGCTGGGATGCTCGCATCGGCCGCCTGGAGATCCGGCACGGTCGATGCGGGCGGCGCCTCGGAATCACCCCGGGGGCCGCGAATGCAGCTGATCCGCCAGGCGAAGGGTTCGGGGGCGACCGGGCGAAGCATGAGGCGTCCATTGGCAGCGAACGCTGAGGCGCTTCGGTCGTCGGAGGAGGTGCTGCGCAGGCGTCGAGCCAGGGGCCGTTCAGTTCAAAGGCGCCATCGGCGATATCCGTGCGAGAGCGTGCCGATAGGTTGATTAGTGGCTGTTGCATCCGAGCAACCAGGAACTGTTGACGGATTTTGTGCGGCTGCAGCGCTTCGGAAGGTACTTAGATTGCCGTTATAGTTCCGCTTTGTCGGCCTCCATCGGCTTCCTTTAGATTTAAATAATTCCAGTTTAAGCATGCACTCAACTTCTGATAGGTGCAGTCTACTTTTGATCTGGAATACTTCTACAAGATATACCTTGATCCATCAGATAAACCTCGCAAGAACGTGAATTACGGCCCGCATCATTGAGACGTTTCGTTCGCTCTGCGGTGTCGTGTTGCGTTGAGGATCAGGGACATGGACCGCCAAGACCAGTCTTCCGGGGGGCAGATCGCCGGGGCAGGCCGCCTTCGCATCGTATCGGCCCTCCTGCTCTCGACGACCTGTACGCTTTGTCATTCCGACGCGGTCTTCGCCCAATCCGCCCCGGTCGAGGGTGTCGAGCTGCCGGAGCTGAGCATCAGTGGCGAGGGGCGCACCCTCGGCGGCGCGCTCTACGGGCCGGGCGGGGCGCTCGGTTCGGTGCGCGGCTACGTCGCCAGCCGCAGCACCGTCGGCACCAAGACCGACACGCCGATCGTGGAGACGGCGCAATCGATCTCGGTGATCGGCCGCAAGCAGATCGAGGACCAGAACGCGCTCACCATCAACCAGGCCCTGCGCTACACCCCGAGCGTCACCACGGAGCAGCGCGGCGGCGCCGGCTCGACCCGCCTGGAGCAGTTCCTCATCCGCGGCTTCTCGGCGCCGATCTTCCTCGACGGCATGGCGCTCATCGGCGGTCGCGACGCCAACGCCACGATCGACCCCTATCGGCTGGAGCGGGTCGACGTGATCAAGGGCCCGGCCTCCGTGCTCTACGGGCAGTCGGGGCCTGGCGGCATCGTCAACCTCGTCTCCAAGGTTCCGCAATTCGTGCGGCACGGCGAGGTCTTCGTCCAGGGCGGCGGATTCAACGAGATCCGCGGCGGCGTCGACGTCGGTGGACCGATCGAATCCAAGGTTCCTTGGCTGGCCGACCAGTTCGCCTACCGGATCGTCGCGTCAGGCTGGAACGGCGACGGACCGGTGGACACAACACGGGTCGAGCGCGCCTTCATCAATCCCAGCCTGACGTGGCGGCCGTCCACCGACACCCAGCTCACGATCATCGGAAACTACCAGCGCGATCCGTTCTCCGGCTTCTACGGCGGCTTCCCAGCCGTGGGCACGGTATTCCCGCGCAACTTCGGCAATGGCCTGATCGGTCGCCTGCCGGTCAACTTCTACGACGGCGACCGAAACGTCGAGCGGTCTGACCGGACCCAGGCCTCGATCGAATACCTGTTCGATCATCGCTTCAACGATCACCTGCGTTTCCATTCGGCCGGGCGCTACCTGCGAACGCAGGGCGACTATCGCAGCGTCTACAGCGCGTTCAATCCCCGCAACGGCCCCTTCGCCAGCGGCCCGCTGCTTCCGCGCGCAGTCATCGGCACGAACGTCGCGGCCGAAGCCTACACGATGGACAACAACGTCGTGGCGAACTTCGACACCGGGCCCATCGCCCACACGGCTCTATTCGGTGTCGACCACCGCACCTTCAGCACGCGGACGAGCGGGACGCCGTTCCCGGACGCGCCGGATCTGAACGTGCTCGCGCCGAACTACGCGATGAATATCCCGTTCCCAGCCTTCAACACGACCTCGCGCGTCGACGCGCAGCAGACCGGCGTCTACTTCCAGGACCAGATGAAGGTCGACCGCCTGGTCCTGACCCTGGGCGGGCGCTACGATACGGCACGCCAGACCGGCCCGACACGATCTTTCCCGGCCGGACGACCGAGCACCCTGACGTTCCAGGATGCGCCGTCCGACGCCATGACCTACCGCGCGAGCCTGCTCTACCTCTTCGATTCCGGCATTGCGCCTTACGTGTCCTACAGTCAGGCCTTCGAGCCGATCGTCGCCGGCAGGGTGTTCGACACCGCCTTCGGCACCGTCGGGCGCGTGCCCGATCCGCAGCTGAGCGACCAGTACGAGGCCGGCATCAAGTACCAGCCGCCCGGCACGGATATCCTGCTTACCGCGGCGGTTTTCGACATCCGCCAGTCGAACCGGACGACCCCGGACACGACGTCCGGCCGTCCCGCCGGCTTCGTCCTGCAGACCGGCCAGGTCGGCGTCCAGGGCGTCGAGTTCGAGGCGCGGGCGAACCTCACCGAAGGGTTGACCCTGATCGGAGGCTTCTCGCTCATCGACATCCGCAACGTCCGTGACGACAGCAGAACCGCCAACGATCTGACGCCCGGCCAGACGGTTCCGTTGCAGGGCCGCAGACCGGTGCTGGTGCCGGATTCAACCGCCTCGATGCTGGCGACCTACCGCTTCCTCGATGGTCCGCTGCTCGGGCTCGAATTCGGCGGCGGCGTGCGCTATCTCGGCCCGTCTTGGGGCGATACGGCCAACACGTTCAAGGTACCGTCGAGCGTCCTCGTCGACGCGGTCGCCTCCTACGACCTGAAGTACCTCAACCCGGCGTTCCAGGGTTTCCAGCTTCAGGTGAACGCCAACAATCTTCTCGACGAGACCTACGTGAGCGGCTGCAACGGCTATACCAGCTGCTATTACGGGCTGCCGCGTACGGTCTATGCAACCCTGCGGTATCGCTGGTAGGGCGCGGGCATGAACGCGGTTTCGAGCAGACGGGCGGAGTGGACCACGCGCCTCGCGGTGGCCGGGCGAGTCGTCCTCGCCGCCGGGGGCGGATATGGCCTCGCGGCGCTCTCGACGGCGCTGCTGTCGCTGGTCCTGCCGCTGTCGAGGGCCGAGGCGGTGACGAGCGCGACGCTCCTGAGCTTCGCTCTCATGGTCGGAGCCGCGGTCTACGTCTTCGCGGCGCGGTCGCTGGGCCGGGCCGCCATCTCGATGGCGGTTCTCGCTGGGATCCTCGGCGGAACGCTCTGGCTTGTGATGAAGATGATCCAAACGGGGAGCCCGGCATGAAGAACGGCTTTCGCCAATCCATGGCATGGTTGCACACCTGGTCCGGCCTCGTGGTCGGCTGGGTGCTGTTCGCCGTCTTCGTCACCGGCACGGCGAGCTATTACCGCTCCGACATCTCCCTCTGGATGCGTCCGGAGTTGCGCCAGGAGGCGGCGTTCTCGCCCGAGGACCTCGCCAGGGCGGCCGAATTCGGCGTCGCTCACCTGCAGAAACATGCCGGGAACGCGCGAACCTGGTTCATCACCCTGCCGAGTGCCGACAACCCGGTCCTCGACCTGTTCTGGCGTACCAAGCCGGGCACGCCCCCGAGCCAGGCGGCCCTCGACCCGCGGACCGGCGAAGTCTCCGGATTGCGCGAGACAAAGGGCGGGGATTTCCTCTACCGCTTCCATTTCGAGTTGCACATGCCGCCGATCTGGGGGCGCTGGATCGTCGGCATCTGCGCGATGATCATGCTGGTGGCACTGGTCTCGGGGATCGTCATCCACCGGCGCATCTTCGCGGATTTCTTCACCTTCCGGCGGGACAAGTCGGCCCAGCGCGGCTGGCTCGACGCCCATAACGTCACCGGAGTCCTCGGACTGCCGTTCCACCTCATGATCACCTATACGGGCGTCGTCACCCTGGCGCTGATGTACATGCCCTGGGGTGTGACCACGGCCTACAAAGGCGACAACCAGGCCTTCTTCGCCGAGAGCGGCCAGATTACCGCGCCGCGTCCGCCCGCGGGGCGCCCCGGCACCCTCGCGCCGATCGGCCCAATGGTGCGCGAGGCGATCGCGACGGTGCCCGAACCGCTGGAGCGGCTCTCGATCCTCAACCCGAAGGATGCCGCCGCCACGGTGGTGGCGGTGTTCGAGGAGCCGCACGGCCTCTCGCACGAGCATCCTCAGGTCGCCTTCGACGGCGTCACCGGCGCCGTGGTGGAAGTCCGCCAGGGAGGCCTCAAGCCGGCGGCCAAGACATTCACCACGATGGTCGGCCTGCACGAGGCCCATTTCGCCGGGCCGGCCCTGCGCGTCCTGTTCTTCCTGTGCGGGCTGATGGGATGCGCCATGGTGGCGACCGGCCTCGTCCTCTGGTCGGTCTCGCGGATGCCGAAGGCGGGCGAGCCCGCCTTCTTCGGTCTGCGCCTGGTCCAGGCCCTGAATGTCGGGACCGTGGTGGGGTTGCCGGCGGCGGTCGCGGTCTACCTCCTCGCCAACCGCCTCCTGCCCGTCGGCATCGCGGATCGCTCCGGCTGGGAGATCAGGGCCTTCTTCGGCGCCTGGATCATCATGGCTCTGGCCGCCCTCCTCCGCCCGCATCGCCGCGCCTGGACCGAGGGAGCAATCGCCGTGGCAGCCCTGTTCGTCGCCGCAGCGACGGCGGATGCCCTGACGATCGGCGAGGCGCGGTTCCTCGGCTTCGACACGGCGCTGCTCGTCCTCGCGGCCCTCTTCGCCTATGCCGCCCGCAAAGTTTCGACCTATGCGCCGCCGCAGCGGGAGAGGAGATCCCGCCAGGATTCACCGGCATTGGCGGCGGCATCACGCCAGCCGGCACAGGCCTTCCGCACGCAGAAGGTCCTCAACGAGGCATGACCCCCATCGTCCTGCTCCTCACTATCGGCCTGAGCTATGTCGGGCTCGCGGCCCTGTGCCTCGGCATGAACCGGCATCACTCGGCGATTTTCGAGGCGCGCCCGGACCCGAGGCGCGCGCTCCTCCTGCGGTCGGCCGGCTGGATCGCCATCGGCCTGTCCTTCGCCTCGGCGGTCCATTTCGAGGGCTGGGCCTTCGGCCCCGTGCAATGGATCGGCGGGCTCACGGCGGCGGCGCTGCTCGTCGTCGGCATCCTGTCCTACAGGCCGGGGCTGATCCTCCCCACGGCAGCGCTGGTTCTGCCGGTCGCTCTCGCGGCGGCGATCTCGATCTAGGACAAAGCCCTGGAGCTTGCGGTTACTTCAGGAAGGCGGCGAGTTCCTGACGTCATCCGCTCGTGGTTTCGGGAGATGGACCGGTGAGCCTGGAACCGTGATCTCAACAAGGCCCGCCGATCGGAAGCACCACCTCCGGATAGCGGCTCTTCTTGCGAACGCCCTTGCGGACTGGCCATTTCAAGGCGTTTCGAACCTGGAAGGTGTCGCCGCCCGTTTCCCTGTCGAGGATCTGTCCAAGGAACAGGATCTTGTAGGGCATCTCGACCTCGACGTAGAGGAAGCGGCTTCCTTTCTCCTCAACCGGAAAAAGAACGGTGAGGTCCTCGCCGACCTGACGCGCCTGCGTATTGGCGGTCGCGACGGCGGAACAGACCTTCGCCTGGATCGGACCATCCTCGACGGCAGTCCCGATCGTGCTGAGCCTGATCCTCGCCGTAGAGCCGTCGAAGGGAGGCATGATCAGCGCCGCAGCCTGGAAGACCTCCTGAGCCTCCCTCGCGTCGATGGTTTCCGCTTGGCTCACGACCTCGCCCACGGCGCGAGCCAGATAGCCGACCTTCCGCACGTTGTTGGCGAAATGCGAGATCTCCACGCATCCGATGAACAGGAAGACGAGCAACGGGGCGATCAATGCGAATTCGACCCCGGCAACTCCCGACCGTGCGGCGACGAACCGAGACGGCAGCGTGAGGAAGCGCCGGGCGATGCTGCCGGCGCGCCGGGACGGATCTTGAACCGCCCGCGTCATGGCGTGGGGCAGGTCGCCGAAGAGCCTTGACCATTCTCCATCCGGAAGGTGAAGGCCGATTGGATGACCCGGTTGCCGTTGGCGTGCTCCGAGTGCCCGAGGCTCAGACCTGAGAAGCCGATGAATTCAAAGGCGGCCTGGAGAACGACGACGGCTCCACTGCGCGGGCACTCGAAGGTGTTCCCGAAACCGCTGGCCCATTCGCCGGTGCGCGGATCGATCGGTTGAGAGAGCGACGCTCCACCCAGGCTGCTGAAGCTGCGCAGATTGACCCTGACAAGGTCGCAGCGGAAGAGACCTCCGATCTGGGAACAGATTTCCTGACGCAAGGCGTCGGCCGGCGAGCGCTGAGCGTCCCGCGAGGGGTCGGACGCGGAGACCGGGGGCAGCGTGTTGGTGGAAATCCTGCGCGCCCCGATCTCGACGGCATTGTCGAGAACCTGCCCCATCCAGAACATCAGCGCGATTTCGAAGACGACGAGGATGAGGGCAAACAGCGGAAGGGCGACCAGGCCAAACTCGACGGCACTTGCTCCGTTGTCGTCGATCAGGATCCTACGCGTCCGGGCGCGCAGGTCTCTCATCGGGCTCCAGCGCGCCGTTCGGTTGCAGAGGTCGAATGCCATCGCTCACGCCACGCGTCGCATCTAGGATTGGAAGCATATCCTGACAGCGAGCTCAGACTGTTCGTTAGCACGGGGACGTTATGCAAACGTTATGGCAGATCTCACGCAAGACATGACTAAGGCATGTTGTTAGAAACCACTACGTATTAACGCATGAGATAAACATCGCCATCTGTCTGCCCGAGACCCTCCGGCACAGGCACGGTCGTAGAGCCGTAATTCGTGTTCAAGGTAAGCTTGGGATTGGCGGTGAGCAGCAATTGCCTGGTCACGATAACGGTGAAGGCCGATTGCTGGGCGACCTCGTTGGTCGCGTCCACGACGAACCTGCCACGTGGCAGATAGACCGTCCCGGTCATGTTCGAGGCATAGTTCGTCTTGATCGAATGATCCCGCAGAAGTGGCGCGGCGCGGTCCTCGAAGACGAGAAGTCCGGCCAGCGGACCGCTGCGCGGCGCATCGAGGTTGACGCGCGCATTGCTGAGGAACTCGAAGATGCTGCCGTTGCCCGTGAGATAGAAGCCGACGCCGTCCCCGCGAACATCGGCATTGGAATCGATCGTGAACGGTCCGTCCTTGATCACGTATTCGCCGGGCGAGAAGGAGACGTAGGAATTGCCGCCGATGAATAGACCGCCGCAATAGGTGCCTGGGAACAGAAGGTGGCGCCCCCCGGCGCTGCCCTTGTCGATGATCGATGCCCTCGTCGCCGTGCAGGAGCCGATCGAAGGCGGCACGCGGTCCGCGATCGGATCATCGACCTTCACGCAATCGCTGAGCCGGCTTCCGAAGAACGAACCACTGCCCGAAAAGCCTCCACCCGAGCAGACGCGTGCTGCCGTGACCTGGATGCCGCTATCCGAGGCGATGCCGCTGCCGCTCGCGGAATTGGAGTGGACATCGCACTCCTTGGCCGTCAGCCACGAATTGGACTTCAGGTAGATCGTCTGGCTGCTGGCGGGGTCGAGGGCGACGACGCAGAGCTTGCGCATGCCCCGCAGGGTCGCCACCGACCGGGCCGCAAGGTGTCCCGGCACGACCGCGAGGACACCCGAGAGGTATTGCTTGCGATCATGCTGCAGCCTGACCTCGACGGCGGATCCGTTGTTCTGCGATGCGACCGCGACGGTCAGGCCCTGTGGGATCTTGTCGGCGGCAAAGGTCTTCCTTGCCCAGGCTTCGGCGACAGCCTGCATTCGGGTCTGCTCGAAGGCGCTGACCGAAAGTTCGCGCGCTGCCGCCATCGCCGCCGCATCGGCTGCCGACTGGAGGTGAGACCGCTCCTTCACCCACGTCCCATAATCCACGGCGGCACCCACGACGCCGAGAAGCGCGGGCATGGCAAAGGCGAAAATGAGGAGCGCGCCTCCCGAATGGGAGTCCGCAAAGGCGCGAAACCGAGACATGAGCTGCATCTGCGAGGGGCGTCGGTTGCTCGAAAGAATGTCGGAGACGAAACGTAGAATCCGATCAGGCCCGCAAAGCTGCTAAGGTTTTATGAATCTTCCTTTAAGCCACGCATGGGGAAAAATCCTTACAAGATTTCGATATTTGACTATGTCCACAGAAATTATTCCGCATTATATTATAGATATGCAGATTTTACGGTAAAATATTATAGTATAATCGAAATCCCGAAACTCTTGCCTCGTCTCGTCCTTAAGCCGCTCGCAAAATTCGCTCATCAATCGACGACCAGAAGCAGCCCAGGGAAGCCGGCCGCTCGTTTCTCGCCTCGGCAATCCATCGTCGTGGCCGGATCGGGGGTCCAGCGAAATGATCGGCGACATCACGGCATCGGCGCTGCTGATGGCGGCTACTGGACGAGAGCGGCCCGTGTGCCTTCAAGACCGGCGAGGAAGATCGCTGCATCCGCCTCCATCACGACGAGGACGCAACCGTCAGCGCAGCGAGAACAGCAGAGTGCCCAGTTTCCGGGCCGTCGGCGACTTGCCGTAGAGCCAGAGCGGATCGTTCTGGACGACGTTGCGGGAGAGACCGCGCTTGAATTCGAAGACGGCACGGTTCGCGGCCGGGTCGATCCCGCCCAAGTCGAAGATCCGGCATCCTTCCGCCTTCGCCCGCTCGACGATGCGCCAGACCGCGAGGGTGGCGGCACCGGTGGCGCGGGCGCGGTCGTTCGAGGCCGTGTAGAAATCCGTGCAACGCTCGGCCGACAGGTGGGCGATGCGCACGAGAACGCGCTTTCCGTTCTCGCTCACATCGAGGAACAAGAGGTGCTCGTCGTCGGCCGCGATCTCGCGGAAGGCATCCGTCCTCAGGGAGCTCGCGAAACCTTTGCGCGCGCGAAGGGCCGCGTACATCGCCGTGAAATCGTCGAAGGCCGACAGGCGCTCGTCGCGGTCCTCGAGGAAGTGCGTCGTCAACGCGGTGTTCCCCTCAGCCTTGCGCAGAGCCTTGCGCCAACGCTGCTCCATTTCCGTCTGGATCACCGCGAGGTCCGGAGTCAGGTCGAGTTCGAGGGTGTGGTCGCGCGCCTGAACGATCGGCGCGAAGCCGTGCATGAGGAGCGCAAGCGTTGCATCCCGGGTCTCGAAGCGCTCGTAGTTGATGCCCAGAAGGTCGAACCGGCCGAGATCGAGATGCGCGATGAACGCGGCGAACGCCGCCTCGGCACGACGTGCACCGGTCTCCGTCAGCAGCGGGCCGCCCTGGACGTAGACGAAACGGGCCGGTCCCTTGCGGTGCTCCTGCCATTGGACGAAGGCGAGTACCTCGCCGTCGGCCGTGACGACCCCGCGCCGCACCTTCAGGCCACGCCGAGTCTTGTAAGCACCCCAGGCACTTCCGCAGTAGATGTTGGCCCCCGGGCAAGCCCAGACTCGCCGATCCCAGTCCGAAGAGTCCGCAACCTCCTCGACTTCAACCCTAGACGCCATGTCGCTCCTTATCCCAGGGACGCTCGGCGATCGTCTCGCCTGCGGCAGCAACTTGAAACGTTCGCATTAAATATTTGATCACCGGATCGTCGACCGCGGGCGAGACTTGAGATTTCCCCACACACTTAGCCGTCCTCGCGTTGGCGGTTTGAGCTTCGCGGTGGGATAGACGCCCTCGGGCGCCGGGCGTCGGTGGCAACTTAGCCATGGTGAGGGACGCACTGCGTCAGGAATGCGCCGGTATGGCGAACCCGTGTTCCGCGCGCGCGCCTCGCACCATATCGTCGATGTCATAGCCTGCTCGCTAGTCGGGGCGATCGTCAGTCTTCGCCGATACGAAGAAAGATGACGCAGCCGACTTCCGAAGCAGTCTGAGACGACCTCCGGCCCGCCCATCGACGGCCAACGCTATGGAAGGGCGGCGGGAAGTTCGATCGTGACTTTGGTTCCGATATCTTCGCTGCTCTCGAGGTCGATCCGTCCGCGCAAGGTCGAGGTGACGAGATTGTAGACGATGTGCAGGCCTAGGCCGGTACTGCCAGCATCGCGCCTCGTCGTGAAGAATGGATCGAAGATCCGCGCGACATTCTCGTTCGGAATGCCCCGGCCGTCGTCGCGAAACACGATCCTGATCCGCGCCTCGTCGAGCCGGACCACATCGATGTCGATCGTACCCGCGCGTCCCTCGGGAAAGGCATGGATCACGGCATTCAGCGCGAGGTTGCTGACGACCTGCGCGAGGGCGCCCGGATAGGAATCGAGGACGATCCCATCAGCGCAGGCGAGGCGGACTTCGTGGCCTTTGCGTCGGAGGAGCGGGCCGAGGGTACTCAGCAATTCGACGAGCCACTCGCGGACATCGAAGCTGCGCCGGTCCCCCGCGGCCTGATCGACCGCGACCTGCTTGAAGTTGTGAATGAGATCGGCGGCGCGTGTCAGGTTGGAGAAGATCAGCGTCGTACCCTCGCTGAGCCGGTCGACGCAGTCCGCCAGTTGCGAGCGACTGACTCGTCCCGAGGCGACGCTGCCGCGGAGCAGTGCGAGGTGGTGGTCGAACGCCGTCGAGGTCGTGAGCGCGAGACCGATGGGCGTATTGATCTCGTGCGCGACGCCCGCGACGAGTTCGCCCAGGGCGGCGAGCTTTTCGGCCTGGACCAGATGCGCCTGCGCCGCGCGCAACTCGGCGAGCGTTGCCTCCGAGCGCTCTTTCTCGACCTGCAGCTCCTGCGTGGTTCGGAACTGGCGCCTTGCGCGGAATTCCCGGGCGCCGACGCCGTAGAGCGTGAGCGCATAGGCCGCCCCGATCTCAGCATTGTTCACGAGAGCCAAGCCGGAATTCTCGTGCGTCGCGAAGGTCTCGAAGACGGCGAAGCACGTCCAGGTCGAAATGGCGAAGATCGCGAACGAGATCATCCGAAGGGGCAGCAGCGTCGCCACGAAGAGGATCACGATGATCATGCCCGCAGCGCCATGATCGAAGCTCGGCCTGAGAAAGACGTAGATCACGCTGAGCATGCAGCCCGGCACAATGCAGTAGACGAGGTAGATCTGTTCCGCCCAGGGGCGGGCGAACGGCCGGGTGAGCAGGAGAGTCGCCGGCAGCAGGACCAAGATTGCGACGGCGAGCCTGATCGAGGTGGCAGCGGCCCAGGCATCCGGGCTGAGGATCCAGTCCATGGCCGAGAAGGAACAGTAGACGAAGGCGCCGAGCACCATCGCCGCCTGGGTACGACCGGGATCGTCGAGCGTGAATTGTCGAACGAACTGCTTCTCGACCTGCGGATCGTCGAAGCGGAGACCGAGCTTGAGCAGCAGCTTGTGCATGCCCTCCCCACTACACGCTGGAATTCTCGGTGCCCAAGCCCGAAACGCCTCCGCTTCCACCGTTTTTGTGCGGATAATGCGCGTTCTGCTTTGTCGGACGCGCGTTCGGTGACGGCGACGGCCTTCAGCGCCTAAGCTATAAAATGGAAACAATGAGTTTCCATCGTTTCCATATCCAGCAGATAAGCAAATTGCATAATCAATCCATCGGCAGCGCAGCGCGCCGAACTGATGGAGACGACGATGAGCAAGCCCTATAACCGCCTCGACATCGATCAGGCCGTGGTCCTTCTGGTGGATCACCAGGCCGGGCTCCTGTCCCTGGTGAGGGACTATCAGCCGGACCAGTTCAAGAACAACGTGCTCGCGGTGGCCGACCTCGCTGCCTACTTCAAGCTGCCGACCATCCTGACCACGAGCTTCGAGGAGGGCCCCAACGGTCCCCTGATGCCGGAGCTGAAGGCGAAATTTCCGGACGCGCCCTACATCGCGCGTCCCGGCCAGATCAACGCCTGGGACAACCCTGAATTCGTCGCCGCCATCAAGGCGACGGGCCGCAAGCAGATCATCATCGCCGGAGTGGTCACAGAGGTCTGCGTCGCCTTCGTCGCCTTGTCGGCGATCGCGGAAGGCTACGAGGTCTTCGCCGTGACCGACGCCTCCGGCACCTTCAACGAGGGCGTTCGCGATGCCGCCTGGGTTCGGATGTCCTCGGCCGGCGTCCAGTTGATCAACTGGTTCGGCGTCGCCTGCGAGTTGCACCGCGATTGGCGCCGCGATGTCGAGGGATTGGCGACCCTGCTCGCCGACCACATTCCTGACTACCGCAATCTCATGACCAGCTACGATGCATTCAGGGGGCCGAATCAGGCCGCCGGCAAGGCTGCCTGAGACGAAGCCCCCTTAGAACGCAGCGCATACACGACGGCGCGACCGGCGGGTCGCGCCTCTCTGCCGAATGGAGCTCCACCATGCCAAGCATCACCACCGCAGACGGCGCCGAGATTTTCTACAAGGATTGGGGCCCGCGCGACGCGCAGCCGATCGTGTTCCACCATGGCTGGCCGCTGAGCGGCGACGACTGGGACAACCAGATGCTCTTCTTCCTCGGCGAAGGCTTTCGCGTGATCGCCCATGACCGACGCGGCCACGGCCGCTCGTCCCAGACCGCTATCGGGCACGAAATGGATACCTACGCGGCCGACGTGATCGCTTTGGCAAAGGCCCTCGACCTCAAGAATGCGATCCATATCGGCCATTCCACGGGCGGGGGCGAGGTCGCCCGCTACGTGGCCCGCGCCGAGACCGGCCGTGTAGCAAAGGCGGTGCTGATCGGCGCGGTGCCGCCCGTGATGGTCAAATCGGACAAGAATCCCGGCGGCCTGCCGATCGAGGTCTTCGACGGTTTCCGCGTGGCACTCGTTGCCAACCGGGCGCAGTTCTACCGTGACATCCCGTCGGGACCGTTCTTCGGCTTCAACCGCGAGGGCGCAGAGGTCTCGCAGGGTGCGATCGACAATTGGTGGCGCCAGGGAATGATGGGTGCCGCCAACGCCCACTACGAATGCATCAAGGCGTTCTCGGAAACCGACTTCACCGAGGACCTGAAGGCGATCGACGTGCCGGTGCTGGTAATGCACGGCACCGACGACCAGATCGTTCCGATCGCGGATTCAGCCCTCCTCGCCCATCCGCTCCTCAAGCACGGCACGCTGAAGACCTATGAGGGCCTACCGCACGGCATGTGCACGACGCATCCGGACGTGATAAACCCGGACCTCCTCGCTTTCATCCGAGGCTGAGAAAGCCGGAGCAGGCTGGGACTCCTCCGGCCTGCTTCACCCAACCTGCCGGAACTCGGCCACTTCCGTCTCTGCCTGCATCTCCCGCACGAAGCTCGCGATTCGGGGCGCGATGATCGTGCGGTAGCGGGAGCCGTTGAAGACGCCGTAATGGCCGACGCTGTCCTGCAGGTGGTAGGCCTTGCGGCTCTCGGGCAGGTTCGGGGTCAGATCGAGGGCCGCCTTTGTCTGGCCGACGCCGGAGATGTCGTCGTTCTCGCCCTCGATGGCGAGAATCGCACAGGTGCGGATGGCCTTGAGGTCCACGGGCTCGCCCCGGTGGCGCATCTCGCCCTTGGGCAGGGCATGGTCGACGAAAACGGTCTTTACCGTCTGCAGATAATACTCGGCGGTGAGGTCCATCACCGCGAGGTATTCATCGTAGAAATCGCGGTGCTTCTCGGCGGAATCGCCGTCGCCAGTGACCAGGTGGTCGAACATCTCGGCATGGGCGTCGACGTGGCGGTCGAGATTCATCGCCATGAAGCCGGAGAGCTGAAAGAAGCCAGGATAGACGCTGCGCCAAGCACCCGGATAGCCGACCGGCACCACCGTGATGCAGTTCGCCTCGAACCACTTGGTGCCTCGCTCCTGGGCGAGGCAGTTGACGGCGGTGGGCGAGCGGCGTGTGTCGATCGGGCCGCCCATCAGGGTCATCGAGACCGGCACGCCGGGGGCGGGCTTACCTTGGGTGGCTTTGGCCTCCATCAGCGCGATCGCCGCCAGCACCGGTACGGCGGGCTGGCAGACCGCCATCACGTGGAGGTCCGGCCCGAGATGGACAAAGATCTCCTGCAAGTAGTCGATATAGGTATCGAGATCGAAGCGGCCGGCAGTGAGCGGCACGAGCCGGGCATCGGCCCAATCGGTTATAAAGACCTGATGGTCGGGCAGCAATGCCTCGACGGTGCCGCGCAGCAGCGTGGCGTAATGGCCCGACATCGGCGCCACGACGAGGATCTTCGGCTGCGCCTCAGCCGGACCGCGCACGAAACCGCGATCGAAGGTGACGATTCGGCAGAACGGCTTCTCCCAGACCACGCGCTCGCTCACCGGGACGCTGGTGCCGTCGACTGTCGTGCGGGCAAGGCCGAAGCTCGGCTTGGCGTAGCGGCGGGTCACCCGCTCGAACATCTCGCACCCAGCGGCGAAAGACTTGGCGTAGGGCGAATAGGCGAAGGGATTGGCGGGATTCTGCAGGCTGTAACGGCTCGCATCGGCCATGAGCCGCGCCGGGGCGGTCATCATCCGGGCGGTCTCGTAGAAATAATAGGCCAGGTTCATCCGTCTCTCCCGCTGCGCCGTTTCCGGAGCAAGCCTGCAACTAAGGGGCTACACGCTAACCGGCTTCACCCTACCGGGAGTTCCCGACGACGGTCGCCGCGTGCCCTCTCGGACGTCGCATCTGCACAATACTGCTCGTTCCTGATGGAATCATGAACCGGCGCGGCACCCGAGAGTGACACCGATGCGTTGGAGCTGGGACCACAGCGCGCTATCGTCGTTGGACCATGATCGATCTGAGCTCCGGCGGCTTTACCCGCGACGCACGCCACCTGCGTCTCGACACCTTCGTTCGGCTGCGCTGGCTCGCGATCACCGGGCAGAGCGCAGCCGTGCTCGGGGCGCAGTTCGGACTCGGACTGCCTCTGCCCTTCGGGTGGTGCTTCCTCGTCATCGCCGCGTCATCATGGCTGAACCTCGCTCTGCGGATCCGGTTTCCGGCCAGCTACCGGCTCTCCGACGATTCGGCAGCCCTGCTTCTGGCCTTCGACATCATCCAGCTTGCCGCTCTGCTGTTTCTCACCGGCGGGCTGCAGAACCCCTTCGCCCTGCTCTTCCTCGCGCCGGTCCTGATTTCGGCGACCGCCCTGCCGCCGGAACGGACCTTGGCGCTCGGACTTCTGGCGGTGGGACTCGCGACGCTCCTCGCCCTGGTCCACCGCCCCCTCCCCTGGTTCAGCGACGGGCGGCTCGAACTGCCGTTTCTCTACGTCTCCGGTGTCTGGACCGCGATCCTGCTCGGCACCGCCTTCACCGGCGTCTATGCCTGGAAGGTGGCGGAAGAGACGCGACAGCTCGCCCAGGCCCTCGCCGCAACGGAACTTGTGCTGGCTCGCGAGCAGCACCTGTCCCAGCTCGACGGGCTGGCGGCGGCGGCGGCGCACGAGCTCGGCACGCCCCTCGGCACCATCATGGTGGTCACCAAGGAGCTGACCCGCCAGCTCGGCGCCACCGCCTCGCCCTCGGTGCAGGAGGATTTGAAGCTGCTTCGCGACCAGGTCGACCGATGCCGCGGCATCCTCTCGAAGCTGACCTCGCTCGACGACGACGAGGGCGGCTTCCTCCAGACCGTCAGCCTCAGCCACCTCGTCGAGGAACTGGTGGCGCCGCAGCGCGCCATGGGCATCGCCCTCGACGTGACCAGTCGGGGCGAAGGGCCGGAGCCCTCCTGCCGGCGCAATCCCGGAGTGATGTTCGGGCTCGCCAACATCGTCGACAACGCCGTCGACTTCGCCGAGAGCCGCGTCGTGATCGAGGCGCGCTGGACCCTCGATCGTGTCTCCCTCGAGATTCGCGACGACGGACCGGGCTTCTCCAGCGAGGTGCTCCTGCGGGCCGGGGAGCCCTACGTGACGACCCGAAGCCCCGACAAGGCGCATAGGGGAGAGGAGGTCGGCGCCGGGCTCGGCCTCGGACTCTTCATTGCCAAGACCCTGATCGAACGCTCGGGCGCCCAGCTCGCCCTCTCCAACGTCTCCAGCCACGACGAGGCCGGGCAACCGACGACCGGCGCCGTCGTGCGGGTCTCGTGGGCGAGGCCGATTTTCGAGCGGGATGCAATTGCGCACAATGAATTCGTGCGCTCTACGCAATCCCCCCTCCTCGAACGCGGAACGATTCCTATATGAAGGTCTCGCGAAGATAAGAACGTTTCTGAAGACAGGTATTTGGAGGAGCGTCGGATGCTGACGCAAGCTGGAACGCCGACGGCCGAAGCCGCGGTGCTGCCCGAGAACGATCCCCTGGCGGCCTTTGCCGATCGCAGCCTGTTGATCGTCGACGACGACAAGCCGTTCTCGATGCGGCTGGCGCGGGCGATGGAGATGCGCGGTTACAACGTGCAGGTCGCCGAAAGCGTTGCCGACGGAGTCTCGGCCGTCGATGCGCGGCCGCCGGCCTTCGCGGTGATCGACATGCGGCTCGGGGACGGCAATGGCCTCGACGTGATCGCCCGCCTCAAGGAGCGCCGGCCCGATGCCCGCGGCGTGATCCTCACCGGCTACGGCAACATCGCTACCGCCGTGACGGCGGTGAAGCTCGGCGCCTTCGATTATCTCGCCAAGCCCGCCGATGCCGACGAGATCCACGGCACGCTGATGGCGCAGCCGGGCGAGCGCGCCGATCCGCCGGAGAACCCGATGTCGGCGGACCGCGTGCGCTGGGAGCATATTCAGCGGGTCTACGAGCTGTGCGGCCGCAACGTCTCCGAGACGGCACGGCGCCTCAACATGCATCGCCGCACGCTCCAGCGCATCCTCGCCAAGCGGGCACCGCGCTGAAGCTGCACCCAGCCGGCTCGGTTGCGGCGACGCCCCCGAGCCGGTAATGCGATGGCATTGCCGGCGCATGTCATGCGCGACAAGGACATCCTGCCCGTGAACACCCGAAACCTGATCACGATCCTGAGCCTGATGGTGCTCGTCGGCACCGAAGTCTTCGCGGCCGCGATCGCGTCCGGCTGGGCCCTCGCCGGCCTGTTCGAACTCGGCGACACCGTCGGTCACGTCCTGATGGGCCTCTTCAGCCTGCTCGCACTCTGGATCATGGTGCAGCTGTGGCGCAGGGCGACCAGCATCGAGCCGATCCGGTCCTGACGCCTGCCGCGTTGCCAGCCCGCGCGTTCCGGACTATCGGCAGGACAGATTCCCGCCCGAGATCGGTTCCGCCCTCATGAAAGCTCGCATTACCGTCACGCTGAAGAACGGCGTCCTGGACCCGCAGGGAAAAGCGATCGAAGCGGCCCTCGGCTCGTTCGGTCTCGGCGGGATCGGAGGCGTGCGCCAGGGCAAGGTCTTCGACATCGAACTCCATGGATCGGACAAGGACGCTGCCGAGGCGACCCTTCGCCAGGCCTGCGACAAGCTGCTGGCGAACACCGTGGTCGAAGACTACGCGATCGAGATCGCCTGATGCGTGCCGCCGTCGTTGTCTTCCCCGGCTCCAACCGTGAGGCCGATGTCGCGCGCGCGCTGCGCCTCGCCGGCGCCGATGTCGTGAAGGTGTGGCACACCGAAACGGCGCTGCCCGCCGGCACCGACCTCGCCGTGCTGCCCGGCGGCTTCTCCTACGGCGATTACTTGCGCTGCGGCGCCATCGCAGGACGCGCCGCAGCCATGGACGCTGTGAGGGCTCATGCAGCACGCGGCGGCCTCGTCCTCGGCATCTGCAACGGCTTCCAGATCCTGTGCGAATCGGGCCTGCTGCCCGGCGTGTTGATGCGCAACGTCAACCGGCGCTTCATCTGCCACCGGCAATTGCTGAGGGTCGAGCGAGCCGATACACGCTTTACGTCGGCCTACGCCAAGGATCAGGTCATCGATGTTTGCGTCGCGCATGGAGAGGGCAACTATTTCGCCGATCCCGACACCATCGCCCGGATCGAGGGCGAAGGCCGCGTCGCCTTCCGCTACTGCGACGCGTCCGGCGTCCTCACGGTGGACGCCAATCGCAACGGTTCGCTCAACTCCATCGCTGGGATCTATTCGGAGAGGCTCAACGTCCTCGGGCTGATGCCGCACCCGGAGAACTTCGTCGAGGATCTGGTCGGCGGGACCGACGGTCGCGGGTTGTTCGCGAGTCTGGCGGCGTAGGGCTCCGTTCCTCAGCCTCCGTCATTCCGGGGCACCGCAGGCGAACCCGGTATCCATAGCCGCGACATTCGCGGATGAAACGGGGGAAATCCCGTCGGAGCGACAGCGCCGGATAGAGATCCGACCAATCCGGATTAAGCTCTTCGATCAAGGATAGCTTCCAGTCCCTGCGCCATTTCTTGAGCGCTTTCTCGTGCGCGATGGCATCAAGGATGCGATCGTAGGTTTCGTACCAGACGAGACGGGTGACGCCGTAGGCGGCAGTGAAGCCGGAATTCTGCTTCGTTCGATGCTCGTGGACTCGCCGCGCGAGATCGTTCGTCACCCCGATGTAGAGTGTGCCGTCGCGGTCGCTCGCCAGCATGTAGACGGCATAGGGCATTGAGGAGCGCCCCGTGATTGTGAAAGGGTAATAAAACCCTCTGGTGTCGCTTGTTCTCGTCCGCCAGCGTCGCGGCTATGGGTTCCGGGTTCGCCTGCGGGGCCCCGGAATGACGGGATGGGTTTCACGCCGCTGAGTGTCGGCTTCAATGCCCCTCGAATTCCATCAGCGTCCGCACCTGCACTCCGAGGTCGCGCAGCTTCTGCGCGCCGCCGATCTCCGGCAGGTCGATGACGAAGCAGGCGGCCACCACCTCGGCGCCGATCTGGCGCAGGAGGTTCACGGCGGCGCAGGCGGTGCCACCGGTGGCGATCAGGTCGTCGACGAGGAGCACACGGTCGCCTGGTTTGATCGCGTCGACGTGGATTTCCATCTCGTCGGTGCCGTATTCGAGGGCGTAGGCAATCGACACGGTCTCGTGGGGCAGCTTGCCCTTCTTACGGATCGGAACGAAGCCGGACGAGAGCTGGTGCGCCACCGCCCCACCGAGGATGAAGCCCCGCGCCTCGATTCCGGCGACTTGGTCGATCCGGCCGCCCGCGAAGGGATGGACGAGCGAATCGACCGCCCGGCGGAAGGCACGCGGATCGCTGAGCAGCGTCGTGATATCGCGAAAGATGATCCCGGGCTTAGGGTAATCGGGAATCGAGCGGATCGACTCCTTCAGCGCGTTGTGGCGGCGAGCTTCCATGCGATCGGCTTTCGTCAGTCCTGGCTTGGGCGCAGGGCGTTAGATCAGAAGCGAAGCAGAGTGGGAAGGAGGACCGTCCCTAAGCGTTCGCCCTGCGCAGCAGCTTGATCAATTCCCCATGCAGTGCCTCGTTGCCGCAAGCCACCGAGCGTGCGGCGAGGGGTTCGGCACCGCCATCGGCACTGGTGACGAAGCCGCCGGCTTCGCGGACCAGGATCACGCCGGCCGCAATGTCCCAGGTCTGCAGGTCGCGCTCCCAATAGAGATCGGAGCGGCCGCAGGCCACGTAGGCGAGGTCGAGGGCGGCAGAGCCGAAGCGGCGGGCGCCGCCGGTCACCGCCATCACGGCGGCGACTTCGCGCAGGAGCTTGGGATGGTCGCCGCGCCCGAGATAGGGCGAGCCGTAGGCCACCAGGGCGTCGGCCATGTCGTCGCGGCCGGAGACCCGGAGGCGGCGGTTGTTGAGATAAGCGCCCTTTCCGCGCTCGGCGACGAAGAGCTCGTCCTTGGCCGGATCGTAGATCACGCCCGCCACGATCTGGCCCTCGCGCTCCAGGCCGACGGAGATCGCAAAATGCGGGATGCCGTGGAGGAAGTTGGTGGTGCCGTCGAGCGGGTCGACATGCCAGGTATGGCTCTTGTCCTGGCCTTCGATGATGCCGGACTCCTCCAGCACCAGCCCGTAACCGGGCCGGGCCTTCATCAGGGCATCGCGAAGAACCTCCTCGGCCTTGCGGTCGGCGGCGGAGACGAAGTTGCCCGGCCCCTTGCGCGAGACCTGCAAATTCTCGATCTCGCCGAAATCGCGCTTGAGCCCGCGCGCGGCCTTGCGCACGGCATCGACCATCACGGTCATGAGGGGTGAGCTGATCATCGCTTGAACGGTCCGGGTCGTTGGATGTCGAAGGGGCTTCGAGCGTCGAGAGATCCTGCCGCCGCGGATCGACCGCGGCTGTCCCGTAGCAATGCGGGGGCAGAGGACCTCGGGACGTGGATAATCGGCCAGGCGTCGACCCGGCGGTCGGGGTCTCCATAGCAGATCGCGGCCGGCCGTCACATCCACTCCGTCATTCCGGGGCCGCAGAGCGGAACCCGGAATCCATAACCGCGACGCGTGCTTATCTTGGCTCCGTTGGCGGCTATGGATTCCGGGTTCGCCTGCAGCGCCCCGGAATGACGGTTCGTTTTGGATGATGCGATCGCGCCTCAGTTCACGTTCGCACGGTCCGCCGCAAGCCGCTCAGCCCGGGCACGTTCCTCGGCGCTGATCCCGGTAAGGGCCTGGTCGAGCCATGCATCGGTGAGGCCCTGTGCCGAGGCCGAGAGGTTCCAGGCCGCGGCCTCGACGAGGTTCTTCGGGACGCCGCGGCCGACGGTGTAAAGTCGGGACAGACGGTTCTGGGCGATCGCGTTGCCGCGCGAGGCGGCATGGGCGAAGTAGCGCGCGGCGCGGATCTCGTCCTTCGGCAGGCCGGTGCCGTTGAACAACAGGATCGCGAACTCGACCTCGCCGGCAAGATCGCCGTTATCGGCCGCGCGGCGGAACCACTCGGCGGCCTTGGCCGGGTCCTTCGCAACGCCGCGGCCCTGAAGGTAAAGCACTCCCATATTGTGTTGGGCGGCGCCGATCTCGTTGTCTGCGGCCTTCTGGAAGAGCGAGGCGGCCTTCACGAGGTCGGCCTGGGCGCCGGTGCCGAGGAGAAGCAGGCCGAGATTATAGGCCGCGGTGGCGTCCCCCTTCTCGGCTGCCTTCTCGAGCCATGCGCGACCGCCCTTCTGGTCCTTTGGGCCGCCGCGGCCATCCATCGCCATGAGGCCGAGGGCAGCCATGGCATGGCCGTCCCCTTGCGCGGCGGCAAGGCGATACCACTCGGCGGCCTTGACCGCGTCTTGGCGCACCCCGAGGCCCTGGTTGTAGAGCTCGCCAAGCAGCGTCATCGCCGCGGCGTCTTTCGGATCGGCAGCGATGCGCTGTGTGGCCTCGCGGAAGGCGGTGGCGTACTGGCCGCGCTGGTAGGCGCCGAAGGCGACGTCCGGGGGCTTGGCCGAAGGGAGCGGGACGGCGCCGACCGCGCCTGGCGTGTAGGGCGTCGGCAGGTCCTTGAGAGGCGCCATCTTGATGGCGCGGGGCGTCGCCGGCACCACGTCCTTGGGCGCTTCATATTTGGGTACCTCGGCCATCGCGGCGGAGCCCGCCAGGGCGATCAACGCTGCGAGGAGGACGCGCGACCTCACCGCCCGGCCTCCGGCGTCGCGGCCTGGGCAAGGCGAGCCTGGACAGCACCGGGATCGGCGCCCTCCTCCATCCAGAGCGATGCTTCGAGCCCGACGAACTCGCAGCCCGTGGCGGCGAGCGGCGCGATCTCGTCGAGGGTTGCGGCCACCGCGATGCAGGGCGTCTCGAAGATCTCCGCCCACCATTCGGTCCGCGCCAGCACGGTCTCCGGGTCCGGCGCGAC
Organism: Methylobacterium sp.; assembly: GCF_019745455.1. Lineage (GTDB taxonomy): Bacteria > Pseudomonadota > Alphaproteobacteria > Rhizobiales > Beijerinckiaceae > Methylobacterium. The sequence continues at coordinate 175,562 of NZ_JAIETD010000024.1, forward strand.
GCCGTCGGGGTATAGGCCGCCGAACATCACGTAATCGACGCCGGCCTCGCCGGCCTCCATGGCGAGATGCTTCGATTCCAGCCCGCCCGCGCCGAGGATGCGTCCGTCCTTGAGCCGGCCGCGAAAATCGCGAAGAAGGCCTCCCGGCACCCGGTCGAGATGGACGCCGTCCGCGCCGCCGCGTGCAGCGACGCTGACGAGGTCGCCGGAGAAGTCAGGGCAGGCGACGAGGACCGCAGCCCCCTTCTCCACTCCTGCCGGAGCGATCTGCTTGACGAGGCCGACGAGGCTGCGCTCGTCGGAAGGCGCGAGGCGCAGAACGAGCGCCGCCACGTCGAGAACCGTCATCGCCCGACCGACCGCGGCCACCAGAACGTCGGCTTGGGCAGCCTCCACCCGGTGGGGCGTCAGCAGGGCAATGCGGGTGCGTGGCTCGGTCATCGACGGGTCCGGCTGAGAAGACCCGTCGCCTTACCCGATCTTCGGGTCGAGGGAACCATCGGCGTAGCGTTTCGCCATGGCCGAGACCGAGACCGGACGAATCTTGGAACCCTGGCCTGCCGTGCCGAACTCCTCGAAGCGCTGCTTGCACAGCTTCGTCATCGCATCCATGGCGGGCTTCAGGTACTTGCGCGGATCGAACTCGGCCTTGTTTTCGGCGAGCACCTTCCGGATCTGGCCGGTCATCGCCATGCGATTGTCGGTATCGATGTTGATCTTGCGGACACCATGCTTGATGCCGCGCTGGATCTCCTCCACCGGCACGCCCCAGGTCGGCTTCATCTCGCCGCCATACTGGTTGATGATGTCCTGAAGGTCCTGCGGCACCGAGGAGGAGCCGTGCATGACGAGGTGGGTCGAGGGCAGGCGGCGGTGTATCTCCTCGATCACGTTCATGGCCAGCACGTCGCCGTCGGGCTGGCGGGTGAACTTGTAGGCGCCGTGGCTGGTGCCCATCGCCACCGCCAGCGCGTCGACCTTGGTGGCCTTCACGAACTTCACCGCCTCGTCCGGGTCGGTGAGAAGCTGGTCGTGGGAGAGCACGCCTTCCGCACCGTGACCGTCCTCGGCCTCGCCCTCGCCGCTCTCGAGCGAGCCGAGCACGCCGAGTTCGCCCTCCACCGAGACGCCGGCCCAGTGGGCCATCTCGGTGACCTTGCGGGTGATCTCGACATTGTAGGCGTAATCGGCAGGGGTCTTGCCGTCGCTTTTGAGCGAGCCGTCCATCATAACCGAGGTGAAGCCGTACTGGATCGCGGTGGCGCAGGTGGCTTCGTTGTTGCCGTGGTCGAGATGCATGCAGACGGGAATGTGCGGGTAGATCTCGACGAGGCCGTCGATGAGTTTCGCGAGCACCACGTCGTTGGCGTAGGAGCGCGCGCCCCGGCTCGCCTGCAGGATGACCGGCGAATCCGTCGCGTCGGCGGCGGCCATGATGGCGAGCCCCTGCTCCATGTTGTTCATGTTGAAGGCCGGCACGCCGTAGCCCTGCTCGGCGGCGTGATCCAGAAGCTGCCTCAGGGTGATGCGTGCCATTGATGGTCTCCTTCGATGCCTGCGCCTCGGTGGGCGCTCAGAGGATAGGGCTCCAGCCGTCTTCGTCGACGCGGCCCGACATTTTCACCTCGCCTTGTCATTCCGGGGCGCCGAAGGCGAGCCCGGAATCCGTAACCGCAGGTTCCTGGAACTGAAGAGCTGTCGGCGGCTATGGAGTCCGGGTTCTGCTGCGCAGCCCCGGAATGACGAAATTGGTGGAACTTACCCCTGCTCCTTCACCCGCAACGCCTCGACGCCCGGAAGCACCTTGCCCTCCAGCCATTCGAGGAAGGCGCCGCCGGCGGTGGAGATGTAGGAGAATTCCTCGGCGACGCCGGCATGGTTGAGCGCCGCCACGGTGTCGCCGCCGCCGGCCACCGAGACGAGCTTGCCGGCCTTCGTTCGCTCGGCCGCGTGCCGCGCCGCCGCCACCGTCGCCGCATCGAATGGCGCGAGCTCGAAGGCGCCGAGGGGGCCGTTCCAGACCAGGGTCGCGGCTTCGTCGATGGCCCTGGAGATCTCGGCGACGGAAGCCGGCCCGGCATCGAGGATCATGCCGGATTCCGCCACAGCATCGACGCCGACCGTTTCGTGAGCGGCATGCGCCTTGAACTCGGTGGCGACCACGGCGTCCACCGGCAGGATGATCCGGCATTTCGCAGCTTTGGCAGCCTCGACGATGCGCAATGCGGTGTCGGCCAGATCCTTCTCGCACAGCGACTTTCCGACATCCTTGCCCTGCGCGTGAAGGAACGTGTTGGCCATGCCGCCGCCGATCACCAGCATGTCGACCTTGGTGACGAGGTTCTGCAGGAGGTCGATCTTCGACGAGACCTTGGCGCCGCCGACCAGCGCGATCACCGGCCGGGCCGGCGCTTCGAGCCCCTTGGTCAGGGCGTCGAGCTCGGCCTGCATCAGGCGCCCGGCGAAGGCGGGCAGGAGATGGGCGAGCCCTTCCGTCGAGGCATGGGCCCGGTGCGCCGCAGAGAACGCCTCGTTCACGTAGATGTCGCCGTTTGCGGCGAGCGCCTGGGCGAAGGCCGGATCGTTCTTCTCCTCGCCGGCATGGAAGCGGGTGTTCTCCAGGAGCACGACGTCGCCGTCTGCGAGGGAGGAGACTGCGGAGGCCGCAGCCTCACCGATGCAATCGCCGCCGAAGGCGACCGGGCGCCCGAGATGCTGGCTGAGCGTGGCGATGACGGGCTGTAGCGAATCCCGAGGCTCGGGCTTGCCCTTCGGGCGGCCAAAATGGGCGAGGAGCACGACGCGCCCTCCCCCATCGGCGATCTCCCGGATGGTGGGGACGATCCGCTCGATGCGGGTCGCGTCGGTGACGCGGCCGGTCTCCATCGGCACGTTGAGGTCGACCCGCAGCAGCACCCTCTTGCCCTTCAGGGATCCGGCATCGTCGAGGGTACGGAAGGCGGTCATCTCTGGTTGTCTCGCGCGGTTTTCAGGTTGGCACAGCGATCAGACCGGGATCATGGCCTGCAGGTTGAGGCGCTGCACGGCGATGGTGAGGACGACGGTGAGCACAGCGGTGATGATTGCGGTCAGAACAAGGGCACCGGCGCCAGGAAGCCGGCGCGTGCGGTCGGCGACCGCGCGGACCTCGCTGCGGAGCGCCGCGAGGTCGGATTGGCGAGCCGCCTCGTTCATGCGCTGGGCCGCGCCCTCCATCTTCTCCTCGACCCGCGAGAGCAGGGCCTCGGAGCGGGCATACTTGTCCTCGATCCGCGCGCACTTGTCCTCGATGCGAGCGAGCTGGTCGCTTGTCGAGGACGCCACGACGGTGTCGGTCGGCCCTACGGTCTTGGCGGGCACGACAGCCCCAGCTGTCGGCGCGGGGCTCGGCGAAGAGGCCTGTGGCGGGCTTGAGGGCGTCGGCGTGCCCGGGATGAAGTCGCGTCCGGTGGTATTCGTCGGCGAAGTCTCGGTCATCTCGGGCACACCTATTGTGGATTTGGCAAGTGGTCTTAGCGGAACGTCTCGGGCTTCGATCCCCGGAAACTAGAGCAGCTTGCCCATTGCCACGGCCGTGTCGGCCATGCGGTTCGAGAAGCCCCACTCGTTGTCGTACCACGCGAGGATGCGCACGAAAGTCCCGTCCATCACCTTGGTCTGGTCCATGTGGAAGGTCGACGAGTGCGGATCGTGATTGAAGTCGATCGAGACGTTGGGCTCGTTGGTGTAGGCGAGCACGCCCTTGAGCGGGCCGTCGGCCGCCGCCTTGATCGCACCGTTGACCTCCTCGACAGAGGTCGCGCGCTTGGCCGTGAACACGAGGTCCACCGCCGAGACGTTCGGGGTCGGCACGCGGATCGAGGTACCGTCGAGCCGGCCCTTGAGTTCCGGCAGCACGAGGCCGACGGCCTTTGCCGCACCTGTCGAGGTTGGGATCATCGACAGGGCCGCGGCGCGGGCCCGATAGAGATCCTTGTGCATCTGGTCGAGGGACGGCTGGTCGTTGGTGTAGGAGTGGATCGTCGTCATGAAGCCGCGCTCGATCCCGACGGTCTCGTGCAGCACCTTGGCCACCGGCACGAGGCAGTTCGTGGTGCAGGAGGCGTTGGAGATGACGATGTGGTCGGCGGTGAGCTGGTCATGATTGACGCCGTAGACGACGGTCAGGTCCGCGCCGTCGGCCGGGGCCGAGACGATGACGCGCTTGGCGCCGGCCTCGAGATGGGCCTTGGCCTTGTCGCGGCTCGTGAAGATGCCGGTGCATTCGAGGGCGATGTCGACGCCGAGGTCGCGATGCGGCAGCTCGGCCGGGTTGCGCACGGCCGTGACCTTGATGCGGTTGCCGTCGATGATCAGGAAGTCGCCATCGACCTCGACCTTGCCCGGATAGCGGCCGTGCACCGAATCGAAGCGCAGGAGATGGGCGTTGGTCTCGACCGGGCCGAGATCGTTGATCGCCACAACCTCGATGTCCTTGCGGCCGGCCTCGTGAATGGCGCGCAGCACGTTGCGACCGATACGCCCGAACCCGTTGATGGCAACCTTGACCGTCACGGCCTTCATCCTTCTTCTGTCGGGCGCCGAAACCTGGCACCCCGTAGAGCCCACATCGGCACGGCAAAGGCCCTGGGCAAGGCCTGGAGCTGCTTGAGCTCCCCATCGCACCGCGCCCGTCCTGAACGATGATGCGCTTGAACCCGGGATGAACCGCGCCGATCCCGCCGGCTCCCCGATATCGAGGGTGAAGCGGACGGAGTTTGAACGGGTCGCGGTCCGGCGAAGGCGTGTCGTCAGGCGGACGCCGGCTCCGTATCATGCCGGTTGGGGTGGGCAAAGGTTGTGGGGTGACGATCTTCCGCGAAAGTCAGGTTGATTTCGGATGGCGACGGGTCCGACAATGCAAGTCGACCGACTTCGAGACTGCATCACCATGGGAAGCGTGAGATGAGCCGCCCTGCCGGACAAGGCCTCATCCGCCTGGAGGCGGCCTTGGCGCGCCTGGAGGCCGTCGTCGCCGAGCGCTTCGCGGCCGAGCGCGCGCCGAGCGAGGCCGAGACCGAGCTCGCCCTGATGGGTGAGGACCGCACCCGCCTCGCTGCCGAGCTCGACGCGGCGAGCGCACGGCTCGCTGCGGTCGAGGCTGCCACCAGTGATGTCGGCCACCGCCTCGGGCGGGCGATTTCGGCGGTGGAGGGCGTGCTGACCCGCCCCCGCCATACCGACCTCTGACGGCGGCGCAGCGATGCCCCAGATCAACGTCACCATCGATGGCAAGAGCTACCGGATGGCTTGTGCCGACGGCGAGGAGCCGCATCTGGCAGCCCTCGCCGCGAGCTTCGATGCCCGCGTCGCCGAGATGCGCCAGGCCTTCGGCGAGATCGGCGACATGCGCCTCCACGTCATGGCCGCCCTGACCCAGGCCGACGAGCTGACCGAGGCGAAGCGCAAGCTCGCCGCGCTAGAAGCGGAGACGGGGTCCATTCGCGAACGTCTCGACGCCCTGGACGCCGTGCGGGCCGCCGAGGAGGCGCAGTTGGAGGAGGGCCTCACGCGCACGGCGGAGCGGATCGAGCGGCTGGCGAACACGCTGGCGGCGGGGTGAGGACCCGGGATAAGCAGCATGGCGGTGCAAGGATCGACTTGCCAGCAACTCAAGGTCGACGCCTTACCGAGGCGCCTGTGCCCCCTGGCGCAACGCTTCCACCGACGCTACATATCGATGGCGGGGCTGCAGAGTCCGTCAGGAGCACTTTCCCCGGGGCCTTATCGACTCCCCCGGGAGCTGTCCCTGGCCTCGTCCCTGGACTTGGCCAACACGGCGCCCACCTACATTGTAGGTTTCCCGGGATCGATCCTCCAACGGCTCACGTGGCTCCGCACTCATCCTCTTCGCCGACATCCGGCCTCAAGGCCGACCTCCGCAACGCCGCGCTCGCCCGCCGCGATGCCCTCGATCTCGATCTGCGCCGCGAAGGCTCGGAGCGGATCGCCGACGAGGTCATGGCGATCGGCGCCCTTGGTGAAGCCGAGATCGTCGGCGCCTTCTGGCCGATCCGGAGCGAGGTCGATCCGCGCCCACTCGTTCATCGGCTCTTCGCCCGTGGCCAGCGCATCGCACTTCCGAAGGTCACCCCGGCCGGGCTGGTCTTTCGCGAGTGGAAGGCCGGCGAAGCGCTGGTCCGCGGCGGTTTCGGCCTCAGCGAACCGCGCGACGACCTGCCCCCGCTCGACCCCACCGCGCTGATCGTGCCGCTCGCCGCCTTCGACCGGCGCGGTCACCGCATCGGCTATGGCGCCGGCTATTACGACCAAGCCATCGCGCGCCTCGCCCGCAGCGGACCGGTACTAACCATCGGCGTCGCATTCTCGGTCCAGGAGATCCACGAGGTGCCGGCCGAGGCCCACGACCAGCCCCTCGACCATCTCGTCACCGAGGCCGGGCCGGTCTCCCTGATCCGGACCTGACGACATGCGGCTGCTCTTCCTCGGCGACGTCGTAGGACGTCCAGGCCGCAACGCTGTCACAGACCGCCTCCCGAAGCTGCGCGAGCGCTGGCGGCTCGATTGCGTCGTCATCAACGGCGAGAACGCGGCCGGGGGCTTCGGCATCACCGAGGCGATCTGCGACGAGCTCCTCGGGGCCGGCGCAGACGCCGTGACGCTCGGCAACCATTCCTTCGACCAGCGCGAGGCCCTGGTCTTCATCGCCCGCCAGACGCGGCTGGTGCGCCCCGCCAACTATCCGCCCGGCACTCCGGGGCGAGGCGCCACCGTCGTCGAGACCCACAAGGGCGCCCGAGTTCTCGTCCTCAACGTGATGGGCCGGCTCTATCTCGATGCCCTCGACGATCCCTTCGCCTCGGCCGAGCGCGAGCTTTCCGCCTGCCCGCTCGGTGAGGTTGCGGATGCGGTGATCGTCGACGTCCACGCCGAGGCGACGAGCGAGAAGCAGGCCTTCGGCTACTTCCTCGACGGCCGGGCCAGCCTCGTCGTCGGCACGCACACTCACACCCCCACCTCGGACCACCGCATCCTGCCCGGCGGCACCGCCTACCTCTCGGATGCCGGGATGTGCGGCGACTACGACTCGATCCTCGGCATGCAGAAGGACGAGCCTCTGCGCCGCTTCCTGCAGAAGACGCCGGGCGCCCGCCTCGAAGCGGCCAGCGGTGAAGGCACGCTCTGCGGCATCGCCGTCGAAACCGACGACGGAACGGGATTGGCCAAACGCGTCGCGGCGGTGCGACTCGGACCGCATCTCGAGGAGACCTGGCCGCGGGAGTGGGATTAGAGACCTTCTCCAAGGCTGGTTTCCGACGCGCGCGCCGGGCGGACTTGATCGTAGAAGGCCCTGCGGCCAATGTGCGGCCGCAATCGCCCCGAGGGCGCCGCGCCGAGCGGAAGGTCGATGAGACCTCCGCGAGATGCGTCCTTGCTCCGATAATGAGTTCGCGACCCGATGGCGACCCGTCCAGCGTCCAACGCCGAACCCCTCGCCAAGCCGGGCATCTATCTGATCCGGATGCTGGTGTTCCTGATCCTGGTGGGTTTCCTCGCCTTCGTCCTGTTCAAGCAGATCACGCCGGCCTTCCTCGCCAATCCGGGCCTCAACGGTCTCATTCTCGGCGTCCTGCTCATCGCGGTCCTCATCGCCTTCGGGCAGGTGGTGCGGCTCAAACGTGAGACCGCCTACGTCAACGCCGTCGCGACGGGGGCCGAGCCGACCAAGGCGCCGGTCCTGCTGGCGCCGCTCGCAGAAGGCATCGCGGCGCGGGGCGAGGGGCGCAGCGTCCCCGGACTTCGCGCCTTCCTCGACACGACCGCCGCGCGACTCGACGAGGGCCGTGAAATCCTGCGCTACATCGCAGGGCTCCTGATCCTGCTCGGCCTGCTCGGGACCTTCTGGGGCCTGATCGACACCTTGAGCGCAGTCGGCTCGGTGATCCAGGACATGCGCGGCGGCGGCGAGGCCGGGGCGATGTTCGACGAACTGAAGAGCGGCCTCGCCAAGCCGCTCAGCGGCATCGGCCTCGCCTTCTCGGCCTCGCTATTCGGCCTTGCGGGCTCGCTCGTCATCGGCTTCCTCGACCTTCAGGCGGGGCAGGCCCATGCCCGCTTCCACAATGATCTCGAGGATTGGCTGCTCTCGGGCGAGGCGGAAATCGCTGCGCCCGTCGCGCAGACGGCGGTTCCGGCCTCGTCCAAGGAACTGACCGAAGCGGTGGAGCGGCTCACGGCGGTCGTCGCCGAGGGCGCCAACGGCCGCGTCGCGACGCAGGCGATGACCAACCTCGCCGAGGGGATCCAGGGCCTCGTCCAGCACATGCGCGCCGAGCAGCAGATGATCCGCGACTGGGTCGAGGCGCAGGCGAGCCGCGAGCGCGAGCTGAAACAGGCCCTCGACCGGCTCGGGCGCGAGCGGGTCTGATGGCGTCGCTGCGGACGCGGAGGGACCGGTCGCTCAACGTCTGGCCGGGCTATGTCGACGCCCTGGCGACGTTGCTTCTCGCCGTCGTCTTCCTGCTCACGATCTTCGTCGTCGGCCAGTTCTTCCTGTCGCAGGAGATCACAGGCCGCGATTCCGTCCTCAACCGCCTGACCCGCCAGATCGCGGATCTCACCGACCTCCTCGCCCTCGAACGGTCCAACAAGCGGGCGCAGGAGGAGGCCGCCGCGAGCCTGCGAAGCACGCTTCTGGCGACGGAAACCGACCGCACCCGGCTTCGCGCCGAGGTCGAGGCGGCACAGGGCACCGGTGCCAGGGCGGGCGACCTCGACAAGCAGCTTGCCGCCGAGCGGGCCAATACCGGTCGCGCCCTTTCGCAGGTCGACCTTCTCAACGAGCAGATCGCGGCGATGCGCCGCCAACTCGCCGCCCTTGAGGACGCCCTCGCAGCATCGGAGAACCGCGACAAGGAGAGCCAGGCGCGGATCGCCGACCTTGGCAGCCGGCTCAACGTGGCGTTGGCCCAAAGAGTCCAGGAGCTGGCGCGCTACCGCTCCGACTTCTTCGGGCGACTGCGCCAGATCCTCGGCAACCGGCCCGACATCCGCATCGTCGGCGACCGCTTCGTGCTGCAATCCGAGGTGCTGTTCCCGGCGGGCTCCGCGAGCCTCAAGCCCGAGGCGGCACCCGAGCTCGACCGCATCGCCACCGCCATCCTCGATCTCGCCAAGCAGATCCCCGCCGACATTCCGTGGGTCCTTCGCATCGACGGCCATACCGACGCGCGGCCGATCGCGAGCTCGCAGTTCCCCTCGAACTGGGCGCTCTCGGCAGCCCGCGCCATCGCGGTGGTGCAGTTCATGGCAGGCAAGGGCATCCCGCCCCAGCGCCTCCTGGCGGCGGCTTTCGGCGAGTTCCAGCCGATCGAGGCCGGGACTACCGAGGAGGCTTATGGCCGCAACCGCCGGATCGAGCTCAAGCTGACAGAGCGCTGAGTCGGCTCCCGGCGATGCCCGCCAGCCGTTCGGCGACGAAGGCTTGGAGCGACCACAGGTGCCGGTCGTGGATGCCGAGCTCGGCGCAGGCGAGGACCGTCCGGCGCAGGTACTCCGCACTCGGTCCGAGGCCGCCATTGGCCGCCGCGATGAGCTCGGCAATGCGCCGCTCGTCGAGGCGGCCGGTGTAACGCTCGCAGGCCGGGTTGGCGACGAAGGTCAGGGCCTCGACGACGCCGTTTCGTGTCGAGACCGGTAGCCAGCGGGCTCGGTAGCCGTTGCCGCGCATCTCGCGGCGCCAGACCGGCAGTAGGGTGTCGCGCCAATCTCCCGCCGGCAGGCGGAAGACGACGCCCTTGCAGATCCCGCCCGCCACCAGGGCGAGGACGAGGCCGGGATGCTCGGCCGAGCCGCGAAACCGCCTTTGCGACAGGCAGAACCTGCGGTGCCAGCCGCGCACGCAACCGATTCGCCGTTCCTCAATGGCGAATTCGGGCTGCCAGATCAGAGAGCCATAGCCGAAGACCCATGGGCCGGAGCCGCCGGGCTTTGGCCGCTCACGGAGCGCGACATCGAGGCCGGCCTCGACCTCGGCATCGTCGAGGAGCGGCATCGCGGAGGCGATATCGGCTGCCGGCCGCGGGTGGGCGGCGGCGATGAGGTCTTCGGTGAGGGCGAGGTGGCGCAGCGGCATGGATTCTCTATGGCTCCGCCCGAAGAGGGGCGGAGTGCTAGGCAAGATCCGCGCGATATGGAACCGGTCTCGAGGGACGCTTTAAGCGCGACGATCGAGCCATCGTCACACCCTTGATGTCATTCCGGGGCTGCGCAGCAGAGCCCGGACCCGAAGGGGCGCGCCGGAGGCGTGCAATCCATAGCCTCGACCTGTGCAAAGCATGGCTCCGTCGGCGGCTATGGATCCCGGGCTCGCCTTCGGCGCCCCGGGATGACGGTGTGGGTGACATCACATCGGCCAGAAAGAAAGTGTCTGGTTGGCGAACCTGAGTTCAGGGCCTTTGCGACCTTGGCTCAGCGGGCGCCGAGGAGCTCGACGTCGAAGATCAGGGTGGCGTTGGGGGGGATGACGCCACCGGCGCCGCGGGCGCCGTAGCCCTGGTCCGGCGGGATCACCAGCCGACGCTTTCCGCCGGTCTTCATGGTGGCGACCCCGGAATCCCAGCCGGCGATGACCTGTCCGGCGCCGAGCGTGAAGCTGAAGGGCTGGCCGCGATCACGGGATGAATCGAACTTCTTGCCCGGCTTGCCGCCCTCGTCGAGCCAGCCGGTGTAGTGGACGCTGACCTTCTGGCCGGCCTTCGGCTCGGGACCGGTGCCCACGACCTCGTCCTGGTACTTCAGGCCGGTGGGCGTCGTCACGTATTCGGCTGAGGCGGATGCGGTCATGGCGATCAACGAAGCTCCGGCGATGAATGTGAGGAAGCGAGAGGGCAAACGAGGCATGAGGCGTGGTTATCCTGTCTGGGATGTCCGGGACGACTTGCCGAGGCGGTGCGTTAGCACAGGCTGCCCCGCCCTGCCGAGAGGGGAGGACCATCAGGGTCTCGCGAGCGACGATCCCCGCAGCCGGATCACGAAGGTCCCGATCCCGTGGAGGCTTGCCGCGGCAAGCGCCATCGCCGCGGCGCGCAGTGTCACGGCGGCGGCCATGGCGGCAGCGGCGCCGATGACGCCGTAATGCAGGTAGGCCGCCGAGCAGAGCAGGGCCGCGAGGGCCAGGGTCGCGAGAGTGATGGCCGCGGCCCTGCGCTCGCCGCCGAGCATGGTCAGCAGGTGCTCGCCGGGGCCGAACAGGCTCGCGGCGAGGCTTCCCGCCACGAGGATTGCCAGGACAGGAAGGGCGTCGCGAAATCCCGACCCGAACAGATCGAGGAGGCACGGCGCGACGAGGAGAAGGCTACCGCCGACGAGGGCGGTCCCGGCAGCGGTGAGCCGCGCCTGGTTCCACACGAGCCTCTGGAGGCCCTGCCGGTCATCCGAAGCCGCGAGCGCGGAGAAACGCTGCGCGGTCGCGGCGGTGGCCGCATAGGACACGAAGCCGACGAACTGCTGCAGACGCGTCGCCGCGAAGTAGAGGCCGACGACGGCGGGCGGCGCGATCAGGCTCAGGATCACGACATCGATCACGGAAAGGGCGGCGGTGGCGAGATCTCCGGCAGCGATGGGCAGACAGGCGCCAAGCCAGGATCGCCAGAGATAACGGCGCGGTCCGGACGCGATCGTTCGGGCGAGGCGCTGCCGGAGCCGGAAGGCCTGGACCGCGGCCGAAATCGCAGTGGCCGCGAGCATGCATGCGAGGGCGGACGAGGCCATCGCTGGAGCGCCGGCACTCAATGCGGCGACGACAGCGACCATGATCAGGCCCTGGCGCAGGAGATAGGGCGGCGCGATCGCCAGGACTGCCCAGTTCTGGCTGCGGGCGACCCCTTCGAGGAAGTCCTGGAACGCGAAGACCGGCAGCACGAGCGCCGCCATCACCAGGGGCATGGCGTAGGGCCCGCCGGGAACCGAACCTTCGAGCCAGAGGGCGGCGATCCCGAGGGCCGCGACGCCAGCGCCGACAACCGCCGAGATCACCGAACCAGCGAGGAGGAAGCCGCGGACGGCATCATGGTCGCCGGCCGCCTGCGCTGCCGGCAGGAAGCGGCAGGCCCCCTGGGACCAGCCGAGATTTGCCGAATGCCCGAGGATCGCGATCCAGACCGAGACGGCGGCGAAGATCCCGTACTCGGTTCCGCCCAGGAGACGGGCGATCAGCACCTGGCTCGCATAGGCGAGACCGGCGGAGGCGACCCGGGTGGCAAAGACCGCGGCGGCGGCATGAAGACTGCGCCCGGCGGATGCGGACGGTACAGTCGCCACACCGTCGTCGAAGGCCGCCGGCTCCGATGCCCGGATGACCCGGCGCCTGATCGGCACCAGGGCTGTGGATGGGATGGATCGGATGTAGGCCGAAGCCGTCACGGGGCCTCCGGCCGCTACTCATCCGCCTCGGCGGTCGCACGTTCGGCGAGGCTAAGGTCGTCGGGGTTTCCGGGCCGTTAAGGTCAGGGTCCGGTCAGGCCCCTCGGCGGCGTACCGGCGACAGACGAGGGCGGACGCGGGGCGTCCTGCACCGGAGCGGGGCTGCCAGTGGTGCCCACTTCCGGTTGCAGCAAGGACAGCGAGATCACCCGCGT
>NZ_JAIETD010000041.1 GCF_019745455.1 Methylobacterium sp.
TTCCAATGCCATCGCGGTCACCTATTTACTCTCTTCGAACGGTCACTCAGATTATCCGGATTTCTCGTTTCTGATTTCGCCTTTCTTCGGTTCATCCGGATATGGGTTGCCGTGATCCCGAAGCGATGAGCGGACCAGTGGAGGATGCCGGAGATGCGAGATGAGCCGGCGGCGAGGGACGGCGTTTCCTCGATCGCAAACCTGCGGCAGGCGAGCCGTCTCCTCTCGCGTAGGCTGGTCGTGGTCGGGGTCCTCGTGACCCTCTGCCTCATCGGGGGCGCGACGTTCGTCATCACGGAGATGCGGGCGAAGCAGCTTCTCGAGACCCGCCGGGAACTGCTCACACTGAACACCGTCCTCGCAGAGGAGACGGCGCGGGCGATGCAGAGCGTCGACCTCGTTCTGCGCAACGTCATCGAGTCCTTCACGGGCGATGAGCCCCTGACGAGCGAGAGCTTCTTGGTTCTTGCGACCGGCCGACAGACCCACGACAGCCTCAAGGCCAAGACCGCCGGCATCCCCCAGCTCGACGCCGTGACCGTCGTCGGAGCCGATGGGCGCCTCCTCAACTTCTCGCGCTACTTCCCTATCCCTGACATCGACCTGTCGGACCGGGACTACTTCGCGCGGCTGCGTGACAACGCGGTGATCGAGCCGTTCGTGACCGAGCCGGTTCAGAACCGGGGGACCGGAACCTGGACCATCTATCTGTCGCGGCGCCTCGTCGGAGCGGATGGGCGCTTCCTCGGGCTGGTGATGGGCGCGATCGATCTGAACTATTTCGACAGCTTCTACCGCTCGCTCAAGCTCGGCGGCCAATCCGCCATCAGCCTGTGGCGCCAGGATGGAACCCTGCTGACCCGCGAGCCGGCGATCGCCGGAGGCGGACGGCAGTTCAAGATCGAGGCCTTCGCGCCCGAAATCATGGCGCAGCAGGGCGGCTACTACGAGATTTCGGATGCCATCGACGGCGCCGCTCGCCTCGTCGCGACCCGCGCCATCACCGGCTATCCCATGGTGATCAACGTCACTCGCACCCGTGACGAGGTGCTCAAGGACTGGACCCGGGAGGCCTTCTTCGGCGTCGGCGCCACGGCCCTGTGCATCATCGCGATCCTCCTGATCCTATGGACCCTGGGCCGCCAGTCCCGCGCCAACATCGTCCAGGCGGAGGCGCATCTCGCGCGCGAGGAGGCCGTGCGCGCCCGCGAGGCCGCAGAGGCGCAGCTGCGCCAATCGCAGAAGATGGAGGCGATCGGCCAGCTCACCGGCGGGATCGCCCACGACTTCAACAACCTCCTGAACGTCGTGATGGCCAATCTCGAATGGATCGAGCGGCAGCTCCACAACGACCCCAAACTGCTGGGCCGCGTGCGCGACGCGATTTCCGGGGCCGAGAGAGCAGCCGAGACGACCCACATGCTGCTTGCCTTCGCGAGGCAGCAGGCTCCGTCTGCGATCACAACCGACGTGAACCGGCTGATCCAGACCTTCGCGAGACTGCTGCGCACCACCTTGGGCGGTCAGATCACGCTGACCCTCGATCTCGCGCCGGATCTGCCATCCCTGCTCGTCGACACCAACCAGTTGGAGAACGCCCTGCTCAACCTCGCGGTCAATGCCCGCGACGCGATGCCGAAGGGCGGCTCGCTCACGATCGCCACGCGCGTGAGCGCCGCCGAAGCGAGCGGAAACGAGCCGAGGATCGTCATCGACGTCACGGATACCGGGCCGGGCATGCCGCCCGAAGTCGCGGCTCAGGCCTTCGATGCGTTCTTCACCACGAAGGAGGTCGGAAAAGGCACGGGGCTCGGCTTGAACCAGGTCCTTCGTTTCGTCAGGACCTGCGAGGGTGAGGCGACCATCGCCAGCCGCGAGGGAGAAGGGACGACGATCAGGCTCGTCCTCCCAACGGGAAAGCCAGCGCCATCTTCGCGCATGGCTGCATGATCGTCGATCCCGCGCCCGCCGAGGCGCTCAGAGCAGAACCGCCGGCTTGACCCCAGCGCGGCGCAGCCAGACCGCAGCCGCCACGGCCAGGGGCTCGAGCGGCAGCAAGACGGGACCGTGGCGTCGGCCCCACAGGCTGAGGCCGGTGAAGCCGACCTCCCGGATCTCGAGCCAGGCGCCGAACGGGAAGGCCGCATCCGTGCCCTCTCCGGGGCCGTAGCAATCCTCGAAGGCCAGGGGGTCGATCATGATCTCGCCGTACTGGGCCAGATGTTCGGTCATCGAGACCTTGGAGCGGAACAGCATCCGGTCGCGATGGAAAGACGAGAAGCATGGCTCGTACTCGGTCAGCGTCACCCAGAGCTTGCCGCCGATGCGCAGGTAAGGCGGGTTGGAACCGCCATCGCCGAAATTCGCGGCGCTCCAGCCGGCATCCGACATCAGGGATTCGGCGAGGGTGACCGGCTCGCCGACGACCGATCGATCTCCGGGTCCGTCGAGGCCATACCCCTGAAGGGCTGCCGAACCGGTCCGAGTGCCCGGATCGAGAACCGCGCCTGCGTCGATGTCCTGTCCCGGAGAGTCCATGGGGCGCTCCTGATACGGTCCCCGCGCCCTGTGCGGCGGGCCAGTATCAGACAATTTTCGAGACTTGGCGAGCCCAGCTCGGAAATGGCGTAGCCAGAACCGTCTGGAGGGCAATAGCCAGGCCTCCAGACGGTCCGCGTTCCAACCTTGATCAGTCCTCGTCTTCGTCCTGAGCGTTGCGCATGCCCTTGAGCTTGGCAAAGACCGAATCCGCGTTGAGCCGCTCGTCGCGTTCGTTGCGATGATGGTCGCCCTCGTCCTCAGGCTCCGGCGCCGTCGAGATCTCGGTAGGCAGGAGGCTGGCGCCCACATCCGCCGGCATGGTGGCCGGACGGTCCTTGGCCGCGCGCTGCACCTCGAAGTCGAGGTCGATCTGCGTGCAGAGGCCGAGCGTCACCGGGTCCATCGGCTGGAGCGCGCTGGAATTCCAATGGGTGCGATCCCGGATCTGCTGGATCGTCGACTTGGTGGTGCCGACGAGCCGGATGATCTGCGCATCCTTGAGTTCGGGATGGTTGCGCAGCAGCCAGAGGATGGCGTTCGGCCGATCCTGGCGGCGCGAGAGCGGCGTGTAGCGCGGGCCCTTGGTGGTGCGCTTGACCTCAGGCAGCTTCACCTTGGAGACCGCGACCTTGAGCTTGTAGTCCGGGCTCTTCTGCGCCTTCTCGATCTCGTCGCGGGTGAGCTGGCCGGTGGTGATCGGATCGAGGCCCTTGATACCCGCCGCGACCTCGCCGTCGGCGATGCCCTTCACTTCAAGCGGGTGCAGCTTGCAGAAATCGGCGATCTGCTCGAAGGCGAGCGACGTGTTCTCGACCAGCCAGACGGCGGTCGCCTTGGGCATCAGCGGACCCTGGGACATCGGGCAACTCCAACGAGGTTCGCGCGGACGGGCGCTCGCGCCGTGAAACAGGGCGGCGTTCGCTCCGGCCATCCTGGCCGGCAGCATCCCGTCTCAACGCTGCAATAGGGAAGCGCCCCTATACAGGCTGGCACGGGCCCGATGCAATTCCGTTTCGTCCTGCTGACTTCGACTTGAACCAACAAACGGGGCCGGTTCCGTAGCGTCAGAGCCTTCGCCCGGTCTCGGGTCGGCGTGTCGGGGCGATCGGAGCGGCTCGCCCCGAAGACGTGGTGGTCAGGCGAACAGACTCGACACGCTCGATTCCGTCGCCGTCCGGCCGATCGCCTCGCCGAGCAGCGGCGCGATCGCCACCACGCGGATGTTGCGGGCGAGCTTCACGGCCTGCGTCGGCTGGATCGAGTCGGTGATGACGAGTTCCTTCATCCGCGAGGCCGCGATCCGCGAGACCGCGCCGCCGGAGAGAACCCCATGGGTAATGTAGGCGGAGACATCCTTGGCACCGGCATTCAGGAGCGCCTCGGCCGCATTCACCAGGGTGCCGCCGGAATCCACGATGTCGTCGACGAGGATGCAGGAGCGGCCCTCGACCTCGCCGATGATGTTCATCACCTCGGACTCGCCGGGGCGTTCCCGGCGCTTGTCGACGATGGCGAGCGTCGCGTCGATGCGCTTGGCGATGGCGCGGGCGCGGACCACGCCGCCGACATCGGGCGAGACCACCATCCAGGCTGTCGGGTCGAGCCGCTCCTTGATGTCGCGCACCATCACGGGGGCGGCGAAGAGGTTGTCGGTGGGGATGTCGAAGAAGCCCTGGATCTGTCCGGCATGGAGGTCGAGGGTCATCACCCTGTCGGCGCCGGCCTCCGTGATGAGGTTGGCGACGAGCTTGGCCGAGATCGGGGTACGGCCCGAGGTGCGCCGATCCTGCCGGGCGTAACCGAAATATGGGATCACGGCCGTGATGCGCCGGGCCGAGGAGCGCCTGGCTGCATCGATCATGATGAGCAGTTCCATCAGGTGATCGTTGGCGGGGTAGGAGGTGGATTGGACGATGAACACGTCCTCGCCGCGCACGTTTTCCTGCAGCTCGACGAAGATCTCCATGTCGGCGAAGCGCCGGACCATGCACTTGGCAAGCGGGATCTCGAGATAGGCGGCGATCGCCTCGGCGAGCGGGCGGCTCGCATTCCCGGCGATGATCTTGATCGAGGATTTCATGCCGGGGCTTCCTACCAGTGTCCTCACCCCGGCGGGCGTGGACGGCGCCCGACGGTCCACCAGATCCGTTGCTCGAACCGGTTTGCGGGCCGACCGACGCGGCCCGTCACCCTGTCCGGCGACGCCCGCGCTCATATCAGCGGCCAGGGGGCGTCACAATGCCTTCACGAAGGGCATTGACCGAAGTGGAATGGGTGTTGCCCACAGGTCAAGGCGCCAGCAGGCGATGAAGATGCACGATGACGTAGCGCGTCTGTGCACTGTCGACCGTCGCCTGCGCCTTGGCCTTCCAGGCCGCCTGTGCCGAGGCATAGTCGGAAAAGATGCCGACGATGTCGAGGTTCTTCGGGTCCTTGAAGTCGACCCCGTCGAGATCTTCCAGCTCGCCGCCGAAGACGAGATGCAATTTCTGGCCGCTATCGATCGTGGTGGTCATCGCCTCTCCTTCGTGGCTGTCGGCCGCCCGCGAGCGGTCGCGCCCTTAGAGCACGTCCGCCGTACCGAGCGTGAGCGTGGCGGCAGCGGTGGTCCCATGCGCCGGCTGCTCTCTTTCCGTCAACCACCCGCTCGGAAAGCATGGTCCGCGCCAGGGGCTGAGGGGAAATCAGAAAAGCGAACCCTGGGGCGCCACGGGCTTGAGCTGCCGCTTCGTCCGGCTGCGCGCTGGCGTTTCGCCCGCCCGACCCTCCGTGACGGCCCCGACGGTGCCGTCGGCGAATTCCAGGGTGAAGCTCTGCGCCGGTCCGAGGCCGCCGGCCTGCCGCACCGGGTCGCCGGTCGCATCGCGCACCAGGGCGAAGCCGCGTGCGAGCACGGCCCGGTAGCTCAGGGAGCCGAGAAGCCCTCCAAGGGCCCCCAGTCGGTCGCGGCGACGCTCGCCGAGACGCGTGGCCGCGGCGTTCAGGCGACCACCCAAGGCCTCCAGGCGGTCGCCGTCGTGCACGAGCCCGGCCCGCGCTCGGCCGAGATGCGTCTCGCGGGCCAGAACGAGCCGTCCGCCGAAATGCGACAGGGCCTCGCGCTTGCGGTAGGTGGAATAGCGCAGGGCGTCGCGGGGCTTGTCGGCGACGAGCCTCAGTCGTCCGCGCGCCAGGGCCAGGGCCAGGGCCGGCGGATGGCGCCCGATCCGCTCGATGAGCCGAGCGAAGCGGGCGCGATGGCCGCGGGCATTGCCGGCGAGCGCCGGCATCAGCCGGGCCTCGGCGAGATCCAGCCGCTGGCGCTTGGCACCGAGCACCGCTTCCGGCCCTGGTAGGGCTCTGACGAGGGCGCGCAGCTCGCGTGCCTCGCGCGCGAGCCGCCGCTCGATCGACTCGTTCTGGCGGGTGCCGAGGTCGCGGATTTCTGCGACGAGGTCTGCGCGAACCGGAACCGCCATCTCCGCTGCTCCCGTGGGAGTCGGCGCGCGGCGGTCGGAGACGAAGTCGATCAGCGTCGTGTCAGTCTCGTGGCCCACAGCCGAGATCAACGGGATGGTGCAGTCGGAAGCGGCCCGCACGACCGCCTCTTCGTTGAAGGCCCAGAGGTCCTCGATCGAGCCGCCGCCGCGGGCGACGATGAGCACGTCGGGCCGCGGGATCCGCCCGCCTCTTTCGATCGCGTCGAAGCCCCGGATGGCCGCGGCGATCTCCTCGGCTGCCCCCTCCCCCTGCACCCGCACCGGCCAGACCAGGACCGGCCGCGGGAATCGGTCTGCGAGACGATGCAGGATGTCGCGGATGACCGCACCTGTGGGGGAGGTCACGACCCCGACGACGCCCGGCAGGTAGGGAATCGCCCGCTTGCGCTCCGGTGCGAAAAGCCCTTCCGCCGCCAGCATCCGCTTGCGCTCGTCGAGCAGCGCCATCCAGGCGCCGATGCCGGCCGGCTCCAGGGTCTCGACGACGATCTGGTAGGAGGACTTGCCGGCGAAGGTCGTGATCTTGCCCGTAGCGACGACCTCCAGACCCTCCTTCGGCTTCTGCCGCAGGCGGTTGAAGGTCCCCTTCCAGACCACGGCATCGATCCGCGCGTTGCCGTCCTTCAGGGAGAAATAGGCGTGACCGGAGCCGTGCTGGCCGCGATAGCCCGAAATCTCGCCGCGCAGGCGCACGAACCCGAACGCGCCCTCGAGCGTGCGCTTCAGAGCGGAGGCAAGGTCTCCCACCGACCATTCGGGGGTATTGGTCTGGGCCTGGGAGGCCTGAAGGGATGCTGGAGACGGGACGGGTGACATGGCACGGACGCTAGGGCCGGCGGGTGGCCTGCGTAAAGGGGAAGCTCCGGCGTTCGAGCCTCAGAACGAGAGCGCCAGGATCACGGCCGCCGACACGATGGGCGCGAAACCGATGGCCACGGCCCAGGGCCAGACCACCCTCGTGGTCATCCAGCGGTTGTCATTGGCCGCCCGTGGCGGGGGCGTCCAATCGATCAAGCAGTGCGACAGCCTGAACCCGCCGCCTTTTCGCGGCACCGTCGAGTTCGGGAGTGGACTGCGACATCCTGGCATGACGCAGAGAAACTCGCATCCTGCCGTCATCGTTCCCGGCCCACATTCGAAGCCGAGCGAAATTTCCAGAGGACCGGCTCGGCGGATCACCAGAGCGAGAACTCGGTGGCAAAATCCGTCGTTTTCAGCCGCTGGCATACGGCCGCATCTGTGGCGCAGTCGGCCTTCGGGACCACCGCGATCTCGTCGCCCTGATCGCTGGCGAACCGAAGAGGTACGGGGGTCTCGTCGATCTTGCCGTAGGCGAGCCCGACCTTGAAGCGTATCGAATCGAACTTCGAGCGATCCGCATAGACGATGAGGTCTCGGGAGACGGCCTCACCGGGGTTTAGGTCGGAGGCCGGGGCCGGACCATCGGCGGCGCCTGCGAAGAGGACACCCTGGCGCAGGATGACTTCGCCGGGATCGGACAGGACGTAGTCGCGGGCTTCGTCGACTACACTGCGCTGCGCGAGATGCGTCGCCAGGGCGTCGGGCCGCTTCGGCTCGAAACGCGCTCGGATGCCGACGACGTTGTAGGTGAGTCCGAGCACGCGCACGCCGGTTTGGCCGACATTGGTCCGTGTGACGGTGGAGCGGATCGCGATTTTGTCGTCCTTTTCGCCGGCCTTGGTGAGGTTCGTCGTAACAGAGACGGCCGGCGGGGCGAGGCTCGGCTTGATCCTCGCCTCGTAGACGAAGGTGTAGACTGCCCAGGCGCCGGCCGCGACGATCGCGATCGTCTGAACGAGGCTGCTTGAGGTCGCACTGTCGATGCGTCGGCGTTGCGCGCCGGGCTCGCCCGGTTCTTCATCCTGCATGGGAGCCTGACGATCGATGCTGCCGGAGTTCTGGGTCTGGCGACCCCTTGGGAAATCGTGACCGAGTACGGACCGTTCCACGGATAACGGCCTTTCCATCCGCCGGCTTTTGGGCAAAACCCTCAAGCCCATGAGCCCTTCGCCCACCACCCTTTCGTCCATGGCCATCCTCCTCATCGGCTCCGGCGGGCGAGAGCACGCCCTCGCCTACGCCCTCGCCGGGAGCCCTTACTGCAGGTGCCTGTTCACGGCGCCGGGCAACCCCGGGACGGCAGCGTTCGGACGGAACAGGCCGGATCTCGACGTCGCCGACCATGCCGCCGTCACGGCCTTCTGCCGCCAGGAGGGTGTTGGCCTCGTGGTGATCGGCCCCGAGGTGCCGCTGGTGGCGGGACTCGTGGACGATCTCCGGGCCGCCGGGATCCGCGCCTTCGGACCGACGCGGGCCGCTGCGCAACTCGAAGGCTCGAAGGGCTTCACCAAGGACCTCTGCGCCGAATACGGCATTCCGACCGCTGCCTTCGCGCGGTTCCGCGAGGTCGAGCCGGCCCTTGCCTATCTGCGCGAACGCGGCGTCCCGATCGTGGTCAAGGCCGACGGGCTCGCCGCCGGCAAGGGCGTCGTCGTCGCCGACACGCTGCGCGAGGCCGAGGCTGCGGTTCGGACGATGCTGAGCGAGCCCGGCGCCGAGATCGTCGTCGAGGAATGCCTGTTCGGCGAGGAGGCGAGTTTCTTTGCCCTTTGCGACGGTACCAGGGCCGTTCCGATCGGGACGGCGCAGGACCATAAGCGGGTCTTCGACGGTGACCGCGGTCCCAATACGGGCGGCATGGGCGCCTATTCGCCCGCCACCGTCCTGACGCCGGAGATCGAGCGCACGGTGATGGAGACGATCATCGCGCCGACGCTTCAGGGCATGCGCGAGCGCGGCAACCCCTTCACCGGCATCCTCTATGCCGGCCTGATGCTCACTGCCGACGGTCCGAAGCTCATCGAGTACAACACGCGCTTCGGCGATCCCGAGGCGCAGGTGCTGATGCCGCGGCTGACGAGCGATCTCGTGCCGGCGCTCGTCGCCGCCTGCGACGGCGATGTCTCGGGCGTCGAGGTCGGCTTCGATCCCCATCGCGCGGCCCTCACCGTGGTGATGGCGGCGGCCGGGTATCCCGGCACGGTGGTGCGCGGCTCCGAGATCCGCGGCCTCGACAACGTGATCGATGACGAGGTCATCGTGTTCCTGGCCGGAACCCGAGCCGAGAACGGCCGGCTTCTCGCCGATGGCGGTCGCGTGCTCGCCGTCACTGCGCTCGGGGCGAGCATCCTGGAGGCGCAAGCACGGGCCTATGCCGCCATCAGCAGGATCGACTGGCCGGAGGGGTTCTGCCGTCGCGACATCGGCTACCGCGCCGTCGCCCGCGAAGTCGCGGGCGACGGAATCTGACGGACGGTCACGCCGCCTTCGTCAGGGGCTCCTGCGTTCCGAGCATCGCGGCGATCTCGGCGGCCGGCCGAGCCGCGCTGAACAGGAAGCCTTGCATCTCGCTGCAGCCTTCGGCCCGGATCACGGCGAGTTGCTCCTCGGTCTCGATGCCTTCAGCGAGGGTGCGGATCCCGAGGCTCTGACCGAGCCCGACGATGGCGCGGACGATGGCGAGAGCGTCCGCCTTGCGGGGTGCGTCCCGTACGAAGGACTGATCGATCTTGATCTTGTCGAAGGGGAACCGGCGCAGGTAGCTGATGCTGGAATAGCCGGTGCCGAAATCGTCCATCGAGATCCGGATTCCGGCGCGCTGCAGGCGATGAAGTGTCTCGTGGCTGGTGTCGCCCTCGTCGAGGAGCACGCTTTCGGTGATCTCGAGTTCGAGCCGATGGGGCGGGAGGCCGCTGGCGGCGAGTGACGCCATCACCGCCGATGCGAAGTCGGCGTGGCGCAGCTGAACGGCCGAGACGTTGACGGCGATGTTCGCCTCCCCCGGCCATCCCGCTGCGTCATGGCAGGCCTGATCGAGCACCCACTGGCCGAGCGGGACGATGAGGCCGCTCTCCTCGAGGACTGGGATGAACGCTCCTGGACTGACAAGGCCTCTGATCGGGTGACGCCAGCGTACCAGGGCTTCGAGCCCGATGATGCTTCGGCTCTCGATCTCGAGGATCGGCTGATAATGGACCTCGAACTGGCCGAGGCTGAACGCTGCGTCGATGTCGCGTTCCATGGTGCTGCGCTCGCGCGCGCTCGCATCCATCTCCTGCTCGAACAGGCGCAGGCTGCCGACGCCATCCGCTTTGGCGCTGTCCATGGCCAGTCCGGCATTCTTGAGGACATGATCGATCGCGCCATCGCGCTGGTCCCACAAGGCAATGCCGACGCTCACGCCGATCGTGACGGTCTCGTCCGCGACGACGAACGGCATCTGGAGGCTGGAGATCAGGCTCGGAGCGAAGGCCAACGCCTCGGCTTCGCTGGGGAAGAGCTGGATGACCGCGAACTCGTCGCCCCCGACCCGCGCGACCGTATCGATGCCGGTGGTCATCGAACGCAGCCGATGGGCAACGCTCCGAAGCAGGAGGTCTCCGATGGGTGCGCCGAGACCGTCGTTGACGAGTTTGAAGCGTCTGAGGCTCAACGCGAACACCGCCATCACGCCGCCCTGATGCCTCACTCCGTCGGCGAGGCGGCACGTGGTCTCATAAAGCGCGCTCCGGTTGGCAAGGTCGGTCAGGGCGTCATAGCGAGCAAGGTGGGCGATCCGCTCCTCGCTCTTCCTGCGCTCGGTGACATCCTCGAAGGTCGCGACCCAGCCGCCACCCGTCATGGGCCGATGCAGCACCGACACGGTTCGGCCGTCGGCGAGGACGCGCTGGGCGGCGATCGTTCCGCCGGACTGGATGGACGTCTGCGCATTCGCCTGCAACCGCTCGACGGTCTCCTCAAGGGCGTAGGTATTGCGAGCGAACAATTGCTCGATGAGCTCGACCTGCGTCATCCCGACCCGCAGGGCAGCCGCCGGAATCCCGAAGATCTCGCAATAGCGGCTGTTGAAGACCATCAGCCGCTGCTCGTGGTCGAACATGCACAGGCCCTGGCTCATGTTCTCGAGCGCGGCGTCGAAGAGACGGTTCTGCTCGATCAGCCGTGCCTGTGCGCTTCGCGCTCGGTTCGCGGCCGCATTGGGCTCGACCGCGATGCCGACACCGCGGAAGCCGAGCCATGTTCCATCGTCCGCCAGGCGCGGCTCGCCGCTGATCCGGATCCAGCGCGTACCGGCCAGGCCCTCGCTCCATGGCGCGAAGACGTCGCGAAACGACCGCCGGGCGGCGCAAGCCTGGCGGTACTCGCTCCAGGCTTGCGTGTCCGATATGTCGCCGAAGGCGAGGCCGAGGAGTTCTGCGGCAGGGTAGCCCAGCGCAGCCTCGGCCTTCGGCGACACATAGGTCAGCCGGAGATCCGCGCCGGTTTCCCAGAACCAGTCGGCCGCAATGCTTGGTGAATCGTCGGAGGTTCTGGGTGGCATGTTGGATCTCGGGGCGCAGCCACCTTCGACCCAACTATGTTAAAAATCCGCTATGGTGAAGCTGACTGCCGAATTTTGATGCGAGGTTTCCCTGACCGAGTAATGAATTGTTCCCCCTGCGAGAGGACCAATGATGCCTCGAACCGCACGTATTATTGAATTCATTGTGCAGGCTGGCCGCGCTGCCAGATCTGTCCATGATAGACGAAGACATCCGGGCGGCTCGCGAGGGCGGAGAGGCCCGTCAGTGCCGGATCCTTCAGCGCGATGACGCTGGTGGCGATCTCCCGCATCTGACCAGCGAACGGAGCCTTGGCTTCGAAGGCTTTGCGGAAGCCGCCTCGCTCCAGCACTGGGACGATCCGCGGCGCGATCCCGCCGCCGATGTAGACGCCGCCGGTGGCGAGGAAGGTCAGCGCAAGGTCGCCACAGACCCGGCCGAGGAGCTTGGCGAACAATGACAGCGCCTCGACGGCGTCCGGGTCGGTTTCGTTCAGTCCCAGTTCGGTGACGAGGGCGGGATCGGCGGGTGCCTCGCTTCGGCCGGTCCTGACTTGGCGCAGGGCCGCATGAAGACGCGCGAGACCGGGTCCCGAGAGCAGCGTCTCGACTGTGACACGCCCCTCCACGCGCTGCAGCGCCGGCCAGACGGCGAGATCGTCATCGTCGGCGGGGCCGAGGTCGGTATGCCCTGCTTCCGTCGAGACGATGGCGAGGCGGTCGGCATAGGGGACCAGGGCCGCGGCGCCGAACCCCGTGCCGGGGCCGAGCACGAGCCGCGTTCCCGCTGCCGTATCGAGACGCGGCCCGATGACCGTGAGGGCATCCGGCGCGATGCTCGCCGCGCCGGCGGCGACCGGGACGTAATCGTTCACCACCACCGCCCGCGACAACCCGAAATCCTCGCCGATCCTTTCGCCTGCGATGACCCAGGAGGCATTGGTGAGGCGGACTTCCGGCCCGTCGACCCGCGCCGCCACCGCCAGGATGGCCGATCGCGGGCGCGGCCCCGACTCGCGGGACAGCGCGGCGCGGATCGCCGCGCTGGGGTCGGGATACGCCGCGGTCTCGAGATGGACGAGAAGTCGCGGCTGCGCGCCGGCCTCGGGGACGATGCCGAACCGGGCATTGGTGCCACCGATATCGCCGACGAGGACCGGGAATTCGAACATGGGCTCTCCTGGCGTGGTCTCCTGGCGTGGCAGTGACCGCCTTCGTGATTCAGGCCGCCGGCAGCGCGTCGGGATCGATCGTCGCCCCATCGGCCCAGCCGAGGAGCAAACTCCGCACCGCCGCCGGGTCGGCGAGGCGTCGCGTGGCGATGGTGTCGGCCGAGCCGATCCGGACACTCACCCCGCCATCCTCGTTCACTGTGGCGAAGGCACGCTCGTCGGTCAGGTCGTCGCCGAGGAAGATCGCCCGGCGCCCAGCATAGGGTTCCCGGGCTGAGAATGCACGGATCGCGGTTCCCTTCGTCGCCGAGGCTGGGACGATCTCGCCCACGGCCTTTCCGAGCTGCAGCCGGTATCCCGGACCGAGGTCGGTGGCCAATTCCTCGACGATCGTCTGCGCGCGCGCAGCGTCCGAGGGGGTCGCGAGGCGCCAATGCACGGCCACCGAGGCACCCTTGTCCTCGATCAGGACCGCTTCCAGAGGCTCCACAACTGCATGGAGGCCCGGGATGCGGGCGCGCAGGGCCGGATGATCCTCCGAACGCCCGCCGCTGACAGTGCCGCCGAATCGTCGCTCGACGCCATGCAGGCCTGCGACGTCGAAACGTTGTGGTGAGAGGAAGCCGTCGATGACGGTGATCGGCCGCCCGGTGACGATGGCGAGCGCCCCGCCGAGGCGCTCGCGCAGTCGCGCCAAGGCCGGAACCAACGCAGGGTCGACGCGGACCTGATCGGGCTTGGGCGCGATCTCGACGAGGGTGCCGTCGAAATCGAGGAACAGGGCGAACTCGGTCAAGGGCGGCGCTCCGGTCTGTCGCAAGCTGCGCTAGCATGCCCCGCGGCGACGGCAAACGGTTTCACCCACGAGGTGTCGCGCTATCTCCGACAGTGCCGCCATGGCGCCGAGGACGAGACCATGCACCCTGAACCCGATCCCATCGGCCCTAGCGAGGAGAGCGTCTGGAATTATCCTCGGCCTCCGCGATTGGAGCTCGTGACGCAGCGCCTGCGCGTCGTCCTCGACGGGCGGGACGTCGCCGCCACGATGGCGGGGTTCCGCGTGCTCGAGACGAGCCATCCGCCGACCTACTACTTCCCGCCCGCCGATCTTGCCGCGGACCTCCTTGGGCCACCGCGCAAGGCGGGGATCTGCGAGTGGAAGGGACGGGCCGTGCTGTTCGACCTCGATACCGGTTCTCGCAGAATAGAGGGGGCCGCCTGGGCCTATCCTGACCCGACACCGGGCTTCCTGGCGATCGCCGGCTACATCGCCTTCTATGCCGGCCCGATGGATGGATGCTTCGTGGGCGGCGTTCCCGTCCTGCCACAGCCCGGCGGGTTCTACGGCGGCTGGATCACGCCCTCCATTCGCGGGCCCTTCAAGGGTGGGCCGGGGACGATGGGATGGTGAGGTCGCGGCGTCTTGGTCAGCTGTGATGGGAACGCTAAAGCGGGGCTTTGGCGGATCGCGGAAATGAGAGCGGACACATGATCGAGATCGACCCGCAGGCCGTCGGCCTCTGCTCGGATCGGCTCGAACGGATCGATGGCTGGATGCTTGGCCTCGTCGATACGGGCAGGCTCGCTGGCCTCTCGGTGAGTATCGCTCGGCGCGGCAAGACGGCGTTCTTCCGCGCCCACGGACTTGCGGACGTCGCGCGCAAGAAGCCGTTCGCGGCCGACACCATCGTGCGCATCTACTCGATGACCAAGCCGCTGACCTCGGTGGCGGTGATGATGCTCTACGAGGAGGGCCGCTTCCAGCTCGACGACCCGGTCGCGCGCTTCCTTCCCGAATTCGCCGACATGCGGGTCCTCACCGGCGGGAGCCGCGCCAGGTACGACACCGAGCCCGCCTCGCGCGCCATCACGATCCGCGACCTCCTCACCCATACGTCCGGGCTGACCTACGGCTTCATGGAGGCGACCCTCGTCGACGCCCTCTACCGCCAGAACGGCGTCGATTTCGGCGAGAACCAGGAGGCGAGCCTCGCCGAGGTGGTGCGGCGGGCCGCAAACCAGCCGCTTCTTTCCCAGCCGGGTAAGGAATGGAACTACTCGGTCGCCACGGACGTCCTCGGCCACCTCGTCGCCGTGGTATCGGATCGCGATTTCGGCGATGTCCTGCGCGAGCGCGTGATCGCACCGCTCGGCATGGTCGATACCGACTTTCACGTGCCGGCCGACAAGCTGTCGCGGCTTGCCGCCACCTACAGCCTGTTCCGCGACAGGACCCTGAAACTCTACGACGACAGCGTCGAGACGCGGTTTGCGAAAGTACCGCCCCTGGCCTCCGGCGGAGGCGGCCTCGTCTCGACGGCCTCGGACTACCTGCGGTTCTGCCGGTTCCTGCTCGGTCGGGGCGAACTCGACGGCATGCGCCTCCTCGGGCGCAAGACCGTGGACCTGATGCTGATGAACCACCTGGGAGGCGATCTTGCCGCGATGGGTCAGCCGCGCTTCTCCGAGTCGTCCTATACGGGCATCGGCTTCGGCCTCGGATTCTCGATCATGCTCGACCCGGCCCGCGCCCAGATCGTCGGTACGCCGGGCGAGGCGGCCTGGGGTGGTCTTGCCAGCACCTCGTTCTGGATCGACCCGGCAGAGGACCTCTCGGTCGTCATGCTCGCGCAGCTCATCCCGTCCTCGGCTCTCCCGATCAGACGGGAGCTGCGGGTGCTGAGCTACTCGGCGCTGATTGACTGAGGAGCGAGAGGCGCCGCCGGACGATCCGAAGGCCATCTCGATCCTCTTGGTCAACCCTCATTCGGCCGGCGGCGCGGCAGCAGGCTTCGGAGCCGCCGGCTTCGGGGCTGCGGCGGCGGGCTTGGCCGTCCCGGTCGTCGCAGCAGGCGCGGCGGCTGCCGCGGGGGCGACTTTCGGCGCCCATTCGGCGTCGGGGCGCGGACCGCCCGGACCATTCGTCGGGCCGGTGAGCTGGCCAGGTGCCACGTCGCTCACCCGCGTCCAGGTCTGCGATCCGCAGAGGATCGCCAGCATGCAGCCGCGGATCGAGAGTTCGGTGGGCTGCTCGGTCCAGATGGTGACGTCGTAGTACTTGCCTTCCTCGGAATTGTAGATCTTCCCCTCGAAGCGCGAATCGGCGTTCGGCTTCAGGCCCATGATGAGCTGGTGACCGAGGGAGGGACGGGCCTGCTTCTTCGGATCGGGGTTCTTGAAGTCGAGTCGCGGCTGGCCTTTGTCGTTCAGCGGCACCTTGAGCCAGACCACGTAGCCGCAGACGTTCTTCTCCTGCGGACCGCATTTCTCGACGCGGATGCGGGCACGGCCGTCCTCCGTCAACCAGGTGCCGCTTGGATCGGCGGGAGCCGCCAGCGCGGCGCCAGGCAGCATCGCCAGCGTCGTGGCGGCCAGAAGGGCGGCAGACCGCCAGGGCCGGTCGATCGTCGATCGCTTCGTCATCCATTCTTTCCCCAGGGCGCTCGCCTCGACGCGCCCGCCACGCGGCCGGAAACACGCTCCGGCATCCGCCTGTTCGCCTCACCTTCCGATGCGAAGGTGACCGGATCATGACCGGGACGAGACTTACTCGGTACTGTACGGCAGCCGACCTTGTCGCTGGCCGCTATCCGCAGCGAAAGACGGGCGATCGTTGACGCGGGCTTCGCCCATCAGTTACCTTGGCCGTGACGGTTCCTCGCGACGAGGATCAAAAGGGAACGCGGTGAGGAGCTTGGCTCCGATGCCACGGCTGCCCCCGCAACTGTAAGCGGCGAGCCCATCATCAACACGTCACTGGGTGTCTCACCTGGGAAGACGATGAGAGGGCGGTGACCCGTGAGCCAGGAGACCTGCCGTCAGCCGTGGTCACACGCGGAACGCATCGGGCGGGGTGTCCTGGTGGGGTGTCGGATCGTGCGCCTCGCGCGTGCTGTCCGGCTTCGTTCGCGGTGACGTGCCACCACAGCGCTCAGGCGCGCATGCCGTCACCCACCATGCCAGACAGCCTGTTTATTGTGTCGCATTCTCCATCGCTGCCGCGATGGCGCCAAACCCTCGTCGAGGGAAACGCGCTGCCCGTGAGAATTGTGTAACAGTATAACATTATATCTTGTATGGGTGCAGCACGGCGTCTGCCTGCGTTCCACTCGGTTGTCCCCTTGATCATTCTCTCGCGCCATCCTCGCCTCGGCCGTGCCGTTCTCCTGACCTCGGCCCTGGCGGCGCCTCCTGCCTTGGCGCAGGAGGCCGTCACCCTCGACACCCTGTCGGTCGCCGGCCCGGGCGTCCCTGGCCAGGGTCTGAACCTGCGCGCGCCGAGCCGCAGCGCCAGCCGCCTCGGCCTCGCGCCGATCGAGACACCCGCGAGCGTCGACGTGATCGCCGGGGAGACGACGCGCCTTCGCGGCCAGAACAGCGTCGCCGAGGCGGTGTCGCAGAACGCCACCGGCATCACCACCATCGCCGATCCCGGCAACGGCAACGGCGCGTTTACGGCGCGGGGCTTCGCCGGACCGAATTCGATCCAGCAACTCTATGACGGCACGAGGCTGTTCGTGGGGGCCGGGACCGTGACGTTCCCGTTCGACACCTGGAACGTCGAGCGCATCGAGGTCCTGCGCGGCCCGGCCTCCGTGCTCTACGGCGATGGGGCGATCGGCGGCGTCGTCAACGTGGTGACGAAGAAGCCGGTCTTCACCCCGATCCATGAAGCCCGCGCGGCGCTCGGCTCCGACGGCATTGCCCGGCTGGCCCTCGATACCGGCGGCCCGATCGGCGATGCAGTGGCCTATCGGCTGAACGTCAGCGGCAACCGCGCCGGCGGCTGGCTCTCGCCCGACGGGGATTTCCGCAATCTTGCGGTCTCGGGCGCCGTGACCTTGCAGGCGAGCCCCGACCTCGCCTTCACGCTCTCCCACGATTTCGGCTACCAGGAGCCCGTCCGATACTGGGGCACGCCCCTGGTGAACGGCAGGATATTCGAATCCACTCGGTTCAAAAACTACAACGTCCGCGACGCCAAGATCCTCTGGACCGACAACTGGACGCAACTGAAGACCGAGTGGTCGCCCTCGGCCGACGTCACGATCCGCAACACCGCTTATCGCCTGCGGAGCCGCCGCCACTGGCGCGACGTCGAGCAATACGCCTTCAACCGCTCGACGGGACTGATCGACCGCTCGGATTACCTTGAGATCTACCACCAGCAGGAGCAGGTCGGGAACCGCTTCGACGCGACCTTCCGGGGCAATCTCTTCGGATTTCGCAACGAGTTCGTCGCCGGCTTCGACGTCAACCACATCGCCTTCACCCACACGAACAACTTCTACTTCGACACGACTACCAGCGTGAGCCCGTTCGCCTACGATCCGGGCGGGTTCCCCGCCGCCGGCCGGGCGAGACCGGCCTATGCCACCAGCACTGACCAAGCTTCGGTCTTCGCCGAGAACCGGCTGATCCTCTCCGAAAAACTCTCTCTGCTCTCCGGCGGGCGCTACGACGCTCCGAGCCTGCATCGCACCAACCTCGTCACAGGCGCCGCCTTCGACAAGGATTTCCGTGCCCTGAGCTACCGCTTCGGCGCCGTCTACAACCCGACCCCCGACACGGCCCTCTACGCGCAATACGCCACCGCCACCGATCCCGTCGGCAGCCTGATCTCACTCTCGCAGAATCTGGCCGGCTTCCAACTGTCCACCGGGCAGCAGGTCGAGGTGGGGGCTAAAGGCGTGGCTTTCGCGGGCGCGGTGGAATGGACCCTGGCCGGCTACCGCATCGTCAAGGACAACCTGATCTCGACGGTGCCGGGCCAACCGACGATCTCGACGCAAGTGGGCCGGCAATCCTCGCACGGGTTCGAGGCGGCACTCGCGGTGCACCTGTCCGAAGCCTGGCGGGTCGACGCCAACCTCGCCGTCCTCCGCGCCCAGTACGACGACTTCAACGAGACTGTCGGCGGCGCCGTCGTTTCCTATGCCGGGCGCCAGCCCATCGACGTGCCCGAGCGCATCGGCAATCTGTGGATCAACTACGCGTTTGCGCGCGACTGGGAGGCACGAATCGGCCTGCAATACGTGGGAGAGACCTTCAGCGATTTCGGCAACAACGCCCGGCGGCCGGCCTACACCCTGGTCAATGCCGGCCTCGACCATCAGGTGTCGCGCGAGTCGCGGTTGTCCCTGCGGGTCTACAACCTCTTCGACGAGGTCTACGCGATCAGGGGCAACGCGGTGAACGGCGTCGGCACCAACTGGTTGCTCGGGCGCCCACGCACGGTGGAACTCGCCTACAGCGTCACCTGGTGACGGTTTCGGCCGTCTTTCGAGTACACCGAAGCCGACGATCGGTTTTCACGGCGGCAAAAGCGGGCTCGGACACATTCATCGTAAGGTGGACCCCATACCCCTGACAGCATACTCGGCTGGCTGCCGGGCAGGAGCGATCATCTCACCCGTGAAGCGATTGCGTAGCTTGGCATACCCCCGTCTTCGGGGTTCTGGATGCCCGAAGAACCGGCGCCCGATACGACTCTAACCGCTGCGTCAGCAGCAACAGTCGAAATGTGGCAAGGCTCGAGAACGAAAATGCAACAGCTCGCCATGAAGCTGCGCCGGATCGGCCGACGCAGAGGGCGAAACCGGCTCGGCTGATCGAGCCTTACGCGGCAGCGGGCACCGGAACCAGGCGCGGACCGCCGATCTTCGATGCCGAGGCGCCGTGACGTTGCTGCCTCCCGAGATCGACGAGGGAGCTCAAGGCAGGGTCAGCAAAATCGAGGAGTTTGGCCTCGCGCCAGCGCAGCTTGAACTCCGGGACGCCCTTGGAGAACAGTCTGCGGCGAGGCTTCTTCTCCTCCACCAGCAGGATCAGCCTGCCGCCCCAGGTTCGCTTGAACCAGAACCGTCCTGTCAGATCCACGATGCCACTCCTCGGTCAGAGAGCTTGCCCAATGGCTCAGCTTGCCTCTCAACCGCCGCCGAAGGCCAAGGTTCATTCGAAGTCGCCTGTTCCTGCGAAAATCCGGGCGGATGCGGAAAGACGGTGTGTCTGCACGGCTCACCGGGGTCCGGGCAGGAATGTCCATTCCCAGACGCTGCCTGCGATCTCGAGCATGCTCTCGGGCTACGGAAGGCTGTTGCTCTGCAGCGGATGGCAAGTTGCAGGAGGAGGTGCTTCTGCTTGTTCTTCGGCGAGCACCCTTTCTGGAGGGAACGCGTCGCGGCATTGGGCACCGGTCCGCCCGCACTTCCTGGGAGGGCTTGGTCGGCGGATCGCCTCGCCGAGGTGGTCGCCGCAACGGACGACCTATCGATCCGCCGCCGGGCAGTCGAACTCGGCGAGGTGATCCGGCGGGAGGATGGCGAGACAGCCGCAGCCAAGTTCACCGAGGAGGCGGTGACCGAGAGAGTCCCGCGTTCCGTGCTTTCGGAGAACGTCAGCCATTGAACCAAACCGGATCGCGCAGGTTGGCTGACGTCGAGCCTCAGGACCCAGGACGATCGATGACTCGCTTCCTCTATGGTGCCCTCGTGGCGGCCGTCGTGGTCCCGATAAGCACCCCGGTTCCCGCGATCGCGCAGAGCCCGGCCAAGGACTTCCTGTTCCAGGAACAGCGCTTCAGCAGAGCCTGCAGGCCGCCGCTCAAGTATGCGGCTGGGGCCTGCGTCCGCCGCTGTCCTGCCGGTTATGAGGATATGGGCCGAACCTGCCGGCAAAGGAGCATGCGGGGTAGTGGGCGCTGACGCGTCCGACGCCGAACCGTCTGCCGAACGCGCTTGAGCGCGGGCGAGGTCCCGCATCACCTTGCCGGCCTCACGTCGGATCGACGTTCGTCAGCCTCGCCGCCCCTCTTCAGATCCGATGTCATGACGAAGAAGCGACGCTCCACGTCGCCAAGCAACCGCGATGATGCATGTGCCGCGTATGCTTGCGTGACCTGGGCGCTGCGAATCGCGAAACACTCGCGAAGCGCGACGAGCGGGAGTAGGATTGTCGGGCTTGGGCGCATGCGGGAGTGAACCCGCCGATCAATGCATGCCAGGCGGATGGAGGTCGCCATGGCTTTCGCCACAGTGATGGTCCCCCTCGACCTCGGCTCATGTTCGATGGGCCGCCTGAAGATCGGCGCCAGCGTGGCGGATCGCTTCGGCGCCCGGCTGATCGGGATCGCTGCCCGGCCGACCTTGCCGGCGAAGTTCTATGGCAAGGGCTCTTACATCAACACCGAGACCATAGAGCTGGCGTACCGGCGTGTGGCCGACGACCTGGCACAAGTCGAAACAAAGTTCCGGACGCTCACCTCAAAGCTGACGAGGCCGGAGTGCCGGACGGCGCGAATTGACCCGATGGCGTACCTGACGCAGCAGTCGAGGGCGGCGGATGTCGTGGTCGTCAATCGGTACGATGAGGAGAACAACGACGATTGGTGCTGCAGCATCGAGCCCGGCGAACTGATCCTGCGGATTGGCCGGCCCGTGCTCGTGGCTCCGCCGCATGTCGATAGCCTTGCCGCGCGCCGGATCGTCGTCGCTTGGAAGGACACGCGGGAGGCGCACCGCGCGCTCTGGGACGGGCTGCCTTTCCTCAAAGCTGCGGACGAGGTCTCGGTGGTCGCAGTCGGGGCCGAACCCGAGCAGTCCGGCGCACGAGACGTCGTGGAGCACCTCGCCCAACATGGCGTGGCCGCGACGATCCTCTCGCATCCCGGCTCCCATGCCGGGGTCGCCTCGGACATCCTCGCCATCGCCAAGCGGGTGGATGCGGATCTGATCATCGCCGGAGCCTACGGCCACTCGCGCATGCGGGAGATGATGTTCGGCAGCGTGACCCGAAAGCTCCTCCAGGAGGCCCCGATCTGCTGCCTCATGAGCCATTAGTCCATGTGAGCGCGCCGGCGAGCGAATGGAAGCCTGTCACGGCTACGCGACGGGACGAAATACGCGCTGTCCCGTCAAAGAGGGTCGTCCCGCATGATGGCTCCTGCACATGCGGCGATCATACGTCGAGATTCGCCACACTGAGGGCGTTGTCCTGGATGAACTCGCGACGGGGCTCGACCACGTCGCCCATCAGCTTGACGAAGAGGTCGTCGGCATCCTGGGTGTCCTTGATCTTGACCTGCAGCAGTGAGCGAACCTCGCTGTCGAGGGTGGTCTCCCAGAGCTGCTGCGGGTTCATCTCGCCGAGGCCCTTGTAGCGCTGGAGCTGGAGGCCCTTGCGACCGAAGGCCATCACCGCCTCGAACAGGCCGACGGGGCCGTGCAGCACCGTCTCCTCGCCCTTGCGGGCATAGGTGACCGGCTCGTCGTAAATCTCCCGCAGGTGCTCGGCCCGGTCCGAGAGGCGCCGTGCCTCCTGCGAGGCGATGAGCGTGGCGTCGAGCGTCGAGACCTGGCGCACCCCGCGCAGAGTGCGGCTCAACTCGTAGCCGCCATCCCGGGCCGTTCCCTCCCAGCCACGTTCGATATCCTCGGCGATCCGGTCCATGCGGCGCGCGATCTCGGTGGCCAGTGGCTCCGCCCTGGCAGGGTCCTCGGCGGCGTCGGTCCGGAAGGCGCCCGCGACGAGGGCCTGCTCCACGATGGCGCGGTCGTAGCGGGTATGGAGCGCCTGCATCAGCCCGCGGAACTGGCGCGCCTCCTCGACGAGGGCTTTGAGCTGCGATCCGCCGAACTCCGCGCCGGACGCAAGGCGCAGCACCGCGCCGTCGACGCCCGCATCGATGAGGTAGTCCTCGAGCGCGCGCTCGTCCTTGAGGTAGATCGCGGTCTTACCCTTGGCGGCTTTATAGAGCGGCGGCTGGGCGATGTAGAGGTGGCCGCGCTCGATCACCTCCGGCATCTGCCGGAAGAAGAAGGTGAGGAGCAGGGTCCGGATGTGCGAGCCGTCCACGTCCGCATCGGTCATGATGATGATGCGGTGGTAGCGCAGCTTCTCCGGGTTGAAGCCTTCGCGGTCGGTGGACGAGCGGCCAATGCCGGCTCCGAGCGCCGTGATCAGCGTGCCGATCTCGGCCGAGGACAGCATGCGGTCGGCGCGCACCCGCTCGACGTTGAGGATCTTGCCGCGCAAGGGGAGCACCGCCTGGAAGGCGCGGTCGCGGCCCTGCTTGGCCGAGCCGCCGGCGGAATCGCCCTCCACCAGCAGGATCTCGCATTTCGACGGGTCGCGCTCCTGGCAATCGGCGAGCTTGCCGGGCAGCGAGGCGATATCGAGGACGCCCTTGCGGGTCACCGTCTCGCGGGCTTTCCGCGCCGCCTCGCGAGCGGAGGCGGCCATGATGACCTTGGCCATCACCGAGCGGGCGAGGGTCGGGTTCTCCTCGAGCCAGTTCGACAGGCCCTCGTTGAGCACGTTCTCGACGGCCGGGCGGACCTCGGAGGAGACGAGCTTGTCCTTGGTCTGCGACGAGAACTTCGGATCCGGCACCTGCACCGAGATCACCGCTGTGAGACCCTCGCGGCAATCCTCGCCGGTGAGCGTGATCTTCTCGCGCTTGGCGATGCCGGAGGATTCCGAATAGCCGGTGATCTGGCGGGTCAGCGCGGCGCGAAAGCCCGCCATGTGGGTGCCGCCGTCGCGCTGGGGGATGTTGTTGGTGAAGGGCAGCACGGTCTCGTTGAACGAGTCGTTCCACCACAGGGCGACCTCGACGCGGATGTCGTCGCGCACGGCCCGCACCATCACGGGTTTCGTCATGCCTTCAATGGGTTTGCGCGAGCGGTCGAGGTATCGCACGAAAGCCTCGATGCCGCCCTCGTAATAGAGCTCCTCGCGCTTGTGCTCGGCATGGCGCGCATCGGTGAGCACGATGCGCACGCCGGAATTGAGGAAGGCGAGCTCGCGCAGGCGCTTCTCCAGCGTGCCGTAGTCGAACTCGATCATCGTGAAGGTGTCTGTCGAGGGCAGGAACGACACCTCGGTGCCGTGGCGGCCGTTGCCGTCGCCCACGATCTTGAGCGGCGAGACCGCATCGCCGTGGCGGAACTCCATCGCGTGCTCCTTGCCGTTGCGCCAGATGCGCAGGCGCAACCATTGCGACAGGGCGTTGACGACGGAGACGCCGACGCCGTGCAGGCCGCCGGAGACCTTGTAGGAGTTCTGGTCGAACTTACCGCCGGCATGGAGCTGGGTCATGATGACCTCGGCTGCCGACACCCCCTCCTCCTTGTGGATGTCCGTGGGAATGCCGCGGCCGTTGTCGGAGACCGTGCACGAGCCGTCGGCGTTCAGCGTCACGGTGACGAGGTCGGCGTGACCGGCCAGCGCCTCGTCGATGGCGTTGTCCACCACCTCGTAGACCATGTGGTGGAGGCCAGAGCCGTCGTCGGTGTCGCCGATATACATGCCGGGGCGCTTGCGCACCGCATCGAGCCCCTTGAGGACCCGGATCGATTCAGCGCCATAGGCCGTGGACGCAAGGTTGCGGGAAGCGTCGTCGTGGTTGTTGTCGGACATGAAGTTCCTCAGGCAGGCGGGTCTTTGCTTGGTTGTGGTGCCCCGGCTCAAGCCATGGGCGCGCCTGCGATTCGTCAGCTGGGCTTATATAGGGGTGATCCCTTGGAATTGCATTGTTTTTGGGCGTGTGCAGACGCGCTTTCCTTAGACGCGAATGCCGCCCGCGCTCGCCTTCGACAGTCGATCGACGGCGGAGGCCGACAGGGTCAGCGATACCGCCCCGATCAACTCGTCGAGTTGGGCCAGCGACGTCGCGCTGGCGATCGGCGCGGTCACGCCGGGGCGGGCGATGAGCCAGGCGAGCGCCACCTGGGCCGGCGTTGCGCCGTGCTCGGCCGCGACTCCGTCGAGAACGTCGAGGAGGGCGAAGCCGCGCGGGTTGAGGTATTTCTGGACGTTGCCGCCCCTCGCCCGGCCCTCGGCGGCATCGGGCGAGCGGTACTTTCCGGTGAGGAAGCCGGCGGCGAGGGAGAAATACCCAATGACGCCGATCCCCTGGCGCCGGCAGAGCGGCTCGAGTTCGCTTTCGTAGCCGGCGCGTTCGGCGAGGCTGTAATCGGGCTGCAGGCACTCGTAGCGCGGCAGGGATCGCGCCTTGGCGACGTCGAGAGCCTGCCGCAGGCGAGCCGCGGAATAGTTCGAGGCGCCGATCGCCCGGACCTTGCCGGCCTTGATCAGGCGCTCGTAGGCGGCCAGCGTCTCCTCGATCGGTGTGGCGGCATCATCGAGATGCGACTGGTAGAGGTCGATCCGGTCGGTCTGCAGGCGGCGCAGCGACGCTTCGACCGCGTGCTCGATATGTGCGGCGGACAGGCCCTTGCCGGGGTCATTTTTGCCCGCCTGCCCCATATCCATCCCGACCTTGGTCGCGAGCACGATCTTTTCGCGATGACCGCTTCGCTTGAACCAGTTGCCGATCACCGTCTCGGATTCGCCGCCCTGATGGCCTGAGGCCCAGCGCGAATAGACGTCGGCGGTATCGATGAAATTCAGCCCGGACTCCACGAAGCGATCGAGGATCGCGAAGGAGGTCGCCTCGTCGGCGGTCCAGCCGAAGACGTTGCCGCCGAGGCAGAGCGGCGCCACGGAGAGGCCGGAGCGGCCGATCGGTCTTGCCTGCATGGTCACCCTTTCGCGCAGCGGCTCCCGAGATTGCCATTTCGGCATACCACGATCCGCCCTTCACTCCAGGGCGTCATCCCCGGCTCAATCGCGAGGCGGCGGCCCCTTCGCCGCCGCCCGGCCAGCCTGGCGCCCCGAGAAGTGGCACCCGCCGAGGAAGGTGCACTCGAGCGAAGCCATAGCCCTGCATGCCGCCGAAGTCCGCGACCTCGCCGAACGCGTAGAGCCCCTCGATGATCGCGCCGTCCTGCCCGAAGACACGGGAATCGAGGCCGGTGTTGAGCCCGCCGAAGGTCTTGCAACTGAGGGTCTTGCGGCTGAGAATCTTGCGGGTGAGGATGTTCATGCGCGCGGCGATGAGGGGGCCGTGGGCCGGATCGAGCATCGCATGGGGCCTCTCGGGGGCCAACGATCCTCGTCGCGGTCGAACCCCGCCGAGCCCATTTAGTCCTGTCGGGCGAGATCGAGGCAATCGCGGATGCGCAGGCGCCGCTGCCCGGGAGAATCGACGAGGAAGAGGCCGCCAAGCGACCAGAACGTCTGACCGCCGACATTCTGCTCCGGCTCCTGGTCGACGACGGTGACGCGCTTGACCGCGCGGGTCAATCCGGTGGCGGCCACGAGGCCGACGAGCCCCGCGTGGAGACCCTGCGGGCCGATGAGCCGGCGGGTGCGGACTCGAAGGCGGAGTGTGCCGGGGTTGTTGCCGCTACCTTGCTGACGAGTGCCTTGGGTGCGGCGCTGATCGGCGCGCAGCTCCAGGCCGCAGCAGGGTTACCACCGGGCACCCTGTCGGCGTTGGCTGCCGAGGCGAAGGAGAGGCTCCGGACGGGGGCGACTTAGGCATCCTTCCCTGCAGAGCGGTGAATGCCCTTGGCTAGCGGATCGGGGTAACTCTGCCGGCCTTCTCCGGCGGGATCGAGTAGGTTCCCGTCGCGTGGCAGACGAGGTCCTCCGAGCCCGCCTCGGTGATCAGCACTTCGCCGACCGCGAGGCGCCGCCCGAGCTTGAACAGCCTCGCATCGGCCACGAGCCCCGTCGGGCCGGGCTTGCGCAAGAAATTGAAGCTCAGGTTCGTCGTCACCGCGAGGCCGACGGGGCCGATATTGGCGAGGATCGCGGCATAGAGGGCGAGATCGGCCAGCGCCATCATCGCAGGACCCGAGACGGTGCCGCCGGGGCGCAGGAAGCGGTCGTGGTGGTCCATCCGCATGGTGGCGCTCAAGGGGCCGACCGCTTCGAGATGGTAGGAGCGCCCGCCATGGTGCATCTGCGGGAACTCCCGCTCGAGGAACGCGACGGTCTCGTCCAGCGACATCAGGGGTGGGGTGCTCATGCCTCGATCTTGCAGCACGCCCGGCAATGCCCGACAAGTCGGCACCATGAGCCATCCGACCCGAAATCTCGACCACCGCCAGATCGCCTATCCGGACGCGATGATCCGCGGGCTGCTGACGCGCACCCGCACCATCGCCCTCGTCGGCGCCTCGTCGAACCCGGCCCGGCCGAGCTGGATCGTGCTCAAATACCTCCTCAGCCGCGGCTACGACGTCACCCCGGTCAATCCGGGCCTCGCCGGCCAGACCCTGCTCGACAAGCCGGTGGTGGCCCGCCTCGCCGACTTGCCCGGCCCTATCGACATGGTCGAGATCTTCCGCAGCTCGGACGCCGCCGGCGGTCTCGTCGACGAGGCCCTCGCGCTTCCGGTCCTGCCCAAGGTGATCTGGATGCAGCTCGGCGTCCGAGACGACGAAGCCGCCGCCCGCGCGGAGGCCGCAGGCGTGACCGTGGTGATGAACCGCTGCCCTAAGATCGAGTACGGGCGGCTCTCGGGCGAGATCGGGTGGTCGGGCGTGAACTCGCGGATCATCAGCGCGAGGAAGCCCGTGCTTGGCGGCAAGGGCGTACAGCGGCTGACGATCGAGCGGGGTTAGACCGGGGCGGGAATGCCGCTCCGGCCACTTCTGCGCTGCCTCCCCAACGCGAAACATAGCTCCGTCTCAGGATGTTCTCTCCACACACGCCACCCAACGGCGCAGCGGGGAGAACACATCATGAGGGCACTCGTCTGGCACGGCGCGCAGGATATCCGCTGCGATACGGTTCCCGATCCCGAGATCGAGCAGGACCGAGATGTCATCATCAAGGTCACGGCCTGCGCCATCTGCGGCTCCGACCTTCACCTCTACGACCACTTCATGCCCGGCATGGAGAAGGGCGACATCATGGGCCACGAGACCATGGGCGAGGTCGTCGAGGTCGGCAAAGGAATCAACGGTGCCTTGAAGAAGGGTGACCGGATCGTCGTGCCGTTCACGATCATCTGCGGCGAGTGCGACCAGTGCAAACGCGGCTTCTTCTCGGTCTGCGAGCGCTCGAACCGCAACAAGGCCATGGCCTCCAAGGTGTTCGGCAGCACCACGGCGGGCCTGTTCGGCTACACCCACCTCACCGGCGGCTATCCAGGGGGGCAGGCGGAGTATCTGCGCGTACCCTATGCCGACGCGACCCACATCAAGGTGCCCGACAGCCTCACCGACGAGCAGGTGCTGTTCCTGTCCGACATCTTCCCGACCGGCTGGCAGGCGGCGGTGCAATGCGACATCGAGCCGACCGACACGGTGGCGATCTGGGGCGCCGGCCCGGTCGGGCAGATGGCGATCCGCTCCGCGATCCTGCTCGGGGCCAAGCACGTCATCTGCATCGACAACGTGCCCGAGCGCCTGGAGATGGCGCGGGCCGGCGGCGCCTCGACCATCAACTTCTCCGACGAGAGCGTGATCGAGCGCCTGAACCAGATGACCTCCGGCAAGGGGCCGGAGAAATGCATCGATTCCGTCGGCATGGAGGCCCACGCCACGGCGACGATCGATTCCATGGTCGACCGGGCCAAGCAGGCGGTGATGCTGGAGAGCGATCGCCCGCATGTCCTGCGCGAGATGGCCTATGTCTGCCGCTCTGCCGGCACCCTCTCGATTCCCGGCGTCTATGGCGGCCTGATCGACAAGTTCCCGATGGGCATGGTCATGAACAAGGGCCTGACCATCCGCACCGGCCAGACCCACGTGAACCGCTGGACCGGCGACCTCGTCCGCCGGATCGAGGAGGGCCAGATCGACCCGTCCTTCGTCATCACCCACCGGGTCGGGCTCGAAGACGGTCCCGAGATGTACAAGACGTTCCGCGACAAGAAGGACGGCTGCATCAAGGTCGTGATCAAGCCTTAAGGGCGCACTTGCCCCTCTTCCCTCTCTTCCAGGCGGGGAGAGGGGATGCCTGCCCCCATCGTCGAGGAGAAATCCCATGCGCTACGAAGGTCCCCGTTCCCCCCGTCGCGGTCATCCCGATACGGCCACCGATGCGCTCGCGCGCGGCCTTGGCTGGTTCTCCATCGGCCTCGGCCTCGTCGAGCTCCTGGCTCCCAAGGCCCTCGCCCGGGGTCTCGGGATGCGCGGCCAGGAGGGGCTCGTCCAGGCCTATGGTGCGCGCGAGGTCGCCACCGGCATCGGCATCCTGACCTCCGACGACCCGACGCCCTGGATCTGGGGCCGCGTCGCGGGCGATGCCCTCGACCTCGCGACCCTGGCCGCCGCCTACGAGGGCAATCCGAAGAAGGACAACCTCCTCCTCGCCGCCGCTGCCGTGGCCGGCGTCACCGCCCTGGACGCCGTCTGCGCCGATCGGCTGATGCGCTCGACCGCGGTGCCGCTGCCGCCGATCGGCAATTACCGGGC
Source organism: Methylobacterium sp. (assembly GCF_019745455.1). Taxonomy (GTDB): domain Bacteria; phylum Pseudomonadota; class Alphaproteobacteria; order Rhizobiales; family Beijerinckiaceae; genus Methylobacterium. The sequence continues at coordinate 28,868 of NZ_JAIETD010000041.1, forward strand.
CCGCACGGGTTACCCCAAGGGGATCAGGGTCTCGCGCGGGGTCGCCAAGAATGTCGAGGGCAGCCGCGGAATGATGACGCCGGACGCCCTCAAGCCCTGGGCGGCGTGAGGCCTATAACGCGCCGCGCGCGGTCTCCTGCATCATCCACACCGCGATGAAGCTCAAACCCGCCGCGACGGCGAGGTAGAGCCCGACCCAGCCGATCCCGCCCCAGGCGACGAGCTGCTGTGCCAGGTAAGGAGCGGCCGAGGCGCCGAGGATACCGGCGAGGTTGTAGCTCACCGAAGCGCCGGTATAGCGCACCCGCGTCGGAAACAGCTCGGGCAGGAGCGCCCCCATGGGCCCGAACAGCCAGCCCATGGCCAAGAGCCCGAGGCAGAGGAAGCCGAGGACCTTGGCCCCCTCCCCGCTCCCGAGCATCGGGCCGAGCAGCAGCCCGAGAAAGGCCGTGAAGGCGAGACCGGTGAGGAGGACGGGGCGCCGGCCGTAGCGGTCCGCCGCCCAGCCCGAGACCGGGATCGCCAGGGCCATGAAGATGACGGCGATGCATTCGAACAGCAGGAAGGTCGGCCGGCTGAAGCCGAGCGTCGTCGTGCCGTAGCTCAGGGCGAAGACCGTCGACAGGTAGAAGATCGCGTAGCACGATACCATCGCGAAGGTGCCGAGCATGGTCGCGCGCAGGTGGCGGGTGAAGACGATGGCCAGGGGCACACGCTCTGGGGCGGACCGCGCCATCGCCGCCTCGAAGGCCGGCGTCTCGGCGAGCTTCAGCCGGACATAGAGGCCGACGCCGACCAGCACCGCCGATGCGAGGAACGGCAGGCGCCATCCCCAAGTCTGGAAATCCTCCGGGCTCAAGGAGACTGCCAAAGCCAGGAAGCCGAGATTGGCCGCGATGAAGCCGATCGGCGCCCCGAGCTGCGGGAAGATCCCGTAGAGCGCCCGTCGGCCCGGCGGCGCGTTCTCCACTGCCAGCAGGGCCGCGCCGCCCCATTCGCCGCCGAAGCCCAGGCCCTGGCCGAAACGCAGCACGCAGAGGGCCGCGGGTGCCCACCAGCCGGCGGTGGCATAGGACGGCAGGCAGCCGATCAGCACCGTCGACAGCCCCATGATCATCAGCGAGGCCACCAGCGTCGCCTTGCGCCCGACCCGGTCGCCGAAATGCCCGAAGAACGCCGCGCCCATCGGCCGCGCGATGAAGGCGATGGCGAAGGTCGCGAAGGCCGCGAGCGTCTGCACCGCCGGATCGCCCGGCGGGAAGAAGATCGGCCCGATCACCAGGGCCGCGGCCGTGGCGTAGATGTAGAAGTCGTAGAACTCGATCGCCGTGCCGACGAAGCTGGCGATGAGGATGCGGGATGTGGGGACGGGCGCGGTCATGGGCCGCGCATTAGCCGAGCTTTGGCCGATGGAACAGCGCCCGGTCCGTTTCCTTGAAAGGGAGGTCAGTCCTTCATCGGATCGTGACCCCAGTTCATCAGCGAGAGCCGCCAGGGCGAGTCCTTCATCTTGTCCGCGTCCTTTGGGCCGCCCTGCTTGAGATGGCGGTGCACGTAGCCGACGACCTTGCGCATGTGCGCGAAGTCTTCCTCATCGAGTTCGGACTTCGTCTTGCGCAGGATCGTCACGATGCGCCGGCCCTCCGCATGGCCGGTGGACTCGGCGCCCTCTGATGACTTCTGGCCAACCGAGCGGCTCTCCTGCGTTTCGAGGAACGTCTCCAGCGTCGAAGCCGTCATGTTGACGGCGTCCTTGAACTCGGTCCAGACCTTCTCCTGCCCGGTCGTATCGTGATCGTCGGCCATGCGGTTCTCCGGTTGTCCGTCGCCGTCAATCGGAGGAGCTCGATGCGGTTCCACCGCGCCTTGACCGCGCCGCCGCGTCCGGCATAAAGAACCAGCGTTCGTTAACGCGGACGCGCGAGGAGGATTGCATGACCGACCGCCTGCCCGGCTTCAATACCCTGGCGATCCATGCCGGCGCCGCCCCCGACGCGACCACGGGCGCGCGGGCGACCCCGATCTACCAGACGACGTCCTTCGTCTTCGACGACGTGGATCACGCCGCTTCGCTGTTCGGGCTGCAGGCCTTCGGCAACATCTATTCGCGCATCACCAACCCGACCAACGCGGTGCTGGAGGAGCGCATCGCCGCTCTCGAGGGCGGCACCGCGGCGGTGGCGGTGGCCTCGGGCCACGCTGCCGAGTTCCTGACGATGCACGCGCTGATGCAGCCGGGCGACGAGTTCGTCGCCGCCAACAAGCTCTATGGCGGCTCGATCAACCAGTTCAACCATTCCTACAAGAACTTCGGCTGGAACGTCGTTTGGGCCGATACCGACGATCCGTCCTCGTTCGAGCGCGCCATCACCCCCCGCACCAAAGCGATCTTCTGCGAATCGATCGCCAACCCCGGCGGCGTCATCACCGACATCGCCGCTCTCTCGGCGATCGCCCGGCGGCACAACATTCCGCTCATCGTCGACAACACCATGGCGACGCCGTACCTGATCCGCCCCTTCGAACATGGCGCCGATATCGTGATCCACTCGGCGACGAAGTTCCTCGGCGGCCACGGCAATTCCATCGGCGGCCTCGTCGTCGACGGCGGCACCTTCCCTTGGGCCGGCGACGACCGCTACCCGATGCTGTCCCAGCCGCGCCCGGAATATTCGGGCATGGTTCTATCCGAGACCTTCGGCAATTTCGGCTTCGCCATCGCGATCCGGGTGCTCGGCCTGCGCGATCTCGGGCCTGCGCTCTCGCCTTTCAACGCGTTTCTCATCCTCACCGGCATCGAGACCCTGCCGCTGAGGATGCAGCGCCATTGCGACAACGCCCTCGCCGTCGCCACTCATCTGTCGAAGCATCCGGCGGTGGCATGGGTCAGCTACCCGGGCCTGGAGACCGATCGCTATCACCACCTCGCCAAGCGCTACACGCCGCTCGGCTCCGGCGCGGTGTTCACGCTCGGGCTCAAGGGCGGCTACGACGCGGGCGTGAAGCTCGTGGCGAACCTCCAGCTCTTCTCGCACGTGGCCAATATCGGCGACACGCGCTCGCTGGTGATCCACCCCGCATCGACCACCCATCGCCAGCTCACCGACGCGCAGAAGACGGCCTCCGGCGCCGGGCCGGAAGTCGTGCGCCTCTCGGTCGGCATCGAGGATCCGGCCGACCTCATCGAGGATCTCGACGCGGCCTTGAAGGCTTAACGGACGGTTAACCGGCTCGCCGCCACCTTGGTGACGGCGCGGCGAGATTGTCCAGGGAGAGACCGACATGACGGGTTTTGACGGGCTGAACGAGGTGCTGACATGGAGCCTGATCCTCGCCGCTTTGACCGGCTTGGCGCTCATGCGGCCATCCACATACGTCCGTCTCGTGCCGGTCCGGTCGCGGGGCCGTGACGGAACCGGCCGGGGTCGCCCTTCTTGACGCCGGGAAGATCGGGGAATAGGCCCCGCCCAACGGTCACAGCGGGATCAGCCGAGACCTGATGACAGACAACTCAGACGCGCCTCCCGTCGTCCTCCTCGTCGAAGATGATGGCCTCCTCCTGATGGAAGCGGCGGACACCTTGGCCGATGCCGGCTTCGAGGTGGTCGAGGCGGCCCATGCCGATAAGGCACTGAAGGTTCTGGAGAACCGCGACGACGTCGGCGTCTTGATGACCGACGTGGACATGCCGCAGGGCTCCATGGATGGGTTCGCCCTCGCCCGCCTCGTCGCCCGGCGCTGGCCGACGATTCCCGTCCTCGTGGTCTCCGGGATGGGGACGCCCGGCCCGAACGACATGCCGGACGGCGCCCGCTTCATCCCCAAGCCCTACGAGCCGATGACGTTGGTGCGGACCTTGCGGGCCTTCGCCAGACGCGCCGCCTGAGACTTCTCCCACCGACGGAAGGCCCCGATGGCCCCCGAGACCCACCCACACCGCTTCGCCACGCAGGCCGTCCATGCCGGCGCGGCGCCCGATCCCTCCACCGGGGCGCGGGTGCAGCCGATCTATTTCACGAACGGCTTCGTGTTCGATTCGACGGAACAGGCCGCCGACATCTTCGCGATGCGCAAGACCGGTTTCTCGTACTCGCGCGGCTCGAACCCCACCGTTGCAGCCCTGGAGCGGCGCGTGGCGGCTCTGGAGGGCGCCAAGGCGGCGATTGCCGTGTCCTCGGGCCAATCGGCCCTGCTCCTCGTCCTGATGACCTTGATGAAGAGCGGCGACGCCTACGTCGCCTCGCCGCGCCTGTTCGGCGGCTCGCTCGGCCTCATGCGCCGGCTCGACGGCCGCTACGACCTCAAGCCGCAATTCGCCGCCGGCCTGGCACCCGCCGATTTCGAGGCGCAGATCACGCCCGAGACCAAGGCCATCGTCTGCGAGTCCATCGTCAATCCCTGCGCCACGGTGATGGACCTCGTCGGCATCGCGGAAGTCGCCAAGCGGCACAACCTGCCGCTCGTCGTCGACAACACCCTCGCCTCCCCCGCGCTGATCCGCCCGATCGAGTACGGCGCCGACATCGTCATCCACTCGACCTCGAAGTTCCTCGGAGGCTCGGGCCAGACGATCGGCGGCATGATCTGCGATGCCGGCCGATTCGACTGGAAGGCGGCGGGCCCGCGCTACAACCTCATCACCGAGCCCTGGCCCGACTATGACGGCCTCGTCATTACCGAGCGTTTTCCCGAGATCAGCTTCGCAGTCGCCTGCCGCCTCTTCGGCCTGCGCGACCTCGGGCCCGGCCTGTCGCCGATGAACGCCTTCCTGACGCTCACCGGCATCGAGACGCTGCCCCTGCGCATGGAGCGGCACTGTTCCAACGCCAGGACCGTCGCGGCCTTCCTGAAGGATCATCCCGCGGTGGGATGGGTGAGCTATCCCGCGCTGCCCGGCCAGCCCGGCGAGTCGCTTGCCGCCTGCTACACGCCGCAGGGGCCCGGTTCGATATTTACCTTCGCCCTGAAGGGCGGCGAGCCGGCAGCCAAGACTTTCATCACCTCCCTCGAACTGATCTCGCATCTCGTCAATATCGGCGAGATCAAGTCTCTTGCGATCCATCCGGCCACCACCACGCACCGGCAGCTCAGCGAGGCCGACAAGCGGGCCTCGCAGGTCGGGCCCGAGACGGTCCGCCTCTCGATCGGTCTCGAGAACGTCGAGGATCTGATCGCCGATATCGAGCAGGCCCTCGCCAAGGTGAACTGAGACCACAGGGTTCCCATCAGGCGATCAGCAGCACGTCCTCGTCCATGCCGGCGGTCCCGAGGATATCGGGGCGGTTCTGCAGGAACCATTGGACCCGGCTCTGCGCCATCGGCTTGGCGTAGAGGTAGCCCTGCGCGTGATCGCAGCCATTATCCATCAGGAACCGGGCCTGAGCTTCGGTCTCGACGCCTTCCGCCGTCACGGCGAGGCCCAGGCTGCGGCCGAGATGGAGGACCGCCATCACGATGGCCGCGTCGTTCGAGTCGCGTTCGAGGTCGCGCACGAAGCTGCGGTCGATCTTGATCTCGCTGACCGGGAACTGCTTGAGATGCGTGAGCGAAGCATAGCCGGTGCCGAAATCGTCGAGTGCGATGCCGAGGCCACCGGCCCGCAGGGTATCGAGAACCGATGCCACGCGGTCGCCCTGGCCGCCGAGGAGGACGGTCTCGGTGACCTCGATCCCGATGCGATCGGGACTGATACCCGCTCTCCTGATCTCGCCGAAGATCGTTCGCGCGAGGTCATCCTGGGCGAACTGGGCCGATGACAGGTTGAGGAAGACGCGACCTGGGTCGAGCCCCTGCGCGATCCAGGCGGCGATGTCGGCGCAGATCTGGCGCATCAGGCAATGGCCGACGGCGAAGCCGATCTCGGAATCGTCGAAGGCGCTTATGAAATCGGCCGGCGTCAGCAGTCCTCGGCTCGGATGCTGCCACCTCGCCAGCGCCTCGAAGCCAACGACCCTACCGTCACGAAGATCGACCTTAGGCTGGTAGAACGGCACCAGGCCGCCTTCGTCCAATGCGACACGCATCTCGCGCGCGATGGTGAGGCGCGCTTCGGTCTCTACCTTCAGGCAGGGGACGAAGAGGGTCGCGCGTCGTCCGCCAGCCCTCTTGGCGGAATACAGCGCCAAGTCGGCATTGCCGAACAGGTCCGCGCCATTGTCGGCATGGTCAGGGAAGAGGGCGAGCCCCAGGCTCGCCCTCGGCGTGACGAGGCGGCCGTTCAGCGGCAGAGCCGGATCGAGATGGTCGAGGATCGTCTCCGCGAGAGCCTTCAGGCGTTCCCTGGAGACTGCCCCCCTGCTGCCCCCGTCCGAGACGACGATGACGAACTCGTCTCCTCCCAGCCGTGCGACGAGGTTGCCCTCGCCGACCGCGCGCTTCAGCCTCCGGGACACCTCTTTGAGTACGGTATCGCCGGCCGCGTGGCCGAGGGTGTCGTTGATCTCCTTGAACGAATCGAGATCGATGAGGATCAGGCCGAGGCGCGATCCCGCCGCCTGCGCCCGCGCGATCTCGCTTTGGAGAGTGGTCTGAAACAGGGCGCGATTCGGGAGGCCGGTGACGGTATCGTGGTGCGCGGCTTGTCGAATGCGCTCCTCCACGATCTTACGGTCGGTGATGTCGACGAGGCTCGAGATCGTGCAGGGGGAGCCCTGCACGTCGACATTGGCGACGGAGAGCAGGATGTCATGGCGCTCGCCTCCGACGCCGTTGACGCTCACCTCGACGGATTGGATGAGACCGTCCGCGTCCAAAAGCTTCTGCACTCGACGCCGCTCCGCCGGACCGATCAGGTCGTGAGTCCGGAAGGTCGAGAGATCTGTCTGCCTGGGAAAGCCGAAGAAAGCGAAGGCGGCATCGTTCGCGTCTATGATCCGGCCGTCCCGCTGCCGGGAGACGACGATGGGAACCGGTACGGCCTTGAACATGATCTCGAAGAGGCGCCGGCTATCGGCCAGGTCTTCGTTGGCGCGACGTCGGGCTTCCACCGCCAACCATTCCATCCGCCTCAGCCGGTTTCCGCGGATCAGGAGTGCGGCAAGGGCGGCATCGACGACGACGAGAGGTATGAAAAGCGTCATCAACGTCGATTGCACGCTGGGGAGCGAGAGGAGGGCTGCCGCGCAGGCCAGCGCGCTGATCAACGTCCACCAGAACCTCATGGGGAGGACGAGCAGGTAGAGCGCGGGAAGGATCAGCGTGACGAAGGGGGCGATGGACGGGCGCAACGCGCAGAGGCCGGTCACGGCCGCCGTCGTGACCATGGACCAGACGAGGAGGATGCACTGGAGTCGCGAGAATGTCGCGACGTGCCGCGCCGCCAGGAACGACCCGACCGACATCAGGATGATCGCAAGCCGGAGCGGCAGCATGTCCCAGAAGAGCCCGCGATCGGCGTAGAGCCAGTCGGAGATCACGACCAGCGTATAGACGAAGGCCGCGAGGACGAAGGTCAGTCGGGCATGATGCCGCGTTTCCGGAAGACGTTCGGACTGGAACGCGGCCTCGCGCTCGGGAGCGGCAAACTCGCCACCTATGACTCTGAGTCGATCGGTAGACATCGAGCGGAGCGTCGCAGAAAAGAGTATTATCTGAGTTAAGTTTGCGGTGGATTGCCGTGCTTTCGCGTCAGGGCACGCAGCGCGCCTCGCAGTGTCCGCACGTCCTGCTCGGTCATCGCCATGCGGTGCAGCATGTCCCGCATGTTCCGCGCGATGATCTCGCGCTTTTCGGGCGGATAGAAGCCAGCCGCTTCCAGCGCGGCTTCGAGGCTCGAGAAGAGCGACAGCATGGCCTCGCGGGTGGCGGGCGGAGCCAGCATCTCGCCGGTGAAGGGCAGGCGCCCGAGCCCGGCGGCGCGGCGCCACTCGTAGCCGAGGAGCAGCACCGCCTGGGCGAGGTTGAGGGAGGGGAAATCCGGCGAGACCGGAAAGGTGACGATCGCGTCGGCGAGCGAGACCTCCTCGTTGTGCAGCCCGACCCGCTCGCGCCCGAACAGGATACCGACCCGCTGCCGGTTCGGATGCCCGGTCCTCGCCGCCACCTCGCCCATGGCCTCGTCGGGCGCCATCACCCGCTTCATCTGCCCTCGTTCACGCGCCGTGGTGGCGAGGACGTAGTGCAGGTCGGCGATGGCCTCGGGGAGGGTCGCATAGATGCTCGCCCCGTCGAGGGCCGCGACGGCCCCGGAGGCCGCCTCGCGCACGCCCTTGATCGGCCAGCCGTTCTTCGGGGCGACGAGACGCAGCTCTGTGAGCCCGAAATTCGCCATGGCGCGGGACACCATGCCGATGTTCTGCGCGAGCTGCGGCGAGACGAGGATGACCACCGGAGGGGCCAAGATCGCCCCCCTCTCCCCTGACTGGTCCGACATGGGAGGACGCGCTCGCTCAGATCTTTCCGTCGAGGCCCATCTGGTAATACTTGTGCATGATCTTGTCCTGGTTCTCGAGAAGCCAGTCGATCGAAGGCTCGTTGGTCATCGCCTTGCGGATCGCCTCCGTCATGCCCTTGCGCTGGATCTCGAACAAGGCCTTGTGGTCGACGGTCTCGGCTTCGATCACGCCGGGGCTGAGCCAGACCGAGCAGATGATCCCGAGGTCGTTGGCCTTCTCCTTGGGAATGTAGCCGGCCCGGACGGCGTCGAGCACGCCGTTGGCGATGGCGAACTGCACCGTGCCCATCAGGATAGAGGTGTATTTCGAGGTCTCGACGCTCACCTTCGAGACGCAGAGCGTCACCGGCCGAACCATGATGTCGGTGTTGAGGAGAGCGAAGACGCGGCTATGGCCGACGACCTGGTCGCCGGTCAGCGTCGCGAGAGCCGTGCCCACCGGCCCATCGAGTTCGCCGATGATGACCTCGGGCTCGGCCGCGGTGTTCGGCGGCCCGCCGGCGACCAGGGCCTCGCCGGCCCGCAGGATGATGCGCTCGCTCATGAATCTGTCCTCTTCGTCCGATCGGGCAGCACATTCCCGGCCGGAGGTCGGATGTCCAGGGGCGCTGCCGATTTTCCCTCTCCGGACGCCGGCCGCGATCTGTCACGGGCACGGGTTTCGCGTCCTGTTGCGCCGCGCTATGACCGCGCCACGCGGGAGCGCGGCCTCACCGGCCGCGCGGTGAGAAAGGCTCTGAGGATCATGTCGAAGATCAAGGTCGCGAACCCGGTCGTCGAACTCGACGGCGACGAGATGACCCGCATCATCTGGAGCGAGATCAAGAACAAGCTGATCCACCCCTATCTCGACCTCGACCTCGACTATTACGACCTGGGTGTCGAGCACCGCGACGCCACCAACGACCAGGTCACGATCGATGCGGCCAACGCGATTAAGCGCCATGGCGTCGGCGTGAAATGCGCCACCATCACGCCCGACGAGGCGCGGGTGAAGGAATTCAACCTCAAGGAAATGTGGAAGTCGCCCAACGGCACGATCCGCAACATCCTCGGCGGCGTCATCTTCCGCGAGCCGATCATCTGCAAGAACGTGCCGCGCCTCGTGCCGGGCTGGACCCAGCCGATCGTGGTCGGGCGCCACGCCTATGGCGACCAGTACAAGGCGACCGACTTCAAGGTGCCGGGCAAGGGCCGGCTGACGATCAAGTTCGAGGGCGAGGACGGCACGGTCATCGAGAAGGAGGTATTCAGGTTCCCCTCTCCCGGCATCGCCCAGGCGATGTACAACCTCGACGACTCGATCCGCGACTTTGCCCGCGCCTCGCTCAATTACGGCCTGAACCGCAAGTACCCGGTCTATCTCTCGACCAAGAACACGATCCTCAAGGCCTATGACGGCCGCTTCAAGGACCTGTTCGAGGAGGTGTACGAGGCCGAGTTCAAGTCGCGTTTCACCGCCCTCGGCATCACCTACGAGCACCGCCTGATCGACGACATGGTCGCCTCGGCGCTGAAATGGTCGGGCGGCTACGTCTGGGCCTGCAAGAACTACGACGGCGACGTCCAGTCCGACACGGTCGCGCAGGGCTTCGGCTCCCTCGGCCTGATGACCTCGGTGCTGCTCACCCCCGACGGCCGGACCGTGGAGGCCGAGGCCGCCCACGGCACGGTGACGCGGCACTACCGCGAGCACCAGAAGGGCAAGGAGACCTCGACCAACTCCATCGCGTCGATCTTCGCCTGGAGCCGCGGCCTCGCCCACCGGGCCAAGCTCGACGGCAACGCGGATCTGGCGAAGTTCGCCACGACCCTCGAGACGGTCTGCGTCGACACGGTCGAGAAGGGCTTCATGACGAAGGACCTCGCCCTCCTCGTCGGGCCGGACCAGAAGTGGCTCTCCACCACGGGCTTCCTCGACAAGGTCGACGAGCACCTGAAGACCGCGATGGCGTGAGAACAGCCGACATTCAGCGCGGATACCCCTCTCCCCTCTGCGGGAGAGGGTGGCCCGCGTAGCGGGTCGGGAGAGGGGAGCACCGGATTATCCGGACGGGTCGCGGTCCCCTCTCCCGCCTGCTTCGCAGGCACCCTTCCCCGCAGAGGGGGGAGGGTCACAGGTGGAGGCTCGCTCCGCCTCCTCCCGATCCCGCCTCATGCTGCGCTTGAGCACCACGAGCTGCCAGATCGCCAGGCCGAGCGGGATCGAGAAGACGAGCCCGATATCGAAGAAGGCGACGATCGGGTCCGTCACGGCGAGAGGGGCGAGGCCCCCTCGCGGGCGAAGGCATCACGCTCGCGCAGCACCTCGATAAGGTCGAGGACGCGCACGACCTGTCCGGGGAAGTTCCACCAGGGCACCGTACGGGGCGCTTCCTCCGGCGGGCGTACCGCCTCGACGAGGAAGGCGACCTCCGGCAAGGCCGGTTCGGCGCAGATCCTCGCTTCGCTCAAGGGGAACAGCGCCCGCGCCATCAGGACGGCCTTGCGCCGGCCCGGTACCCTGGCGCGGCGGCCGATCGAATCGTGGCCAGCCCGTTCGAGATCGCGCCCGATCTCGGCATAGATAAGCCTCGCGGCACGGATCGCCGGGCGGCAGCCCGATGGCAATTCGGCGATGCCCGCCTCCGCCCGCTCATAGAGCGCGTCCGCCACGGCGAGGAGCCGGGCGACGAGGCCCTGGAGTTCCGGCGTGAGAACGGGATCGGCGAGGAACGCGTCGGGGTCGATGCCCGCCTCGCGCAGCCAGGCCAGCGGCAGGTAGAGGCGCCCGGCTCTCGCATCCTCGCCGACGTCGCGGGCGATGTTGGTGAGCTGCATGGCGAGGCCGAGGTCGCAGGCCCGCGCCAGGACGAGGCGGTCGCGCGCACCCATGATCAGCGTCATCATCGCGCCGACGCTCGCCGCGACCCTCGCCGCATAGGCGGTGAGGTCCGAGAGCGTCTCGTAGCGCCGGCCCTGCGCGTCCCAGGACAGGCCCTCGATCAGGGCGGCGGGAAGCGCCTGCGGGATCTCGAACTCGGCGACGATGTCGGCGAGGGCCCGGTCGGCGGCCGCATCGCGCGGACGGCCGGAATAGGCGAGCGAGAGCCGCTCGGAGAGCCGGGCTACGGCGGCGGCGCGGTTCTGCTGCGCCGTCTCGTCCACGGCGTCGTCGGAGAGGCGGCAGAAGGCGTAGAGCCCGTAGGCCGGGCGCCTGACGCTGGCGGGAAGCAAGGCCGAGGCGGCGAAGAAGCTGCGGGAGCCGGTGCGGATCGCCGCGCGGCAGGCGGCATGGTCGGCGGCCCCGGCATGGGACCGCGTCATCGAACCACCATCAAGCGAAGACACGAGCATCCGGCACCACGGAATCGAGGACTCTGGCAGAGGAGAGGACGCCAGGCAGGCCCGCACCCGGATGGGTGCCGGCGCCGACGAGATAGAGGTTGGCGACATCTTCCGACGCGTTGTGCGGCCGGAACCATGCCGATTGCGTCAGCACCGGTTCGAGGCCGAAACCGGAGCCGCGGATGCTGAGGAAGTCGGTGGCGAAATCCTGGGGCGTCGTCACCTTGGAGGTCACCAGGGCCTCCGACAGGCCGGGCAGCAGGGTCGCTTCGAGATGGCGTTCGATGGCCTGGCGGTAGGGCTCCGCCTCGACGCTCCAATCTTGGCCACCATCGAGGTTCGGCACCGGCGAGAGCACGTAGAACGCGTCGCATCCGGGCGGCGCGAGCAGCGGGTCGGTGGCGGTCGGCCGATGCAGGTAGAGGCTGAAATCCTTCGCCAGATGCTTTTTTCGAAAGATGTCGTCGATCAGCCCGCGATAGCGCGGCCCCATCATGATGGTGTGGTGGGCGACGTCCCCGTATTTCCGGTTGGTCCCGAAATACCAGACGAACAGGCCCATGGAGGAATGGGCCTTCTTCAACTTCGACTCGCTCCAGCGCCGACGGCCGGGCGGTAGCAGGTGCTTGTAGGTGAAGGCGGAATCGGCGTTGGAGACCACGATGTCGGCGTCGATCCGCTCGCCGCCGGTGAGGGTCACGCCGCGGGCCTTGCCCGCCTCCACCCGGATCTGCGCCACGTCGGCCCCGCAGCGCAGGGCGCCGCCCTGCCCTTTGATGAGGCCGACGAGGCCGTCCACCAGCCGGCCGGTGCCGCCCAGCGCGAAATGGACGCCCCATCGCCGTTCGAGATGGGCAATCAGGCAGTAGATCGCGCTCGCCCGGAACGGGCTGCCGCCGATGAGGAGCGGGTGGAAACTGAAGATCGTGCGCAGGCGCTCGTCGCGGATGTAGCTGGCCACCACGTCGTAGACGCTGCGATGGCCCTGCAGGCGCAGGAGCGCCGGGGCGATCCGCAGCATGTCGGTGACCTTTCCGAAGGGCACGTGGCCGAGCTGCTCGAAGCCGAGCTCGCAGATCTCGCGGCTGCGCTCCATGAAGCGCTCATAGCCGGCGACATCCTCGGGTGAGAACCGCGCCACCTCGGCCCGCATCGCCGCCTTGTCGCCGCTATAGTCGAAGGTGGCGCCGTCCTCGAAGCGGATGCGGTAGAAGGGCAGCATCGGCGCCAAGGTGACGTCGTCCTCCATCCGCCGGCCGCAGAGCGTCCAGAGCTCCTCGAACAGGAACGGCGCGGTGACGATGGTCGGGCCGGCATCGAAGGTGAAGCCGTCCTGCCGGTGGACGCGTGCCCGGCCGCCTGTCTGATCGAGGCGCTCCAGCACCGTCACGCGGTAGCCCCGGCTTCCGAGGCGGATGGCGGCGGCGAGCCCGCCGAACCCGCTGCCGATCACCACGGCATGGGGCTTGGTCCGGGGCGACGTCTGGGCGGAGGGCATGTCGGCGAGTGTCAACATAAGCTGACACTATCAGTGTCAAATTCCCTGGCGCAAGGGGTGTTTTCGACCGAAAGGCCGATGTGATCACCGCCTACTGAAGATCTGCCGGGTCATGCACTGAAAGGACCCCTGCCCCTCGCGCCGCATTCACGATGACGCCCGCAACCATGTCCGGCGCCTCTTCGTGGGCGAGATGGCCGAGGTTGCGCAGCAGCTCCACCTTGGCGCCGGGAATGCGCTTCTGCACGCTGAAGGCGGTCTCGGGCGCGATCGCCTTGTCGGTCCCGCCAACGATGAGCAGCGTCGGCACCGCGAGGCGCGGCAGGTCGCGGTCGAGGGCGGCGAGGTTCCAGTTCGCCATCATGCCGAGCGCCCCCGCCACATGGCCGGGAAACCGGAACAGGCGGCGGTAGAGGTCGAGGCCCTGAGCGTCGAGGCGCGAGCCGGTGCCGCGGATCAGGCGCTCCACCGCCGGCTGGTCGGCGCTCCATGCGAAGATGCGCGGCGTGACCGGGTTGAGGAACAGCATCCGCGCCAGACTCGGGAACAGCACCGAGGCGAGGCCCGGGAACGGGGCCAAGGCGCCGTTCAGGGCGACGAGGAGGCGCGGGGCCGAACGGCCGTCGAGGCACATCCGCGCCAGGATCGCTGCCCCCGCCGAATGCCCGACCATGATGGCCGGGGCGACGCCGAGCGCGTCGAGAAGGCTCCCGAGCGCAGCGGCCATGCCAGGCAGCGAGAGCCGGCCGGACGGCAGCGGATCGGTGAAGCCGTGGCCCGGCAAGTCGAGGGCGAGGACGTGGAAGTCCTTGGCCAGCAGCGGCGCCAGGGCACGCCAGGAATGGGTCGCCGCGCCCGTGCCGTGGACGAGGAGGAGGGTCGGTGCCTGCTCAGGCCCCATCTCCTGAATGTGCCAGCGCAGGCCGGCCGCCTCGACGAAACGGCTGGCGCTGCGGTTCGGCCAGTCGCCGCCGTCCCGCTCCCAGTTCGGGCGATCGCTCATCGCGCCTCCTCGCCGAGGGCCTTGACGGCGCCGCTGACCTGCCCGGCATCGGCATAGGGCAGGGCGAGGTAGCGGGCATCCATGGCAGCGGCGAGGCGCCGGGCGGATTCCTGCGGCCGAGCCGAAGTGTCGATGAAGATCGCCCGAATGCCGGTGGCGCGGAAGGCGGCGGCGGCGCCCAGCGCATCGGCCCCGGCCTTGGCACGGCCCGGCTCGCCCGAGCGCGCGATATTGGCGCGCCCATCGGTGAGCATCACCAGGACCGGCGTTCCCCCACCGCGCCGGACGCTCAAGGCCACCTGCGTCGCGACGTCGAGGCCGCTGGCCAGCGGCGTGCCGCCTCCGCCCGGCAGCGCGGAGAGGCCGCGTTTCGCCCGGACCAGCGAGCGGGTCGGGGGCAGAACGAGCTCGGCCCCGCTCCCGCGGAAAGCGACGAGGGCGACCTTGTCGCGGCGGATATAGGCCTCGGCGAGCAGGAGCTCGACGGCGCCCTTGGCCTCGGCCAGCCGTTCGAGGGTGGCCGAGCCGGAGGCGTCGACGGCGAAGATCGTGGTCGTCTCGGTGCGCAGCTTGAACCGGGTGAGGCGGATATCCTCGGGCCGCACCTTGATGCGCCGCCCCTCGCCGTCCTGGCGTCTGAGACGCTGCCACGGAGCGGCGGCGCGCAGGGTCTCGACGAGGGCGAGGCGGCCGCTGCGGGGATCGCCGGGGCGCGAGCCCGCCGGACGTCCGCTTCGCGCGGACGCCGCGGCGGCACCGATGCGGCCGGCCTTGGGGGCACGCGGGCGCGGGCCGCCCATGAGCTGCGCCAACAGGCCGGCGGGGATCGCGGCGCGCGCCGCCTCGACCACCCGCTCGTCGAGGGCCGTGGTGGTCTGGTTGTCGCTGTCGGCCGAAGCCTCGCCGTCGGCTGGATCCGGGCCGGATTTCTCTGCGGGCTCCTCCGGCGGCTGTTCGGCGTCCTCTGGCGATGGAGGCAGGCGCGTGGCGCGCGGCGCCAGGACGAGGCGAGCCGCCTCGATCGTGTCGGCCTCCACCGGCGCGTCCCTGCCCCCGAGCCGCCCGGCGATCCGGGCGACGCGGGCGGCCAGCAGCGGCCCACGCAGGGACATCACGCCGAGCGCGGCGGCCACTTGGCACAGGGCGGCGACGGCGTCCTCGCCGGACCCTTCTCCCGTCCCTTCCGCCCTCATCCCGAGGTGCCGTATCGAAGCGGAGGCGTCGAGGGAGCGCATCGGGCCCTGGAGCCCTCCTTCGAGGCCCGCTGACGCGGGCACCTCGGGATGAGGTGGCGATCGGGACAAATGTGCCGGACTGCTAGCCCTGTCGGAAGAGTGGACGTGAGTATCCCGCCAGCTCACCGCCGTGAGATCGATCCGGAACGCCAGCCGTTCCGCCAGCACCTCCGGCGCCCGCTCGTCCTCGCCGATGCCTTCGTCGAGAAGGATGAGCCCGAATCGGGCGGCGCGGGTTTCGGCGAGGCCTTCGCGCTCCACCCGCACGGTTCCGGTATCGAGGGCGGCGGCGAGGCGCGCGGCGGTGCCGGCGGGCAGGCGCTCGGCCATGGGAACGACGACCAGGCCGCCATCGGCCTCGGCGAGCAACCCGCGCTGCGATACCGGTCGGCCGGCGCTCAGGGTCGCGGCGAGGTCGAGCCCGCCGATCAGCCGGTCGTCGGCGATGCCGCCGGGCAGTTTTCGCCATGGCGCGTCGCGAGGAAAGGCGTCGCGCAGGGTTTGGAGCCAGGCATCCCGCACGGGCCCCGCTCCCGCCCGAACCAGCACGCCGCCGCAGCCATGGGGATCTTCCGCGACGAGGCGGGCGACGCGCAGGGCGTCGTGCCAGGGATCGCTCATCGAGGAGCCGTCCCCCTCACGGCCCGAACACCTCGGCGACAGCCTTCGCCACCCGCGCGGTCGAGCCCGATTCGTCGAGGGGGTTGCGGCGCAGGCGGTGCCTCAAGGCGGAGGGCGCGATGCGGGTGAGATGGTCGATCCCCACCGTCCCGGCGCCCTCGAAGGCCGCGAGCGCGCGGGCCGTGCGCATCAGGGTGAGCTCGCCGCGCAACCCGTCGGTTCCCAGCGTGAGGCAGAGGCGGGCGGCCGCCTCCAGGGTCTCGTCCGGGACGGTGAGGGTGGCCAGGCGCGTACGGGCGGCGGTGAGCTGCTTGCGGATGGCGCCGTCCGCCTTCTCGTAGGCGGCGCAGAACCCGGCCGGGTCGCGCTCGTAGGCATCGCGGCGGCGCACGACGTCGATGCGGGTCGGGAGATCGGTCGGCGTCGTCACCTCGACGGCGAGGCCGAAGCGGTCGAGGAGCTGGGGCCGCAGTTCCCCCTCCTCCGGGTTGCCGGAGCCGACGAGGACGAAGCGGGCGGGATGGCGCACGCTCAATCCCTCGCGCTCGACGGTATTGATTCCCGAAGCCGCCACGTCGAGGAGCAGGTCGACGAGGTGGTCGTCGAGGAGGTTGACCTCGTCGATATAGAGAAAGCCGCGATTGGCCCGCGCCAGCAGCCCGGGCTCGAACGCCTTCTCGCCGAGCGTCAGGGCGCGCTCGAGGTCGAGGGCGCCGACGACCCGGTCCTCGGTGGCGCCGAGCGGCAGGTCGATGACGGGGACGGGGACGAGGTGCGAGACGCGCTTGCCCGCTGCCATCGCACAATGGGGACAGCCCTCCGCCGGCTTGGCGGGATCGCAGGAATAGGGGCAGCCGACCACCGCCTTCATCTTCGGCAGCAGGGCAGCCAGCCCTCGGATCGCGGTGGATTTGCCGGTGCCGCGGTCGCCGAACACCAGGACGCCGCCGACGGATGGGTCGACGGCGGCGATCAGCAGCGCGCGGCGCATCTCGTCCTGTCCGACGATGGCCGAGAAGGGGAAGGTGGTCACGCTGATGCGAATGCTCTTGAACGGGTCGGGGATGCCGGGCGGCCGCCTCTGCATAGCCTTCTCCCCTCCGCGGGAGAAGGTGGCCCGCGAAGCGGGTCGGATGAGGGGAGCACTGCCTTCTTCGGAGCGGTCGCGATCCCCTCTCCCGCCTCGCATCCGCGAGGCACCCTCCCCCGCAGAGGGGGGAGGGTTCTGATCATTCCGCCGCCGCGCGCTGCACGCCCATCCGGCCCCAGATCGCCGAGAGCGCGCCCACGAGGTGCTCGATATCGGCGTCGCTGTGCAGCGGAGATGGGGTGATGCGCAGGCGCTCGGTGCCGCGCGGAACCGTCGGATAGTTGATCGGCTGGACGTAGATGCCGAACTCGTCGAGCAGCGTGTCGGAGATCGCCTTGCACAGCACGGGATCGCCGACCATCACCGGCACGATGTGGCTGTCGTTCGGCAGGTAGGGGATGTCGGCTGCGTCGAGGCGTGCCCTCACCTGCGCGACCCGCTCCTGATGCCGGGCGCGCTCGGTGCCGCTCTGCTTGAGGTGGCGGATGCTTGCCGCGGCACCGGCAGCCACGGCCGGGGGCAGCGAGGTCGTGAAGATGAAGCCCGAGGCGAAGCTGCGGACGAAGTCGCAGAGCTTGGTCGAACCCGTGATGTAGCCGCCATGGACGGCGAAAGCCTTGCCGAGGGTGCCCTCGATGACGTCGAGACGGTGGGCGAGGCCCTCGCGTTCGGAGATGCCGCCGCCGCGTGTCCCGTAGAGGCCGACCGCATGGACCTCGTCGAGATAGGTGAGCGCGCCGTGCGCTTCCGCCACGTCGCAGATCTCGGCGATGGGGGCGATGTCGCCATCCATCGAGTAGACCGATTCGAAGGCGACGAGCTTCGGCCGTGACGGATCGATCAGGCGGAGCTTGCGGTCGAGATCCTCCGGGTCGTTGTGGCGGAAGATGTGGCGCTCGGCCCTGGAGGCCTTGATGCCCTCGATCATCGAGGCATGATTGCCCTCGTCCGAGAGCACGACGCAGCCGGGGAGCTTGCCCGCGAGGGTGCCGAGCGCCGCCCAGTTCGAGACGTAGCCCGAGGTGAAAAGGAGCGCCGCCTCCTTGCGGTGGAGGTCGGCGAGCTCCTGCTCGAGCAGCACGTGGTAATGGTTGGTGCCCGAGATGTTGCGGGTGCCGCCTGCCCCGGCGCCGCAGCGGTCGAGCGCCTCGTGCATGGCGCCGAGCACCACCGGGTTCTGGCCCATGCCGAGATAGTCGTTGGAGCACCAGACGGTGACGGGACGCTCGCCACCTGGGGCGTGATGGGTCGCGTGAGGGAACCGGCCATTGTGACGTTCGAGATCGGTGAAGACCCGGTAGCGGCCCTCGCGGTGCAGGCCATCCAGTGCGTCACCGAAGAATGTCTCGTAGTTCATGGCATTCCCTTCCCCACCGAGCGGCTGTTTGTGTCAACCTAGCTTGACGCTATTCGATGACAATAATTCCAGAACTCGATTTTGCCAGCACTTTTTTGCCCGACCTGAAAAAGGCCTGCGGGCGCGGTGCACAAGCGGCGAAATTCTACGGGACGTCGCGGGAGGCGAGGGGAGCGGCCTCGGAGGACGACGGCGTCGCCTTGGCAGCCGGAAGGCTCCAGTTCCACAGGGCAGCGGCCGGCAGCGGCAGCATGAGGAACCAATGCTCCAGGGTGGCGAGCGCCACCATCGTGGTCAGGATGGTGAGGCCCACGACCTCGTGCGGCATGGCGAGGTCATCCAGGGCGGCGATCCCGATCGCTACGGTGAGCGCCGTACCGACGCTCACGGACACCGGGAACAGCAGATTCATCGGCTTACGTGTCAGGAAGCAGGACAGGTAACTCAGGTGCGCCGGCAGGAATTCGGCGTTGAGGTTGCGGACCCCAAGGAACATGTTGAGCCGCGCCGAGAGGTTCATCCCCCACAGGACGAGGTAGGTCCAGAGCGCGAATCGGTTGGGCTCGTCCCAGGTCATGCCCAGGATCGCGAGCGCCCCGGCGACGATCGCTGCCTCGTGCCACAGGCTCGTGGCCGCCGCCGCCCGGAACTTGGCAAAGCCCCGCGTGCCCGGCGGGCATCCGGTGGTGCGCGGGCCGGAGACGAAGCCCATATAGTAGCTCATCTCCTGCCAGCCCCAGACCAGCAGCGCGCCGGTGAAGGCGATGTAGGCCCCGGTCTCGCTCGCGTCGGATGCGCTCTTGGCGATGGCCCAGATGGCCCCGGCGAGCACCACGGTCGCCGCCGCCATGCTCCACGGGTGGGTATGCCGCGGCTTGAGGTCGAGGAGCAGGATCAGGCCGGTGGAGAACCACCAGACCACGATCGCGTAGAGCGCCGGGACCGCATAGGCGCCCACGCTACCAGACCGGCTCGAGGCGGATCTCGGCGGGCATCGGGTTGTCGATGGTGGGGATGGCGTAGAGCCGCACGAAGTTGATCGCCGAGGCCGCGATCCAGGCGCCGTGCTTGATCTTGCCGACGATCCCGCCCTGCGCCTTGGCGTCGGCGATGCCGTTCGAGCAGGCCAGCAGCCGGTCCAAAGCCGCCTTGAACCGCGGATTGTCGAGGTCGAGCGTCAGGGGGAACGTCTGCTTCGAGATGTCGGACGTGATCTGGAAGACCTTGAAGTCGTACTCCGTCGGATCGACGCCGAGCGCCTTGTGGAAATGCGGCCGGCAATGGTCGCGCACATACATCGTCGCGAAGACCGCGAGCAGGAAGAACTTGATCCAGTAGCGGTTGACGCCCGTCGTCAGCTTCGGGTTCGCCCGCATCAGCAGGGCGAAGGCCTCGCCGTGGCGGAACTCGTCGTTGCACCACTTCTCGAACCACTTGAAGATCGGGTGGAAGCGCTTGTCCGGGTTCTTCTCGAGCTCGCGGAAGATCGTGATGTAGCGGGCGTAGCCGATCTTCTCGGAGAGGTAGGTCGCGTAGAAGATGAATTTCGGCCGGAAGAAGGTGTACTTCTTCGACTTGGTGAGAAATCCGAGGTCGACGCCGATGCCGAAATCCTTGAGCACGTCGTTGATGAAGCCGGCATGGCGTGCCTCGTCGCGGCTCATGAGGCCGAACAGCTCGCGGATATCGGGGTTCTTGGCCCGTTTGCGCATCTCGGCATAGAGCACGCAGCCCGAGAACTCGGCGGTGATCGACGAGACCAGGAAGTCCATGAACTCCTTGCGCAGATCCGGATCGAGGCCCGACATGTCGATGTCGAACTCCTCGTTGCGGATGAAGTGGCGCTTGTTCGGATCGGCCTTCAGCTCGGCGATGAGAATGTCCCATTGCTCGCGTACGGGCTCGACATCGGTGCGGTCGAGCTCGACGAAATCGGTGGTGTAGAAGCGCGGGGACAGGAAGGTCGTCTCCTGCGCGGCCTTGGTGCCCTCGTTGAGCGGGTACTTCGGCTGAGCCCCCTTGGATGTCTGATGCTGGATCGAGACGTTCACAGGCGCCTCCTCTCTGAAAAGCTGACTTCGTAAAGCTCGGTGAGTTCGAGATGGCCGGCGAGCTTGGTCCAGATCCGCTCGATCGGTCCGGCCCGCGTCACGGTGGCCTTGCGCGCGACGACGAGGCGCTCGCCATACGGGACCGAGGTCGGGGAATCGTGGACCTGGACCTCGTCACCGGGTTCGATCTCGAAGGCGGCATCGAGGGTGACGTGAGCATGAAGGCTCTCGGGCGTCTGCTCGATCTCGACGGTGCAGGGCACCTCGACGGTGCGCCGCCCGAGCGCCATGGCCCAACCGATCATCGCACCACCCCCGCATCCGCAGGCATCAGCCGGGCAAAGGCCTGTGCGTTGGTGGAGCCGAAGGCCCCGAGATTGACCTTGCGGCCGGTGACCACGTCGTCGAGTTCGAGGCTGCCGTCGTCGTAGCGGGTCAGGCGGAACGGCTTCTCACGGGTCAAGCCTTCCCGGAGACGCGACTGCGCGAAGCCCCGCAGGGTCGCGCGGATGAAATTGTCCTGCCCCGGCTCGACGCGGGCGAGGAGCGCGCCGCTGCGGTCGTCGCGGATCGTGATGGAGCCGTCGTCCTGATCGTCGGCGCGGATCTCCACGGCCTTGACCACCTGGGCCGGCGGCATCGCCGTGAGGCCGACGCCGCCCTCGCGGCCGACCGCCACCGCCAGCACCGTGAAACCGATCAGCCCTGCCGCTCCCATCAGGAGCAGGCGGGGAATCGGGCCAGCCTCGGCCCCGTCCTTCATCGGACCCTCTCCCTAGCTCGCGGCGGCGAGGCGCGGTGGACGGGACGCGCCGCGGTGGCGCGAGACGATCACCGGGCTTACCGCCTCTTCTTGTTGTTCCAGCGAGGCGGCGATGGCCCTGCCTAAGATCGCCGCCACGGTCCCGGCATCCGGGATCGCGCGCAGCATCGGCTCGGGCCGGCTGACATGCCAGGGCCGCGCGTGCGGCCAGAGGTGAAGGTAGGCCACTCGGTTGCCAGAACGCAACCGGATCGGGAGATCGCCGCTGCCGTCGCGGAACCGGCGCAGGCCGGCGGTCTCGATGAGGGCAAAGGGCAGGTTCAGGGTCATCGGCAGGGCGATGCCGACGCGCATGACGACCCGCCGGTTCGTGATCGTGTAGGTGGTGGTGCGGACCGACAGCCAGCCGATCAGGGCGAGGAGCGCGATGGCGCCGGCGCCGAGCCCCAGGGTCGGGCCGACGGTGATCGCCGCCCCCACGAGATCGCCTGCGGCGATGTACGGCAGGCCGGCGAAGGCGGCGAGGCCGGCGAACCAGGCGGCGACGAGCCCGACATGGAGCGCCCGGAAGGTGATTCCGAAGGCGCAGGGCCGGCCTTGCCAGAGGATGTGCTCGCCAGCCGGCAGGGGACCCGGCAGGCCGGGCGGTGCGTCGAAGGCGTTCGGGGGCAGGCTCACCGATTTGCTCACAGGATCGCCTCCTGGCGGTAGGGGGTGGCGTAGAGGGTGCCGGCGCCGAAGAACGCCATGATCCGCTCCTCCTCGTAGAGGGTCACCGAATCGGGATCCTTGGTGCCGGGGATGTCGGCGAATTGATGCGCCAGCAAAGCTTCCGTCTGAACGACGCCCGTGAACAGCGCGAGCTTGCAGAAGGTGTTGGGCATCAGCACGCGGCGGCCGCCCTCGGCGAGTTCGACCTCGTAGTAGCGGATCATCGATTCGCCGCGGTCGACCCAGAGGTCCGCCACCGTACCGGCGACCTTGCGGTCGGCGCCGACGACCTCGCGGCCGATCGGGTTCGGGCCGGATTCATGGACGACGAAGTGGTGGGCGACCCGCAGCGGAACGATGCGGTACTCGCCGTCCCAGGTGCGGTCGTGATGGTCGTCGCGGTCCACATAGGCGCCGGGACCGATCGCGTCGTGCATCCCGTCGCCCTCGGGCTCCATCGGCGCGCCGGGCCAGATCTCGCGCTTGTAGCCCTTGTAGTTCCGAGCCGGCTGCGTGTCGGTCTGCGGCGCAGACTTCACCTCGCCATTGGAAAGGTAGAAGAATTTCGGATCCGGGATCAGGATCGGGTCGGGGCGCTTCAGGCGGCCCGCGACCTCGTTCTCGAGGGGATAACCCTCGCGGCGGTCCTCGCGGCGCAGGTAGAAGACGAGGCCCGCGAAGAAGATCCAGAACGCGTACAGGACGACCTGCGCCACGTCGATGTAGCCGGTCAATTCACCTCTTGGCATCGGATTTCCTCCTGGCTCTCTCGGACACGGACCCGAAAAGTGGACGCCACTTTTTGGAAAAGTTGCTGCTGAACCTGATCATCAGCGTGATGGATTCGGGTGGGCCGCGGCCAGGGCGAGTGCCCCCGGCCGGCGGGCGGCGTGATCCCGCACCAGCGGGCCGATCGCCACGAGGGTCGCGAAAAGCAGAGCGATCTCGATGTGGTAGACCACCAGGTAGCCGGTGGCCGGATCGTTCAGGGCCTCGCCGAGCGCCCCCGAGAGGGCGAGATGCGAGGTGACGTCGCGCAGGATGCCGCTCGCCGCGATGGCGACGCCGGCGGCACTCGCCTGCACCGCGCCCCAGGCGCCCAGCGCGAGGCCGATCTCCTCCGGCCCGGCCTTCGCCATCGAGGCGGTGAGCGTGCCGTGGGCGAAGAGCCCGCCGCCGAGGCCGATCAGCAGGACGCCGGACGCGAAGAGCTGTGCCGAAAAGAGCGGAGCGGCGAAGACCACCGCCGAGAACGCCGCGATACCGACCACCGCGCCGGAGGCGGCGACACGGAATGGGTCCCCTCCCCGGTTGAGCCAGCGTGCCGCCAGGTAGAGGCCGATGCCGCCGCCCAGGGCCAGCAGCGCGGTGAGCGCCGTGGTCGCCGCGACCGGCAGGCGCAGGATCTGGCCGCCATAGGGTTCGAGGAGGATGTCCTGCATCGAGAAGGCGGCAGTGCCGAGCCCGGTGGCCACGAGGCGACGGCGGGCGAGGCCGCTGCCCGCATAGGCCGCCCAGGATTCCGAGAAGGCCGGGCGCGGCGCGGACCTCGCCGTCCGCGAGGGATCGCGCGGCTCCTGCTTCCACAGGGCGATGCCGTTGAGCACCAGGGTGACGAGGGCCGCGCCCTGGATCACCTGGATCAGCCGCACGGGCGAGAAATTGGCGAGGGCAAGGCCGAAGACGACGGCGCTCACCACCATCCCGACGAGCAGCATGGCGCAAAGGAGCGCGACCACCTTGGGACGGGCATGGGCGGGGGCGAGGTCGGTGGCGAGGGCGAGGCCCACCGTCTGCGTGGTGTGGAGCCCCGCTCCGACCATGACGAAAGCGAGCGCCGCCGCCACATGGCCCGGCCAGGCCGGTCCGGTGGTGTCGCCCGACAGGATCAGCAGCGAGAACGGCATGATCGCGAGGCCGCCGAATTGCAGCAGCGTTCCGAACCAGATGTAGGGAACCCGCCGCCAGCCGAGCATCGAGCGATGGGTGTCGGACTTGAAGCCGACGAGCGCCCGCAAGGGTGCGAAGACGAGCGGCAGCGACAGCATCACGGCGACGATCCAGGCCGGCACGTCGAGCTCGACGATCATCACCCGGTTGAGCGTGCCGATGAGCAGCACCGCGGCCATGCCGACGGTCACCTGGAAGAGGGCCAGACGCAGGAGCCGGCCCATCGGCAACTCGGCAGTCGCCGCGTCCGCGAAGGGCAGGATGCCGGGGCCGAGCCGCATCAGGGCACGGGTGATGGGAGCGCCGATGCTCATTGCGCGCGCTCTCCTCCCTTCGGCCAGGAAGGGGTGACACGCTTCAGCTCGATCGCGTTCGACAGGTAGAAGCCGCTATTGACCCGGTGCGTCCGCCCGACCGTGAAGCCGTTCAGGACGGCCTCCTGGCCGATCCGCCGGCGCAGCGCGCCCTCGGTGATGGGCACGATCGCGGGCGCCCGGTCGGCCTTTGGGAAGAGCTTGCCCGCCGCGTGCATCACCGTGAGGAGCGCGGTGCGCGGCGCCACCGTGAACACCACCGAGCCGTCGGTGCGCAGGCCGAGCTCGGCGAGCGCCCGCGCGATGTCGGCGGCGTTGTAGTGGATCAGCGAATCCATCGCGACGATGTGGTCGAAGCGGCCGAGCCAGGGATCGAGCATGTCGCCGACCCGGAAATCGACGCGGCCCGGTCCCAGGATCGCGTCGGCCCGCTCCTTGGCGAGGCCGACCAGGGTCGGGGAGACGTCGATCGCCACCACCTCGGCGCCGCGCTGGGCCGCCTCGATGCTGAGCGCGCCGGTGCCGCAGCCGGCGTCCAAGATGCGCAGGCCGGTGAGGTCGGCGGGCAGCCAGGACAGCAGGGTCGAGCGCATCGTGTCGCGCCCGGCCCGCACAGTGGCGCGGATCTTGGAGACCGGGGCGTCGGAGGTGAGCCGCGCCCAGGCATCGGCCGCGGTGCGGTCGAAATAGGTGGTGAGCTGCGTGCGCCGCTCGGCGTAGGAGGCGGTGGTCATGGTGTCGTCTCCGCTCAATCGAAGCCGAGGAATTCGAACAGGTCGCGGTCCTTCATCGGCATCGCCGAGAGCGGCTTGCCGCCGGCCCAAAGATGGGCGGCGAGGCGCATGTACTCGTCCGTCACCGCGATCAGCTCCGGCGTCGGCTCCATCTCGAACAGGGTCGACTTCTTGAGGCGCGAGCGCCGGACCACGTCGAGGTCGGGGAAGTGGGCGATCCGCTCCAGGCCGACGGCCGCGTTGAAGCGATCGATCTCGTCGGTCTTGGCCGAGCGGTTGGCGATGACGCCACCGAGCCGGACCGGATAGTTCTTCGATTTCGAGTGGATCGCGGCGACGATGCGGTTCATCGCGAAGATCGAGTCGAAGTCGTTGGCGGTGACGATCAGCGCCTGGTCGGCGTGCTGGAGCGGCGAGGCGAAGCCGCCGCAGACGACGTCGCCGAGGACGTCGAAGATGACGACGTCGGTGTCCTCGAGAAGGTGATGCTCCTTGAGGAGCTTCACCGTCTGGCCGACGACGTAGCCGCCGCACCCGGTTCCTGCGGGGGGGCCGCCGGCCTCGACGCACATGACGCCGT
The DNA here is from genome assembly GCF_019745455.1 of Methylobacterium sp. Classification (GTDB taxonomy): domain Bacteria; phylum Pseudomonadota; class Alphaproteobacteria; order Rhizobiales; family Beijerinckiaceae; genus Methylobacterium. The sequence goes on from NZ_JAIETD010000041.1 coordinate 54,494, forward strand.
TATAGCCTTCGGCCACGAAGTCCTCGACGCGCAGCTCCTCGGAGTGAAACTGCACCGCCTCCAGGGCATCGATGACGGTGGGCGCGAGGCGCTTCGTCAGCGTGAAGGTCGAATCGTGCTTCGGATCGCAGCCGATCTGCAGCACGCGCTTGCCGAGCTTCGAGAAGGCCACCGACAGGTTCGACGAGGTCGTCGACTTGCCGATGCCACCCTTGCCGTAAACGGCGAAGACCTTGGCGGTTCCGATCTTGAGGGTGGGGTCGAGCTCGACCTGGACGCTGCCTTCCGGCTGGCGACTCGCGATGGGATTCCGGATCGCGATGTTCATGCGGCCACTCCTGTTGTGATGCCTTCGACACGGTCTTCGAGTTCCTCCTCGGCACGGTCGAGCGCGTCTCGCGTCTCCGCATCGGGGGTCCAAAAGCCGCGCTGGTGCGCTTCGATGAGCCGCTGCGCGACCTTGGCCGACGCCGTGGGGTTGAGGGCCGCCATCCGTTCCCGCATCTCGGGGTCGAGGACGTAGGTCTCGGTGATGCGCTGGTAGACCCAGGGCGCGACGGCGTTGGAGGTCGCCGACCAGCCCATGGTGTTGGTGAGATGCGCCTCGATCTGGCGCACGCCCTCGTAGCCGTGGCCCAGCATGCCCTCGGTCCATTTCGGGTTGAGCATGCGGGTGCGGGTCTCGAGCGAGACCTGCTCCTCGAGGGAGCGGACCTTGCCCTCGCCGCGGGTCTGGTCGCTGATGAAGATCGGCACGGCCTCGCCCTTGGCTTTCGCCACCGCCCGGCCCATTCCGCCCAGACCGTCGAAGTAATGGTCGACGGATGTGACGCCGACCTCGACCGAGTCGAGGTTCTGGTAGGCCAGGTCGACCTTGGCGAGCACGCTCGCCATCAGGGCCCGCTGCGCCGCCGGCTTGCCGTTGCGGCCATACGCGAAGGACTTGCGGCGCGAGAAGGTCTCGGAGATCTCGTCCTCGTCCTCCCAGCGGCCGGATTCGACGAGGCTGTTGACGTTGGCGCCGTAGGTGCCCTCGGCGTTCGAGAAGACCCGGAGCGCCGCCGTCTCGATGTCGATGCCGTGCTCGACCATGTGCGCGAGGGTGTGCTTGCGGACGAAGTTCTGCTCAGCCGGCTCGTCCGCGATCGCGGCGAGATAGGAGGCTTCGGCGAGAAGCTTCGTTTGCAAGGGCAGGAGATCGCGAAAGATGCCCGAGAGGGTCACGACCACGTCGATGCGCGGACGGCCGAGCGTCTCCAGGGGGATCAGGCTGGCGCCGCAGAGGCGGCCGTAGCCGTCGAAGCGCGGCGCGGCGCCGATCAGCGCGAGAGCCTGGGCGATCGGGCCGCCCTCGCTCTTGAGGTTGTCGGTGCCCCACAGGACGAGCGCGATGCTCTCGGGGACCGGCGCGCCCTCGTCGCGGTAGCGGGCGAGGAGCCTGGCGACCTGGCGGGTGCCGTCGGCCACCGCAAAGGCGGAGGGCAGGCGGTAGGGATCGAAGCCGTGGAGGTTGCGGCCGGTCGGCAGCACCGCGGGGTTGCGCAGGAGGTCGCCGCCGGCCACCGGCGCGATGAAGCGGCCGTCGAGGGCCCGCAGCAAGGCCGGGATCTCGTAGTCCTCGGCGAGCAGCCCGTCCGTCTCGCGCAAGGAAGCGAAGGCAGCCCGATGGGTCTCGTCGAGGGGCAGGCCGGCGGCAGCCAAAGCCGCATCGATCGACTCGCCGGAGACGAGCGACGCGATTCCGGCCCGCTCCGGAATGAGGCCATGGGAGGCCTCCGCCAGGGCGAGCAGAAGGTCGATCCGCTCCTCGGGCGGCGTGCCCTGCCCGACCACGTGCATACCGTGCGGGATCAGGGTGTGTTCGAGTTCGGACACGGCGAGGCCGAGGGAGAGCACCTTCGGCGCCAAATCGTCGGCCCAGATCGGCTCCGCCGGGACGAGGTCGAGGGCGCCGGCCTGGCTCTGGATCAGCTCGGCGAGATCCTTGCGCTCGGCTTCCGCCTCGGGCTCCAGGGAGCGCCAGCGCTCGATCGAGGCCTTGAGGTCGATCAGCCCGCGATAGAGGCCGGCCTGGGCGAGGCTCGGGGTCAGGTAGCTCACCAGGGTCGCGGCCGAGCGGCGCTTGGCGATCATGCCCTCGGAGGGGTTGTTGGCGGCGTAGAGGTAGAGGTTCGGCAGGGCTCCGATCAGGCGCTCCGGCCAGCAGGCATCGGACAGGCCGGTCTGCTTGCCCGGCATGAATTCGAGTGCGCCGTGGGTGCCGAAATGCAGCACCGCATCGGCGCCGAAATCCTCGCGCAGGTAGCGGTAGAAGGCCGAGAAGGCGTGAGTCGGGGCAAAGCCCCGCTCGAACAGGAGCCGCATCGGGTCGCCCTCGTAGCCGAAGCCCGGCTGCACGCCGACGAAGACGTTGCCGAGCTGGGCTCCGAGCACGAACAGGCTCGACCCGTTGCTGTTCTGGCGGCCCGGGGCCGGACCCCATTGCGCCTCGATCTCGGCGAGGTGGCGCTCGCGCCGGACATGGTCGTCGGCGGCGATGCGGTGATGGACGTTGGCCGGCATCCCGTACCGGGCGGAGTTCCCGGCGAGCACGGCGTTGCGCAGGTCGTCGACCGTGGCCGGAACCTCGACCGAATAGCCCTCCGCCTTCATGGCCTTGAGGGTGTTGTGGAGCGATTGATAAACCGACAGGAACGCCGCGGTGCCGATGCTGCCGGCATTCGGCGGGAAGCCGAAGAGAACGATCGCGACCTTGCGCTCGGCTCTGTCCTTCCGGCGCAGCGAGACCAGGCGCTCGACACGGGCGGCGAGCATGTCGGCCCGTTCCGGATGGACGCGCATGTCGCGGGCGCTGTCGCCGAGGGAGCGTGAGGAGCGGCCGCCATAGACCATCGGCGCGGTGGCGCCGTCGAGCTCGGGGATCGCCACCATCATGGTGGCTTCGACCGGCGAGAGGCCGCGGTCGGAGCCTTCCCACTGCTCCAGGGTCTGGAACTCGAGTGCGTGGGCGGCGAGGTAGGGAACGTCGAGCTCGGCCAGAACCTTCTCGGCCGCCGCGGCGTCGTTATAGGCGGGGCCGCCGACGAGGGAGAACCCGGTGAGCGAGACGATGGCGTCCACCGCCGGGCGCCCGTCGCGGCGGAAGAAGGCATCCACCGCGGACCGGTTGTCGAGCCCGCAGGCGAAGGCCGGGACGACGGCGAGGCCACGGGCCTCAAGGCAGGCGATGACGCCGTCATAGTGAGCGGTGTTTCCGGCCAGCACGTAGGAGCGCATCACCAGGAGGCCGACCCGCCCCTTCGCGGGTCCTGCCGGCAGCGGCAGCTTGGCGGTGTTCTCGCCGATGCGGTCGGCCATGCGGGGATGGTAGAGGCCGGTCTCGGGATAGCTCAGCGGTGCCGGGGCCGCGGCGATCTCGCGCCAGGCGAGGCGCGGGCCGGCGGCGTAGCGACTGACGAGGAAGCGCACGAGGTTGGCGATGTTCTCGTCCGAGCCCGAGAGCCAGTATTGCAGGGTGAGGAAATAGGCCCGCACGTCCTGCGCCGCGCCGGGGATGAAGCGCAGGATCTTCGGCAGCTTGCGGATCATCGCCATCTGGCGGGCGCCGTTGCTCTGGGCGCCGGGCTTGCCGCGCAGCTTCTTCAGGAAGTCGAGGGCGCCCCGCTTCGAGCCGTCCATATTGAGGCGGTTCAGTCGGGTCGTCTTCACAACATCGCCGGCCGAGAGGCAGCCGATCATCGCGTCGCAATGCGGACGTCGGTCGAGGAGCGCCGGCAGGATCGCCCGGACATGCTCGTCCATGAACAGCATGGTCGAGAGCACGATATCGGCGCGGGCGATGTCGGCCTTGCACTCGGCGAGGGCCCCGGCATTGGTGTCCCACTCCGCGGCGGCGTGGAAGTCGAGGCAGAGGCCGGGGAGCTCGGCGCGAAGGCGCTGGCGGGCGCGCTCGAGGGCACTCGCCATATGGTTGTCCATCGTCACGATGACGATGCGGAGCGTCGGGCGCTCAGCGGCCGAAATGCGCTTTGGCATCGTACAATGTCTCGACGGTGATGAGGGAGAGTGCGCGCTCGCGGGCGAAGCGCTCGGTGTTCGCGCGGGCCTTGCCGCGCACGAAGAACGGGATCTTCTTGAGTTCCTTTTCGGCGGCGGCGTCCCACAGGAAGACGACGACGGGGTCCTGGTGTGTCTGCGGCGTGTTGGTGTTCTGCGGCGCGGGCGCCGTACTGGCCGGTCCGACCTCGATGGAGGGCGCGGCGAGGGCCGGCCCGTCCTGCGCGGGAGCTGCGGCCGGAGCTCCGCCGTGCCGCCCGAGATGCGAGGGCGCGGCGTCGGCGTGGAACTCGGAATCCTCCCGGAACATGCCGATGAGGTGCTCTTCGAGCCCCATCATCAGGGGATGGACCAGGGTATCGAACAGGACGTTGGCGCCCTCGAAACCCATCTGCGGCGAGTGCCGGGCCGGGAAGTCCTGGACGTGGATCGGGGCGGAGATCACCGCGCAGGGCACGCCGAGGCGCTTGGCGATATGGCGCTCCATCTGCGTGCCGAGGACGAGTTCGGGCTGCGCCGCCTGGATCGCCGCCTCGACGTCGAGGTAGTCGTCCGTGACCGTCGCCTCGATGCCGTGAAGCGCGGCCTCCGCCCTCACCTCGCGTGCGAACTCGCGGGAGTAAGTCCCTAGTCCGACGACCTTGAAGCCGAGTTCGGTAGCGGCGACCCGGGCCATGGCGATCGCATGGGTGGCATCGCCGAAGACGAAGATGCGCTTGCCGGTGAGGTAGGTCGAATCGACCGAGCGCGAGTACCAGGGCAGCCGCGACGGAGCGCCGGCCAGCACCGGCGCCGGATCGATTCCGGCGATCCGCGCCACCTCCTCGACGAACCGAACCGTCGCCTGCACCCCGATTGGCACCGTCTCGACCATCGGCTGGCCGAAGGTCTTCTGAAGGTACTGCGCGGCGGCCTTGGCGGTCTCCGGATAGAGCACGACGTTGAAGTCGGCATCCGGCAGGCGTCCGAGATCGGACGGCGAGGCGCCGAGGGGCGCCACCACGTTGACGTCGATTCCGAGCCGCTCGAGCAGGCTCCGGATCTCGACGAGGTCGTCGCGGTGGCGGAAGCCCAGGGCCGTCGGTCCGAGGATGTTACAAAGGGGGCGCCGACCGTCCGCGCTCTCGCGCTCGATACCTGCCGCGGGCGGCGGTCCAGACAGCGCCCGCACCAGCCGGTAGAAGGTTTCCGAGGCGCCCCAGTTCTCTTTCTTCTGATAGGCCGGCAATTCGAGCGGGATCACCGGGATCGGCAGGGCGAGAGCCTTGGCGAGGCCGCCCGGATCGTCCTGAATGAGTTCGGCCGTGCAGGAAGCGCCGACGATCATTGCCTGCGGCTTGAACCGCTCGTAGGCCGCAGCGACCGCGTCCTTGAAGATCGCGGCGGTGTCCGAGCCGAGGTCGCGGGCCTGGAAGGTCGTATAGGTGACCGGCGGGCGCGCATCGCGCCGCTCGATCATCGTGAAGAGCAGGTCCGCATAGGTGTCGCCCTGGGGGGCATGCAGCACGTAGTGCAGGCCGCGCATGGCGGTGGCGACGCGCATGGCGCCGATATGGGGCGGTCCCTCGTAGGTCCAGACGGTGAGCTGCATGGCCTTAGACCTCCAGCCGGGTGCGGCGCAGGAGGGGCCTGGCGAACAGCTCGGCGAGGTCGCCGGCTTGGTCGTAGCCCTGGATCGGGGTGAAGAGCAGCTCGATCGACCACTTGGTGGCGAGCCCCTCCGCCTCGAGCGGATTGGCGAGGCCGAGGCCGCAGACGGTCAGGTCGGGCTTCGCCTCGCGGCAGCGATCCATCTGGTCGTCGAGGCTCTGGCCCTCGACGATCTGGGTGCCGGCCGGGAGCAGCGCGAGCTCGTCGGCGAGGTGGCCGCGATGGAGGTAGGGGGTGCCGACCTCGATGAGCTCGGCACCCATCTCCCGCGACAAGAACCGGGCGAGCGGAATCTCGAGCTGCGAATCGGGGAAGAAGAACACCCGCTTGTCGGCGAGGCGCTGGCGGTAGGGCGCGAGCGCCGTCGCCGCCCGGGCCTGACCCGGTGCGACCACCGATTCGAAACGCGCGCGCGACACGCCGAAGGATTCGGCCGCCGCCCACAGCCAGGCCGTGGTGCCTTCCGAACCGAGGGGGAACGGGGCGGCGAGGCGAGTCGCGCCGCGCTCTTCGAGGGCGCGGGCCGTGTCGGTGAGGAAGGGCTGGGCGAGAAGGTAGCGGGTGCCCTGTCCGAGCGGCGGCATCTCGCCGGCCTTCCGCGCCGGCAGGAAGCGGACCGGTGCGATGCCGAGTGCGGCGAAGATCCGGGCGAACTGGTCCTCGACCACGTCGGCCAGTGCCCCGACGACGAGGAGCGAGGGCTCGGCATCGGCCGCCGAGACCGGCATCTCCGGAACGAGGGACGCGAGGCAGGCATCCTCGCCCTGGGTGAAAGTCGTCTCGATGCCGCTGCCCGAATAGCTCAGCACCCGAACGCTCGGCGCGAAACTGCGCGACAGGCGCTGTGCGGCGCGGCCGAGATCGAGCTTGATCACCTCGGACGGGCAAGACCCGACGAGAAAGAGAAGGCGGATGTCAGGACGACGATCGATCAGGCGGGCGACCACCGCGTCGAGCTCGTCGTTCATGTCGGCGATCCCGGCGAGATCGCGCTCGTCCATGATCGCGGTGGCGAAGCGCGGCTCGGCGAAGATCATGACGCCGGCGGCCGACTGGATGAGGTGGGCGCAGGTGCGCGAGCCGACGACGAGGAAGAAGGCGTCCTGGATCTTCCGGTGCAGCCAGACGATGCCGGTGAGGCCGCAGAACACGGCGCGCTGGCCCCGCTCCTGCCGGATCGTGACGCCGGCGGCGGGATCGGCACAGGCGCCGTCGAGCCGGGTGAGCGGAGCGTGGGCGTTCATCGCGCCGCCTCCGCGAAGAGGATGGCGGCGGGAGCCTGGAGCCTCGCCGAACGCAACTTGAGGACGAACTGGGCGGCGTTGACGACGTAGGCTGCGTAGGCCGCGAGCGCCAGGAGCATCAGCCCGTTCGTGTCAAGGCGACCTGACATTAAGGCGGCGATGTAGGCGGTGTGCAGGGCCAGCACGGCCATGCTGACCATGTCTTCCCAGTAGAAGGCCGGGGCGAACAGGTACCGCCCGAACACCACCTTCTCCCAGATCGAGCCGGTGATCATGATGGCGTAGAGGAGGAGGGTCTTCACCACGACCGAGAGGGTCGCGGCCGATTCGCCTTCACCCGTCGCCAGTGTGCGAAGCACGAGGGCGAGGCTTGCAAGGAACACGAGGAATTGAAGCGGGGCCAAGAGGCCCTGGACGAGGGTCCACCGGCTGGCGTCGCGCCGGGCGCGCTCCTCCGCCGTATAGAGCGGCCGTGTCGCCTGGTCCCTTGATGGACCCATCGATTCCGCCCCCGCTCTTGTCTCGGCCGCCTCATCAGGAGGCTGCCTTGAGGAAGGAGGTTAGGAAGCACCCGGCAGAGTGTCAAGCTGGCTTTACGTCAATCGCTCTGGACACAGGCATCGGCGACGCGTTACAAATCCAGCGTTGTCAAATCGCCTAGGAGGCGTATCGTCGAAAAGTCAGGCTTAACCGAACGCCACGGGATGCGCGGGGATTTCCCCGCGCCCTTGGGTCTGACGCCTGATTGAGAAGAGGTGCCGGCAGGCGCCACGCTCGACGCCAAGATCGAGGTCGACAGGAGTACGTCGCAAACATTGGGAGGGACCAATGGACGACCTGAGGCAGTATCGAGAGCGGTGTTTCTTCGACGAAACGAATCTTCGCGACCCGACGGAGCTTGGGGAGAGTTCGGCTGCCAGTCACTTTGCCCGCGTCGAACATCCGACCCGGTGGCACGGCGACCTCGCCCGCGTCGTCGAAGCCGAGATCATTCCCCGCATGATGCTGGCCCACCGGGCTTCGCAGAGCCCAGAGATGCCCCGGAGCGCCACGCCGACCCCCGACGAGATCGCCGCCTTCGCCGATCTGCTGCTGTCTCCCGAGGGCGACGACACGGACGGGCGGATCGCCCATCTTCTGGCGGGCGGCCTCAGCGTGGACAGCCTCCTCCTCGATCTTCTCGCTCCTTCCGCGCGCCATCTCGGGCTGCTCTGGGAAGAAGACCTCTGCGACTTCACCGAACTCACCATCGCGATGGGCCGCCTGCAGCGCATCAGCTACGGTCTGTCCTCCCGGTTCGGCGGAGAGGAAGACGGCGGATGGGACGGCCGAAGCCTGCTGCTGCTCACCTGTCCGGGAGAAACACACAGCTTTGGTGTGACGTTGCTCGACCGATTCTTCCGCAAAGCCGGCTGGGACACCGTCTGCGCCACCGAAGCCTCCGGCGTCGACCCGGTTTCGCTGGTGCGAACCGAGTGGTTCGACGTCGTCGGCCTGTCGCTCGCCTGTGAGACACTTCTGCCGGTGCTCGCCGAGACGATCGAGGCATTGCGGGGCGCATCGCGGAACCCCGATCTCCATATCATGGTTGGGGGACCGATCTTCCTCGACCATCCGGAATATGTATTCCGCGTTGGCGCCGATGCGACGGCCCGGGATGCGCGCCAGGCCATTGCCATTGCCCAGCGTTTGCTTGATCTGCGTGCCCGAGCCTGCTGAAAGACCCGTCTGACGGCATCACACCTTGGTGATCTTTGACCAGTCTGGCGCTTCCCGCCGCAACGACATCGTTCGCGGCCCTTCATAAATCGCTCGGTCCCCTCGATGAGCAGGCGGCCGGGCTTCTCGTCGCCGCGGCGACGGACCTTTCGCTGGTCATCGACGGCGAAGGGGTGATCCGTGACGCGTCCTTCGGCAGCACCGATCTTGCGGGCGAAGGCTGCGAGGCCTGGCTTGGGCAACGCTTCGTCGACACCGTCACGGTCGAGAGCCGGCCGAAGATCGCCGCCCTGCTCAAGGATGCCGCTCCGGGCGCCGTGACGCGCTGGCGCCAGGTCAATCACCCCTCGGCCACCGGGATCGACCTGCCGATCCGCTATTCGGCGATGCGGCTGAAGGCCGACGGTCCGGTCATCGTGATCGGGCGCAACCTGCGCGCCATGGCGGCCCTGCAGCGTAAGCTCGCCGAGACCCAGCAGGCGCTGGAGCGCGATTACCTGCGCCTGCGCGGCGCCGAGACGCGCTACCGTCTTCTGTTCCAGCTCGCCGGCGAGCCGGTCCTCGTTGTCGATGCCGGCACGCGCCGCGTCACCGAGGTGAACCCGGCCGCCGCTCGCCTTCTCGGCAAGTCCGAGAAGCGCATCGTCGGCCAGGACGTCGTCGATCTGTTCGACGGGGCCAGCGGGCGCGACCTCGAAGCCCTGTTCGCCGGCCTGCGGGCCACCGGCCAGGCCGATGATCTCGTCGCCCGCCTTGGCAACGGTCGCGGCGAGACCCGGGTCGCCGCCTCCCTGTTCCGGCAGGAGAACGCCACCAGCGCCCTCCTGCGCCTGTCGGTCGGTGGCATGGACGCGGTCGACAAGTCGCAGGGGCGCAGCGGCGCCAGCGCCCTCGACGTCATCCAGAACCTGCCGGAAGGCTTCGTCGTCACCGATCCGAGCCGGCACATCCTCGCCGCCAACACGGCGTTCCTCGATCTCGTGCAACTCGCCACGGAGGAGCAGGTCCGCGGCGAGCTCCTCGACCGTTGGCTCGGCCGGGAGGAGAGCGAGGCGGCGACCCTGTTCGCGACGCTCGGCCTTCACGGTTCGATCCGCCATTACGCCACCAGCATCCGCGGGGCCTACGGCGCGATCGAGGATGTCGAGATCGCCGCGGTCTCCGTCGCGGGCGGTGGACATCCCTGCCTCGGCTTCACGATCCGGGGTACGCCGCGCCGCGCGATTACCTCAGCCATGGCGGGGCGCGAATTGCCCCGATCCGTCGAGCAGATGACCGAGCTCGTCGGCCGCGTCTCGATGAAGAACCTCGTGCGCGAATCGACCGATCTCATCGAGCGCCTGTGCATCGAGGCGGCGCTCCGTATCACCCGCGACAACCGCGCCTCCGCGGCCGAGATGCTGGGCCTGAGCCGGCAGGGCCTCTACGCCAAATTGCGTCGCTACGGCATCGGCGATCTCGATGTCGCCGAGGCCGGAGACGACGAGGATTAGGCGTCTTCCGCGTCCATCACTGTAAATCCAGCTTGACACATGGGCGCGTAAAAAATTAGCGTCGCCTCATGGTAACGCCCGCACCCAGCGCCCTGCTCGAGCTCCTGAAGCCGATCACCTGGTTCGCGCCGATGTGGGCTTTCGCCTGCGGCGTCGTCTCCTCCGGTGCCTCGCCGAGCGGGCAATGGCCCGTGATCGCCGCAGGCGTCATCCTGGCCGGCCCCCTGGTCTGCGCTACGAGCCAGGCCGTCAACGATTGGTACGACCGCCACGTCGACGCCATCAACGAGCCGAGCCGGCCGATCCCGTCGGGGCGGATGCCGGGCCGCTGGGGCCTCTGGGTCGCCGGAGCCTGGACGGTTCTGTCCCTCGCGGTCGCTGCCGCCCTCGGGCCCTGGATCCTCGGGGCCGCAATGTTCGGCCTCGTTCTCGCCTGGGTCTACAGCGCACCGCCGCTGCGCCTGAAGCAGAACGGCTGGTGGGGCAATTCGGCGGTGGCGATCTGCTACGAGGGCCTTCCCTGGTTCACCGGGGCCGCCGTGATGGCCGCCGCGATGCCCGACCGGCGGGTGCTGCTCGTCGCCCTGCTCTACTCGGTGGGCGCCCACGGCATCATGACCCTCAATGACTTCAAGTCGGTGGAAGGGGACAGCCGCATGGGCGTGCGATCCCTCCCCGTGCAGCTCGGCACCCAGGCGGCGGCCCGCTTCGCCTGCCTCGTCATGGCGCTGCCGCAGATCGCCGTGATCGCCGCCCTCGCCGCCTGGGACCGACCCTGGCATGCGGGCGTCATCGCCCTTCTGCTCGCAGGTCAGTTCGCCCTGATGGCGACGCTCCTGGCGCAGCCGCGCGAGAAGGCGGCCTGGTACAACGGCACAGGCACCACGCTCTACGTGCTCGGCATGCTGGTGGCCGCCTTCGCCCTTCGGCCCCTCGTGGGAGGAAGCGCATGACGGTATTGGCGCCTGCCTCGTTCTCCTGGCCCGCCATCGCGCGGCTCGGACTCGTACAGACCGCCCTCGGGGCGGTGGTGGTGCTGATCACCTCCACCCTGAACCGGGTCATGGTGGTGGAGCTCGCCCTGCCGGCCATGGTGCCGGGAGCCCTCGTCGCCCTTCACTACGCAGTCCAGGTCCTGCGCCCGCGCTGGGGCTACGGCTCGGATGTGGGCGGGCGCCGGACGCCCTGGATCATCGGCGGCATGGCGGCCCTGACGGTCGGTGGATTCCTCGCGGCGGTGGCGACGCTCGTGATGGAGACGCAGATGGAAGCGGGTCTCGCCCTCGCCGTGCTCGCCTTCCTCGGCGTCGGCATGGGCGCGGGCGCCGCCGGGACCAACCTGCTGGTTCTGCTGGCTAGCGGGGTCGACGAGCGCCGGCGCGGCGCCGCTGCGACCCTGGTCTGGATCATGATGATCGCGGGCTTCGCCGTCACAGCTCCGCTCGCCGGACATTTCCTCGATCCGTTCTCTGGCGCCCGGCTTGTCGCCGTATCCGGCACGGTCTCGCTGGTCGCCTTCGCGGTCGCGGCGCTCGCGGTGCGGGGCATCGAACAGGCGCGGCCCGTCCCCTCTCCCGAGGCTCGTTCCGGGCGCAAGCCGTTCCTGCAGGTGCTCGCCAAAGTCTGGGCCGAGCCGGCCTCCCGCCGCTTCACGGTGTTCCTGTTCGTGGCGATGCTCGCCTACAGCGCCCAGGAGCTGATCCTCGAGCCCTTCGCCGGGCTCGTCTTCGCGATGACGCCCGGGACGACCACCAAGCTCTCCGGCCTGCAGCATGGCGGGGTCCTCGCCGGGATGCTGCTCGTGGCCGGCGTCACGATGGGGATCGGCGGGCCGGTGCTCGGCTCGCTCAAGGCCTGGACCGTGGGCGGATGCCTCGGCTCGGCCCTCGCCCTCCTGGCCATCGCGGCCGGTGGCCTCGTCGGCCAGGACTTCCCCCTACGCCCCGCCGTCTTCGCCCTGGGCTTCTTCAACGGCATCTTCGCGGTGGCCGCCATCGGCTCGATGATGGGCCTTGCCGGGGCCGGCGGCGAAGCCGAGCGTGGCACCCGCATGGGTGTCTGGGGCGCGGCGCAGGGGGTCGCCTTCGGGGCCGGGGGCTTTCTCGGCACCGTCGCGGTCGACCTCGCCCGCCTCGTGACGCCCCATGCGGTCAACGCCTACGCCGCGGTCTTCACCGCCGAGGCCGCCCTCTTCGTCGTAGGCGCCGCCCTGGCGCTGCGCATCGTTTACGCGAAACCGACCCGCCTGGCGGCTCTCTCGCGCAGCGAACCCTTCCCATCCGAGGCCCGTCTCTCCGCGAGGTAGAACCGATGTCCAAGATCGCGATATCCGAGATCCCGGTGTCAACGATCGAGACCTTCGACGTGGTGGTGGTCGGCGGCGGTCCTTCGGGCGCTACGGCGGCCACCGATCTCGCCCGCGCCGGGCGCCGCGTCCTGCTCCTCGACAAGCCGGGCAAGATCAAGCCCTGCGGCGGAGCGATCCCTCCGCGGCTGATCCGTGACTTCGCCATTCCCGACGAACTCATCGTTGCCCGGATCCGCTCGGCCAGGATGATCTCGCCCAAGGACAAGCGGGTCGACATGCCGATCGGCGACGGGTTCGTCGGAATGGTCGACCGCGAGCATTTCGATCCCTGGCTGCGCAACCGCGCCGCCCTTGCCGGTGCGGATTACCGACCCGGCCGTTTCGAGCGGATCACCCACGACCCGGATGGCCTCGTCACCGTTCACTATTCGCCTGTCGGCGGACAGCCGGCCCAGGTCCGCACCCGCCTCGTCATCGGCGCCGACGGGGCCACCTCCGCCGTCGGCCGCACCGAGATCCCCGGCCATGCCGGCATGAAGCAGGTCTTCGCCTATCACGAGATCGTCCGGCGCCCGGCGGACGGCAGCGGCGACGTCGAGGCCACGCGCTGCGACGTCTATTATCAGGGCAAGCTCTCGCCCGACTTCTACGCTTGGATCTTCCCGCACGGCGACACGATCAGCATCGGCACCGGCTCCGCCCGTAAGGGTTTTTCGCTGCGCGGCGCGATCCGGGCTCTCAGGGAATCGAGCGGTCTCGATGCCGGCGAGACGGTCCGGCGCGAGGGCGCGCCGATCCCGCTCAAACCCCTCAAGAAATGGGACAACGGCCGCGACGTCCTCCTCACCGGAGATGCCGCCGGCATCGTGGCCCCCGCCTCCGGTGAAGGGATCTATTACGCCATGCTCGGGGGACGCTTGGCGGCTGAGGCCGCGGAGGCCTTCCTCGTCACCGGCAAGGCGAGCGCCCTGGCGCAGGCACGCCGCCGCTTCATGAAGCTTCACGGCCGCGTCTTCCTGATCCTTGGGATCATGCAGTGGGTCTGGTACCGCAACGACGGCCTTCGTGAGCGCTTCGTCTCCATCTGCAAGGACAAGGACGTTCAGCAGCTCACCTGGGATTCCTACATGAACAAGGAGCTGGTGCGGGCGAAGCCCGCCGCCCATGCGCGGATCTTCTTCAAGGATCTCGCCCACCTCTTCCGCTGGGTGTCGCCGTGAGCGGCTGGACGCCGGTCCTCGTCGCCGTCGGCGCGGCCATCGTAGTGGCGGTCGCCGGCGGCGTGCTGACGACCACGGGCCCGTGGTACCGCGGGCTGCGCCTGCCATCCTGGAAACCGCCGGATTGGGCCTTCGGGCCGGTCTGGACGACGATCTTCACCCTCACGGTCATCTCCGGGCTCATGGCCTGGAACGGCGCACCGAATGCCGAGGCGCGCTCTGCCCTTCTGGTTGCCTACGCCGTCAACGGCGTGCTCAACATCGCTTGGAGCGGGATCTTCTTCCGGATGCGCCGGCCGGATTGGGCGCTGGTCGAGGTCGCGTTCCTATGGCTGTCGATCGTGGCGCTGATGCTCGTCACCGTGCCGATCTCGATCATCGCGGCCCTGCTGCTCCTGCCCTATCTCGCCTGGGTCAGCGTCGCGTCCTACCTCAACCTGACGATCGTTCGCATGAACGCGCCCTTCGGCGCCCATTGAGGGGACCGATATGGCCGAGTGGTTCTCAAGCGGCCTCATCATCGACGCCATCCTCGTCCTCGTGGTGTTGGAGGCGGCAGCCCTGCTGTGGTGGAACCGCCGGACCGGGCGTGGGCCGGCTCCCCTCCCGCTCCTCTGCAACCTCGCATCCGGGGCGGCGCTGATGCTGGCCGTCCGCGCTTCGCTGACCGATTCCGGCTGGCCGATCGTCGCTGTCTGCCTGTTCGGATCGCTTCTGGCCCATGTCGGCGAGCTCGCGATTAGGTTGCGCCGGACTTCTCGCAGGGAGACGCAGCCGCAGCCTGAACCACAACTTCGTGATGTCGGAACCCCTGCCAAAATCGTCGCGTTCCCGCTGCGCCGACAAGGCTGAGGTCGATCCGCCGCCGGCGGCGCATCGCAGGAGAACACCGACATGGTTCGCATGGATGCGGCGGCTTTTGGTGTGCTTCTCCTCTTCGGCGGCGTTCCCGCGGCGGTGGCTCAGGGGGGGGACGCCGACCTCGTCAAGCGCGGCGAATACCTCGTCACAGCCGGCGATTGCGTCGCCTGCCACACGGCTCCCGGCGGGAAACCGTTCGCCGGCAACTATGTGCTGAACACGCCGATCGGCAAGATCCGCACCCCCAACCTGACCCCCGACAAGGAGACCGGCCTCGGCAACTGGACCGAAGACGAGTTCGCTCGCGCCATGCACGAGGGGATCACCAAGGACGGGTCCTATCTCTACCCGGCTTTCCCCTTCGCCTGGTACACCAAGGTGACGCGCGACGACGTCAAGGCGATCTTCGCCTATCTGCGCTCCCTCGAGCCGGTGAACGAGGTGCGCAAGCCCTCCGAGATCCCGTTCCCCTTCAACATCCGCACGGCGCTCGTGACGTGGCGGACCGCGTTCTTCACGCCGGGCGAGTTCAAGCCGGACCCGAATGCCAGCGCCGAGGTCAACCGCGGCGGCTACCTCGTCGAGGGGCTGGGCCATTGCGGCATGTGTCACAACGAAAACAAGATCGTCGGTAACAGCGGCCTCGCGGGCAAGCTCGGCGGCGGCGTCATCGACGGATGGTACGCGCCGAACATCACCCCCGATGGACACCAGGGCATCGGCGGCTGGAGCGACGACCAGGTCGTGACCTACCTGAAGACCGGCTCCGCGCCCGGCAACCAGCCCGGCGTCGCCGCCGGCCCGATGCGCCAGACCATCGAGGAATCCCTCTCCAGGATGACCGATGCCGACCTCAAGGCGATGGTCGCCTACCTGCGCACGCAGAAGGCCAAGGAGGCCTACAAGGTCAAGGACGTCCAGGCTTTCGACCAGGTCGGCGCGCCGGGTGCTGGGACCTATCTCAGCTACTGTTCGTCCTGCCACAAGCCCGACGGCCAGGGCGTACCCGGTGCCATTCCGGCCTTGGCCGGGAACACCTCCGTCCAGTCCGAGGGACCGGAGACCGTGCTGCGCGTGATCCTCGGCGGCTTGAGCGCCCAGAACGGCTACGCGCCGATGCCGGCGGTGGGCACGGGGATGACCGACACCCAGATCGCCGACGTGGCCGACTACATCCGCAATTCCTGGGGCAACCGCGCGCCGGTCATCACAGAGCGCGGCATCGTCGCCACGGCGCGCAAGCAGACCGAGACGATGCTTTCCGGCACCGCGCCCTGCGCGGAGATCGCCCAGCCCGAGATCGCGAAGGCGATCGAGGTAGCCGGGGCCGCCGAGGCCCTGAAGGATCTGCACCCCGAGCAGTTCATCCCGCGGGTCGGCGAACTGCTGCCGAAGGTGAAGGCCTCGGCGGCCGGCGCCAAGGACGACGACATCGTCAACGGCCTCGTCACCGCCTTCTGCAAGGCTGGCCGTAACAGCCCGCTCTACGAGAAGGGCGGCTGGCACGCGGCGATCGGCAGCTTCGGCAGCATCGTCTACAGCCAGCTCAAGAACCCCGAGAAGAGGGCCGACGCCGCGGCTCCGATCCGCCCGACGCCGAACTGAAGCAGCGGAATCTCGATCACCGTCGCCAAGCCAAGCCAAGCCAACGGCTTTTTCGCGTCAGGCGGCCGAGATCTGCCCTTCAGGCGCTCTCGGCTAAAACCGGAGCGGCGTCTTCGGCCGGCTCGCAGCTGTCGTGGAAGCGGTAGGTGTTCCGGCCCTCGGCCTTCGACCGATAGAGCGCGAGGTCGGCCTGACGATAGAGGCCGTCGGCATCGAGGCCGGACTGGGGTCCGAACGAGATTCCGATGCTGAGGCCGACGGTTACCATGACGCCGTCGATATCGATCGGCTCGCGCACGGCCTTGATCAAACGTTGCGACAGCGTCCCGGCGCTGTCGGGCTGGTTCCCGCCCGTCAGCAGGATCATGAACTCGTCCCCGCCGAACCGGGCCAGGATGTCCTCCGTCCGGATGAGATGGCGCATGCGCTCGGCGATCGTCTTGAGCACGCTGTCGCCGGCCTGGTGACCGAGGGTGTCGTTCACCGCCTTGAAGCGATCGAGGTCCATGCACAGCACGGCGAACTGCCCGCCGTAGCGCCGGGCGCGCGCGATCTCCTGGCTCAGGCGCTCCTGGAACAGGGTGCGGTTGGCGAGATCCGTCAGCGCATCGTGCCGGGCCATGTGGGCGATGCGGCGCTCGGCCACCATGCGCTCGTTCACGTCGCGCACGGCGGCAACGTAGCCGTCCGCGACGCCGGTCTTCGGGTCATGCGTCAAGCTGAAGGTCGCCTCGACCCAGGTCCAGGAACCGTCCTTGCGGCGGTAGCGCTGGCGACTCACCGCCTGTCGCACCGTGCCCTTGCAGACCTCGTCGAGCACGCGCCCGTAGGCCTCGGAATCGTCCGGATGGACGAAGTCGAGCGGACGCGTCCCGACGAGTTCCTCTGGCGTGTAGCCGGTGATGGCCAAAGCTGCCGGGGAGACGTAGCGCCGGGTCGTATCGAGGGCCGAGCGGATAACCATGTCGCTCGCATTGTCGGCAAGGATGCGAAATCGCGCCTCGCTGTCCCGCAGATCCGCCTCGATCTTGGCCTGGCGCAGCTGCGCCACCACCATGAGGGCGAGATCCTGGAGGTGGTGGCGCTGCTCCTCGTCGAAGCTGCGCGGCACGCTGTCGATGATGCAGAGGGTCCCGACCCGAAGCCCGGGTCCGATGATCAGCGGCGCGCCGGCATAGAACCGGATGCCGGGCGGGCCGGTGACCAGCGGGTTGTCGCAGAAGCGAAGGTCGCGGGTGGCGTCCTCGACGATGAACGGGGTGTCGTCCATGATCGCGTAGGTGCAGAACGAAACGCCGCGCGAGGTCCCGTCCACCGAGATCCCGCATTTTGCCTTGAACCATTGCCGATCCGACTCCACGATGGAGATCAGTGCGATCGGAACGTCGAACAGAGCCTTGGCCGTCCGGCAGATCACGTCGAAGCGTGGATCGGGATGGAGCGCCAGCAGGTCTAGCTCGCAGATCGCGTCGAGCCTGGCGGATTCGTTCTCACCAACGGGATACATTCGTGCACCGAGCCTAGTTTCGACGGCCAGTTAGGACGGCCGGTCTTGGTCGTGCGTGAAGCTAGACTCGCAAATTTTAACGTTTGATGCATTTCCGGTCGCGATTCACGTCAATTTCCTGGGAATGCCGGATGCTGGTTGAAAGCTTTGACATGACGCGCAGAAGAACGTCGAGCGTCCGGATTGGACGATTCGCTCCACGATCCCTTTGCAACTCTTGGCGGTACATGGCTGGCCTACTCGGTCGTAAACCCTGAAACGGTGCTGAAAGGCGCCGATACTTCCGTCGGTCAGTGCATAATCGCGCAAGGTCGACCCCCCAGCCGCCACCGCCTCGGTGAGTACGTCGCGGATCGTCCTCGCGAGGAGCCGGGCTTTCGGCGTCGGCGCCCCGTCTGGCTTGGCGAGACTGCCCGCGGGCAGTTCCGGGTGCAGGCCGGCCCGGTGCAGGGCCTCGCAGACATAGATGTTGCCGAGGCCCGCGATCAGCCTCTGGTCGAGGAGCGCGCTCTTGAGTGGCGTAATCTTGTGGCGGAACAGCCGCGCCACGGCCTCCCCGGTGAGCCCCTCCCCGAGGGGCTCGATCCCCATACCGGCGAAATGCCGGCAGGCGGCGAGGTCCTGGGTCGGGACGAGGTCCATGAAGCCGAAGCGGCGGGCGTCGTTGTAGGTCACCGTGGCGCCGTTCGACATCGTCAGGACGACGTGGTCGTGCTTTGGCGTGCCGAGAGCCCCTTCGAGGTAGAAATCCCCCGGCGAGAGGTTGCGCCCGTCGGGCAGCTTCACGTCGAAGCGCCCGCTCATACCAAGATGCAGGATCAGGGTCTCCCCGGAATCGAGGGCGGCGGTGAGATACTTGGCGCGCCGCTCGAGGTCCGTGACCGTCGCGCCTTCGAGGCGCTCGGCGAAACGCTCAGGGAACGGGAACCGCAGATTCGGCCGCCGCAGGATGACGCGCGAGACGCGGGCGCCGACCATGGCCGGGCTCAGCCCCAGGCGGACGGTCTCGACTTCGGGCAACTCGGGCATGGCTCTCCTGGGGGATGGGTCTCCGGCACGGGATGAGGGCGCTGAGCCTCAAATGGCGGATCGCGGCCGGGATCGGAAGGGCCGCATGGGCCGTGCGGCGTCACGCCTTCCCCTGATCATCGGCCTTGAACCTGCATCGAACGGCCGGGTTGACCATCCTAGACCTTGTCCGAGGGACGATTCATGACCCGCCTCGCCACCGTAGCCCTCCTCCTCTGTGCCGCCGCCCTCCCCCTCGGCACGGCACTGCCCGCGGCGGCGCAGAGCCCGTCGAAATCCTACCTTTTCCAGGAGCGCCAGCTCGGTGGGGCCTGCCCGCCACCCCTCAAATTCGCCGCAGGCGCCTGCGTCCGCCGCTGCCCTGCAGGTTATGAGGATAATGGCCGGACGTGCCGGTTCAGGAGCATGCGGGGTGGTGGTGGGCGGTGAGGGCTGAGCCTCGCCATCCTCTCCGCACTTGCGGAGAGAGGCGATACGCAAGCCATGCCGTGTCCCGCCTCCATCCGGCGCATGGCGGTCCGCCCGAGCTTTCGCTATGACGCTCCCGCGGAAGGGTTGGGAGCGTCATGGGTTCTGCCGAGAAGCCTGCCGGTGAGGCGAGCACGCATTTCGGGTTCGAGCGCGTCGCGCTCTCCGAGAAGCAGGCGCGGGTGGACGATGTCTTCCGCTCCGTGGCCAAGCGCTACGACGTCATGAACGACCTGATGTCCGGGGGCTTGCACCGGGCCTGGAAGTCGAACCTCGTGGCGATGCTGAGGCCGCCGCGAAACCGGCCGTTCCGCCATCTCGACGTGGCCGGCGGCACCGCCGACGTCGCCTTTCGGGTGCTCGAAGCCGGCGGGCGCGAGACCCACGTGACCGTGCTCGACATCAACGAGGCGATGCTCGGCGTCGGAGCCGAGCGGGCGGGCGACCGGTTCACCGGCCGGATCGACTTCGTCACCGCCAATGCCGAGGCGCTGCCGCTGCCGCGCGGTACCTTCGACGCCTACACCATCGCCTTCGGCATCCGGAACGTGCCGCGGATCGAGGTCGCCCTGGCGGAGGCCTACCGGGTGCTCAAGCCCGGCGGGCGCTTCCTCTGCCTCGAATTCTCCAAGGTGGACCTCCCGGTCCTCGACCGGATCTACGACGCCTATTCCTTTCACGTGATCCCGCGTCTCGGGGCGCGGGTGGCGGGGGACTCGGAATCCTACCGCTACCTCGTCGAGTCGATCCGCAAGTTCCCGACGCCGGGGCGCTTCGCCGGGATGATCGAGGCCGCCGGGTTCTCCCGCGTCAGCCATCGCCCGCTCACCGGGGGCATCGTCGCGATCCATTCCGGCTGGAAGATCGCGTGAGGGCCCTGCGAGCGGCTGGGTCGCGGGCGTCCCTCGGGTGCTAGGCGCCCTCGTCAACCTGGCGCGCGGGGCGCGGGTCGGCTTCGTGCTGGCGCGCGAGGGCGGGCTCGCCTTCGTCGACGCCGAGGCGCTGCCGCCGCATCTGCGCCTCGCCCTTCGTCTCGGGCGGATGCTGGAGCGGCCCGGCCTCGGCGGTGGCGCTGGACCGCTGCAGCGGGCTCTGACACGGCTCGGGCCGTCCTACGTCAAGTTCGGACAGTTCCTGGCGACGCGGCCCGACATCGTCGGCATGGATGCGGCCCTCGACCTTGAGCAGCTCCAGGACCGGGTGCCGCCCTTCCCGCAGGATATCGCCGAGAAGGTCGTCGTGGCGGCCTTCGGCAAGCCGATCCGGGAGATGTTCGTTTCTTTCAGCGCGCCGGTGGCGGCCGCCTCCATCGCCCAGGTCCACAAGGCGCATCTCCTCGATGCCGATGGGACGCAGCGGGCGGTGGCCGTGAAGATCATGCGGCCGGGCGTGCGCGAGGGCTTTCAGCGCGACCTCGAGGTGATGCGTTTCATCGCCCGCGTCGTCCACACGCTCTCGCCCAAGGCCGAGCGCCTGCGCCCGCGCGAGGTCGTCGAGATCCTCGCCCGATCGGTGATGATGGAGATGGATTTCCGGCTCGAAGCCGCCGCGATGTCGGAGCTCGCCGACAACACCCGCGACGACATTGATTTCCGGGTGCCCCGCCCCGAATGGGAGCTCACCGGCCGCGACGTGCTCACCAGCGAATGGATCGAGGGCATCCGCCTCAACGACCGCGCCGCGATCCTCACCGCCGGCCACGACCCGGCGGCTTTGGGGCGCACGGTGATCCAGAGCTTCCTGCGCCATGCGATCCGCGACGGCTTCTTCCACGCCGACATGCATCCGGGAAACCTGTTCGTGGATCCCGACGGCGTCCTCGTGGCGGTGGATTTCGGGATCATGGGCCGGCTCGGGCCGCGCGAGCGCCGCTTCCTCGCCGAGATCCTCCTCGGCTTCATCCTGCGCGACTACCGCCGCGTGGCGCAGGTGCATTTCGAGGCGGGCTACGTGCCGGCGCACCACTCCGTCGACGACTTCGCGCAGGCGATCCGGGCCATCGGCGAGCCGATCCACCAGCGCAAGGCCGACGAGATCTCGATGGCCAAGGTGCTGACGCTTCTCTTCGACATCACCGCGCTCTTCGACATGCGGACCCGCACCGAGCTCGTGATGCTGCAGAAGACCATGGTGGTAGTGGAGGGCGTCGCCCGCTCCTTGGACCCGAAGCTCGACATGTGGACCGGCGCCGAGCCGGTGGTGCGCGCCTGGGTCGCCCGCAACCTCGGACCGATCGGCAAGGCCGAGCAGGCCGGACGCGCAGTGCTGACCCTCGCCGAGGTGGTCGCCGACATCCCCGACATGGCGCAGCGCCTGCGCCGCGTCCTGGTGCGGCTCGACGAGAGCGCAGGCGAGGACGCGCTGCTGCTGCAGAGGCTCGCCCGCAAGGAGGGCCGCCGCGCCCACTGGTCGACGGCGGCGTTGTGGGCGATCGCCGTTGGGGCTCTGGTGATGGCGTTCCGGTGAGAATTCCGAGCGGCAATACGGCGACGGCGTTCGGTGTGCTATGATGCCGAACGAGGTGAGATCATGACCGACGTTGTGGAGCTGGCCTTCGAGGCCGTCCGTCAGATGCCGCCCGCCGAGCGGGACAGCATGGCGCAGGCCATTCTCACTCTTGCCCGTCAGGACGACGGGCCGCTCGACATCGAGCCGGAGCACCTGTCCTCCGTCCTCGAAGGGCTGGCGCAAATCGAGCGCGGCGAGTTCACCGAGGGCGACCCTGCCGAACTGGTCGCCGCCGCGTTTCGCCGCCATCGGCCTTGAAGCTACGCCTTTCCCCGCGGGCCGAGGCCGACCTCGACAGCATCGCCGCCTACCTTGCAGCCCGCGACCCGCAGGCCTTGCAGCACGTTCAGGATCAGCTTGCTGCGGCTTTGCGGTTGCTTCTCGATCACCCGCAGGCGGGGCGCCATGTCGGTCGAGGACTGCGCCGCCTCTCCGTGCCGCGCCTCCCCTACCTGATCGTCTATCGTGTGGATGAAGCCGCCGAAGCCGTCGCCGTCGCCACCATCCGCCATACCGCCCGTCGTCTAGACCCGGCCGGCATTCGTTGGCTGATGCTTCCACGGGGGACGGATCCCCACCCTTGACGCGCCTCACCAAATGCCTGTGGTAGAGCCATGTCCCAGTCTCTCGGCGGACGCCGCATCCTTCTCGTCATCGGCGGCGGTATCGCGGCCTACAAGGCGCTCGACCTGATCCGGCGCCTGCGTGAGCGCGGGGCGCAGGTGCGCCCGCTCCTCACCGCCGGGGCTCAGGAATTCGTGACGCCGCTCGCCGCCGCGGCGCTGGCCGGGGAGCGCGCCCATACCGACTTGTTCGATCGGGCCGAGGAGGCCGATATCGGACATATCAAGCTCGCGCGCGATGCCGACGCGGTCGTGGTCGCGCCTGCCACCGCCAACCTGATGGCCAGGATGGCGCAGGGCGATGCCTCCGACCTTGCCTCGACGGTGCTCCTCGCCACCACCCTGCCGATCCTCATCGCGCCGGCCATGAACGTGCGGATGTGGCAGCACCCGGCGACGCAGCGAAACCTCACCACCTTGCAGGCCGACGGGGTGCATGTCGTCGGCCCTAACGAGGGCGCCATGGCCGAGGCGGAGTTCGGCCCGGGCCGGCTTGCAGAACCCGTCGAGATCGCCGACGCCGTCGAGGCGATGCTGGGAGCAGCGCAACAGGCTGGCGGCTTCGGCTTTCTCGCCGACCGGGCATCCGGGAAGCTGCGCGAGAGGCCCCTTGCCGGCAAGCACGTCCTTGTCACCTCCGGGCCGACCCACGAGCCGATCGATCCGGTCCGCTACATCGCCAACCGCTCGTCAGGGCGGCAGGGCCACGCCATCGCCGCCGCCGCCGCCGTGGCCGGTGCCACGGTGACGTTGATCTCGGGGCCCGTCGCGCTCCCCGATCCGGCCGGCGTGACGGTGGTCCGCGTCGAGACCGCCCGAGAGATGCTGGCGGCGGTCGAGGCGGCGCTACCCGCCGACATCGCGGTTTTCGCCGCCGCGGTGGGAGATTGGCGTCCCGAGGCGACGCTCGGAACCAAGATCAAGAAGGACGGCACGGCGGTGCCGCCCCTCGGTCTCGTCGAGAATCCCGATATCCTCGCTACGATCGCAGGGCGTGGCGAAAGACGCCCAACCCTGGTCGTCGGCTTCGCCGCCGAGACCGATTCGGTCCTCGACAATGCCCGCGCCAAGCTCGTCCGCAAGGGCTGCGACCTTCTCGTCGCCAACGACGTCTCGGCCGAGGGCGGAGTCATGGGCGGCCTGTCCAATACGATCCATCTCATCACCCGCGACGGCGCGGTCGAGACCTGGCCGACCCTCGACAAGGACGAGGTCGGACGCCGGCTCGTCGCCCGCTTCCGCGACCTCATTTGCGGGTGAGAACGAACCATCGGCCCCGCACGGCGTTAAGGCTTGACTAACTTCTCGCACCGCATCATTGCGGTGCCATCGTCGGCCCGGACTTTTGTCCGGTGCGGCGGCTCCACAGGAACGACTGAACCCCATGCCCAGCGACAGTAGTCGATGGACCGCGCCGCCTTCGGCCGAGAGCGTGCTTCGCGCCTGATCATGTGATCGGGCTCGCCCGCGCCGGCCCCTGGCGGCCGGTCGAACGAGGTGAGCCCATGACCCTTTCTCACGTGATATTCCGCCGTGGCCGCGTGTGCCGTGCCGGACCACGCCCCGACGCCAGCGTCGCTCTGATCATGTTCGTGATGATGTCGCTGGTCTTCGGGCCGATTATCGGCGTGCACCTCGTCGCCGCCTTCGCTCCCGCCGATTTCCAGCCGACCGTGGTCTCGCATTCGAGCGAGCGGCCCTCTACTCGCGGCTGATCAGGCGCGGATGAGCGGAAGCAGCGGATCGCGTTGACGGATGGTGAGCGCGTGTCTATAGACGCCGCTTCGCCGACAGGCCGCGCCAACGCAGCCCGTCGGCTTCGCCATTGCCCGAACAACCTTCGCGCGACGACCGACATCTGAAAGCCTGCGGGCTTGTCGGCATCGCCTCACTTGAATGAGGATGCCCCATGGCCAACACCGTGTCGGCCAAGAAGATGACCCGCAAGATCGCGAAGCGCACCGCGATCAATCGCTCGCGCCGCAGCCGCATGCGCACTTTCGTCCGCAAGGTCGAGGAGGCCATCGCCGCCGGCGACCAGTCAAACGCCCTGACTGCCCTGCGGCAGGCCGAGCCCGAGATCATGCGGGCCGCTCAGCACGGCATCGTCCATAAGAACAACGCCTCCCGGAAGGTTTCGCGCCTCGCCGCGCGGGTCAAGGCGCTCGCCGCCTGACACCTCCCGACAGGGACTGCTTCGATGGAAGCCCGGCCTGATGGCCGGGCTTTTTTCGTTTTCGGACGACCAGTTCGTGAGCCGGTTCGCGTTAACCCTAGAGTCGAATCTAGGCCGTTGCGGAGTCTAGATGTGCTGTGTAGATTAATGATGTCTCGCTAAAAGCGATAAAGTTCACACTTTATTTAGCTCTGCCCGAATCGACCGAAGATATCCCAGGCAGCTCGACTCTCGCCGTCGTGTCGGAGCCCGCTCGAAGACTCGCATTGCTCCCGCGAGAGTGGGATTTGTTAGGAGAACCGTAGCTTATTGTTGATAGCCATCTTGGATCGGCAAAAGCGCGCGGTGATGGGCTTGACTCCCCCGCGATGATCTGGGTCTCGCGATATCCTCGTGGGGCTTGACGAACGTCCAGTGTGCGTACGCGACGACGGCGGTGCCCCGCCCTCTGCGCGAGGAGAGTGATGATGCAGGTCGAGGGTAGCGCGGCGGATGACGGCGAGATCGGCAGGAACGGTGCCAGTACGGCGGAATGTGCAGCCGCTTGGGTGCGGGTCAAACGCCGCCTGAGGGCCGAGCTCGGCGAGGACGTTTTCGCGAGCTGGTTCGCTCGCCTCGAACTCGACGCGGTCACCGCCGGAACGGCGCGGCTGACCGTGCCGACCCGATTCCTCAAGAGCTGGATCGAATCGCATTACCTCGACCGTGTGCTCAACACCTTCCGCAGCGAAGTCGAGAGCGTGACGCGGATCGAGGTCGGTGTCCGTGGTGCCGCCGCTCCGGTGCGCGTCGCCCCGGCGGTGCAGAAGCCGACCGCCCCTGCGAGCCCTTTGGCCCGTTTGCAGGCCTCGCCCGCGCTCCCCGCATCCCATCCCGGCGAATCGCAGGGGGCGAGTGAGGCCGAGGGTGCCGCCCGTGCCGATGCCGGCGATCTCAGCGGCGCCCCCCTCGACAACCGCCTTACTTTCTCGAGCTTCGTCGTCGGTCGCTCCAACGCCCTGGCGCATGCCGCCGCCGAGCGCGTCGCGCGCCATGACGGAGGGCCGGCCCTCTACAACCCACTCTACCTCCATGCCGGTGTGGGCCTCGGCAAGACCCACCTCCTCCACGCGATCGGCCACGTCACCCGCGAGTCCGGCAAGCGTGTGATCTACCTCACCGCCGACCGCTTCATGTACGGCTTCGTGAACGCCCTCAAGACGCAGAACGCCCTTGCCTTCAAGGAGCGCCTGCGCGCCATCGACCTCCTCATCCTCGATGACGTCCAGTTCATCCAGGGCAAGTCGATTCAGGCTGAGTTCGGCCACACGATCAATGCCCTGATCGATGCCGGCCGCCAGATCGTGGTGGCGTCCGACCGGCCTCCCACCGAACTCGAAGCCCTCGACGAGCGCGTGCGCTCGCGCCTCGGCGGCGGCCTCGTCGTGGAGATCGGCAGCCTCGACGAGACCCTGCGGGCCTCGATCCTCTCCGCGCGACTCGCCGCGGTGCGGCTCACGCATCCCGGCTTCGAGGTGTCGCCGACGGTCGCCGCCTACGTCGCCCGATCGATCACCGCCAACGGCCGCGACCTCGAAGGCGCGGTCAACCGGCTCCTCGCCCATGCCACCCTCACGGGCACGGCCGTGACCCTGGAAACGGCCGAGACCGCGATCCGCGACCTCGTCAAGAACCGCGAGCCGAAGCGCATCAAGATCGAGGACATCCAGAAGCTGGTGGCCTCCCGCTATAACGTCTCCCGGTCCGACATCCTGTCCGAGCGGCGCACCGCCGCCGTGGTCAAGCCGCGCCAGATCGCCATGTACCTTTCGAAGGTGCTGACCCTGCGCTCGCTCCCCGAGATCGGTCGGCGTTTCGGCGGGCGCGACCACACCACGGTGCTCCACGCCGTGCGCAAGATCGACAAGCTGATCGGTGAGGATTCGGTGTTGTCCGAGGAGGTCGAACTCCTCAAGCGCATGCTGCAGGATTGAGGCACGGGAACACCGCCCTCCTTCCATCGCTTCTGTCGTGACTGGGCCGCCCATCCCGGGGCGGCCTTTCGCACGGAATGACCTATCGATGCCGAAAGCCGTGATCTTCGACGTCGACGGCACCCTGATCGACTCGAACGACCAGCATGCCAGCGCCTGGCAGGATGCATTCCGCGATTTCGGACATGTCTTCGACGCGGCGACGATACGGGCGCAGATCGGCAAGGGTGGCGACCAGTTGATGCCTGTCTTCCTGTCGAGGGACGAGATCGAAGCGCGGGGTGAGGATTTGGAGGCGCACCGCGCCGGGATCCTCAAGGAGCGCTACCTGCCGGCGATCAAGGGGTTTCCCGACGTCCCCGCGCTCATGCGGCGCCTGCTCGACGATGGGCGTGCGATCGCCCTCGCCTCCTCGGCCAAGGGCGACGAGCTGCAGGTCTACAAGCGGATCGCCGGCATCGAGGATCTCGTCGGCACCGAGACCTCGTCGGACGACGCGGACCAGAGCAAGCCACATCCAGACATCTTCGAGGCAGCCCTTGAGCGACTCGGCAATCCGTCGCCCGGGGATGCCGTGGTGGTGGGCGATACCCCCTACGATGCGCAGGCCGCCGCCAAGGCGGGATTGCGGACGATCGGGCTGCTCTGCGGCGGATGGTCGGAGGATGCCCTTCGCGAGGCCGGCTGCATCGCGGTCTACCAGGATCCCGCAGATCTCCTGCGCCGCTACGACGGCTCGCCACTCGCCGGCTGACAGTGTTCACGACGTTTCGAGAGCCGAGACCTGTGCTTGCGGTCCGGCTATGGTCCGGCTCGATATCGTTTCTTTCTTGATCCCCCGCCTTTCCCACTCTGGACCTCATCCTGACGTGCCTCGGCGAAGCGGAGGCCTCGAAGGAGGCCTTCAATACGCTCTGTGGATTCCTGGAGCCCTCCTCCGAGGCCGGTTCGCGGCACCTCGGGATGAGGTTGGGAATGCGTGATGGCCTTATCAGCGGAGACGGGATCAGAAGGAGCGTTTGCGTGAGCCGTCCGATACCGAAGCAAGAGATCCAGACCGTCGAGGGTCGGCGCAGCGCCATCGTCGCCGCCGTACGCCAGCGCGGCTACGCTACCGCGGAAGCTCTCGCGGCGACCTTCGGGGTCACCGTCCAGACCATCCGGCGCGATCTCAACGAACTCAGCGCCGAAGGGCGGCTCGAACGCTACCGCGGCGGCGGCGGATTACCTTCGAGCGTCGAGAACATCGATTACGCCGACCGGCAGGTCACCCATGCCGCCGAGAAGGCGGCGATCGCCCGGCTCGCGGCGACGGCCATTCCCTCGCATTGCTCGGTCTTCATCAACATCGGCACCACCACCGAGGCGGTGGCGCGCGAACTCCTGCGCCACGACGATCTCAGCGTCATCACCAACAACCTCAACGTCGCCCTGACCCTGTCGCAGCAGACCGCCTTCCGGGTTGTGGTCGCCGGCGGCACCGTGCGCAACCGCGACGGGGCGGTCCTCGGCCAGCTCTCCTGCGATACGCTCGGCCAGTTCCGGGTCGACTACGCCATTATCGGAATCAGCGGCATCGATGCCGAGGGCACGTTGCTCGACTTCGACTACGAGGAAGTCCGCGCCACTCAGACCGTGCTCGCTCACGCCGCCCACGTCTTCCTGGTGGCCGATCATTCGAAGTTCGGTCGTCGCCCGATGGTCCGCCTCGGGCACCTGTCGCAGATCCACACTCTGTTCACCGACCGGGCGCCTCCCGAAGGCATCGCCGCTCTCATGCAGGAACACAACGTGGCGTGCAAAGTGGCCCTGACAGGTTGAATGCGGTTGCAGTGCGAAAACGAAAGCACATGATTTTCGCTTGCGAAAACTAGCCCTCTGCGCAATATCCTGCTCATCGGCGCAGCCGAGGGTGGGAGCGCAATGGCGGACGTCACGACCTACGACATGCTCGTCATCGGCGGCGGGATCAACGGAACCGGGATCGCGCGCGATGCGGCCGGCCGCGGTCTCAAGGTTCTGCTCTGCGAGAAGGGGGATCTGGCCGAATTCACTTCGTCCTCCTCTACGAAGCTGATCCATGGTGGATTGCGCTACCTCGAATATTACGAGTTCCGGCTGGTGCGCGAGGCTTTGGCCGAGCGCGAGCGCCTGCTCGCCCAGGCGCCGCACATCATCTGGCCACTGAGCTTCGTCCTGCCCCATGACGAGGGCCTGCGCCCGGCCTGGATGCTGCGCCTCGGCCTCTTTCTCTACGATCACCTGGCGCGACTGCGCACCCTGCCGGGCTCGACATCCGTTCGCTTGCGAACATCACCGCTCGGTTCTCCGCTTCAGGAGCGGTTGACCAAGGGCTTCACCTATTCGGATTGCTGGGTCGAGGATTCCCGCCTCGTCGTCGTCAACGCCATGGACGCGCGCGAGCGCGGCGCGGTCATCCGCACCCGCACGGCGGTGGATTCGGCCCGCCGCGAAGGCGATTCATGGGTCGCTGCGATTCGTGATGTCCAGGGCGGCCGGACCGAGACCGTGAGCGCCAAGATGGTCGTCAATGCCGCCGGCCCCTGGGTCAGCGAGACACTCGGGCAGACCCTCGGCATCAACAGCCGGGCCGCGGTGCGCCTGATCAAGGGCAGCCATATCGTCGTGCGCAAGCTCTACGAGGGCGACCAGGCCTATATCCTGCAGCAGCCCGACAAGCGCATCGTCTTCGCGATCCCCTACGAGCGCGATTTCACCCTGATCGGCACCACCGACGTCCCCTACGAGAACGAGCCCGGCCCGGTAGCGATCTCGGAAGACGAGACCCGCTACCTCTGCGACTGCATCAACAGGTCGTTCTCGAAAAGCATCGGCCCCCAGGACGTTGTCTGGAGCTTCTCGGGCGTGCGCCCCCTCTTCGACGACGCCGCCGAGAACGCCTCCGCCGTCACCCGCGACTACGTTCTCGATGTCTCGGACAGCGACGGAAAGCTGCCGGTGCTGTCGGTCTTCGGGGGCAAGATCACGACCTATCGGCGCCTCGCCGAGCATGCCATCGAGAAACTGGCGCCGTACCGGCCGGGGCTCAAGCCGGCCTGGACCGCCAAGGCGGCGCTGCCCGGCGGCGACATGCGGGACGCCGATTTCGACCGGTTCCTCGCCGATCTGCAGGCAGCCAAGCCCTTCCTGCCGCCCGCAATGGCGAGGCGCCTCGCCCGCGCCTACGGCACCCGCGTCGACCACATCCTCGGACAGGCCAGGAGCCTCGCCGATCTCGGTGAACGGTTCGGCGACGAACTCACCGCGTCGGAGGTCGACTACCTCATCGCGCATGAATGGGTGCGGGAGGCCCACGACATCCTCTGGCGCCGCTCGAAGCTCGGGCTTCGGATTCCGCCAGACGGCCAGGCCCGCCTCGCCGCTTATTTCGCGCGCCGCTCCGCCGCCGCCTGACCCGGTATCGAAGGAAGGCCGCCCCGGCATCAAGACTGGGAGGCTTCAGGGAAACGTCCAACGACAGGAGAGCCAGCCATGGCCGATTACGTCGGCGCCATCGATCAAGGCACCACCAGTTCGCGCTTCATCATCTTCGACCGCCGCGGCAACATCGTCGCCACCGCCCAGCGCGAGCACGAGCAGATCTATCCGCGCCCCGGCCATGTCGAGCACGACCCGGCAGAGATCTGGCGCAACACCCAGATCGTCATGCGCGAGGCCATGGAATCGGCCGAGATCCAGCCCTCCGACCTCGTCTCGATCGGCATCACCAACCAGCGCGAGACCACGCTGATCTGGGACCCCCGCACCGGCCAGCCGCTGCACAATGCCCTCGTCTGGCAGGATACCCGCGTCGACGGCCTCGTCGCGCGCTTTGCCCGCGATGGCGGCAAGGACCGCTTCCGTGCCGTCACCGGCCTGCCGCTGGCGAGCTACTTCTCCGGCCTCAAGCTCGCCTGGCTCCTCGATGCCGTGCCGGGCGCGCGTGAGAAGGCGCAAGCGGGTGACGTCCTGTTCGGCAATATCGATGCCTGGCTCGTCTGGAACCTCACCGGCGGGGCGCAAGGCGGCCTCCACGTCACCGACGTCACCAATGCCAGCCGCACCCAGCTGATGGCGTTGAAAACCCTCGATTGGGACGAGGGCATGCTCTCTGCCTTCGGCATCCCGCGCACGATGCTGCCGAAGATCGTCTCGTCGAGCGAGGTCTACGGGGAGAGCCGCACGCCCTTCGTCGGCGTTCCCATCGCCGGCATCCTCGGCGACCAGCAGGCAGCCCTGTTCGGCCAGACATGCTTCAAGCCGGGAGAGGCCAAGAACACCTACGGCACCGGCTGCTTCGTGCTGATGAACACCGGCGCAGACCCGGTGCCCTCGACAAGCGGTCTCGTCACCACGGTCGGGTACAAGCTCGACGGCAAGCCGCCGGTCTATGCGCTCGAAGGCTCCATCGCCATCACCGGCGCCCTGGTGCAGTGGTTGCGCGACAATCTCGGGATCATCCGCGACAGCGGCGACATCGAGGGCCTCGCCCGCACCGTCTCGGACAACGGCGACGTCTATTTCGTGCCCGCCTTCTCGGGCCTTTACGCCCCGCATTGGCGGGAGAGCGCCCGAGGCATCATCGCCGGGCTGACGCGCTACGCCAACAAGGGGCACATCGCCCGCGCGGCCCTCGAGGCCACCGCCTACCAAACCCGCGAGGTTCTGGAGGCCATGGCCAAGGATTCCGGGATCGACATCAAGGAGCTGCGCACCGATGGCGGCATGGTGAGGAACGACCTCCTCATGCAATTCCAGGCCGACATCCTCGACGTGCCCGTGGTGCGCCCCAAGGTGACCGAGACCACGGCGCTCGGGGCCGCCTACGCGGCGGGCCTCGCCACCGGCTACTGGAACAGTCCCGACGACCTGATCTCGAACTGGGGCGTCGACCACCGCTGGCACCCGAACATGGCGGCCGAGCAGCGCAACACCCTTTTCACCGCCTGGACCAAGGCAGTGGAGCGATCCTTCGACTGGACCACGCCGCGGGAGTGAGGCGCGCCTGCCGATGGAAGAACCGTTCGGCTCTGGTCCCCTGACCCTTCTCGGGTTGAGCCTGATGGTCAGTCGAAGTCTCAAACACCGTCATTCCGGGGCCGCGAAGCGGAGCCCGGAATCCAGAAACTCAGGTCGTTGTCCATCGACGCCAGCAGCGGCTCTGGATTCCGGGCTCGCCTGCGGCGCCCCGGAATGACACCGTTCAGGCCTTCAGGAACTGCCTCATGATCTCCCCCTTCCTCGGCGAACTCCTCGGAACGATGGTGCTGATCATCCTCGGCGACGGCGTCGTTGCGGGGGCTCTCCTCAGCAGGTCCAAGGGCGAGAATGCCGGCTGGATCGCCATCACCGCCGGCTGGGCCTTCGCGGTCATCGCCGGGATCTTCACCGCCACCGCGACAGGCAGCCCCGACGCGCATCTCAATCCCGCCGTGACGCTGGCCGGCGCCGTCGGCACCGGGGATTGGCACAAGGTCTGGATCTACATCCCCGCGCAGATGCTCGGGGCCTTCGTCGGAGCGACGATCGTGTGGCTGCACTACCTGCCGCATTGGGCGGTGACGGAGAGCAAGGACCTCAAGCTCGCCTGCTTCTGCACCGGGCCGGCGATCCGCAACGCGCCGGCCAACTGGACATCCGAGATCATCGCCACCTTCGTGCTGATCTTCGTCATCAACGCCATCGTGTCGAAGGCGGTCGGCAGCCCGAACGCGATACCTGCAGGCGTCGCGCCCTACCTCATCGGCATGCTGGTCTGGGGGGTAGGGCTCTCCCTCGGCGGCACCACCGGCTATGCGATCAACCCGGCGCGCGACCTAGGTCCCCGCTTCGCCCATGCGGTGCTTCCCATCGCCGGCAAGGGCTCGTCGGATTGGGGCTACGCCGCGATCCCGGTGGTCGGACCGATGATCGGCGCGGCCCTGGCGGCCCTGGCGGTGCTGGCGGTCGGGATGTGAGAACCTCACGTTGCATCGCAGCGAAGAAGCCACGATGCTCCGGCCCATGACCAAACAACCCCAGCAATTTGCCAGCGACAACTATTCCGGCATCTGCCCCGAGGCATGGGTCGCGATGGAAGAGGCCAATGCCGGCTACGCCCCCGCCTATGGCGAGGATGCCTGGACGGAACGCGCCTCGGCCGCCTTCCGAAAACTGTTCGAGACCGAATGCGAGATGTTCCTCGCCTTCAACGGCACGGCGGCGAACTCGCTGGCCCTGGCCTCGCTCTGCCAATCCTATCACAGCGTGATCTGTGCCGAATCCGCCCATGTCGAGACCGACGAATGCGGCGCGCCGGAATTCTTCTCCAACGGCTCGAAACTGCTGACCGCCAGGACCGTGGACGGCAAGCTGACGCCGGATGCCATCCGCGACCTCGCCACCCGGCGCCGGGACATCCACTTTCCGAAGCCCAGGGTGGTGACGATCACCCAGCCGACCGAGACCGGGCAGGTCTACACGCCGGAGGAGATCCGGGCGATTTCCGGCGTCTGCCGGGAACTCGGCCTCAGCCTTCACATGGACGGGGCGCGCTTTGCCAATGCCTGCATCGGCCTGAACTGCGAGCCGGCCGACATCACCTGGCGGGCGGGCGTCGATGTCCTCTGTTTCGGCGGCACCAAGAACGGCATGCATGCCGGCGAGGCGATCCTGTTCTTCGATCCGAAGCTCGCCGAGGATTTCGGCTATCGCTGCAAGCAGGCCGGACAGCTCGCCTCGAAGATGCGATACCTCTCCGCACCCTGGGCCGGCATCCTGGAGAGCGGGGCCTGGCGCCGCAACGCCGCCCACGCCAATGCCTGCGCCCGCCGCTTCAGCAAGGCCGTGGCCGAGGTTTCCGGCGTCTCGCCGGTGTTCCCGGTCGAGGCCAACGCGGTCTTCCTCGCCCTGCCGGATGCTGTCGCCGAAGCCCTGCGGGCGCGAGGCTGGCGCTTCTACACCTTCATCGGCGGCGGCGCCCGGTTCATGTTCTCCTGGGATGCCGATCCGGCCCGGATCGACGCGCTCGTCGCGGACCTGCGCGGCTGCCTCTTAACCTCCCGCTTACCCGATTGATCGAGTTTGCCGCTTCTCAATCAGCAGGGAGTCACCATGTCGGACACGGTAGGGATCGCGGGCGATCGGATCCGCTCGATCATCGAGCGCGTCGAGCAGCTCGACGAGGAGATCAAGGGGCTGATGGAGGGCAAGAAGGAGATCTTCGCCGAGGCCAAGGGCGAGGGCCTCGACGTCAAGATCCTCAAGGAGATCCTGAAGCTGCGCAAGCTCGACAAGGACGAGCGCGACGAGCACGAAACCCTGCTCGACGTGTATCTGCGCGCCATGGACGCGCCCTCCCCGATGGCCGAGGCGGCTTAACTCGAACGAGGAGGAAGGGTCGCGCCGCTACCGGCGTGGCCCAGCCCCCGAAGAGCCGCCGCATCCTTCGCCATCTGCCGCTCCGTGCGCTTCGGCTCCAGGTTCTCCAGCGCCATCCGTCGCAGGCCGAGGACCAGCAGGACGAGGGAAGCCAGGGCGAAGGGCGCGGCGACGATCACCGCCGCGAGGGCCTCGGAGCCGATGATGGCGGCCAGGGCCTTCACGGCGGCCGCAAGCAGCAGGAAGAAGGCGACGATCAGCGCGAGGACCGCCGCGCCGAGGAGCGCGACGAGGCCCAGGATCGCCCCGATATTGCCGTTCGTCTCGAGGCGCGCCAGCGTCAGGGTCTGGCGCAGATGCAGGCTGCCGAGGCGCAAAGCCTCGCCGATGAGCGCGAGGGTCGTATCCGGCGGCCGCGCTGTCATCGTCGTCTCGGTGCTCCTTTGCCGGAAGCACAACGGAAGGGGCAGCTTGGGTGTTCCGGACCCTCTTCCGAGCGTCGGTAGGCAAGGGCTGAGCTGCGGGCTAAGGTTGCGCCCTGAGAGGAAGGGTTTGCCTCACTCGCATCGCTGGCCAAACCTTCTGCGCCTCGGCCCGTTTCGCCCCAGCGCTCATCGGGCGGGACGGCTCCCCCGAGGGGCGGCCCGCGCCCTTGCCTTCCGCCGACCGCTTCGCCAAGTTGAAACCCCGCCATGGCGCCTGCGCTAGGTCGGGCGGATGTCGGCGACGGCATTCCCTTGAGACGTTTTCCAACGACCACGAGTTTTCGAGATGAGAGTCACTGTCGAGCGTGCGGCCCTGCTTCGGTCGCTCGGCCATGTCCACCGCGTGGTGGAACGCCGCAACACGATCCCGATCCTCTCGAATGTGCTCCTGCGCGGCGGTGCCGAGGGCCTGCAGCTCAAGGCCACCGATCTCGATATCGAGGTGACGGAGACGATTCCTGCCGACGTCGTCGATGCCGGCGCCACCACGGTACCGGCCCACGTGATCTATGACATCGTGCGCAAGCTTCCCGACGGCGCGCAGGTCTCGCTCGAGACCAGCGGCGAGACCGGGCAGATGACGATCCGCTCGGGCCGCTCGCGCTTCTCCCTCGGCGCTCTGCCTGAGGGCGACTTCCCCGATCTCGCCGCGGGCGAACTCGGTACCAGCTTCGCGCTCTCGGCCGCCGACCTGAAGCGCCTCATCGAGAAGACGCAGTTCGCGATCTCAACCGAAGAGACGCGCTACTACCTCAACGGCATCTATCTCCACACCCTCGACGTCGATGGAAGCCTGAAGATGCGTGCCGTCGCCACCGACGGCCACCGCCTCGCCCGCGTCGAGATGGACGCGCCGGAAGGCAGCCGCGGCATGCCGGGCATTATCGTCCCGCGCAAAGCCGTGGCCGAGATCATCAAGCTCGTGGAGGATGGCGGCGAGAGCGTCGAGATCGACCTGTCGCCGGCCAAGATCCGCTTCCGCTTCGCTGGCGGCGTCGTGCTGATCTCGAAGCTCATCGACGGGACCTTCCCCGATTACCAGCGGGTGATCCCCACCGGCAACGACAAGCACCTCACCGTCGAGCGCGAGCAGTTCGCCAAGGCGGTCGACCGCGTCTCGACGATCTCGTCCGAGCGTGGCCGGGCCGTGAAGCTCGCCGTGCAGGAGGGCCGCCTCGCCCTCTCGGTGAACAACCCCGATTCCGGCAGCGCGACGGAGGAGCTTGACGTCGATTACGAGGCCGGCGCCCTCGATATCGGCTTCAACGCCCGCTACCTCCTCGACATCACGAGCCAGCTCGACGGCGACACCGCCCTGTTCAAGCTCGCCGATGCCGGCTCGCCGACGTTGATCCAGGACCGCGAGGGCGCCGCCGCGCTCTACGTGCTGATGCCGATGCGAGTGTGACGCGGAGCGATCCTCTCATCAGTCCGGCTACGCTACAGGGCAACGAACCGAGCGGGCAGCTGCGTCTCACCCGCCTGATCTGCCGCGACTTCCGCAACCACGCCGACCTCGACCTGTCGTTGACCCGTCGCTTCGTGGCGCTGGTCGGCGAGAACGGTGCGGGCAAGACCAACCTGCTCGAGGCCGTCTCGCTGTTCTCGCCAGGGCGCGGCCTGCGCCGGGCCGATTTCGCCGGCATGGCCCGCAGCGGCGGCCCCGGCAGCTTCGCCGTCTCGATGACCCTGGCGAGCGATGGAGACGAGCATCGGATCGGCACCGGCTACGAGCCCGCCGGCTTCATCGCGCGTGCTGCGCGGCTGTGCCGGATCGACGGCGCCAGCGTACCCTCCCCGATCGCCTTCTCGGAATTCATGCGGGTGGTCTGGCTGACGCCCGATCTGGACGGCCTCTTTCGCGGTCCGGCCGGCGAGCGCCGCCGCTTCCTCGATCGGCTGGTCCTCGCCGTCGATGCCGCGCACGGTGCCCGGGTTGGTGCTCTCGAACGGGCCCTGCGCTCGCGCAACCGCCTCCTCGACGAGAGACCGGACGATGGACGCTGGCTCGACGCGATCGAACGGGAACTCGCCGAGCTCGGCGTCGCCGTGGCGCTTGCCCGCCGAGAGACCGCCGAGCGCCTCGACAGGCTCATCGCGGAGGGCCGCGACGATGCCCAGCCCTTCCCCTGGGCCGGTGTGCGACTGGAGGGCGATCTCGACGACCTCGTCGCCGTCTGGCCGGCGATCGAGGCGGAGGACCGCTACCGGCAGGCCCTGCGACAGGGCCGCGCCCGCGACCGTGCCGCCGGCCGCACCCTCAACGGCCCGCAGACCACCGACCTCGTGGTGCGTCATGGGCCGAAGGACGTGCCTGCCGCCACCGCCTCCACCGGCGAGCAGAAGGCGCTGCTGATCGGCCTCGTCCTCGCCCATGCCCGCCTCGTCCGGGCGATGTGCGGGATCGCCCCCGTGATCCTCCTCGACGAGGTCGCCGCCCATCTCGACCCGCGGCGGCGGGCCGGTTTGTTCGAGGCGCTGGAGGCCCTCCCGGGGCAGGTCTGGATGACGGGTGCCGACCCGGCCCTGTTCGCCGAGCTCGAAGGGCGAGCGGATGTGATCAGGGTCGCCGAGGGACAGATCGTCGGCGGCTGAGTTCGCGGCTCTTTCAGGCCAGGGCCGACGCGATGTCGGTCCGCGAAAAGTCGTTGCCGACGAAAAGAAGCGGGACATTGTGCGTCCGGGCGCAGGCATAGGCGAAGCAGTCGCCGATGTTGAGTTGCGCAGGGTGGCCCCGGCCCTTTCCGTAGCGAGCGTGGGCGACGAGCGCGATGCGAGCCTCGTCATCAGCGATGGGGACGCAGGCGACGTTTGCTGCTGCCAGAAATCCGCGGGTTTCCGCCTCGCCGTCGTCCACCGTGTATCCACGCTTTCGACAAAGAGCCATCACGGTCTCGAAGACCGCGAAAGCCGACGTGATCGGCTCCTTCGCCAACCGAAGGCGGTCGGCGACCGGCAGGTACCCGGGCTCGGCGAAGAGGATGGCGACAAGGGCCGAGGCGTCAACGAACATCAATCTTCGTAGAGGCTGTCGTAGAACGCCTTGTCCGCTTTCAGCCCGGTATCCGGATAGCTGGCGATTCGATCCTGGATCGGTTTGATGCGTGCGAGAAAATCGGCGAGTGACTCCTCGCGCCGCTTCAGTTCGTTCGTGAGCGCCAGTCGGACCGCTTCCGTCTTGCTGACGCGGACGCGCGATGCCAACTCTTCCGCCAAGCGGTTGACTTCCTCACTTCGGATATTCAGAGGCATGGAATTCACCGTGTGTAGGCAGTCGCAGCATAACGTCTACACGGCGACAATACAACTCCTCGGCGATTGAAAACCTTATTAGCACCGGTCAAAGACACCGCATGACCTCTCGCCTCGACGAAGCCCGGCGCGCCCTCAAGACGACCTTCGGCTACGATGATTTCCGCCCCGGCCAGGACGAGGTGATCGGGGCCGTCCTCGACGGCGCGGACGTATTCGCCGTCATGCCGACGGGCTCAGGCAAGTCGATGACATACCAGTTACCCGCGCTGGTGGAATCCTCGCTCACCGTTGTGGTCTCGCCCCTGATCGCGCTGATGCACGACCAAGTCCAGCAGATGCGCGGCTTCGGCGTCTCGGCCGCGACGCTCAATTCCACGGTGGCAGATGCCGAGGCCCGCGAAGCCTGGCGGATGATCCGGGCCGGGGACCTGCGCCTGCTCTTCGTCTCGCCCGAGCGGCTGATGATGGAGGGTCTGGTCGAGGCCCTGCGCGGGGCCGGCGTGCGGCGGCTCGCTGTCGACGAGGCCCATTGCGTCTCGCAATGGGGCCACGACTTCCGGCCCGAATACCGCGACCTCGCCCGCGCCCGCACCGCCCTCGGCGACGTCCAGACCGTGGCTCTCACCGCCACCGCCGACACCGCGACACGGGCCGACATCACCGAACGGCTGTTTCCCGCCGGCCGCCCGCTCAAGGCCTTCGTGCATTCCTTCGATCGGCCCAATATCCGGCTCACCTTCGCGCCGAAGGACCAGCCGACCCGGCAGATCGAGCGCTTCCTGAAGCACCGCCGCTCGGAGAGCGGGATCATCTACTGCTCCTCGCGCAAGCGCACCGAGCAGCTCGCCGAGGTCCTGGCCAAGGACGGCTTCAACGCCCTGCCCTACCATGCCGGCCTCGACCAGGGCACACGCATGAAGAACCAGGACATCTTCCTGCAGGAAGACGGCGTCGTGATGACCGCCACCGTCGCCTTCGGCATGGGCATCAACAAGCCCGATGTGCGGTTCGTCTGCCATGCCGACATGCCGGGCAATGTCGAAGGCTATTACCAGGAGATCGGGCGCGCCGGCCGCGACGGGCTGCCCGCCGATACGCTCACGCTCTACGGCCTCGACGACATGTCGCTCAAGCGCCGCCAGATCGACGAGAAGGACGTGCCCGACGAGCGCCGCCGGGTCGAGCGGCGCAAGCTCGAGGCCATGATCGCGCTCTGCGAGGGCGCCCTCTGCCGCCGGCAATCGCTGCTCGCCTATTTCGACGAGGCGAGCGAGCCGTGCGGGCGCTGCGACCTCTGCCGCGGCGGCGTCTCCCTCGTCGACGGCACCGTCAACGCGCAGAAGCTGCTCTCGGCGATCGTTCGCACCGGCCAGCGCTTCGGCGCGGCCTATGTCTGCGACGTCGTCCATGGC
The DNA here is from genome assembly GCF_019745455.1 of Methylobacterium sp. GTDB lineage: Bacteria > Pseudomonadota > Alphaproteobacteria > Rhizobiales > Beijerinckiaceae > Methylobacterium. The sequence goes on from NZ_JAIETD010000041.1 coordinate 93,466, forward strand.
AAGGAATCCGAGCCGATCCGCCGCAACGGCCACACCGCCCTCAAGACGTTCGGCGTCGGTGCCGACAAGCCGGTCCCGGCCTGGCGCACGATGCTGCGCCAGCTCTTTGCGGCCGGGGCGGTGGCCGAGAACGGCGACGGTTTCGGCGGCCTCTCGGTGACGCAGAAGGGCGAGGCGATCCTGTTCGGCCGGGAGAGCGTCCAGTTCCGGCCCGATCCCGAGCCAAGCCCGGCGCAAGCCCGCGAGCGCCGCCGCGGACCTGCCCGCGAGGATGCCGCCCTCGACCTCGACCCCGCGACCGAGGAGCTGTTCCAGCACCTGCGGGGCCTTCGCGCCACCATCGCCCGCACGGAGGGAATTGCCGCCTTCATGGTCTTCCCCGACCGGACCCTGATCGAGATGGCGAGGACGAAGCCGGTGGATCTCTATGCCCTGCGCACCGTCCACGGGGTCGGCGAGCGCAAGCGGGACGCCTATGGCGAAAGGTTCGTCGAAGCGATCGCCGACCATCTGTCTCAGGCGCCGGCTGCATCCGCGTGATGCCGTTTCGCACTCGCCGGGCGGTGGAGGGATCGTGTAGGGACGTGGTCCGCGTCCGAGCCTGCGACCTCGACGGGCTTGGCCACCGGACGGATCGACCATCTCTCAGGATACCGCGCTGACCGATCTGCCGACCGATCCCACGCTCCAGAAGACCCTGCCCCGGCAGGTCTTCTACATGCCGGGCTTCGATCCGCGCCAGCCGGAGACCTATTGGGGTTTGTTCCGGCGCGAGGCGCGGCTCACCACCAAGCGCCGCGGCACCCCGATCACGGTCGGCGATCCGGTTCGCTCGGCAGATGGGCTGCGGCTCGAATGGCGGCTCGAATCGGCCGGTGTCGAGACCCGCTACACGCTGCTGCGCTGGGACGACATCGTCCGCGCCCGGTTCCCACGGTCGAACTGGCGCCGCATGATCGAGACAGCTTCCCTGTGGCGGCGGTTGTCGCGGAGCGGCTACCTGCGCGCCTTCAAGCGCGAGGCTCGGCGCTTCCATCGCGTCATCACCGGCATCCACCTCATCTACGCCTTCCTCATCCTTCTCAGCCTCGCACTGGCTAGCCTCCTCCTCCTCGTGCCGGCCGACCTCGTCCCGAGGCCCCTCGTCGTCGCTGCAATTCCGGCGGCCGCCTACGTCATCCTGTCCGGGCTGATGCAGCTCACCCGCGGGAAGCCCTTCTTCGTCGCCCATCTCGTCGACGACACCGCTTTCACCCATGCCCATGCCAAGGGGAAGACTCCCGAGATGGAGGCGCGCCTCGATGCCTTCGCGCGTGAGATCCGGGCGGCCGAGGGCAAATTCAGCGAAATCGTCGTCATCGGGCATTCCTCGTCGAGCTTCTTCGGCTTCGAGGCCCTCGACAGGGTGCTGATGGACGATCCGGATTTCGGGCAACGCGGGACGCCGGTCTCTTTCGTCACCATCGGCAGCGTGATCCCCTGGATCACCCTCGATGCCAACGCGGCCTCGACACGCGCCGCCCTGGCCAGGGTCGCCGCCGCTTCGGCGATCGGCTGGCTCGACATCCGGACGAAATGGGACTGGCTCTCGATCTACAAGCGCGATCCCTTGAGCGGCTCCGGTCTTCCTTCGCCCAGGGCGCACCGACCGATCGAGCTCTACGTGCGGATGCCGGATTTCGTCGAGGCGAGAACGCTGTTCCGGCGCCGCTTCAACCTGTTCCAGATGCACTTCCAACTGCTGATGTCGAGCCACAGCCCGCACACCTTCGATTACATCAGCTTCGTCACCGGTCCCGAGCCGATCCATGAGCTGATCCAGAGCTGGCGCAGCATCAAGGCGCAGCCGATGGGGCGCGAGAAGGAGGTCGACGCCTGGTGAAGGGGCGGATTTCCGCAGGGGTCTTCCCCTTGTCCGGCGATCGATTGTTGCCAGCGCCCGCGTTGAGCGACTAGAGGCTGCCATCGGTCCAAAGGCCACGGCGCGCCGCCGATCGAGGGGAGCCGCATGTTCCGCAACGTTGTCCCGATCACTTCCGAGCTCATCAAGCAGCATGGCTTGACCCCGGAGGAGTACGAGCGCTTCCACGGCCTGATCGGCCGCGACCCGACGCTGACCGAGCTCGGCATCGTCTCGGCGATGTGGAACGAGCACTGCTCCTATAAGTCCTCGCGAAAGCACCTGCGCGGGTTGCCGACCACCGGTCCGCACGTGATCCAGGGGCCCGGCGAGAATGCCGGCGTCATCGATATCGGCGACGGCCTGGCCTGCGTGTTCAAGATGGAGAGCCACAACCACCCAAGCTTCATCGAGCCCTATCAGGGCGCGGCGACCGGCGTCGGCGGCATTCTTCGCGACGTGTTCACGATGGGGGCTCGGCCGATCGCGGCTTTGAACGCCCTCCGCTTCGGTTCGCCTGACCATCCGCGCACCCGCCACCTCGTCTCGGGCGTGGTCGCTGGCATCGGCGGCTATGGCAATTCCTTCGGCGTGCCGACGGTCGGCGGGGCCGTCGGGTTCCATTCCCGCTATGACGGCAACATCCTGGTCAACGCCATGGCGGTCGGCCTCGCGAGGACCGACGGAATCTTCTACGCGGCGGCCACCGGCATCGGGAATCCCATCGTCTATCTCGGCTCTAAGACCGGCCGCGACGGCATCCACGGCGCCAGCATGGCCTCGGCCGAGTTCGACGACTCATCCGAATCGAAGCGCCCGACGGTCCAGGTCGGCGATCCCTTCGCGGAGAAGCTACTGCTCGAAGCCTGTCTCGAGCTGATGGCGTCCGGTGCCGTCATCGCGATCCAGGACATGGGCGCGGCCGGCCTCACCTGCTCGGCGGTCGAGATGGGCGCAAAGGGCGACCTCGGGGTCGAGCTTCACATCGAGAAGGTGCCGGCCCGCGAAGCCAACATGAGCGCCTACGAAATGATGCTCTCCGAGAGCCAGGAGCGGATGCTGATGGTGCTCAAGCCCGGCATGGAGGCGGAGGCCGAGGCCATCTTCGTGAAGTGGGGCCTCGATTTCGCGATCATCGGGCATACGACCGATACCCTGCGTTTCGTGATCAAGCACGACGGCGAGGTCATGGCCGACCTGCCGATCAAGGAGCTCGGCGACGAGGCGCCGCTCTACGACCGGCCGCACATCGCCAACACTCACCAGGCGGTGATCCCTGCCGCCGACGTGCCGGCGACCGTGGGCCATGCCGAGGCGCTGAAGCGACTCGTCGGATCGCCGGACCTCTCGTCCAAGCGCTGGGTCTACGAACAATACGACCACTTCATTCTCGGCAATACCGTGCAGAAGCCCGGCGGCGACGCGGCAATCGTGCGGGTCGAGGACGGTCCCAAGGGCCTCGCCCTGACCTGCGACGTCACCCCACGCTATTGCGAGGCCGACCCGGTCGAGGGCGGCAGGCAGGCGGTGGCCGAGGCTTGGCGCAACATCACGGCCGTGGGCGGTCGGCCGCTCGCCATCACCGACAACCTCAATTTCGGCAACCCTGAAAAGCCCGAGGTGATGGGCCAGCTCGTGGGCTGTCTCAAGGGCATCGGCGAGGCCTGCCTGGCGCTCGACTTCCCCGTCGTGTCGGGCAACGTCTCGCTCTACAACGAGACCAACGGCATCGGCATCCTGCCGACCCCGACCATCGGCGGCGTCGGCGTTCTCGACGATGTGACCCGCCACGCCACGATCGCGCTCAAGCAAGAGGGCGACGTGCTGGTGCTCGTCGGGGAGACGGAAGGCTGGCTCGGGCAGTCGGTCTACCTCGCGGTCATCGCCGGCCGCGAGGAGGGAGCTCCTCCCCGGGTCGATCTCGCGCAAGAGCGCCGCAACGGCGACTTCGTGCGCGGGCTCATCACCTCCGGGCGCGTCGACAGCGTCCATGACCTCTCCGATGGCGGCCTTGCCGTTGCACTCGCCGAGATGGCTTTGGCCGGGGGGCTCGGCGCCGCGCTGAGCGATGGACCTACGGATCTGCCGGCCCATGCCTGGCTCTTCGGCGAGGACCAGGGGCGGTACCTCCTGAGCACCAGCATGACGACGGCCCAGGACCTTCTCGCCCGTGCCGGCGAGCTCGGCATCGCGGCCGCGATCGTCGGCAGCGTCGGCGGCTATGGTTTGACCCTGCCGGGCGGCGAGACCATATCGCTGGCGGAGCTGCGCGAGGCCCATGAGGGCTGGCTTCCGAACTACATGGCGAGCCGGCCGGCCGCCGCCTGATCCCGAAGGAGAGATCCCATGCCGATGGATGCGCGCGAGATCGAGGCGATGATCCGCGAGGCGCTGCCCGATGCGACGATCGAGATCAAGGATCTTGCCGGCGACGGCGACCATTACGCCGCCACTGTCATCTCCTCGGCCTTCAGGGGCAAGACGCGGGTGGCGCAGCACCAGCTCGTCTACGGTGCGCTCCAGGGGCGGATGGGGGGCGTGCTCCACGCCCTTGCGCTGACCACGGGCGTCCCGCAGGATTGACGGGTATCAGCAGGGCGTCCCGATGGACCAGCCGAGCCTCTACGACGACGACATCGTGACCTGGGCCGAGCAGCAGGCGGCGGCGGTGCGGGAACTCGCGCGCCGTCCCGATCTCTCCAACATGCTCGATTGGGAAAACGTCGCCGAGGAGATCGAGAGCGTGGGGCGGTCTCATATCCGTGCGGTCGAAGGGCTGCTGATCCAGACTCTCGCTCACCTCCTGAAGCGCATCTCGGCTCCGCTTGCACCGGCAAGCATGCACTGGCGAGAGGAAATCGCGACGTTTCAGGCAACTGCATGGAACGCCTATGAGCCGTCGATGCGTCAGAGACTGAACTGGTACAGGATCTGGAAGACCGCGCTCACCGCAGCGGAAGCCGGCCTGGGCGCTTTTGGAAATCAACTTCTTCCCGGCCTACCCAAGGCTTGCCCGATCGACCCTGAGGACCTTCTCGCGGAGCGCTTCGATATCGATCGCGCTCTGCATACGCTTGCCGCCTCGGTTGCACGACGCTGATCGAGACCGCACATACCATGACGACAGACAAGGATTGAGCAATGACCGACGTCAACACCACAATCAGGAACGAGATCGACTCCCAGGACGTGGTCGTGTTCATGAAGGGCACGCCGCAATTCCCGATGTGCGGCTTCTCCGGGCAGGTCGTCCAGATCCTCAACTACCTCGAAGTGCCGTTCAAGGGCGTGAACGTCCTCGACGACATGGCGGTCCGCGACGGTATCAAGGCCTTTTCGAACTGGCCGACGATCCCGCAGATCTACGTGAAGGGCGAGTTCGTCGGCGGCTGCGACATCACCCGCGAGATGTTCCAGTCCGGCGAGCTGCAGCAGTTCCTCTCCGAGAAGGGCGTGCCGGTGAAGGCCACTGCTGCGTGAGGCGCCTCCATCGCTGCCGCCCGTCTCCGTCATGGAGCGTGCGGCAGCGCTCTTGACCTGTCCTCTCCTGCCTCGCGGCCCGGCACGATTTCGCCATTGTTGAGCCTTAGCCGTTTCCCCCGCGGTGCTCAGCGAAGGATCCGGTTAACCGTCCGTTTACGGTTACCGGTAACCTTGCGGTCACTATGATGTCCGGCGCCATGCGCGGTGCGGCAAAGGTTGGGGACCATCGGGCACATGAAGACGCGAGACCGAGCGCCAACCGCCGTCCGTCGCCGCCGTCTGGTCAGCCGCTCCGTCGCATTGATGTCCGGCATCGCCGCTCTTCTCATCGGGGGCGCGAGCGGAACGCAGGATGCGGTCGCCAACGGCGACACTCGTACCCTCTCGATCTTCCATTCCCACACCAAGGAGAGCGCGACCGTCACGTTCAAACGCGACGGGCGCTACGATAAGGCCGCTCTTGAGCAGCTGAATTGGTTGCTGCGCGATTGGCGCGTCGACGAGCCGACTAAGATGGACCCCCGCCTGTTCGATACCGTGTGGGAAGCCTACCGCTCGGTCGGTTCGTCGGAACCGATCACCGTGGTCTCGGCCTATCGCTCGCCCGGCACGAACTCGATGCTGCGCCGACGCTCGCGCGGGGTCGCCGAGTTCAGCCAGCACACGCTCGGCAAGGCGATGGACTTCTACCTCCCCGACGTCTCGGTCGACCGCATCCGCGCGGTCGGCATGCAGATGCAGCGCGGCGGCGTCGGCTGGTATCCGCATGCGGGCTCGCCTTTCGTCCATCTCGATGTCGGTTCGGTCCGGTCTTGGCCGCGCATGAGCCACGACCAGCTCGCCCGGCTGTTTCCGGACGGCCGCACCGTCCATCTGCCGACCGACAACCGTCCTCTTCCCCGCTACGAGGAGGCCCGCGCCGAGATCCTGGCGCGCGGCGGCACCGTCCTCGGCCAGACCCAGTACGCGGGCGCATCGGACGAGGACGAGGGTCCGAGCCTGAAGGGCTTCTTCGCAGGCCTGTTCGGAAGCAGCGGTCGCTCGAACGACTCGCAAGCCGCGGCGCCGTCCCCCGCGAAGGCGCGGAGCAGGGCTTCGGTCATGGTCGCCAGCGCGGATCCGGAGGACGCCGTCGGCACGCGCGCCGCCCTCGCCTATGCGGCGAGCCCCGATACCGGAAAGGCTGATTCCCTCCGCCGCGACGGACGCGATACGCGAAGCCTGCTCACCGCCGAGACGGCTGCCCCGACCTCACCCAAGGATACCCTCCAGGCCATCATGCCGGCACCGCCGCGCCGGCCTGCCGAGTTCGCCGCCGTCGCTGCCGCCCTGGCGATGCCGTTGCCACCGCCGCGTCCCGCGGTGCAGGTCGCCTCGCTTGGTACGGCAGCTCTTGGTGCGACAGCTCCTGGAACGTCCGGCATGGCTAATGTCGTGCCGCTGCGTTCTTCGGCGCCACCACCCGCTCCGGAGCCCGACCCGCTTCCCGTCTCCGCCCGCCTGCCTGCCGATGCCGACCCGCGCGCGCAATTGCGCTGGCTCTTCGCCGTGGCCGTGGCCCAGTCGATCGACCGGTCGGCACCCGTTGTTCATCTCGCCGTCGCCCATCCGCGCGCCGATGGAGCGCCGGCAGGCCTCGTCGGCCGGCCCGCCGACGCAATCGCCACGCGATTCTCGACGCAGGGCGCCCAAACGCCGGGAACGGCGCGCTTCTCAGGGTCGGCGACACAGGCGATCGTGCCTCGCTGATAGCGAAGATCGGACCTGCTCCGGGTAGCAGGTTGCGATCTGTCGGCGTCCCGAAGGCGAGCGGCATGAACTCGACATCGCCGGGGATGCCAGAACCAACTCCGTAAGACGGAGGTCCGCCGTGTCGCGTTTCAGTTTCACCACCACGCGCTCGATCGTCTTCGAAGCGGGCGCGAGCGCCCGGATTGCCGAGATCCTCGGGACGACCCTCGGGAATCGCATCCTCCTCCTCACCGACGCGGCTTTGCGCGGTCTCGGCCTCCTTGAGCCGGCCCTCGCGAGCTTGCGCGCCGCCGGCATCGATGTGGCGATCTACGACGGCGTCGATTCCGATCCGCCGGAGATCAACGTCGTCGAGGCCGTTGAGCTCGCGAAGACGCACGAAGCCACCGGAATCCTCGCGATCGGCGGGGGCTCCCCGATGGACGTCGCCAAGCTCGTGGCCCTCACCGCGGGCAGCGGGGAGAGGCTACGGGACATCTACGGCGTCGGCTTGGCCAAGGGGCCGCGGCTCCCCCTCGTGCTCGTGCCGACCACGGCCGGGACCGGGTCCGAGGTCACGCCGATTGCGATCGTCACCACCGGGGAGGCCGAGAAGAAGGGAGTGGTCTCGCCCTGGCTGTTGCCGGACGTCGCCGTGCTGGACGCCGACCTCACCCTCGGCCTTCCGTCCCACGTGACCGCCGCCACCGGCATCGACGCGATGGTCCACGCCATCGAGGCCTACACCTCGGCTTCACCGAACAACAATCCGATCTCGCGCGCCCTGGCCCGACAAGCCCTTCGGCTCCTCGGAGCCAATATCAGGACCGCAACCCTGACAGGCGGCGACCGCGAGGCGCGGGGCGGGATGCTTCTCGGATCGCTTCTGGCGGGCCAGGCCTTCGCCAACTCGCCGGTCGCCGCGGTGCACGCGCTGGCCTATCCCATCGGCGGCCACTTTCACGTCCCTCACGGGTTGTCGAACGCCCTCGTCCTCCCGCATGTCCTACGCTTCAACCGCGAGGCCGTCGGAGAGGCCTATGCGGAGATCGCCGCCGACCTGTTCCCCGAACTCGCGGGACGAATTCCCTCAGAGCGCACGAAGGGGTTCATCGACGGAGTGGAGCAGCTCAGCCGGGGACTCGGCCTGCCCCACACCCTGCGTGAGGTCGGCATCGGGCCTGAAGCCCTGCCGAAGCTGGCAAGCGACGCGATGAATCAGACGCGCCTCCTCGTGAACAACCCGCGTGTTCTGACCGAACCCGACGCCCTCGCGATCTATACCGCTGCCCTGTGATCCAACGTCGTACACAAGTGATAGCGCGTCCTTGCCGCTATACCGTATCTCGAGCCTCCGCGGCCTTGGCGCGGATGACGTCGGCCGCCCGCTCGACGCCGGCGCGGTCGACGTCGAGATGGGTCGTTGCGCGGATCTGGTAGCCGCCGATCGCACGCACGCGGATGTCCTCGGTGAGGCAGGCGCGGGCGAACTCGGCCGCGGTGACCCCGAGGCCTTCGACCGAGAAGCACAGGATGTTCGACTGGCCCGCCGTCGGATCGAAGGCGAGGCCTGGGAGGTCGGCGATCCGGTCGTGGAGCAGGCGGATATGGGCATTGTCGATGCTGAGCTGTTCGACGTGATGGTCGAGGGCGTAGAGTCCTGCCGCCGCGAGTACGCCTGACTGGCGCATGGCGCCGCCGAGCCGGTACTTCCAGCGCCAGGCCTCGACGATGAACTTTTCCGAGCCGCACAGAACGGCGCCGACCGGGCAGCCGAGACCCTTGCTGAGGTCGAGCCAGACGCTGTCGAAGCCTTCCGCGTATTCGGCTGCCGGTATGCCCGTGGCGGCGACGGCGTTGAGAAGGCGGGCGCCGTCGATATGCGCTATCAATCCCTGGTCATGGGCGATGTCGCGGATGCGGCGCATGTCCTCCAGACGCCAGACCGAGCCGCCGCTGAAGCTCGTCGTCTGCTCCACCGAGACCAGCGCTGAACGCGGCGCCGTCCGCCCGGGCATGCGGATTGCCGCCTCGAAGGCCTCCGGCGTGTAGATGCCGGCGGGCGTTCGCAGGGGCGCGACTGAAACACCGCCGATGGCGGCGGCGCCCGCGGCCTCGGTGTTGTAGATGTGGGACTGGTCGTCGACGATGATCTCGTCGCCCGCTCGCGTCTGGACCAGGATCGAGACGAGGTTGCACATGGTCCCCGATGGCATGAACACGCCGTCGGCCTGGCCGAGCAGCGCTGCGACGCGGGCGCAGAGCTCGCGCGTCGTCGGGTCATCGTTCGACTGCTCGTCGCCCACGACCGCCCGGGCCATCGCCTCGCGCATTCCTTGTGTCGGCCGCGTCTGCGTATCGCTGTAGAGGTCGATCATCCTGGGGTGTCCCTCGGCTCACCGGACTGGGCGTGGTTCGGGGCGGTTTAGCCGTCTCGGATCGACTGGACCATGCATCCGGTGATCCCGACTCTGCCGACGACCGACGACGAAGAGGGGCGGGACCGATCGCCGCTTCCGTGTTCCCGCTTCTGGAATACCGTATTACGTAGACGGCGACCGACAAGACAATTCGCGTGCATCAGGCTTCGAGGACGGCGACCGATGGCAGTGACGGCTGAGCCTGCGACGAGCCCGCGCGCGGCGGGGCGGAAGGATGCGGGCCTCGCGAGGCGGCTCGCCGAAACACTGATGGGCGAGGTCCGCTTCGACGCCTTCACGCGCGGGCGCTACGCCACAGACGCCTCGATCTACCAGATCATGCCGGCGGGCGTGGTCTTCCCCAAGAGCAAGGCGGACATCGTCGCGACCCTGAAAGTCGCCGCCGAACACGACGTGCCGGTGATCCTGCGCGGCGGCGGCACCTCACAGAACGGCCAACCGATCGGGCGGGGCCTCGTGGTCGATTGCTCACGCCACTTCAACGGCATTCTCGCCTACGACCCGCAAGCAGGCACCATCACGGTGGAGCCCGGCATGGTGCTCGAGCACCTCAATGCGCGGGTGAAGGCCGACGGCTGGTTCTTCCCGGTGGAGCCCTCCACCTCCAGCCGCTGCACCATCGGCGGCATGGCCGGCAACAATTCCTGCGGCGCCCGCTCGCTGCGCTTCGGCAAGATGAGCGACAACGTGCTGGCCCTCGAAGCCCTGTTCCATGACGGCGAGGCGTTCGGTTTCGCCCTGATCGGCGACGACGCCTCGGGCGTGCGGGGCTCGGCGCGGGCCGAGGACCTTGCGCGCCGCATGCTGGATCTCGCGGAATCCGAGCGGGAGGAAATCCTGGCGATGTACCCGCGGGTGCAGCGCCGGGTCGGCGGCTACAATCTCGACGCCTTGATCGAGCCGCGTCCGAACCTCGCCCATCTCCTCGTCGGCTCGGAAGGGACGCTGGCCGCGACGACGAGCGTGACGCTCAAGCTCTCGCGCCTGCCGATACACCGGGTCATGGGCGTGTGCCACTTTCCGTCCTTCCGTGCCGCGATGGAGACCACGAAGGCGATCGTCGACCTGAACCCGGTCGCGGTCGAGCTCGTCGACAACAACGTGCTGGTACTTGGTGCCGACATCCCGCTCTTCCGCACGACGCTCGCCGACATCACCCGGGGCAAGCCGAACTGCCTCCTGCTCACCGAGTTCGCCGGCGAGGATCGCGACGCGCTGATGGGCGACCTGAAGCGCCTCGACGCCTGCATGAGCGACCACGGCTTTGCGAATGCCGTCGTCGAGGTGCCCGAGCCCGCGCGGCAGCGCTCGGTCTGGGAAGTGAGGGAGGCATGCCTCAACATCATGATGTCGACGAAGGGCGACGCCAAGCCCGTCTCCTTCATCGAGGATTGCGCGGTGCCGCTGGAGCACCTCGCCGACTACACCGATGCGGTCACGGACGTGTTCACCCGGCACGGCACGCGGGGCACCTGGTACGCCCACGCCTCGGTCGGCTGCCTGCACGTCCGCCCGATCCTCGACATGAAGCAGGGCGGCGACGTCGCCAAGATGCGCTCCATCGCCGAGGAAGCCTCCGCCCTGGTGCGCCGGTTCAAGGGTTCCTATTCGGGCGAGCACGGCGACGGCATCTCGCGCTCCGAATATGTCGAGCCCCTCTTCGGCGCGCGCCTGACCCGCGCCTTCGAGGCGGTGAAGGACGGCTTCGACCCCGACAACCGCCTGAACCCGGGCAAGATCGTGCGTCCGCTCAAGATGGACGACCGCTCGCTGATGCGCTTCGCGCCGGGCTACGCCGTCACCGAGCCGGTGAAACCAGCCCTCGACTGGTCCGATTGGGGCGGCTTCGGCGGCGCCGTGGAGATGTGCAACAACAACGGCACCTGCCGGAAGCGGGTGGGCGGAGCGATGTGCCCATCCTACCGGGCGACGGGCGAGGAGCAGCACCTCACCCGCGGCCGCGCGAATTCGCTGCGGCTCGCGATCTCCGGCCAGCTCGGGCCCGAGGCCTTCACCAGCCACGAGATGAAGCGGACCCTCGATCTCTGCGTCTCCTGCAAGGCCTGCCGGCGGGAATGTCCCACGGGCGTCGACATGGCCAAGATGAAGGTCGAGTTCCTCCACCACTACCATGCCCGCCACGGGCTGCCCCTCAAGGAGCGCCTGGTCGGCGAGCTGCCGCGCTATGCCGGCTTGGCGGCCAAGCTCGCCCCGCTCCTCAACCTGCGCGACCGCGTTCCCGCCCTGGCGCGGCTGTCGGAGCGGGTGGCCGGGCTCTCGGCGCGGCGGACCCTGCCGCCCTGGCGCCGCCCCTGGCGGGAGCAGGGGGAGGCGGCGCATCCCTCCGACGTCACCGGCGATTTCCGCGACATCATCCTGTTCGGCGACACCTTCAACCGCGCCTTCGAGCGCGAGAATTTGGAGGCAGCCGAGCGGGTGCTGGTCGCGGCTGGCTACCGGCTGCACCGGGTCTTTCCGCACCGGGGCAACCGTCCGCTCTGCTGCGGGCGGACCTATCTCGCCTCGGGCCAGACCGACCGCGCGCGCGCGGAGGCGCGCCGGACCATGGATGCCCTGCTCCCCTTCGTCCGGGCCGGGGCACGGGTCGTCGGGCTGGAGCCTTCGTGCCTCCTCACCTTCCGGGACGAGTTCGCAGCGCTCCTGCCCGGCGAGGACAGCGCCCGGCTCGCTGGTAGCAGCCTGCTCTTCGAGGAGTTGCTGGCCGCCGACCTTGCGGCCGGCCTGATCACGCTGCCCCTCGCCGATCAGGGCGGGCGCGTCGCCCACCTCCACGGCCATTGCCACCAGAAATCCTTCGGCGCGATGGGCGCGGTGGAGTCCGTCCTGCGGGGGGTGCCCGGCCTCGACGTCCGGGTCATCGAATCGAGCTGCTGCGGCATGGCCGGCGCCTTCGGCTACGGCCGCGACACGATCGACGTGTCCTTCGCCATGGCCGAGCTGTCGCTGTTCCCGGCCTTGCGGAAAGCCGGCCCGGACGACCTCGTCGTCGCCGACGGCACGAGCTGCCGGCATCAGATCCACGATGGGCTGGGCTTGCAGGCGCAGCATGTCGCGCGGGTCTTGGATGAGGCGCTGGTCGCGGCCTAGGCCAGGGTCTCGCGAATGATGCCGCGCGCGAAGAAGCCGTCGATCGCCGCATCAGCGTAGCCTGCGTCCCGCAGGATCGCGCGGCTGTGCTCGCCGAGGAGCGGGGACGGGCCGTGCACGCGGCCCGGCGTGTGCGAGAACTTCACGGGAAAGCCCAGCGTCTGCACCGCGCCGATGCGGGTGTGCTCGACCTCGACGACCATCTCGCGGGCCAAGGCCTGCGGATCGCGGTGCATCGCGAGCACGTCGAGGACGGGACCGGCGGGCACGCCGCCTTCCTCCAGCCGCGTGAGCAAAGCCTCGGAGGAGTCCTGTCGAAAATGCGGGGCGAGCGCCGCCGCGAGGGCGGCCCGGTTCTCCATCCGGTCGGCATTGCGGGCGAACCGCGGATCGTCGACCAACACCTCGGCGCCAAGCACCGTAAGCAGGCGCAGCCAGTTGGTCTGGTTGGCCGCGCCCACCGTGATCCAGCCATCGGCAGTCCGGAAGGCCTCGTAGGGGGCGTTGAGCGGATGGGCCGAGCCCATCGGGCCGGGCGCCATGCCCGTCGCCATGGCGATGGCCGATTGCCAATAGGTCAGGGTGATGCCGGCCTCGAACAGCGAGGTATCCACCGACTGCCCCTCCCCCGTCTTCAGCCGATGGGTGTAGGCCGCGAGCACGCCCATGGCCGCGAGGATCCCGGCGGTGATGTCGGTGACCGGCGCGCCGCACTTCATCGGCGCCTCGCCCGGACCAGCGCCTGTCACGCTCATCAACCCGCTCATGCCCTGCGCCACGAGGTCGAAGCCCGGCCGCTCCGCGTAGGGGCCGCTGCGTCCGAAGCCCGAGAGCGCGCAATAGATGAGCTGCGGGAATTCGCGCTTGAGGGTGCCGTAGCCGAGCCCGAGCCGCTCCATCGTGCCGGCCCGGTAATTCTCGATCAGCACGTCGGCATCCGCCAGCAGCCGGCGCAGGATCACGACGCCTTCGGGGTTCTTGAGGTCCAGCGCGATGCCGCTCTTGCCCCGGTTCATCATCATGTAGGCGGCGCTCTCGCCCTCGATCGCGGGCGGTACCGAGCGGCGGGTGTCGTCGCCGCCCTCGATCTTCTCGACCTTGATCACCTCGGCGCCCATGTCGCCGAGCATCAGGCCGCAGACCGGCCCCGCCATGATGTGGGCGAGCTCGATGACCCTGAGGCCGCGCAGAGGCCCCTGTTTTTCCGATGCGCTCCGCGCCATGCTGGCCCTCGTCCGTTCTTGGCCTGCCGCGAGAGGCGCGTTTATCCTCGCGCATCCCGGTCCCAGAGTCGCCGCCTTAAGCCCTTGACGGTTCAAAACGATTGTCGAGCTTGTCCGGTCCCTTGAACCTGTGGAATTTATCATACAAGCTTGCGTTGACGGCGAGGCGAACGTCCCGGCCGGTTGCCAACGACTTCCAAAGCCTCGTACCTGTCGCATGACGATGGTGCCGAAAAGAGCACCTTTCAGAGGAAGACGCCCATGAGACGCTTCGTGAAGGCGGCCGTGCTGGCCGCGGCGCTGCCGGTGGCGTCGGCCCAGGCCTGGGAACCGACGAAACCCATCGAGATCATCGTACCGTTCCCGCCCGGCGGCTCGTCCGACCAGATGGCGCGGACGATCCAGGGCGCGATCCAGAAGAACAATCTCGTCTCGCAGCCGATCATCATCGTGAACAAGCCGGCCGCGGCCGGCGGCGAAGCGATGCTCGACATCCAGAAATCGGCCGGCGACCCTCACAAGCTGATCACCACGTCGAGCGGCATCTACATGACCCCGCTCGCGACCAAGCTCCCGGTGAGCTGGAAGAACTTCACGCCTGTGGCGATGATGGCCCAGGACGCCTTCCTGCTCTGGGTGAATGCGAGCCAGCCCTACAAGACGGCCAAGGACTTCGTTGAAGCGGCCAAGACTGCGAACCCGCCTCTGAAGACCGGCGGCAACGGCTCGAAGCGCGAGGACCACCTGATCTCCGTCACGATGGAGCAGGCGGCCGGCATCAAGATCACCTACATCCCCTACCAGGGCGGCGGGCCGTCCTCTGTCCAGCTCGCGGGCGGGCATATCGACGCCAACATGAACAACCCGGCCGAGGAGATCGCCAATTGGCGATCCGGCGCCGTCAAGCCCCTCTGTGTGTTCTCGGACAAGCCCCTGACCTACACGCAGAAGATCACTGCCGACATGGCATGGTCCGACGTCCCGACCTGCGTGTCGCAGGGGCTCGATGTGAACTACCAGATGCTGCGCGGCATGTTCATGCCGGGCAAGGTCACGCCCGAGCAGCAGGCCTTCTATGTCGAGCTCTTCCGGAAGGTGTCCGAGACGCCCGATTGGAAGGCCTATGTCGAGCGCAACGCCCTCGTGCCCGACTTCCGCTCGGGCCAGGCCTTCGTCGAGTTCCTCACGACCGACGAGCAGAAGCACAAGGACCTGATGGGCAAGGCCGGTTTCATCGGCACCAACTGAGTCCTGTCGCGGACCCGGCCCGCCGGGTCCGCCTCCTCTCTCCCCAAACGAGTTGATGATGGCGGATGCCTCTGACACGGCTCCCGAGGCCGGCCTGTCGCGCCGGATCGTGGAGATCATCGTCGCCCTGATCCTGATGGCGCTCTCGGCGATGGTGCTGTGGGATTCCTACGAGCGCGGGGCGGGCTGGGACGGCGGCCCGCAGAACGGGTTCTTCCCGGCCCGGGTCGGTTGGATCCTGCTCATCGCCGCAATCGCCGCCTTCGTGAGCGCCATCCGGCGCGAGGACAGCGTCTTCGTCACCTACGGCCAGCTTCGCCTGGTCGGCTCCGTCTTCGCGCCGCTGTTCCTCTATGTCCTCGCCATCGAGTTCCTCGGCATCTACGCCGCCTCGGCCCTGTTCATGGCCGTGTTCATGGTGATGCTCGGCGAGTTCCGGTGGTGGCAGACGCTGCTCGCGGTAATCGCCGTGCCGGTCGTCTGCTTCTGGGTGTTCGAGATCCAGTTCCGGTTGTCCCTGCCCAAGGGGCCGGTCGAGGCGATGCTCGGCTTCTAGATCAGTCAGAAATAAGTTCAGGAAACCGCCATGGACGATCTCAACCAGCTCCTGTTGGGCTTCCAGGTCGCTTTGTCCTGGACCAACGTCATGTTCATGGTCGTCGGCGTGCTGCTCGGCATCGTCGTCGGCGTATTGCCAGGGCTCGGCGGCCCCAACGGCGTCGCGATCCTGCTGCCGCTCACCTTCGGCATGGATCCCACCTCGGCGATCATCCTGCTGTCGTCGATCTACTGGGGGGCACTGTTCGGCGGCGCCATCACGTCGATCCTGTTCAACATCCCCGGGGAGGCGTGGTCCGTCGCCACCACCTTCGACGGCTACCCGATGGCGCAGCAGGGACGAGCGGGCGAGGCGCTCACGGCGGCCTTCACCGCCTCCTTCATCGGCGCGCTCTCGGGCGTGGTCCTCATCACCTTCGTGGCGCCGCTGGTGGCGAAACTCGCCCTGCGCTTCGGGCCGGCCGAGTTCTTCGGCGTGTTCTTCCTGACGTTCTGCTCCTTCATCGGCATGGGCAAGGAGAACAAGGCCAAGATCGTCGCATCCCTGGCAATCGGGTTCCTCCTCGCCGCGGTCGGCCTCGACACCATCTCGGGCGATCTGCGCCTGACTTTCGGATCGAGCGAGCTCATCAAGGGCTTCGACTTCCTCGTGGTCGTGATCGGCCTGTTCGGCGTCTCCGAGATTCTGCTCACCATCGAGGAGGGACTGCACTTCAAAGGAAAGAAAGCGGCGATCGATCTCAAGGTGGTGTTGCGCACCTGGGCCTCGCTGCCGCGCTACTGGGCGACCCTGATCCGCTCCTCGATCGTGGGGATGTGGATGGGCGTGACCCCGGGCGGCGCCATCGCGGCCTCCTTCATGGGCTACGGCCTCGCCAAGCGCTTCTCGCGGAACCCCGAGAATTTCGGGCGTGGCGAGATGGAGGGCGTGCTCGCACCCGAGACCGCCGCCCATGCCGCCGGCACCTCGGCGCTGCTGCCGATGCTGGCGCTCGGCATCCCGGGCTCGGCTACCGCGGCGGTGCTGCTCGGCGGCCTGATGATCTGGGGCCTCCAGCCCGGCCCGCTCCTGTTCATCGAGAACAAGGAGTTCGTCTGGGGCCTGATCGCCTCGATGTATCTCGGCAACATCGCAGGGCTGCTGATCGTGCTCGCCACCGTGCCGGTCTTCGCCGCGATCATGCGCATTCCGTTCGCGCTGGTGGCGCCGATCATCCTGATCGTCTGCGCCATCGGCGCCTACACGGTGGAATCCTCGCGCTTCGACATCTGGCTGATGCTGATCTTCGGTGTCATCGGCTACGTCTTCAAGAAGCTCGATTATCCGCTCGCGCCACTCGTCCTTGCCATCGTGCTCGGCGACCGCGCGGAGGACGCTTTCCGGCAGGCGCTCCTCGGCTCGGGCGGCAACCTCTCGGTCTTCTTCTCGAACGGACTCGTCTCGACCCTGATGGTGATGGGGCTGCTGCTGCTGTTCTGGGGACCGCTCAGCGCTGGCCGCCGCCTCGTCATGCGCAAGGTGACACCGACACGTTCGGCGCCGGCCTCATCCTGAGGCGGGCTGACCGGCCGTGAAAACCGCTGAAGACGAGAACCGCGAGGGATGAGCCGCCGTACGGCCGGACACCGCTGAACCGCACGTTTTCGGGGGCTGCCTGGTGGAGCTGAGCGGGATCGAACCGCTGACCTCCGCAGTGCGATTGCGGCGCTCTCCCATCTGAGCTACAGCCCCGTTCCGAGGTCGGAGCGTTCTATGCTTTGGCGCCTTGGCCTGTCAATTCCGTAAAATTTCCTCCGTCACCGCGCCGTCGGCGCGCCGAGGACGGACGGACCGGGGACATCAGATTCGCGCATGAACGCCTTCATCTGGCTCTTCGACACCGTGATCCAGCTCTATATCTACGTCTTGATCGCCAGCGCGGTCTTGAGCTGGCTGGTGGCCTTCAACGTCGTGAACGTGCGCAACCCGATCGTGTCGCAGATCGGCGAGGTGCTCTATCGGCTGACGGAACCGGTGCTCCGGCCGATCCGCAACATCTTGCCCAATCTCGGCGGTGTCGACCTCTCGCCGATCGTCCTCGTGCTGCTGCTCCTGTTCGCGAGCAGGCTGCTCCACGAGTTCCTGCCGGTGCAAACGACGGTCTACACACGCTGATCGTCGGCACACCTGCACGGACCGAATCTTCTCGAGGACGACCCAATGAAAACCAATCCCGGCCGCTTCTTCGAGGATTACCGCCTCGGCGAGACCATCCGCCATGCCACGCCGCGGACGGCGACGAGCGGCGACGTCGCGCTCTACACGGCGCTCTACGGGTCCCGATTCGTCGTTCAGTCGTCGGACGCCTTCGCGAAGGCGATCGGCTACCCGCAGAGCCCACTTGACGATCTCCTCACCTTCCACATCGTGTTCGGCAAGACCGTACCGGACATCTCGCTGAACGCATTGGCCAATCTCGGCTATGCCGAGGGCGGCTTCCGCCGGCCGGTCTATCCCGGCGAGACGCTCTCCACCGTCTCCGAGGTGATCGGGCTGAAGGAGAGCTCGAACCGCCAGACCGGCGTGGTCTATGTGCGCTCGACCGGCTCCGACGCCGACGGCGAGACGGTCCTGAGCTATTGCCGCTGGGTCCTGGTGCGCAAACGCGACCCCGAGGCGAAGATCGCGCAGGAATACGTGCCGACCTTCGCCAAGGTCGTCGATCCGGCGGACCTTGCAGGCGCGCTTCCCGCGCTCGACATCTCGGCCTACGATCTCGATCTCGCAGGGAGCCCGCATCGCTTCTCCGACTACGTGGCCGGCGAGAAGATCGACCACGTCGACGGCATGACCGTCGAGGAGGCCGAGCACCAGATCGCGACGCGCCTCTACCAGAACACCGCCAAGGTCCATTTCGACGCCCATGCGGTGAAGGATACGCGCTTCGGCCGCCGCCTGATTTATGGCGGCCACGTCATTTCGCTCGCCCGCGCCCTGAGCTTCAACGGCCTCGCCAACGCCTTCGCCCTCGCCGGCATCAATGCCGGCCGCCACGTCGCGCCGCTCTTTGCCGGCGATACGGTCTATGCCTGGAGCGAGGTGCTGGAGACCGCCGAACTGCCCGGTCGCAGCGACATCGGGGCTCTGCGCCTGCGCACGGTGGCGACCAAGAACCAGCCCTGCGGCAACCATCCCGACAAGCAGGGCGATGGCTACGACCCGGCCGTCATCCTCGATCTCGACTATTGGGCGTTCATCCCGCGCTAGCGAGATGCTCCATCCTGCCCGAGATCGCTCGACGCACGATCCGAGCCTCAGCCCTAATAACCGGGCCCGTTTGCGCGATTTGAGACCTCGACCGCTCGGGCCGTTTGTCGTGGATCGTGAGCGGTCAGCCCGCAGATCATCAGCCCAGCCGCAAGGGCGATGGTCGGGTCCAGGGCGAGCAGGAAAATCTCTCCACGGCTCATTCTACCGGCCTCCCGAGAATACGCACCGCAAGGTTGTGTAGGCCGATCCCGACTACGAGGAATGACAACGCCGCACTCGCCGCCGCCAGGGCCCCTCGCCCGGCAGCCCCTGGAATGCCGAACGCGACAGCTGCAATCGGCGTTATGAAGCCAGCTGCCACCGAAGCGATGACGACGCCGTTCGACGTCGCCGCCACCGAAGCGTTTTCGTCCGCTCGTTGTGAATCAAACTCATCGGCTGCATCTGGCATGGGATGCAAGCCATCGCACAATCGTCGTGCCTGGTGCGATCCAGAGCTTCAGCCGCCCGTGAACACTCCCATGACCGCCCGACGCAGCGGATTCTCCGGGTTCGACAGCAACCGCAGAGCCATCGCGCAGGCGATGGTGACGAGGAGCGGGCGGATCAGCCGCGCCCCGAGCCGTATCGCCAGGGCTGATCCGATCTGCGCCCCGAGGAAGGCGCCGAACGCCATGGCGATGCCGATCACCCAGACGACGTGACCGCCGATCGCGAATAAGGCGAGGCTGCCGAGATTGCTCGCGGCGTTGGCGAGCTTGGTATGGGCTGTGGCCCGCACCACCCCCAACCCGAGGAGGGTGACGAAGCCGATCATGTAGAACGCCCCGGCGCCAGGGCCGAAGACGCCGTCATAGAAGCCGACGACCGGCGCGACCGTCAGGGCGAAGATGCCGGGCGTGAGGCGCGCGGCCGCGTCCTCGCTGCTCATGCGCTTGGCGAAGGCGAAGTAGAGCGCGATCCCGACGAGAAGGATCGGCACGGCAGCGTCGAGGACCGGGCGTGGCAGCAGGCTGACGCAGAGCGCCCCGCCGATCGAGGCGAGGCCTGCGCTGAGCGCGATCTTCCAGGCCGCCGGCCAATGGATATGCCCGCGCCGAGCGAAGGCGATGGTCGAGGAGATCGCGCCCGCGCTGCCCTGGAGCTTGTTCGTCGCGATGGCTGCGACGGGATCGAGTCCGGCCAGCAGTAGCGACGGCACCGTGATCAGGCCCCCTCCCCCGGCGATGGCGTCGACGCAGCCTGCCGCAACGGCGACGGCGAACAAGCCCGCCACCAGAGTGATGTCGACGCCGAAGATCATTCCAGCCTCACCGGTTTCCGGTCGCCACCGACCGAAAACCGGTGGGCTTTCTCGTGTTTCAGTTGCGGACGATCACCTTGGTGCCGACCCGAACCCGGTCGTAGAGATCGACCACGTCCTTGTTCGTCATGCGGATGCAGCCGGAAGAGACGGCCGCGCCCATGGTCTCCGGCTCGTTCGAGCCGTGAATCCGGTAGAGCGAGGAGCCGAGATACATCGCGCGGGCGCCGAGCGGGTTGTCCTGGCCGCCGGCCATGAAACGCGGCAGATCGGGGCGCCGGGCGAGCATCTGTGCCGGTGGGCGCCAATCCGGCCATTCCTTCTTCATGGTCACGGACTTCACCCCCGACCAGGAGAAGCCCTGGCGGCCGACGCCAACGCCGTAGCGGACCGCCGCCCCGTTGCCGAGGACGTAGTAGAGCCGCCGCTGGCTCGTGGAGACCACGATGGTGCCGGGCTTCTCGGACCCCTTCCACGCGACGGTCTCGCGCGGGATCGCCTGCTCGCGGAAAATGTTCATGAAGTCGGCGATCGGCCCGCTGTCGAACGGGTTGGCGGTCGCAGGTTGGCCGGCCAGGACCAGGGCCGCGAAGGCGGGTGCCGCGAAGATGCGGGGAAGGCGCATGGTCGTTCTCTCTCGTCGCTGCGGTGCATCCTGCGGCGAACAGGCTGGGCCCGTCGCTTTCCGGAGCGCCTGCGGCCTCGATTGCCGAGCCGTTTCCTCAAGGGCGCGCAGCGTTGGCCGCTAGGGCCCGGCCGGTCAACCCAACCGGGACAGTGGCTCGGGAGTCGTGGATTTTGAGTCACGGTTCCCGATCCGGCCGCATGACGCCCAAAGCCCCGCCGGCATTCGCTTTTCATTCAGCCTGAAGGACTTTCCTTCGGACGACTTGCATTGACAGAATGTCGCAACCGGATTGCAGCTTTGCCGTCGCCGCACCAGTCTTGACCCCGTGCAACCAGGTCCGATCATCGCAGCAGCCCTTTCGAGTGCCGTGCAATCCGTTGGCTTGCGCGGCAGCGACGCTGTGCTCTCGCCGGATCATGCCCCTCGGCGGGTGTCGGCCACGACAGTCGATCGTCTCCTCGCCGTCCTGCTGCTGCTGCTTGCGATCCTGTCGCCGGTCGACGTCAGCGCCTATCGAGGCCTGGACGTGCGCCCGCTCGGCGTCACGTCCACAGCCGGCGGGATCAAGCCATTCATTCCCTCCGCCTCGATGGCAGAGATGGTCGACGACGTCTCGGATGGCGAGCATGCCCTCCGTGAAGTGCGGCTGATCGCCGACCCGAAGGCCGCTCCGAGCGTCCAGCAGATCGGGGCGATCTCCTTCCGGAGCCTCCGGCCGTGGCTGCCCGAGCGGCCACCCAGGACCGCCTGATCGCAGGCCAAGGCTGCGGCTGCGCAGCCTCTTCGAATCCTAATGCGGCGGCTTTGGCCGCATCCTCGCCATTTCCGGCGTGGAGAGTGCATAGGATCTCGCGCTACAACCCTTCTTAGGGCCTTTGCTTCGAATGGACACGCTGCGCGGCGGCCTCCTCTGGCTCGGCAAGCGGTCCAGCATATGGATCAGGAGAGTTCCGATCGTGCCTTCGTCCCTCACTCATGCCGACCGGATGCATGGCCTGCGGCGTCTGCGCGCCGGTATCGCCGGCGTCGCGATCGCCGCAGCGGTCACCGGCTGCAACCAAAAGCAGCAGGCAGCGGTCCCCACTGCGCCGCCGCCGGAGGTCAGCATCGTCACGGTGAAACCACAGCCGATCCCTTATCAGCGCGACCTGCCCGGACGCGTGGCACCCTTGCGTATCGCCGAAGTCCGCGCCCGGGTCGGCGGCCTCGTGATCAAGCGGACCTTCGAGCAGGGCAGCCAGGTCAAGGAGGGCGATGTTCTCTACAAGATCGACCAGGCGCCCTACGAGGTCGAACTCCAGAGCGCCGAGGCCGTCCTCGCCAAGGCCGAGGCAGCCCTCGTGCTCGCAAGCCAGCAGGCCGAGCGTCTCGAGACGCTGCTCTCCCGCCAGACCGCAAGCCAGGCGCAGTACGACAGCGCCTACGCGACCCAGAAGCAGGCGGAGGCCGAAGTTTCCGGCGCAAGGGCGGCCCGCGACCGGGCCAAGCTCAATCTCAGCTACACCGATGTCCGCGCCCCGATCTCGGGCCGGATCGGCCGGGCGCTGCTCACCGAGGGCGCTCTGGTCGAGCAGGGCGGAACCGCCAACCTCGCCACGATCCAGCAGCTCGACCCGATCTATGTCGACATCACGCAATCCGTCGGCGAACTGAACAAGCTCCGCCGCGACCTCGCCAGCGGCGAGCTCGACCGCCTGGCCCAGGATTATGCCAACGCCAAGCTCATCATGGATGACGGGACGTTCTACCCCTCGCCCGGACGCGTTCTCTTCTCCGACGTCACCGCGGACCCCAGCACCGGGCAGGTGACATTGCGCGTGCTCTTCCCGAACCCGAGCGACGAGCTCTTCCCCGGCATGTATGTCCGCGCCCGGATCAAGCAGGGCATCGACAAGGACGCCATCGCAGTACCGCAGCAGGCGATCCAGCGCACCAATGACGGCAAGGCCGAGGTCTGGGTGGTGGGCAAGGACGACAAGGTCATGCTGCAGCCCGTCGAAGTCGGCCCCATCGTCGAGAACAACTGGCTGATCCGCGACGGCCTCCAGCCCGGTACGCGGGTCGTGGTGGAGGGCGTCCAGAAGATCAGCGCGGGGATGGTCGTGAAGCCGGTGCCGCTGAAGACGGAGACGGCTGAGGCATCTCAGGCGGAGGCGACCGCGACGCTCGCGCCGCAGAGCGAAGCGGGAGCGCGCTGAGCCATGGCCCGCTTCTTCATCGACCGGCCGATCTTCGCCTGGGTCGTCGCCCTGTTCATCTGTCTCGGCGGCGTGCTCGCCATCCCGATGCTGCCCATTGCTCAGTATCCAGTGATAGCGCCGCCTTCGATCGCACTCTCGACGGCCTATCCCGGCGCATCCGTCGAGAACCTCTATACCGGCACGACGCGCCTCATCGAGGACGAACTCAACGGCGCGGCCAACATTCTCAACTTCGAGAGCGCCAGCGACGCCTTCGGAGTCATCGAGATCACGGCGCAGTTCCGTCCCGGCACGGATTCGAGCCTCGCCGGCGTCGAAGTGCAGAACCGACTGAAGCGCATCGAGGCACGCCTTCCGGCAGAAGTCCGTCAGCAGGGAACGCTGGTGGAGGAAGCCTCCGCCGCGACACTCAACATCATCACCCTGATCTCCCCCGACCGGTCGATGGACGAGATCGCGCTCGGCGACTTCCTGATGCGGAACGTGATCAACGAGATCCGCCGCATTCCCGGCGTCGGTCGCGCGACCCTCTATTCGACCGAGCGGTCGCTGAGGATCTGGGTCGATTCCGATAAGCTGCGCGGGCTCTCCCTCAACGCATCCGACGTCTCGCAGGCGATCACCAACCAGAACGTCCAGATCGCCTCGGGCGCCGTCGGCGCGGCGCCGAGCCCGTCGAACAACCCGGTCAACTTCCCCATCATCGTCAAGGGCCAGATGACGGCGCCGGACGAGTTCGGCGCGATCGTCCTGAGGGCCAACCCCGACGGCTCCAACGTGCGCCTGCGCGATATCGCCCGGATCGAGCTCGGCGGTGAGGACTACAAATTCACCACCCGTCTGGACGGAGGCCCTGCCGCCGGTATTTCGGTAACCCTGGCGCCGGATGGCAACGCCCTCGAGACCGCGAACGCCATCCGCGCCAAGATGGTGGAACTGTCCGAGTTCTTCCCGTCCAACGTGAAGTGGGATATTCCGTACGACATCACACCGGCCGTCAACGCCTCGATCTGGAAGGTGCTGATGACGCTGATCGAGGCGGTGGTCCTCGTCTTCGTGGTGATGTTCCTGTTCCTGCAGAACATCCGCTACACGCTGATCCCCACCATCGTCGTGCCGATCGCCCTGATGGGCACCTGCACGGTGATGCTGCTCTCCGGCTTCTCGGTGAACGTGCTGACGATGTTCGGCATGGTGCTCGCCATCGGCATCCTCGTCGACGACGCCATCGTCGTCGTCGAGAACGTCGAGCGCATCATGAACGAGGAAGGCCTTCCCCCGAAGGAGGCTACCCGCAAGGCCATGGATCAGATCACCGGCGCGATCATCGGCATCACGCTGGTGCTGGTGGCGGTGTTCATCCCGATGGCGTTCTTCCCGGGCTCGGTCGGCATCATCTATCGCCAGTTCTCGATCGCCATGGTGACCTCGATCGCCTTCTCGGCGCTCCTGGCCCTCACCTTGACGCCGGCCCTCTGCGCGACCCTGCTCAAGCCGGTCGAGAAGGGGCACGGTCATGCCAAGGGCGGGTTCTTCGGATGGTTCAACCGGCTCGTGGACCGTGAGACAGCCCGCTATGGGCGCGGCGTCTCGGCCTTCATCGCTCGCTCGGGCCGGGTCATGGTGGTCTACCTGATCCTGGTCGCGGGCCTCGCCTATGCCTTCGTCCGCCTTCCCGAAGGCTTCCTTCCGGTGGAGGACCAGGGCTTCTTCACCGTGGATATCCAGACGCCACCGGGATCCTCCTTCAACCGCACCGAGCAGGCCGTGAAGAAGGTCGAGGAGCACCTCCTCGCCCAACCCGGTGTCGCGAGCGTCACCATCGTCAACGGCTTCTCGTTCTCGGGACAGGGCCAGGTGACGAGCCAAGCCTTCGTCACCCTCAAGCCCTGGGGCGAGCGCGACGCGGCCAACTCCGCGGCCAAGCTGGTGGAGGGCACCAACAAGGCGCTCTCGACCTACAAGGATGCCATCATCCAAGCCTTGGAGCCGCCGCCGATCGACAATCTCGGCAACGCCTCCGGCTTCTCCTTCCGCCTTCAGGACCGGGGCCAGAAGGGGTACTCGGCGCTGATGGCGGCTCAGGAGCAGTTGCTCTCCCTCGCCAAGAAGAGCCCGGTGCTTCAGAAGGTCTATGTCGAGGGATTGCCGCCTGCGCCCCAGGCCGAACTCGTCATCGACCGCGAGAAGGCGGCGGCACTGGGGGTGGCCTTCGAGGAGATCAATAACACCATCCAGGTCAATCTCGGGTCGGTCTATACCAACGACTTCCCGAACCGGGGCAAGATGCAGCGCGTCATCGTCCAGGCCGAGGATTCGCAAAGGTTGAAGGCCGCCGACCTCCTGAATTACGGCGTCCGGAACGCACAGGGCACCATGGTGCCGATGTCCTCCTTCGCCGACCTCAAATGGAGCGTCGGGCCGGCGCAGATCATCGGCTTCAACGGCTACCAGTCGGTGCGCATCACCGGCGAGCCGAAGCCCGGCTACACCTCGGGTGACGCCATCGCAGAGATGGAGCGCCTGATGGAGCAGCTGCCCAAGGGGTTCGGCTATACCTGGACCGGCCAGTCGCTGCAGGAGAAGGAGGCCGGCAGCCAGGCGACCCTGTTGCTCGCCCTCTCGATCCTCATCGTGTTCCTGTGTCTCGCCGCGCTCTACGAGAGCTGGTCGATCCCCTTCTCGGTGCTGCTCGTCATCCCGCTCGGCGTCGTCGGCTCGGTGGCGGCGGTCTACCTGCGGGGCATGCCCAACGACGTCTATTTCAAGATCGGGCTCATCACGATCATCGGCCTCTCGGCCAAGAACGCGATCCTGATCGTGGAATTTGCCAAAGACCTCTGGAAGCCGGGCAAGTCGCTGGTCGACGCCACGGTGGAGGCCGCGACGCTCCGCTTCCGCCCGATCGTGATGACCTCGCTCGCCTTCATCTTCGGAGTCGTGCCTCTCGCCATCGCGACGGGGGCGGCCTCGAAGAGCCAGCAGGCCATCGGCACCGGCGTGCTCGGCGGCATGATCTCGGCGACGGTGCTCGCCGTGATGTTCGTGCCAGTGTTCTTCGTGGTGGTGATGCGGCTATTCCGCCGGAAGGACGCGGCGGAGGGCCCGAAGACGGAGGCGGAGGACAAACCAGAGCCTTCAGCTCACCCCGCACCGGCCGAGTAGTAGGTATCTCCCTCCCCCTTGAGGGGAGGGATCGAAGGTGGCTGGGCGACCCTGGGTTCAGGCAAGCGGAACACCCCCACCTCGTCCCCACACCCACGTCGGGCCTGCCCGACTTGGGCACCGAACATGCCGATCTCGGGCTGGCCTGAGATCTATGGGGGAGGAGAGGCGCTACGTCCTCACACCTCGCGCGAGATCATCATCTTCTTGATCTCGGCGATGGCTTTTGCCGGGTTCAGGTTCTTCGGGCAGGTATTGGCGCAGTTCATGATCGTGTGGCAGCGATACAGCCGGAACGGGTCATGCAGGGCGTCGAGGCGCTCACCGGTATTTTCGTCGCGGCTGTCGATCAGCCAGCGATAGGCCTGCAGGAGCGCTGCCGGCCCGAGGAAGCGATCGCCGTTCCACCAATAGCTCGGGCAGGACGTCGTGCAGCAGGCGCAGAGGATGCACTCGTAGAGCCCGTCGAGCTGTGCGCGATCCTCCGGCGTCTGCTTCCACTCGCCCTCGGGCGCCGGCGTCTCGGTCTGGAGCCAGGGCTCGATCGAGGCGTGCTGTGCGAAGAAGTTCGTCAGGTCCGGCACGAGATCCTTGAGCACCGGCATATGCGGCAATGGGTAGATCCGAACCGCACCGGTCTTCTTGCCCTTGGCGTGCCCCTTGGTGTGATCTTGGCACTCGTCAATGCCCATGGTGCAGGCGAGCGCGTTCTGGCCCTCGATGTTCATGGCGCAGGAGCCGCAGATGCCCTCGCGGCAGGAACGGCGGAAGACGAGGGTCGAGTCGACCTTGGCCTTGATCCAGAGCAGGGCGTCCAGCACCATCGGCCCGCAATCGTCTCGGTCGACCTGATAGACGTCCACCCGCGGGTTGGCGCCGTCATCCGGGTTCCAACGATAGATCCGGAACTCCTGCAGATTGTTGGCGCCAGGCGGCCGAGGCCAGGTCTTGCCCTCGGTGAGCTGGGAGTTCTTGGGGAGAGAGAACTGGGCCATGATCGGCGTGCCTATTTCTTATCAAAGCATCTGATCTGAGGACGACTGCATTCCATCCTCAATACACACGCGCCTTCGGCTCGATGTACTGGATCTCGTTCGACATCGTGTAGGTGTGAACCGGCCGATAATCGATGCTGACCTGCTTCGACGTGTCGTCCATCCAGGCGAGGGTGTGCTTCATCCACTCCTTGTCGTCGCGGTCGGGGAAGTCCTCGCGGGCATGGGCGCCGCGGCTTTCCTTGCGGTTGGCGGCCGATTCCATCGTCACCACCGCCTGGCCGATGAGGTTGTCGAACTCGAGCGTCTCGAGGAGGTCGGTGTTCCAGATCAGCGAGCGGTCCTGGATGCCGATATCGGCCGTGCCGGCGGCGACCTTGTGGATGAGGGTCCTGCCCTCCTCCAGCACCTCGCCGGTGCGGAAGACGGCGCAGTTGTTCTGCATCGTCTTCTGCATCTCGGCGCGCAACTCGGCGGTCGGCGTGCCGCCATTGGCGTAGCGGAAGCGATCGAGGCGGCCCAAGGCCTTGTCGGCCGAGTCCTTGGGCAGATCCATCTGGCGGCGGCCCGGCTCGACGATCTCGGCGCAGCGCAGGCCGGCGGCACGGCCGAACACGACGAGGTCGATCAGCGAATTCGACCCGAGGCGGTTGGCGCCATGCACCGAGACGCAGGCCGCCTCGCCGAGCGCCATCAGGCCCGGCACGACCGTGTCGGGGTTGCCGTTCTTCAGGGTCAGCACCTCGCCGTGATAGTTCGTCGGGATGCCGCCCATGTTGTAATGCACCGTCGGGAGCACGGGGATCGGCTCCTTGGTGACGTCGACACCGGCGAAGATCTTGGCGCTCTCGGAGATGCCCGGCAGGCGCTGGTGCAGGATCGCCGGGTCGAGATGGTCGAGGTGCAGGTAGATGTGGTCGTTGTTCCTGCCGACACCGCGCCCGGCCCGAATCTCCATCGTCATCGAGCGCGATACCACGTCGCGGGAGGCGAGGTCCTTGGCGGACGGCGCGTAACGCTCCATGAAGCGTTCGCCCTCGGAATTCGTGAGATAACCGCCCTCCCCGCGCGCGCCTTCCGTGATCAGGCAGCCGGCGCCGTAGATGCCGGTGGGGTGGAACTGCACGAACTCCATGTCCTGCAGCGGAAGGCCGGCGCGCAGCACCATGGCGTTGCCGTCGCCCGTGCAGGTATGGGCCGAGGTCGCCGAGAAGTAGGACCGGCCATAGCCGCCGGTGGCGAGAATCGTCTGCTGCGCACGGAAACGGTGGATCTCGCCGGACGCCTGGTCGATGGCGATGACGCCGAGGCAGCGGCCATCCTCGTCCATGATCAGGTCGAGGGCGAAGTACTCGATGAAGAAGTTGGTCTGGTTCTTCACCGCCTGCCCGTAGAGGGTGTGGAGCATGGCGTGGCCGGTGCGGTCGGCGGCGGCGCAGGTGCGCTGGGCGGTGCCCTTGCCGTATTCGGTGGTCATGCCGCCGAAGGGCCGCTGGTAGATCTTGCCTTCCTCGGTCCGCGAGAACGGCACGCCCCAATGTTCGAGCTCGTAGACAGCCGCGGGCGCGTTCCTGACGAGGTACTCGATCGCGTCCTGGTCGCCGAGCCAGTCCGACCCCTTCACGGTGTCGTACATGTGCCAGCGCCAATCGTCGGGGCCCATATTGCCCAGCGACGCCGAGATGCCGCCCTGTGCCGCTACCGTGTGGGAGCGCGTCGGAAAGACCTTGGTGATGCAGGCGGTGCGCAGGCCGGCTTGAGAGCAGCCGACCGTGGCGCGAAGCCCCGCGCCGCCCGCCCCGACGATCACCACGTCGAAGGTGTGATCGTGGATGGTGTAGGCGGGCGCGCCGTTGCCGTTGGTTCCGTTGGTGGCCATGGGCATATCCTTCGGGTTCCGGGTGCGGTCAGACCAGCTTGCCGAGGCTCACGCGCAGGATCGCGTAGAGACAGGAGACGGCGACGATGACCGCGTAGAAGTTGTTGGCGAAGAGGCTTACGATCTTGAGACCCTTGTCGTGGACGTAATCCTCGATGATGACTTGCATCCCGATCCTCATGTGGAGCGTGACCGAGATCACGGCGAGGATCAGGATGAGTGCAACGATGGGGTGCGACATCAGGGCGACCGCTTCCGCGTAAGGCCGCCCGGCCATCAGCGCGATGACGACGACGAAGGCGACCATCAGCGGCGCGTTCGAGGCCGCGGTCAGGCGCTGCAGCCACCAATGGCTGGCGCCGTGGCCCGAGGCGCCGAGCCCCTTCACCCGCGAGCGCGGGGTGCGCATGGTGAGGTTCGTGTTCTGGCGGTTGTCGACCATGTCCTCGCCTCCTCAGCGCAACGTCAGGGCCAGGGCCCAGATCAGGATCGTCAGGACGATCGAGCCGATCAGGGTTCCTCGCGCCAGCCACAGCCGCCGCTCGCGGTCGAGGCCATGGCCGAAATCCCAGACGAAGTGGCGCAGGCCCCCGAGCATGTGGTGCATCAGGATCCACGTGTAGACGAACAGCACCAGCTGTCCCGCGATCGACCCGAAGAACCAGGCGACCCACCCGTAGGCGGCAGGTCCCGAGGCCAAAGCCACCAGCCAGATCGCCACCAGGGCCGAGCCGCCATAGAGCGCGGTACCGGTGATGCGGTGGAAGACCGACATCGCCATGGTCCAGGTCCAGCGGTAGATCTGGAGATGGGGCGAGAGCGGCTGCGCGGTCGTGGGGCGTAGCGTGGGAGGCATCGGGCTCATGATCCTCGGTTGAGACGGTGGAGCATGTCTGGAGTTGTTCGAAGGAGTATCGGTTCACCGCAAACGCGCAAGGCGCGGATGCGGCACCGCACCAGAATGTGTTGCAATGCAGCGCGATCTATCATGACAGCCGCCCCAGGGTCTGCCACCACAGGTAATCGAGCGGCGTGACAATGATGAGCGATGCGGCGCCGACGAGCGCGGTGAGCCGCGTTGCGTCGAGGAGTCGAATCCCGCCGAGATGCATCGTCAGGATGATTGGCGGCGCCTGGTAGGGCAGGAACAGGCTCGAATAGCCGACCACCTGTGCCATCACGACGTCGTCGAGGGAGAGCCCGCTGGCCCTGCTCATCTCGCCCGCGAGCGCGGTGTAGAGGGCGGGGGCACCGTTGGCCGTCGCCACGACGGCGAGGAGTGCGGCAAGGCCGGTCAGGACGCCAAAGTTCTGGAACGGGGCGTCGGGCCTGAGCGGTGCCAATCCGAGCAGGGCGTGGCCGAGGCTTGCCCCGAGGCCGGTTTCGTTGACCGTCGCCACGAGGCCGAGCAGCGCCGCGACATAGAAGCAGGTGCGCAGATTGACGGCGCCGAAGGCCTCCGGTCCCAGCACCCCGATCCGCGGCATGAGGCAGACCAGGGCGGCGGCGAGCCCGATCCAGGCCGGGGCGATGTGGTGGATGCTGTCGGTAACCCAGAGGCCCAGGGTCAGGCCGAGCACGATGGCGAGACGCCGCTCAGCCGGCTTGAGGGGCTCGCGGGGAACCGCTGCGGTATCCTCCGCGGCGGGGTCAAGCCGATCGGGAAACAGCCACAGCACCGCCGCGACCACGAGCGTGCCTTTGACGAGCGCCAGAACGGGCGCGTGAAGGACGAGGTAGGGTAGGTAGGCGATATGCAGGCCGTACTGGACCTCGGCTGTGCCGGCCATGACGAGGTTGGGAACGTTCGCGGGCAGGATCGCCGCGGAGAGCAGCGGCGTCGCCAGCCCCACCGCGAGTACGGCACCGATGCGCCCCGGCCGCCCGTCGACCAATCCGACATGGTCGCACAGAACCAGCACGACCGGGACGAGCAGGGCGATGCGGCCGAGATTGGACGGCATCACGAAGGACAGGACGAAGGCCAGGGCGACGAGGCCGGCGATGAAGCCGGCATAGGAGCCCGGCATCCGTCCCGAGAGCGCGCGTGCGAGTCGGTCGCCGAGCCCGGTCCTCGTCATGGCGAGGCCGACGACCATACCGCCGAGCACCAGCCAGAAAGCCGAGGAGGCGAAGCCCGAGAAGACCGTGGCGGCCGGGGCCAGCCGCAGCAGCATCGCGGTACAGAAGAACAGGAGCGCGGTGACGATCTCGGCGACGAGGCCGGTCGCCCAGAGGCCCATGCACAGGGCGAGCAGAAGGCCGGTCGCGACGACCGTGCCGTGTCCGCTCAGTAACCCCGCTGCCTGCATCCTCGATCTCGCGCATCACCCGGTTCGGGCGTTACCCTGCGCTCAGATTTGAATGGTTCGCAATTCGAGAGTTCCAGCCCAATCCTTCGCGAGAGACGAAGGATAGTGGGGCTCGGGTCAGACCATTCCGAGTGCCTGCATGTAGAGCTCCAGGATCGCCTCCTCCTCCTGGCGCTCGGCATGGTCCTTCTTGCGGAGGGACACGATCTTGCGCAGGGCCTTCACGTCGAAGCCGGTGCCTTTGGCCTCGGCGTAGACGTCCTTGATGTCCCCGGCGAGCCCTGCCTTCTCTTCCTCCAGGCGTTCGATGCGCTCGATGAAACTCTTGAGCTGGTCTGCCGCGACGGAGGACGCGTCGACGGCGGGGGCAGGAGAAGCGGCCATGATCGTGCTCGGTCCTTGTCAGGAAGACGCGACCCCTCGGGGCCGTGCCGGTCGGTTTTTCGTTAAGCCGTCAAGCTTACCGGGAGATTAGTGCGGCTCGGCCTGGGCCTTGGCGAAGGCGGCCTGCTGGTCGGCGCTCGCCTCGGCCTGATGCAGGCGCTTCCACTCCTCGTAGGGCATGCCGTAGACACGCTCGCGGCTCTCGTCCTTCGTCATGGCGAGACCCTTCTCGTCGGCGGCATCCTTCATCCAGTTCGAGAGGCAGTTGCGGCAGAACCCGGCGAGATTCATCAGGTCGATGTTCTGCACGTCGGTGCGCGTCTGGAGGTGGTTGACGAGGCGGCGGAAGACGGCGGCTTCGAGTTCCGTCCGCGTGGCAGGGTCGATCTCGGTCATGGTCTGGTTCCTCGGACTCGGTGATCGACAGGTCGGCGCGCTGCGCCTTCGCGTCAAGCCGCCGGATGCAGGAACGGCCGCAGGAGTTTGGCGAACCGCTCCGCCCAAGCGATCTGCCCATCCTCGCCGGCAATGAGGTCCTGGCGGATCTCTACGAGGGCGTTCGGCAGCCCGCGGGCGATGGCGTGACGGTCGATGGTGTCGCCGGGCAATCCACCACCATAAGGCTCGTTGTCGCCCACCGTGAAATTCGCCGGATCCGCCCGGAGGCCGGCGATCAGGGGTGCGCTGAGGCGGTCGTCGCGGTCCCAGAGGATGCCGACCTCCCAGGGCCGCATGTAGCCGCGCCAGCAGGCGGTGAAGCTGTGGATCGTCACGATGGCCGGCGGCGCCCCGGTGGCCATGGCCTGTGCGACCGCTGCATCGATGGCGCGATCATAGGGGTCATAGAAGCGGGCGATCCGTTCGGCCTTGCCGGGCTCGTCGATCCGGGCGTTGCCCGGCACCACCGCACCGTCGGACAGCCGCATCACGAGGGTCGGGTCGTCGCGGCCGCGGTTGGGATCGATGATCAGGCGCGAGAACGTCGTGAGAACCGCCGGGGCGCCCATGAGCGCCGCGAGCCGGCGCGTCACTCCGGCGGCGCCGATATCGTAGGCGATGTGGCGCGAGAATTCCGGCGCCGCCACACCGAGCTGCGCGAGATCCTCGGGGACATGGTTCGAGGCGTGGTCGCACAATACCAGGAGGCCGCTACCGGGATTGCCCGGGATCGTCTCGACGGGATGGGGAGGATGCATCGGGCGGGGCGGCTCCGGGTTGGCCGGCGGCCATGCAAGCAAGCGGCCGCGACATCTCGCGCTTGCCCGAGGGCCGAGCGTCGGGCACAGCACGTATCGCGGATCGCGACGCCACGGCAACAATCCGGCGACATGGCTGAGGAGCCAGGCCGGATTGCCCGCGCGAGCCGAAGAGCAAGATGACGGATTTCTCTGATGACCGCGCCCTCCTCCGACCATTCCGCCTCCCGCGCCCTCCTTCTGCGCTTCCTCGACGAGGCGATCGCGGCCGCCCACCCGGCACGGTGCCTCGTCCCTCACCTTCCGGCTCCGGGTGCCGGGCGCCTGATCATTCTCGGGGCGGGCAAGGCCGGCGGCAGCATGGCGGCGCTGGCGAGCCGGTTCTACGCCGAGCAGCACGGCGTCGACGCCAGCCGCATCACCGGCCTTGCGGTAGCCCGCCACGGCTACGGCGAGGAGGCGCCGATGATCCGCATGGTCGAGGCCGGCCACCCGGTGCCCGACCAGGCCGGTATCGACGCCACGATCGAAACCCTTCGCATCGCCGGTGAGGCCGGACCGGAGGACGACGTCCTCGTGCTGCTCTCCGGCGGCGGTTCCGCCAACTGGATCGCCCCTGCCGGCGACCTGACGCTCATCGAGAAGCAAGCGGTGACCAAGGCGCTGCTGCGCTCCGGCGCGCCCATCGACGAGATCAACGCGGTGCGCAAGCACCTCTCCCGGATCAAGGGCGGCCGCCTCGCCGTGAAGGCCCGCAACGCCCGCTCGATCCTGACGCTTGCGATCTCGGACGTGCCTCACGACGATCCCGCGGTGATCGCCTCGGGTCCCACCGTCCCCGATCCGACGACGCTGGCGGACGCGCTGGCGATCTGCGAGCGCCGCGGGATCCCGCTCCCCGAGACCGCCCGCGCGCTCCTCAACGATCCCGCCAACGAAACGCCGAAGGCCGGCGATCCAGCCTTCGCGCGCTCCGAGTATCGCATCATCGCCCGGCCGATCGACGCGCTCGAGGCTGCGGCGGCGGCCGCCAAGGCCGCGGGCTACGACCTCGTGATGCTCGGCCCCGACGTCGAGGGTGAGGCCCGCGAGGTCGCCGCCGAGCATGCGCGGATGGCGCGCGAGATGGCTGAAGCCGGACGCAAGGTCGCGATCATCTCGGGCGGCGAGCTCACCGTCACGATCCGGGGCGAGGGCCATGGCGGCCCCAACCAGGAATACGCTCTGGCGCTCGCCTTGGCGCTCGACGGCCATCCCCGCATCCTCGGCATCGCGGCCGATACCGACGGTACCGATGGCGGCCGCGGCGAGGCCACCGATCCGGCCGGGGGGCTCGTTGACCCGACGACTCTCGAGCGCGCCCGCGCCGCGGGGCTCGATCCGGCAGCGATGCTGGCGGACAACGATTCGACGAAGTTCTTCGCGACGATCGGCGATCTCGTCCAGCCCGGACCGACGCGCACCAATGTCAATGATTGCCGGATCATCCTTGTCGGCTAACGTTTCGGAATGGCTGAGCTCCGTTGCCCCGTTCGCAAAGGGGGGGGCGTTGCGGGCGGCTTTGGCCGGGCTCGCACTGCTTTTCGCGACCGCTAGCCCTGCCCAGGCCGACCTGCGCCTGTGCAACCAGACCGCCAGCAAGGTCGGCATCGCACTCGGTTACCGCGACACGCAGGGATGGGTGACGGAAGGCTGGTGGGATCTCACGCCCAAGGCTTGCGAAACCCTGCTCAAGGGCGCGCTGGCCGCCCGCTTCTACTACGTGTTCGCGGTGGACTATACACGCGGCGGAGAGTGGAGCGGCCGCTCGCTGATGTGCACCAAGGATGCCGAGTTCACGATCCGAGGCGTCGAGGATTGCCTCGCCAGGGGCTTCGACCGCAACGGCTTCTACGAAGTCGATACCGGCGAGCAGAAGAGCTGGACGATCCAGCTCACCGATCCGAACCAGCCGGTGGCGGCGCCGAACCCGTGAGATCTCGCTCGGGCGGAGGGCCGGGATCGCTTCCTGAGGGCCTCCCGATCGGATACTGATGGCGCCGCCGTGACATCGGCGCCGACATCGGCCAAGCTGTCGACCGGGAACATTTCTCCGGGTTCCAACTTGGGGTCGGGCTTCGAGCGGCCGTCACACGTGGTCGAACTAGGATAGGGAAAACCACGATCGTGGAGAAGACGGACGCTTGGCGCATCACCGACCGCTTGAACGCCGAGCATGGCAAGGGCGACCCGTTCGCAGCGGCCGTTCGGGCCACGCGCATGGCGATGATCATCACCGATCCGCGCCTGCCGGACAATCCGATCACGTTCGCGAACGACGCCTTTCTCCAGATGACGGGTTACACCCGAGATGAAGTCATGGGTCGCAACTGCCGGTTTTTGCAGGGGCCCGACAGCGATGCGACCGAGGTCGCGCGCATCCGAGAGGCGGTCGAGAGCCGGCAGGACGTCAGCGTCGACCTCCTGAACTACCGCAAGGACGGAACCAGCTTCTGGAATGCGCTCTACATCAGCCCGGTGATCAACGAGGAAGGCGAATTGCTGTTCTTTTTCGCCTCGCAGCTCGACGTCACCGATCGGAAGATGAACGAATTCCAGGTGAACGCCGACAAGGATCGCTTCGAGAGGGCCGTCGCCGAGCGCACCCGCGAGCTCGAAGCCTCGAACCGCGAACTCGCTGCGGCTCTGGAACTGCGTACGACGCTCCTTCACGAGGTAGACCACCGCGTGAAGAACAACATGCAGATTATCGCATCGCTGATCGGCATGCAGCTGCGGTCCATTCCCGACGAGACGATCCGGGCTTCGCTGACCACGACGCTCAGCCGCGTCGAGGCGATGAGCACCGTGCACCGGCGGTTCTATCAATCCGGGGACGTGGCGCGGTTCGATATCTCCGAGTTCGTTCGGGATCTCGTTTCCGACCTCGTCATGGCGACGGGCCGGCAGAACATCGCCATCGAGCTCGACCTCGAAGCCATCAAGGTCCCGGCCGACAAGGCGGCGCCCTTGGCGCTGATGGTGAACGAAGTGATCACCAATGCCATCAAGCACGGCTTCGCCGACGACACGCCCGGGACCATACGGGCCATCGTCCGGCGGGACGGCCCTGCATGCCGGATCACGGTGGTGGACAATGGCCGAGGAATGGCTGCCTCGTCCTCGACTCAAGCGACCTTTGGACGCAAGCTGATCGAGCGTTTGGGGCGACAGCTTCAGGCCCGGACCACGTGGGCTGATGCCGACCCGGGAACACGCGTTGACATCACCATGCCGGTCGAGCAGCGGGCGCGGGGAACATGACGTCGTCCCGCCCGCTGAATGTCGTTATCGTCGAGGATGAAGCCATCCTGGCGATGCAGCTTGAGAACATGCTCGAAGACGCCGGACACGTCACGGTCGGTTGGGCGACCTGTCTCAGCGAGGCCGAGGAACTGATGCGGGACGTCGCCGCGGATCTTGCCTTCGTGGACGTCCACCTCTCCGACGGCATCACCGGCATCACCGGTATCGCGGTGGCCGACCTGTTCCGCCAGCAACACGGAACCTCCGTCGTGTTCATGACGGCCAATCCGAAGCTCCTGCCGGACGATTTCGCGGGCGCCGTCGGCGTCATCGCAAAGCCCTACACGTCGAGCGGGGTCATGGCGGTGCTCAATTACCTCCACCAGGGCATCAGTGCGCCGCCGCCCGTCTCGACAAGGCCGAACGGACTGACGCTGGCACCCCATTATCAGCAGACCTGGTCCGCTTGAGCGGCGGCCAGGCCTTCCGGCTTCACGCTTCACGAGCCTCCGGAGCCGTCGCTCGCCCGGATCGGGGCCCTCGCCATCGATTCGCGATCCGCATGACCGAGAGGACCGCGGCGGCGATGCGGATCTGGCGCGGCAGGGCCTTGGGGCCGATCGGGCGATAGACCAATCGCGGGCTCGCACGTTCGGCCTGGGCGATGGCGAAGCCGGCAAGCGGGACCGCCGCGATCAGCCGCGCTTCCTCGGGCGAGATCGACAGGAGCCTCGCCCAGCCGATGCTGTCTCCAAGCCGTCGCTGCGCGTGGAGGCGGCGCAGGTAGCCGCGCCAGGCGTAGCGGTAGAGCGCGCGCGGAACGGTCTCCATCCGCGCATCGCAGAGCGCGTCCGGCAATTCACAGCGGGATCGTATCGTATCGGCGACGCCGCCGGGCGCGCGACCCGTCAGGCGCGCCGAGATCGTCACGACCACGTCGACGGCGTGGCGGACCCGAAGGCCGTGCTGGAGCAGCGCTGCGACGAAGGCGCCGTCCTCGCCGAGGGCGATCGGCGGCATGCCGCCGACCTTGCGATAGGCTTTCAGGGTAACCGCAAGGGTCGCCCCGATCGTGGTGCGGTGGCACGGCCAGGGATCGTGCGGGTCGGGATCGAGGATCGACTCGGCCTCGGTGAGGAGCGCGCTGTACTCGTCTTCCAGCCGGCCCCGCGCCGGAAGCGAGGGCGGCAGCAGCGCCGCCTCCGCCGGATCGAGTTCGACCCGGCCGGCCACGGCGTCCGCCCCCGCCTCGATCGCCGCAAGATTACGTGCGACCCAATTGGGCGGAACCCGACTGTCG
Organism: Methylobacterium sp.; assembly: GCF_019745455.1. Classification (GTDB taxonomy): domain Bacteria; phylum Pseudomonadota; class Alphaproteobacteria; order Rhizobiales; family Beijerinckiaceae; genus Methylobacterium. The sequence continues at coordinate 131,056 of NZ_JAIETD010000041.1, forward strand.
GCATCGGTCGAGAGGATGGTGCCGGCCTGTCCGCCGGATTCGATCCATTCTGCCGCGATCTCCATGGCCTCGCGGCGCGCCCATCCGGCATTGGCGCCGGCGAACTGCAGCTCGGTCACCTTGACCGGAATCGACATCCGCGCCCGCAGCTCCGCCACGATCTCACCGGTCCCGTCGGTGCAGTTGTTGAGGAACAGGACGACGCCGAGGCTTCCCGGCTTGAGACCCGCCTGGGCCTCGATGGCGTTCAGGCAGGCGGCGATCCGCTCGGCCTCGTTGCGGACGGGGATCGCTATCACCGCGTCGACGGCATCATGGCGGGGATCGGCGGGACGGGACGGGGACAAGCAAGGCTCCGGGGAACGGTACGGCAGCGAATAGCGGCGAAGCTTAGCAGATTTCGTAGCGGGAAATCGGGGGGCGCCGTATCCGGGCCCTTACGCCCGATACCGGCGATTCATGTCCGGAGGAGAAGGAATGTTTCGACCCTCCCGCTCCCGTGACGGCTGACAAGCTTGACGCGATGGCGGTGGCGGTGCTTGTGGCCGCTCGCACACGTTCGGCCCATCGACCACGACGGGCTCGCTTGCAAAGGTTGGAGGCCGAAGTGAAACGCGCCCGTCGCACCAAGATCATCGCCACCCTCGGCCCCGCCTCCGACACGCCGGAGATAATCGAGACGCTATTTCGCGCCGGCGCAGATGTATTCCGGCTGAACATGAGCCACTTGCCGCGCGAGAAGCTGCCGGAAAAGATCGAGGTCATCCGCACCATCGAGCGCGAGCTCAGGCGGCCGATCGCGATCCTCGTCGACCTTCAGGGCCCGAAGCTCCGCGTCGCCGCCTTCGCCGAGGGCAGCGCCATGCTCAAGAACGGCGAGAGCTTCGTCCTCGACAGCGACCCGGCGCCGGGCGACGCCACCCGCGTGTTCCTCCCCCATCCCGAGATCCTCTCGGCTCTGGAGCCCGGCCACGTCGTCATCCTCGATGACGGCAAGCTCCGCCTCACCGTCACCGAGGTGTCGGAAGGGCGCGCGGTCACGCGCGTCGAGGTTGGCGGCAAGATCTCGAATCGCAAGGGCGTCTCGCTGCCCGACACCGTGATTCCGGTGGCGGCGATGACCGAGAAGGACCGCGGCGATCTGGAGGCCGGCCTCAATGCCGGCGCCGACTGGATCGCGGTCTCCTTCGTGCAGCGGCCCGAGGACGTCGCCGAGGTCAAGAAGGTCGCCGCCGGCCGCGCCCTGGTGATGGCAAAGATCGAGAAGCCGCAGGCGCTGACACGTCTCGACGAGATCATCGAGATCTCCGACGGCATCATGGTTGCCCGCGGCGACCTCGGCGTCGAGATGCCGCTCGAGCAGGTACCCGGCGTGCAGAAGCGCATCACCCGCGGCTCGCGCCGGCTCGGCAAGCCCGTGGTCGTCGCGACGCAGATGCTCGAATCGATGATCACGGCTCCGGTCCCGACCCGCGCCGAAGTCTCGGACGTCGCCACCGCGGTCTACGAGGGTGCTGACGCGGTGATGCTGTCGGCCGAAAGCGCCTCGGGGGCCTTTCCGGTGGAGGCGATCTCGATGATGAGCCGCATCGCCGAGCAGGTGGAGAAGGATGCCCTCTACTGGACGATCCTGACGGCCCAGCGCTCGGAGCCCGATGCGACGGCCTCCGACGCCATCGCGGCGGCGGCCCATCAGATGGTCGATGCCCTGGATCTCACGGCGATAATGGCCTGGACCCATTCCGGCTCGACCGCGATGCGGCTCGCCCGCTCGCGGCCCAACGCGACCATCATCGCCCTGACGCCCAAGCGCGAGACCGCTCGCCGGCTCGCCATGTGCTGGGGCACCCATCCCATCGTCACCAACGATGCCAGCGACATCGACGACATGGCGTTTCGCGCCGCGAAATTCGCCGTCCGCGAGCGCTTCGCCGAGATCGGCGACCGGGTCATCGTCGTCGCCGGTGTACCGTTCGGGACGCCCGGTGCCACCAATCTCGTGCGCATCGCCTATGTGACCCGCGATCACGCCGCCAAGGCGTGAGGATCGATCATCTCTCGGCCGGTGAGGCCGGGAGGGGCTGGGCGATGCGTTCGGCGAGGGCTTCGATCTCGCCCACCAACGCCTCGGCCGAGACGATCTGCACCATGTGGCCGATCCCGGGCAGGACGACGAGCTTGGCCCCCGGGATGGTCTGCGCCAGCGGCTTCGCCTGCTGCTCGGTGAGGACGACGGGGTCGGCGTCGCCCGCGACGATCACGGTCGGTGCCTGGATGGTGGCGTAGCGCGGGCTCTGGGCCGCGAGCGCATCCGGCAGGGCGACGAGGTCCTGAATGTTGGCCCGCATCGTTCCGGGCCGCAGCACCAGGGCGGCGCGGCTGGTCTCGACGTAATCGGTCGGCGCCGCCTGCGGACGGAAGACCGTGCCGCCGACGCGCGGCAGGTAGTAGAGCCCCAGCGGCGCGGCGATGGTGTGGGTCAGGAACCACAGCACCGGGGGCTTGAGAGCGACGTCCCAGTACCACGGCAGGGCGTATTCGCGCGGGAACGGAAGGGCCACGGGCGAGACGAGGACGAGGCCCGACACCTGTGAGGGACGATCGAGGGCGATCGCCGTCGCAAGCGCACCTGCCCACGAGTGCCCGAGCACGATCGCCGGCCCCAGCTCGAGCCTGTCCATTGCTTCGGCGATCGCCCTTCCCTGTGCCGCAGGGCTCGCCATCGCGGAACCATTGAGACGGTCGCTCCAGCCGAAGCCCGGCCTGTCGAAGGCGACGACACGAAAGCCGCGGGCGGCGAGCCGGCGTCCCACGCCTTCCATCGGGTCCGACGCGTTGGCGGAGGCTCCGTGCAGGAGCACCACGGTGCCGCGCGCCGAGGGGTTCGGTCCCGCTTCGATCGTCGCAAGCCGGCCGCCGCTGACGTCGACGAACTGACCCTGCGGCGGAAACCGCTCGCTGACGCGCAGGTGGATGATCAGTGTCGCGAGCGCCGCCGCACCGACCGTCGACGCGATGAGCGCGAGCAGCCCGGCAAGCAGCAATCCCAAGCCGTGAACGATTGGCACGGCTCTTAAAGCTCGCGCCCGTCGACGTCCGGTGCGAGCCGATCGATGGCGGTCTGGAGCTTGGGCATACGCGGATAGAGCGCCGCGGCGCGCCGGAAGCACTCGAGCGCCCGGCTCTTGTCATCGAGGCTCTGGTAGATGCGCCCAAGGGCGGCCCAGGCCTCGTAGTGACGCGGCTCGATCACGAGGGTCCGCTTCAGGTCGGAGATGGCGCTCTGCGCGTCCTGGAGGAGCCAGAAGACCGTAGCCCGCCTGTTCCAACCCTCCGACCAGCCCGGCTCGAGGGTCGTGGCCCGGTCGAGCAGCTCGATGGCCAGCGGCAGATCTCGGCCGCTCATCGCCTGGCGCGCACGCTCGGTGAGGAGGTCGGCCGTCGAGCTGCCCGAGCGATCGAGGCGCCGATCGATCAGGGTGGCGACGCCCTTGGCCTCGGCATCGTCCTCGGCCGCCTTGAGGCGCGCGAAGAGGTCGTCGAGGGTGACAGGCTGCGTCTTGGGCAGGGGAGCAGGCTCGGGCGCCGCTAATCCAGTCGCCGGGCTCGCCAGCATGAGACCCACGACCATTCCGGCCCTCAATACGGGCCGGAGCAGGCGGATCGGCGGCTTTGCGAAGATCGGCATGGCGCGAGCTTTCACGCCCGCACGCGAACCGTCAACCTGTCGTGCTGACGCGCCCGTTCGGGCGCGCCGCCCGATCAGCCCTGGCGGGCCTTGAAGCGCTTCTGGGTCTTGTTGATGACGTAGACCCGGCCCTTGCGGCGGACGATCTGGTTGTCGCGGTGACGGCCGCGCAGCGACTTGAGGGAGTTGCGAATCTTCATCGGTCTCACGTCGGCGCGGGCTTGCCGGCCGCCTGTCCAAAGGGTCTCGGGAGCGGCGCGCTCACGAGTGCGCCGGCGATGAGCGGTCACGCATCGCGGAAAGGCGGTCGCCATACCAGCATTCGGCCTGTTTAGGCAAGACGCGCGAGCCGCGAAACCGCCGATGAGCCGCCTGCGCCTCAGCGTTCCTTCCACGCCTTGGCGATCTGGTCCGCCAAGGGCTTGGTCAGGTAGGAGATCACCGAGCGCTCGCCGATCTGCATGAATGATTCGACCGGCATGCCGGGCACGAGGCGCACCCCGCCGAGCCGCGTCTTCTGATCCTCGGGGATCGCGATGCGGGCGACGTAGAAGCTCATCCCGCTCTTCTGGTCCTGGGTCACGTCGGCCGAGACCCGGCTGACGACGCCGTTGATCTCCGGCGTCACATGCTGGTTGAAGGCGGGGAAGCGCAGAACCGCCGCCTGGCCCAGCCGCACGTTGTCGATGTCCTGGGGCTGGATCTTGACCTCGACGGCGAGTTGGTCCGCTTCCGGCACGATCAGCATCGCCGGCTCGCTCGGCGTCACGAGGCCCCCGATGGTGTGGACCGTCATCTGGTGAACGGTACCGTCCTGAGGCGCGCGCAGGTCGACGCGCTTGAGCATGTCCTCTGCCGCGACCTTCTTCTCCACATATTCCGACCAGCGGCCGCGGATCTCGGCCATGTCCTTGCCGACCTCGCTGCGCATATCGCTGTCGACCTGGAGGATCTGCAGCTCGGTCTCTGCGATCTTGCCCTTGGCCGAGGCGGTCGAGGCGACGAGCTGGCCGCGTTCGCCGATGAGGCGGGCCGCATCGCGTTCGAGGGCGTTGACCCGCGAGAGCGGCACCAGGTTCTTGGCGTAGAGATCGCGCACGCCGACGAGCTCGCCGCCGATAAGCGCGATCTCCCGCTCCTTGGCGGCGGCCTGCTCGGTGAGGCCGTTGATCTCCTGGCGCAGCTGCAGCACCCGTTCGCGCAGCTGCGACTTCTGACCCTCTCGACCTGCAACGCGGGCGGCGAAGAGCCGGCCCTCTCCTTCGATGAGGTGGGCGACGGCAGGGTCGCGCTCGCGCCGCGCCAGGAGGTCCGCCGGGAAGGTCACGAGGGCTGCACCGTCGCGCTCGGCTTCCCCACGTGCACGCCGCGCGGCGAGCTCGTCGAGGGCTTTGCGGACGATGTCGAGGCTGGCCCGGGTCTGGGTTTCGTCGAGTCGGATGAGCACGTCCCCGGCCTTGACCCGGGCGCCCTCTCGGACCCGCAGCTCGCCGACTACGCCGCCGGTGGGGTGCTGGACCTTCTTGACGTCCGATTCGACGACGAGCTGGCCGGGTGCGATCACAGCGCCCGAGATCATCGTGAAGGTCGCCCAGCCACCGACGCCGAGAACCAGGGCCGCGCCGACGCCGATCGCCAGGGCGAGATGCCGCCGGATCGAACCGAGGGCAATGTCCTGGACGGGGGCCGACGAGGCGATCGGCGTGAAGGCGAGGGTCTGCGTCGCGGTCGTCATGTCAGGCGCTTTCCTGCAGGGTGACGGCGCCCTGAGCGGGGGCTGGGCGCAGCACGCGCTTCAACACCTCGTCCTTGGGGCCGAAGGCCTGGGCGCGCCCGTCGGCCATCATCAGGATCAGGTCGACGGCAGCGAGCGCGCTCGGGCGATGGGCGACCACCACGCAGATGCCGCCCCGCTTGCGCACGCCGAGGATCGCCTGGGTCAAGGCGTGCTCGCCCTCGTTGTCGAGGTTGGCGTTGGGTTCGTCGAGAACGACGAGGAACGGGTCGCCGTAGAGGGCGCGGGCGAGGCCGACGCGCTGGCGCTGGCCGGCCGAGAGGCCTGCGCCGCCTTCGCCGAGGCGGGTGTCATACCCTTCGGAGAGGCGCAGGATCAGGTCGTGGACACCGGCCGCGCGAGCGGCTGCGATGATGTCGACGGACTCGGCCTGCGGATCGAACCGGGCGATGTTCTCGGCCACGGTCCCGGCGAAGAGCTCCACCTCCTGGGGTAGGAAGCCGATATGCGGCCCCAGGTCGGCGCTCGACCATTGGTCGAGGGCGGCGCCATCCAGCCGCACCTTGCCGCGCAGGGGCGGCCAGACGCCGACCAGCGCCCGTACCAGCGAGGACTTGCCCGACGCGCTCGGACCGATGACGCCGAGTCCCTGACCGGCCTTGAGTCCGAAGCTCACATCCTGCACCACGAGCCGCTGCGCGCCGGGCGGGGCGATGCTGATCCCTTCCACGGTCAGGGCTTGGGTCGGCGCCGGCAGCGCGTGCGGCTGGCCGGTGGCTGGCAAGCGGGCGAACAGCTCGGAGAGTCTCGCCCAGCTCTGGCGAGCCTGGACGAAGCCCTTCCAGTTGGCGATGGCGAGCTCGGCCGGGGCGAGCGCACGCGCCACCAGGATCGAGCTCGCGATGATGATGCCGCCCGAGGCCAGGTTGTTGATGACGAGCCAGGCGCCGAGCGCCAAGACGCCCGATTGCAGCGCCATGCGGAACACCTTCGAGCCCGCACCGAAGCCTCCGGCCACGTCCGAGACCCGCTGCTGCGAGGTCATGTAGTCGCGGTTTGCCGCGCCCCAGCGCGTCGCGAAACGACCCTGCATGCCCATGGCCGCGAGCACCTCGGCGTTGCGCCGCCCCGCTTCGGCGAGGCCGTTGCGGCGCATGCCATGCCCCGTGGAGGTCTGCGAAGGCTCCCTGGTCGAACGGTCGGTCAGGTAGGTCAGCAGCGCGAGGATGACGGCGCCGGCGAGGGCCGCGACGCCGATCAGCGGATGGAACAGGAAGCAGATCGCCACGTAGATCGGCATCCACGGGAGGTCGAACAACGCCGAGGGGCCGGTGCCCGCCAGGAACGCGCGCAACTGGTCGAGGTCGCGAAGCGGAAGCAGGCCATCGCCTGGCGCGGCACCCTTCAGGGGCGCGCGTACGACGATATCGAAGACGCGCGCGCTCAAGGCTTCGTCGAGGGCCGCGCCGACACGGGCGAGGATGCGCGAGCGCAGCATCTCGAGGACGCCCTGGAAGGCATAGAGGACGAGGGCGAGGACCATCAGCCCGATCAGCGTCGGCACGCTCCGGCTCGGTATCACCCGGTCGTAGACTTCGAGCATGAAGAACGAGCCGGTGAGATAGAGGACGTTGATCAGCCCGCTCATCACTGCGACGCCGATGAATGCCGTCCTGCAACGGGCAAGGGACGAGGCGATCTCGACCGAACCGCGCGTTGTCATTCCTTGAGCCCTTTCGTCCTGCCGTCGGCGCCACACCGATCGGCCGGGTCGTGCCGATCCGACTTCTAGGCACCGGTCGGCGTCATGACTATGACATGCCTGAAAGTCGCCGGGAATTCCCGAGGAAGAGAAAGCCCTTAGACCACGCCGGACCGATCGATTCGCGCTTCGCTCGCCCGTAGCGAGAAAGGCCGCCGGATGCGATCCGGCGGCCTCTTGTCTTCAGCAGTCTCGCGATGCGCCTATTGCGGCTTCGGCTCGGGCGCTGGAGCCGGCGCCGTTTCCGCAGCGGCCGCCACGGGGCCGGCGAGTTCGGGATAGGCGTCGACGACGGGGGCGCCGTTCAGCGGCTTGTTCACGCCGTTGTGGCAGGTCGTGCAATTCACCTTCGCGACGTCGCCGAGGACGCCGAGGCGGTTGGCCGGGAAGGTGGACGTCAGCGGCTCCAGGTAGTTGCCGTTGAGATCCCGAACGAGGCGGATGCCGTGCCAGGCGGTGGTGCGCTTGGGGGTGCTCTCCGACCAGTCCGCGACGGCGCGGGTGTTGTGGCAGAAGGTGCAGTTGACCCCCAGCCCCTGCGACATGTGGATCATCAGCCCGAAGGTCTTCTCGGCATCCTGGATCGGCTTGCCCTTCGAGGTGGGCAGGGCCGTGGTCGCGTTCACCCGGATGGCGTTGTTATCGATGTCCTTGTTGGCGAAGTACTCGGTCAGGGTGTCGTAGGGGAGCGAGGCGAGGCCGACCGATTCCTTGGCGAGGTTCTGGCCGTTGTTGCGCGGGATGATGCCCGAGCGCGCACTCGGACCGGGATCGGTGAACCAGACGTTGGCCGGCACCGGCTGGCCGCGGTGGCAGGTGTAGCATGTCACGCCGGTCCCGCCGACGTGGTTGTCCTTCCAGGCACTGTTGATGTGCTGGGTCATCTGCAGCATCCGCCGGGCGACGCGCTTCTGGTAGAGGCTGTCGTCGGCCATGTTCTCGGTGTTGTGGCAGTAGGTGCAGCCCTGCTCGGGGCTGACCCACTCCGTCATCGAGGCCATCAGGCGGTTGAACTCGTTCGTCGTGATGTTCTGCAGGACCTGGACGTTCTCGTAGGTCTTGCCGGCGAGCTCGCCGCCGGGCTCGGCCGGATCGGCGGCGGCCGGGGCGATGTTGGCGTCCCGGTTCTCCGCGGCCCCGGCCTTGGTCTCGACCTGGGCCATGGCGGTGCCGCGAAAGCCGTTCTGAGTGGTGACGAGGGGCGGCTTGTTCCAACCCGCGGTGCCGAACATCGCCACCGTGAGGAAGAAGGCGATCGAGCCTGCGAGGACGGTGAAGAAAGTTCTCATCGCGCTGTCCCCGCTGCACTCAAGGGATCGACGATCCCGGGATAGACTTCGGGATAGCTCGGCGCGACGCCGTGCTTGACCGCCCAGAGGTACCAATTGTCGACGACCGTGCCGGTGAGCAGGATGCCGATGCCGCCCGTCAGGGTCGTGAGGACCGCGAACCACCAGGCCCAGCGGTGGACCGATTCCATCGTGGCGTTGAAGCCCATGGTCCAGCGCCAGAACAGGGCGGCGCGTTCCGTGGCCGTGCCGCGATCGACGATCTGGTCGATCTCACGCTCACCGCCGAAGCGGCTCACCGCCAGGATGGTGCCGCCATGCATCGCGAAGAGCAGCGTCGACCCGTAGAGGAAGACGATCGAGAGCATGTGGAACGGGTTGTAGAAGAGGTTGCCGTAGCGCAGCGAGAAGGCGGCGGTCCAGTCGAGGTGCGGGAAGATGCCGAAGGGCACCGCCTCGCTCCAGGAGCCCATCAGGATCGGCCGGATGAAGCCGAGGACCAGGTAGAGCCAGATCGCCGAGGCGAAGGCCCAGGGCACGTGGTAGCCGAGGCCGAGGGCCTTGGCCCGGCGGAACAGGCGCAGCCACCACAGCATGATCGAGGCCGTGAGGAAGAAGCCGGCGATCAGCCACCAGCCGCCCTCGTTGAGCGGGGGCAGGATGCGCAGGCCGTATTGCGGCCGCGGCGGCTCGAGGGCGAGCCAGGGGAGCTGGCGCGCGAACTGCACCGGATCCCAGTTCACGCTGGCCCACATGTTGAGCCCGATGATCTCGAAGGCGATCAGGCCGCAAGCGAAGGACAGGATGCCGAGGTAGCCGCCATAGATCGGTCCGACCTGGGAATTGCCGATCAGGCCGAACAGGTAGCTGTTGAACGGCTTGCCCCAGCGCTTGTCGCTGTCGACCGGTATCCCGAGTTCGGGCGTGACCGGCCTGACCTGCACCGCCGAGAAGATGTTCTGGTAATAGGCCATGGTGTGCGATCCCCCTTCTTCAGCGCCAGACCGGGAGGTTGAGCCACCAGCCCCACCATTCCGGCCAGCCCTGGGTCCAGAAGGGTCCGCTGATGATGATGCAGACGGCGCTCCAGAAGCCCGCCGAGAGGGCCAGGAACAGCCCGAGGCGGTGGATGCCGAGCGTGCCGATCGAGTAGCCGATGGTGTCGCGGAAGAAGGTGTCCTCGTGCTCGGGTGTCTTCACCACCTCGCCCTTGCCGGGATTGGTGGAGGACAGGATCAGCGAGCCATGGAGCGAGAGCGCGAGCGTCGTCGTGAAGAAGAACGTCACGCCGAGCATATGCGCCGGATTGTAGTGGAAATGCAGGTACTGGTAGCCGGTATTCGAGACCCAATCGAGGTGGGAGAGGATGCCGTAGGGGAAGCCGTGGCCCCAGGCGCCCATAAGGAAGGGGCGGATCACCACGAGGGCGATGTAGGCGAAGATCGCCACCGAGAAGGCGAAGGGCACGTGGTAGCCGATGCCGAGCTTGCGGCAGATCTCGACCTCTCGCAGGGCCCAGGAGATGAAGGCGCCGGTCGCGCAGAAGGTGATGATCTGCCAGAGGCCGCCTTCCTTAAGCGGCGCCAGCGCCAACCCGTATTTGAGGTCGGGCGGGGCGATATTGATCTGCCAGATGTTCCAGGTCGGGCCGATGGCCGCGCCGTAGATGATCAGCGCCGTTCCGAGGACGGAGAAGAACAGCGTCGTGACGCCGAAGAAGCCGACGTAGAACGGTCCCACCCAGAAATCGAACAGGTCTCCGCCGACGAGGGTGCCGCCTCGGACCCGGTATTTTCGCTCGAAACTCAGCATCGCCATCGCGAAACCCTCCCGGTTCCACATCATCGTCTTGAAGGGCAGCGGACGGGCGCCGAAAGCTGTCGACGTCCCGTCCGCAAGGGGTCGCGGGCCACCTCGATCGCCGAGGGGCCGGCGTAGAGCCTGATGTCGATCAGGCGGGCATCGTCGGCAGGACGAGCGTCTGAGCGTTCGCAGCCTTGGGTGCCTTGGGGCCTTCCAGCCAGTTGAACCGGTCGGTGCTGAGCAGGATGAAGTGGATCAGCAGCGCCAGAATGAACAGGAAGGTGAAGAGCGCCACCAGGGTGCGGCGCGGATCGAACAGGAGCCAGACCTTGTGCATCGTGCGGTCCTCCTTACGAGATCATCGAGACGAGGCCGTGCGCGGCGCTCGTGACGGTGTCGAGGGCGGCGTAGCCCTTGGGTCCCGGCAGCCACGGGCGCCACATCCAGACGAGGATGTGTGCGACCACGGCGATCGCCGTGAAGACGATGAAGCTGGTCAAGAAGATCGCGTGGAACTCCTTGGCTTCCGGTTCCGTCAGCCCGGACAGGCTGCTCGGTTTCTCGACTATTCCATTGGCCATGGTGATGAGCCTCCGCTCTGACAGGCCGCTCCGGTGCGGTGCGGCGGGTATCGTCGGGCTCTAGGCGGGAGCCCGACGGATCTTGTCCTTCGGCCGGGTGCGCGGGCTCGTGGAGCCCGGCGCTCCTCAGCCCATGAAGGCGAAGGGAATGGCCTGGACCGCCATGGCCTTGGCCTCAGCGAAGACCGAGCGGCGCTGCACCGGCAGCGGCCGTGCGTCGGCCGCGGGGACCAGGCGCTGCGCGATGGCGGCGACCAGGAAGAACGGGTAGGTGGCGGCCAGGATGACCCGGAACTGGATCTCGTCCTGGTGCTGCCGGGAGGACGGCGCGCTGAGCGTACGGGGCATGGTGAGCGTACGGGGCATGGCGTGGGTCTCCATGTGGCGGGCCGCGGATTGCGGCTTGGCCGAGGGCGGGGTGAAGGCGTGGCGCGGGGCGGCGGAGGCGGTCATGCGGCGGCCCCGAGCTTGAGAGCGTCATGGGCGCGGGCGACATGGCCCTCGCCGACTTCCAGGGCGCCTTGGGTGCGGGCGCCGCGCTCGGCGGCATCGCGCAGGCGCTTGGCCATCGAGATGCGGACCAGAACGGGCTGGCGCTCGACGAGGTCGTCGAGGAGCGTGCGGGCGTCGTCGTCCCAGGCGAGCTCGCGATGGAGCCGGGCCGGCGTCGCCTCGACCGCCGCGTCCATGTCCCGCGCGAGCGGCAGGATGTGGAAGAGCATGTCGAACAGCGCGTTGCAGACCTCCTGGACGAGGTAGGTCGCCCCCGAGAACCCCATGAACGGAGTGCCGGTATGGCGCCGGATGATGGCGCCGGGGAACGAGGCCGGCACGAAAACCGCCCGGCATCCGGCTTCGGCCGCGTACATGCGTTCGTTGAAGGAGCCGAACAGCACCAGCGGCGGGTTCTTGGCGATGGCCTCGCGGACCGCGGCATTGTCGGTCTTGGCCCCTGCCAGGCGCGAGATCGCGAAGGTGCAGGGCAGGCCCATCTCGTCTTCGAGGAAGCGCCGGACGCCCCTCGCATAGGTCTCCGAGGCGACGATGCCGAAGCTCGCTGTGCCGAAGAAATCCTGCGTCACCGAGCGCCACAGGTCCCAGACCGGCTTGATCGTCGTATGCTTCTCGCGCTCGATGAAGGGCTCCGGGTCGAGGCCGAGGATCTCGCCGAGCTTGCGCAGGAACTTGGTGGTGGCGTGGATGCCGATCGGCGCCTGCAGGTAGGGCCGCTCCAGGCTCTCGCAGAGAAGCCGCCCGAACTCGCGGTAGAGGCAGATATTGGCATCCGCATTGACGAGTTTCGGCACGTCGGCGAGGTGCGAGCCGAGGGGGAAGGCGAGATTCACCTCCGCCCCGATGCCCTCGACGAGGCGGCGGATCTCCGCCAGATCCGAGGGCATGTTGAAGGTGCCGTAGGCCGGGCCGATGATGTTGACGCGGGGCTTCACGCCCTCCTTGCGCTCGGGACGCGCCGGGATGCCCTTCTTGGCGAACTTCCTCGCCCCATATTCCTGCCAGAGCCAGGACATGGCCCGGTCGGCGGTCTGCCACTGGTCCTCGTCGATGGTGCGCGGCAGGAAGCGCTGGAGGTTGGTGCCCTCCGGGGTCACGCCGCCGCCGATCATCTCGGCGATGGAACCCGTGACGACGACGCTCGGCATGCCCGGATCGAGGGTCGCATGCGCCCGCTTCATCGCGGCCTCGGTGCCGTGGCGGCCGAGTTCTTCCTCGGCGAGGCCGGTGACGACGATCGGGAGTTCGTGGGGCGGCAGCGCGTCGGTGTAATGCAGCACCGAGGTGACGGGCAGGTTCTCGCAGCCGACGGGACCGTCGATGACGACCTGCAGGCCCTTGATGGCAGTGAAGACGTAGACGGCGCCCCAGTAGCCGCCGGCCCGGTCGTGATCGAGGACGAGCATCAGGCCATCTCCCCGATCGGATTGTGAGCGGGCTTGCCGCGAGCCGCCGCAGCGACGTTCTGGCGGACCTGCGGGACTTCCTCCCAGATGCCGGCGGCGTGGCCCTCGCCGACGCCGGCGAAGAATTCTCGCATCGCGTCGAAGCGGTGCTGGTTGCCGAGCGCCGCGTTGATCACCTTGGCGAGCGAGCCGGCCCCGGCCACGCCCATCAGCGGGCGGGCGGAGATGAGGTTCGTGAAGTAGAGGGCAGGAATGGCCAGCGCCTTGGCCTTCTGGACGACGGGCGTGGTCCCGATCGCCAGGTCCGGCCGGTATTCGTGCATGGCGGCGAGGTCGTCTTCCAGCGAGGCGCGGTAGCGGACCTGGACGCCGCGGGCCTCTAACCAGTCGCGATCCGCCTCGGAATAGGGGGTCCTCGGACAGGCGGTGCCGACGTAACGGAGATCCGCGCCGCTCTCGACGAGGAGGCGCCCGACCAGAAGCTCCGAGCCCTCGTAGCCCGAGAGCGTGATGCGCCCCTTGATCGGAGTCGCGGCGAGCGCGCCCCTGATCATCGGCAGGAACCGATTCTTGGCGGCCTCGACCGTGGCGCGCGGTACGGCGCAGGTCTCGCCGATCCGGTCGAGCCAGTCGGCGGTGCCGTCATGGCCCACCGGGGCCGAGCCGACGATGGGCCGGCCGGCGAGCTCGAACTCGCGCATGGAGGCGGTGTAGAAGGGATGGATCGCCGCCACCGCGGCGCAGTCGAGGGCGGCATAGAGCTCGCGCCATTCACGGGTGGGCACCACCGGGCCGGCGGCGAGGCCGAGGGGCTCCAGCATGGCACCGATCACGACGGGGTCGGCCGGGAACATCTCGCCGAGCAACGTCACCGTCGGGCGCTCCGAGCGGCCGGTGCGGGGCGCCTGGACGGGACCCTGCTCGGCTTCCGTCCGGGCGAATTTCAGCATCGCGCCGGCGAGTACGTCCTTGGCCTCGGCATGGGTCGGCACGCCGAAGCCCGGCACATCGATGCCGATGATGCGCACGCCGTCGATCTCCTTCGGGAGCAGGCGCAAGGGCACGCCCGAGGCGGTGGGCACGCAGAGATTGATGATGACGACGGCGTCGTAATCGGCGGGTTTAGCCACCTCGAACACCGCTTCGCGGATGTCCTCGAACAGCTTGCCGGTGACCAGCGTCTCGGAATTGAACGGTACGTAGCCCACCGTCCGCTTCGCGCCGTAGAAGTGCGAGGTGAAGGTCAGGCCGTAGACGCAACAGGCGCTCCCCGAGAGGATCGTCGCGGTGCGGCGCATGCGCAGGCCGACGCGCAGGGAGCCGAAGGCGGGGCACATGCTCTGGGGCTGGTCGTGCGGCCCCTGTGGGTAGTCCTTGGCGTATTGATCGAGCGTCTCGCTCATGCCGGCGGCGTTGGCGGCGGCCTTCATCGCATCCTTGCCGGCGTGGCAGCCGAGCCCGTCGGACTTCGTTGCGGCGAGGTTGACGGCCACGGGAGCGGCAACCGGAGCGGCGAGGCTCGATGCCGGGCGCTCCTTGCGGGCGCGGAGGTCCGCGATGTCGAGGGTGACGGCCATGTGCGTCAGACCTCGTCGTAGACGACTTCGAGGGACGGTTTCACGACCTGCGCCGTGCCGCACATATCCTCGAACGTGGCTGGCACGAGCGTGACGCCGCGGCCCACGGCCTCGCCCTTGAACAGGCCGAGCAGTCCGTCCTGGCTCAGGGGGGTCGGGTGGTTGGCCGCCGCATCGTGGACGTTCTGCGCGAGGTCGGCGAAGAGCGAGCCCCAGCGGCTCTCGGGCCGGCCGATGATCTCGTAATTCGCGCTCTTCTTGCGGATGTCGTCGTCGGCCGGGATCGAGGCCAGGACCGGGATGCCGACGGCCTCGGCGAAGGCCTGGGCCTCGCCGGTGCCGTCGTCCTTGTTGATGACGAGACCGCCGACGCCGACATTGCCCCCGAGCTTGCGGAAATACTCCACCGCCGAGCAGACGTTGTTGGCGACATAGAGCGACTGGAGGTCGTTCGAGCCGACGACGATGACCTTCTGGCACATGTCCCGGGCGATCGGCAGGCCGAAGCCGCCGCAGACCACGTCGCCGAGGAAGTCGAGGAGCACGTAGTCGAAGCCCCATTCGTGGAAGCCGAGCTTCTCGAGGAGTTCGAAGCCGTGGATGATGCCGCGACCGCCGCAGCCGCGGCCGACCTCGGGGCCGCCGAGTTCCATCGCGTAGACGCCGTCACGCTTGAAGCAGACGTCGCCGATGGCGACCTGCTCGCCGGCGAGCTTCTTCTTCGTCGAGGTCTCGATGATCGTGGGGCAGGCGCGGCCGCCGAACAGGAGCGAGGTGGTGTCGCTCTTCGGGTCGCAGCCGATGAGCAGGACCTTCTTGCCCTGCTGGGCCATCATGTAGCTGAGGTTCGCCAGGGTGAACGACTTGCCGATGCCGCCCTTGCCGTAGATCGCGATGATCTGCGTTTCCTTGGTGGCCTTGGTCGACACCGGATCCGGCTCGATCGCGGCTTCGGCCCGAAGCGCTTCGGCGCCCTTGAGGGCGGCTCCGTTCAGCGGAATGTTCATGAACGGGTTCTCCAATCGAGGATCATCTTGAGGCATGCCGCATCGCCGAAGGCCGTGCGGTAGGCATCCGGCGCATCCTCGGCAGCCGAACGGTGGGTGATCAGGCCGTCGAGGCCGAGCTGGCCGGAGGCGACCAGCGCCGTGACGGCGGCCAGGTCCTCCGGCCGCCATTGCGCGGCGATCCGGATCCGGGCCTCGCGCATGAAGGCCGGCGGGAAGGCGAAGGAGAGCGGCGCCTCGTAGAAGCCGGCGAGCACGATCTCGCCGTCTGGCGCCAGTCGTCCGATCAAGGTGTCGAGCAGGCCCGCATCGCCGCTCACATCCGTGATGGTGGCGTAGTCGCGGCGCTCGTCGGTGGAGGGATCGATGACGGCGTAGCCGTATTCGCCCATCGCGCGGACCGGGTTGGTCTCCCAGACCACCGGCTCGCCGCCGGCAATGGCGGTGAGGCGGGCGAGCAGCCGACCCAGCACCCCGTGGCCGACGATCAGCGAGCGAGCGCCCGGAACGACGCCATGGAGGGCGTGGTAGGCTGTGGCGGCGAGGGCGATCAGGATGCCGCTCTCACCGAGGCCCGAATCGATCGGGACCAATCGGCTGCCGGCACTGACGAGATGCGAGGCGGCGCCGCCGAAGAGGCCCTTCACGGGGCCGAAGCAGCGGGCGCCGGGAACGAAGACCGTCTGTCCGATCGAGAGACCGGAGGTGGCGCCGGCCTCGACGACCTCGCCAACCGATTCGTAGCCGGGGACCAGGGGATAGCCCATGCCCGGGAAAGGCGGCATCCGGCCCGACCAGAGCAGACGCTCCGTGCCGGTGCTGATCCCGCTCCAGCGCACGGCGACGACGGCGTCGTCGTGGCCCGGCGCATCGAGGGCGAGGTCGGCGAGGGAGAGGTGCTCGGGCTGTTCGAGGACGACGGCGCGGGAATGCATCGGATCGTCCTCCTTTCTTCTTGTGGCGCCATCCATTCGGACCGGCTGTAAATGTCATCCTAGATAGACACTAACAGACGTCAACCCTTATTTACGCCTGGAGTGTCAACTCAGCTTGTCACTTGTGGGTGACGAGCAGCCGAGTGAGGAGCGGCCGGCGTGTCGCGACCTCACACGTTCCGACGAACCCAGCCTCGTTGAGGAGCGCACGCAGCTCGGCTGGACTGCGGCAGCGTCCGCTTCCCATGGCGAGCAGGTAGAAGCCGAAATAGGCGTCGGCGATCGGCGCCGCTCCGGGCGTCTCGGCCATCGGCTCGGCGAGAAGGAGGGTGCCTCCCCCGGACAGGGCTTCGTAGACCTTGCGTAGGAGCAGGCGGACGGTGTCGTCGTCGTGGTCGTGGACCACGCGCACGAGCGAGATCAGGTCGGCGCCGGTGGGAAGCGGGTCATGCCGGAAGCTGCCGCCGGCAGTCCTCGCCCGCTCCATCAATCCGTCCGCTGCCAGGCGGGCCCGGGCCCGTTCCGCGACGGCAGGCAGATCGAACAGGGTCAGGGCGATGTCCGGCGCCGAGAGAGCGGCGGCGCTCAGGAAAGCCCCCTCTCCGCCCCCGACATCCATCAGCCGGGCATGACGATGGATCGGATAGGCGTCGAGAATGTCGGTCGCGATCAGGGCCTGCGACGCCGCCATCAGGCCGCCATAGGGCGCGACCGATTCGGCCCCCATGCTCCCGAGCTTCGCCTCGGCGGCATAGGGCCAGTAGGTCGACAGACGGGTCGGCCCGGACTCGCCGCGCAGGAGCGCCACCGGATCGGAAAGGTCCTCGTAGAGCATGGCATGGTGCTCGACCATCGCGGCGATGGCCGGGTTGCCGATCATCGCGGCGCCGAGATCGGCGAGCGCGAAGCGGCCGTCCGGAAGGCGGGTCAGGAGATCGAGGGAGGCCGCCGCCTTGAGGAGGCGCAGGGCGCGCTCCGGCGGGAGCGAGAGGCGCTCGGCAAGCCAGTCGACGGAACGCGGCCCGTTCTCGAGCATCGCGAAAAGGTCGAGGCGGACGCAGGCGAACAGGGTCTGCGAATAGACGAAGCCGGCGCAGAGATCGAACAGCGCGCGGGTGTTGCGCCGGGCGGTGCGTCGGGTCAGCGGGAAGCCGGCGGCCCAGCGCTGGAACCCCGGCTTGGCGATCGTTCGGTTACGGAAGGCGAGCCAACGCTCGCGCCAGGACACGGGGGCCGCTTTCCCATCATCCTCCGGTGAGGAAGCGTCGAGGTTCCATGCCTTGGGCACGAGTGATTCGGCGGGCACCGACCGGGCTGCCGCTCAAGCCATCGCGTGCAGCGGTTCGGCCGCGAGGCTCGCGGGGAGGAACAGGCGGGTCTGCGCCACGATCTCGGCGCGCAGGACCTCCGCCCCCGGGCAGGGCGGGATCACCTCGATCGCCTCGCGGACGAGGTGCTTGAGGCGAGCCATCGCTCCGCCGATTCCGAGTAGCGCCGCGGCGTTGGGGCGTCCGAGGGTGGCGTCGCGGCCGACGGGCTTGCCGATCTCTTCCTGCCTGCAGGCGACGTCGCTGAGGTCGTCGGCGACCTGATAGGCCTCGCCGAGGCACTCGCCGAGCAGCCGCCAGGGCAAGGGCGGCGCACCGGCGGCGGCGGCTCCCGCGACTGTCGCGGCGGCGAACAGGGCGCCGGTCTTGGCCTGCTGGTACTCGGTGAGGCCGACGGTGAGTTCCGATTCCCAGGCCTGTCCGGCGACGATGCCGGCCGGTGAGCCGACCGCCCTCGCGACCAGTCCGACAAGGGCGGCGAGGCGCTGGGGATGGCAGGCCGCACCCCGCGCCAGGGTCTCGAAGGCGGCGACGATCAGGGCGTCGCCGGTGAGCACCGCCAGCGGCACGCCGTAGGCGGCATGGACCGAAGGCTTCTGCCGCCGCATGGGCGCGTCGTCGAAACAGGGCAGGTCGTCATGGACGAGGGAGGCGCAGTGCAGGAGCTCGATCGCCGCCGCAGCCGCATCCGCCGCTGCCGGATCGTCGTCGCCGCAGGCGCGAGCCACCGAGAGGCAGAGCCGCGGCCGGATACGGTGGCCGCCCGGGAACACGGCGTAGCGGATCGCCTCGGCAAGGCGCGGCGGAGCGCCGGGCGCCTCGGCATGGGCCACGGCATTGTCGAGAGCCGTCTCGATGCGTCTGCTGGCGTCCATCCCGGCGACTCCCATGTCGTTTGTGGTTGTCATTCAAAAGTGTCAGATTAGATTGACACTCGTCAAGCGAGGTTTTCGCGAGGGGAGCGTAGCGGCGGTGACGGATCGCAAGGTCGTGGTGATCGGAGCGGGTATCGGGGGGCTGGCAGCCGCCCTGCGCCTCGCCCATGCGGGGCTCGACGTCACCGTGCTCGAGCGGGGGGCAAGGCCCGGCGGCAAGATGCGCAGCGTCTCGGCCGCCGGGCGCACCGTCGAGGCCGGGCCCACGGTCTTCACGATGCGGTGGGTCTTCGACGAGCTCTTCTCCGAATGCGGGGCCGATCTCGAGGCGAGCGTCGCCCTCACCCCCGCTCGGGTCCTCGCCCGCCATGCCTGGGATCCGGGCGAGCAGCTCGACCTCTTTGCCGATCACGAGGCCTCGGTGGAGGCGGTGCGCGCCTTTGCCGGCCCCCGCGAGGCGGATGGATTTCGGCGGTTCAGCGCGCGCGCGGCGGAGGTCTACCGCACGCTCGAAGGGCCGTTCATCCGCGGCGCTAGGCCCAGCCCGGTGGAGCTTGCCCGCCGTGTCGGGTTCTCGGGCCTTGGCGACCTCTGGCGCATCCAGCCCTTCGCCACCCTGTGGGGAGCGCTCGGCGAGTATTTCGGCGATCCGCGCCTGCGCCAGCTCTTCGGGCGCTACGCCACCTATTGCGGCGCCTCGCCCTTCGAGGCTCCGGCGACGCTGATGCTCGTCGCCCATGTGGAGGCCGAGGGCGTCTGGTCGATCGAGGGTGGCTTGAGCCGGCTCGCGGGGGCCTGTGCCGAGCTCGCCGAGGCGCGCGGCGCCCGATTCCGCTACTGCGCCGAGGTCGAACGGATCATCGTCGAGGGCGGCGCCGTCGCGGGCGTCGAGCTCGCGAACGGCGAGCGCATCGCCGCCGATGCGGTGGTCGCCAATGCCGATGTCGGCGCGCTCGGCGCCGGCCTGTTCGGCCCCGAGGCGGCGCGGGTGACGCAGCGCCTCGCCCCGGCAGAACGCTCCCTGTCCGCGGTCACGACCTGCATGGTCGCGCGGGCCGAGGGCTTCCCGCTTCTGCGGCACACCGTCTTCTTCTCGCGCGACTACGCCGCCGAATTCGCGGATCTGCGCCGGCACCGGCGCCTGCCCGCGGACCCGACGGTCTATGTCTGCGCCCAGGACCGCGGCGACGAACCGGTGCCCTCCACGGGCGGTTCCGAGCGCCTGCTCTGCCTCGTCAACGCGCCGGCCATCGGCGATCGTCCCCTCGATCCTTCGGAGTTGCGGATATGCGAGACCACGATGCGGCAGCGGCTCGAAGCCTCTGGCCTGACGCTGGCCGAGGAGCCGGGCAGCGTGACGACGGACCCGGCGGGCTTCGCGGGCCTGTTCCCGGCGACGGGGGGAGCGCTGTACGGCCGGGCCTCTCACGGCTGGATGGCGTCGTTCAAGCGGCCGGGATCGCGGACGCGGCTGCAGGGGCTGTATCTGGCGGGCGGGAGCGTCCATCCGGGGCCGGGGGTGCCAATGGCGGCGCAGTCGGGCCGGCTGGCGGCGGAGAGCCTAATGGCCGATCACGGCTCACGCCGCGCTTCGACACCCCGGTCGGTCCGGGCGGCTATGTCTGGTGGTATGTCGACGCCCTGAGCGACGACGGCCGCCAGGGGCTGACCATCATCGCCTTCATCGGCAGCGTGTTCTCGCCCTATTACGCCTGGGATCGCAGCCGGAACCCCTTCGCCCATTGTTCCGTGAACGTCGTCCTCTACGGCGACCGCTCCAACGCCTTCTGCATGACCGAACGGGGCGAGCGATCCCTGTCGCGGGACGCCCGCACCATCCAGATCGGCCCGAGCGGCCTCGAATGGGACGGCACCAGCCTGACGATCCGCCTCGACGAGGTCACGGCGCCTATCCCGTCACGGGTGCGCGGCACGGTGCGGGTCCACCCGCCGGGCATCACCCAGGCACCTCAGACCCTCGATGCGAGAGGACGCCATCGCTGGTGGCCGATGGCACCCGCCTCTCCCGTCGAGGTGAACCTGACCGAGCCGGGCGTCTCCTGGTCGGGTACGGCCTATTTCGACACCAATCACGGCGACGAGCCCCTGGAAGACGGATTTTCGCGGTGGACCTGGTGCAGGGCCGACCTGAAGCCGGGCGCGGCGATCCTCTACGATGTCGTGCGCCGCGACGGCAGCACGCAGGACCTGACGCTGCGATTCGACGCCGACGGCAGCGCCCGTGAGATCGAACCGCCCTCCCCCGCCGGCCTACCCAAGACCGGATTCTGGCGCATGCCGCGCTCCACCCGCAGCGACGACGGCCGCGCCGAAGTGGTGCGGACCTTCGAGGATACGCCGTTCTACGCCCGCTCGCTCCTCGCCTCGACCCTGTGCGGCAAGGCGGTGAAGCCGGTCCACGAGAGCTTGTCCCTCGACCGGTTCATGAATCCGCTGGTGCGCCTGATGCTGCCGTTCCGGATGCCGCGTCCGCTCGGGTGATGAGCTGACTACCCCTTCGCGGCATTGCGCTTGCGCGTCTCTGCCGCCTTCTTGGCCGAGGCCGAGCGCTGCTCGGCGGTCCGGCCGGCTGAGGCAGTGCCTCCGCGGCGGGCAGCTGGATGACCGGTGGCCTTGGCCCGCCCCGACCCGCCGGGCTTCTTGCCGCCGCCATCGTCCTTGTTGACGGTCGCCCAGGCCCGCGCCTCGGCCTCCTTCTCGGGTACGCCGCGCGATTCATAGGAATCGGCGATATGCTCGGCCTTGCGGATCTGCTTGTCGGTGTATTTCCTCTTGTCGCCCTGTGGCATTGCCGGCTCCATCGTGGCCCGCCGCTTCAATCGATGCCGGTCGGCCCGTCGAGGACGGCGCGGACCCGTCGGATCAGGTCGATGCGGCGGTAGGGTTTGTTCAGGATATCGAACTCCGAAGCCCCGGCGTCAGTTCGTTCGTAACTGGCTTCCGCATAACCGGTGGTGAGCAGAACCTTGATCTGCGGCCTGCGCTTGCGGGCTTCCCGCGCCAGCACGACGCCGTTCATGCCGCCGGGCATGATCAGGTCTGTGAAGAGAAGATTCACCGTCTCGGTCTGGTCGATGATCTCGAGGGCTTCGCGGCCGTCTCGGGCGATCAGCGTCGTGTAGCCGAAATCGCGCAGGATGGTGCGGGCAAGTTCGCCGACATCCTCTCGGTCGTCGACGATGAGGACGGTCTCCGTGCCCTGCTGCTCGACGGGGCTCGGTACGGGCCGTACCAACGGCCGCTCCTGGCGCTCGTCGGCGGGAAAGGACAGGCGCACCGTCGTGCCCTCTCCGAGGACCGATTCGATCTGCACGCTGCCGCCTGATTGCTTGGCGAAGCCGTAGACCATGGAGAGGCCAAGGCCCGTGCCCTGCCCATCCTCCTTGGTGGTGAAGAACGGGTCCATCACGCGGGTCAGCACCTCCGGCGCAATTCCCGAGCCCCCGTCCTTCACCGAGACGCTGACATAGCGGCCCGCCTCCAACCCGGACGATTCCCGTCCTTCCTTCTCGACCGCGTGATTGTCCGTGGTGATCGTGACGCGGCCGCCATGAGGCATCGCATCGCGGGCGTTGATCAGGATGTTGATGAGCGCCGCCTCCATCTGGGTCGGATCGACTCGGCAGGTCGAGAGGTCGGGCGTCAGAGCGAGGTCGACGGAGATTCCCGGACCCAAGGTCCGGCCGGCGAGGTCGACCATGTCCTGGACCAAATTGTTGAGGTTGACCGAGCGTCCCTCGAGCCGCTGCTTGCTTGCGAAAGCGAGCAACTGTCGGGTCAGGCTCGTCGCCCGCTCGGCCGCGACTCGGATGTTCTCGGTGGCTCGACCCATGCGGCTGCGGTCCGGGTCTGGCTGACCGAGGGCGGCGGCGAGAATGTCGACATAGCCGACAATGACTTGAAGCAGGTTGTTGAAGTCGTGCGCGATGCCGCCGGTGAGCTGGCCGACCGCTTCCATCTTCTGGGCCTGGACCAGGGCGTTCTCGGCATCGCGGCGGCGCGACACGTCAAGCTGAGACCCGAAGAAGTACACCAGCTCGTTCTTGGCATTATAGACCGGCGCGATGAACAGCGCGTTCCAGAAGGTCGAACCATCTTTCCGGTAGTTCAGGATCTCGGTGGCGAGTTCCCGACGTTCCGCGACGGCGCGGCGTATCTCCGCAACCGTCGTTTCGTCGGTCTCCGGGCCCTGAAGGAATCGGCAATTGCGCCCGACGAGCTCCTCGGGCGCGTAACCCGTCATCGTGATGAAGGCTTTGTTCGCGAACAGGATCGGGTTGTCGGGCTGCCGTGGGTCGGTGACGATCATCGGCATCCGCGTCGCCTCGACGGCGGCGAAGAAGATGTCGCTGTGATGGTTGCGGACTTCGGACGACGCCCCCGTCTCGACCCGTGGGGAAGCACCGGACAGGGGCATTCCAACTCTATCGTTCATGACGGGCCGGCTGCTGCCATCGCTTCGCTGGGATCGTCCCCGGGGAATTTGCTCCCCAGGGAGATGGTGATCACCGCCGCGATGTCGAGGCCCGCTGCCGTCGGAGCTTGAGCCGGCTGCTGTCTTGCAGCTCAGTCAGGCTCCTCAATCCGTCGGTGGCTCGAAGCGGACCGCGTCGATGTTGGCTCGCTCGAAGGCCTGCATCACGTGATGGTACGAGCGCACCATGTCCGTTGCGACCTCGCCCTTCGCCTCCTTCGGCTTGAGGACGAACATCAGCATCGAGCGGCCGGTCACGTCGTAGGTTTCTCCGATTCCCACATGCGCCGCCTCCTGGCTGTCGGACAGATTGGTATCGATGAGGCGGGTCCAGGCCTCGCCTCCGACCGATTCGGGCAGGGTGAACGACACCATGTCGTGATAGGCGTTGTAGAGCAGAAGCAGGGTGGCGTCGCCGCCGCGGCGGTGGATGCCTGTGGCCTGGGCGCGCCCGTCGAGGAGGACCGCCATCGAACGCGCGTCCCCCTGCGTCCAGTTCTCCGTCGTCATCTCCTCCCCGTCGGGGCGAAGCCACGTCACGTCCTTGACCCCGAGATCATCGTCGTAGGCCGCCGTGAGGAAGCGGCCGCGCGTCAAGATCGGCAGGGCCGAGCGCAGGTGCATGAGGCGCTGCGTGAACGCGGCAAGATCGCGCTCGCTGGCTCCGATTGCCTCCCAGTTCACCCAGGACACCTCGTTGTCCTGGCAATAGGCGTTGTTGTTGCCGCCCTGGCTGCGGGCGAACTCGTCGCCGGCAAGCAGCATCGGCGTGCCGCGCGACAGGAACAAGGTTGCCAGCATGTTGCGCATCTGGCGCTGGCGCACGGCCTTGATCTCGGGATCGTCCGTCTGCCCCTCGACGCCATAGTTCATCGAGAGATTGTGCGAGTGCCCGTCGCGATTGCCCTCGCCGTTCGCCTCGTTGTGCTTCTCGTTGTAGGAGACCGTGTCGGCGAGCGTGAACCCGTCATGGGCAGTGAGGAAGTTCACGGATGCCCACGGCTTGCGGCCGCGCTTGTTGAACTTGTCGGCCGAGCCTGTGATGCGGGAGGCGAGAGCCGGAAGAAGTCCCTCGTCGCCGCGCCAATAGCCGCGCACGTCGTCGCGAAAACGGTCGTTCCACTCGGCCCAGCCCGGGGGGAAACCACCGACCTGATAACCGCCAGGACCGCAATCCCAAGGCTCGGCGATGAGCTTGACCCCGTTCAGTACCGGGTCCTGCAGGCAGGTATCGAGGAAGCCGCCGCCCTCGTCGAAGCCGTGCGGCTCGCGTCCCAGGATGGTGGCGAGATCGAAGCGGAAACCGTCGACCCGCATCTCGGTGGCCCAATAGCGCAAGGAGTCGGTCACGAGCTGCAATACGCGCGGATGCGACAGGTTGAGGGTATTACCCGTGCCGGTGTCGTTGATGTAGAACTGCTCCTGGCCCGGCAGGAGCCGGTAATAGGAGGCGTTGTCGACGCCCTTGAACGAGAGGGTCGGCCCCTTCTCGTTGCCCTCCGCCGTGTGATTGTAGACGACGTCGAGGATCACCTCGAGGCCGGCGCCGTGCATGCGGGCCACCATCTCCTTGAACTCGGAAAAGGCGAAATCCGGCACGGCGGCGTAGCGCCGGGCCGGTGTGAAGAACGAGATCGTGTTGTAGCCCCAGTAGTTAACGAGGCCTTTCTCCTGAAGGTAATCGTCCTGCACGAAGGCATGGACGGGCAGCAACTCGACGGAGGTCACCCCGAGGCTCTTGATGTAGTCGAGCACCGCCGGGTTGCTGAGGCCCGCATAGGTCCCGCGCAGCCGCTCGGGCACCAGCGGATGGGTCTTGGTGAATCCCTTGACGTGAGTCTCATAGAGGACCGTCTTCTCCCACGACACGTTCGGCTTGCGGTCGCGGCCCCATGTGAAGGCCGGATCGATGACGCGGCTGCGACGGGTGAACGGCGCCGAATCGCGCTCGTCGAACGTCAGGTCGTCGCCGCTCTCCATCTGGTAGCCGAAAAGGGCCGGATGCCACGTGATGGAGCCGACGAGGCCCTTTGCGTAGGGATCGATCAGCAGCTTGTTATGGTTGAAGCGGTGGCCAGCCTTGGGCTCGTAGGGCCCGTGCACGCGGTAGCCATAGATCGTCCCCGGCCGGGCATCGGGCAGATAGCCGTGCCAGATCTCGTCGGTGTATTCGGGCAGCTCGATCCGCTCGATCTCGCGCTCGCCCGCATCGTCGAACAGGCACAGTTCCACCTTGGTGGCATGTGCCGAGAACAGCGCGAAGTTCACGCCGAGCCCGTCCCAGTTGGCGCCGAGGGGATAGGGCGAACCCTCGCGGATGCGCGATTGGGGTGCGCGTCCCTGAGAGAAGGGGCCTGCCTGAAACGTCGAATCGTCGGCCATGATTGCTCCGGGGGTGGCACCGCCCCGCCGTAGGCGCGGAACGGATTGCCTGATCGCGACGTGAACGCGGCCGTTTCCGCTTAAGCTCCCGCGAGGCCGGGAAATTTTTGCTGCGGCGCATCGTGCCGATTGCGAGGCTCTCCGCTTTCGTCCAGTTCTTCGAGAAAGGCCGACCGACGCTCAGTGTCGGTATCGTCGGTGCTGCGAGGGGAAAGCCATGACCGATCGGGATTTGGAGACGGGCGACGGCCTCCAGGCGGTGGCCGATCGCCATGGTGTCGGCCTCGACGCCGTTCGCCATCTTCTCCAGGCACTTGAAGCTGGAAACGGCACAATGGCGCAGTTCAACCATCCCGATCTCGGCGGCTTCGGACAGTGGTCCGCCGGCGGCATGATCATGATCGGCCAGATGTTCGACCAGAACCTCAAGAACCGTGTCGCCGCGCTCTGCTCCGAACTCGCCGGCTCGCTGCCCCCGGGTGGCTGGTCGAGCGTGTCCTCAGGCGGCTGGTGGCCGGACGGGCTCGGCCGTCCCGCGACCTCGGGCGCGCAGAACGGCCTGCGCTACGCTTATTTTCCGCAGAGCCGGCGGCTCGCCATCGAGTCCGGGGACGTGCTCGCCCTGTACGATACCGGCGAATACGACATCAGCGGCGTGTCGCAGCAGCAGGGCGGAAGCCAGTCTCTGCGTTTCAGCGGCCGCGGCGGCAGCGTCGACCTCGACCAGTTGAAGCGCGTCGACGACGGTCAAGACGTGCCTCCCGCTCCTCATGAGCCGGCACCCTGGCAGCCGGAGGCGGCCTCCCAACTGCGGCCGGCCGAGACCCAGAGGCCGCCGGCCGCCTCCCCGGCGCCCGTTTCGGCGAGCACCCGGAGCACGGCCTCCGAGGTCCTCGCGACGCTGGAGAAGGTCGCCGAGTTGCACGGCAAGGGCGTCCTCACCGATGCCGAGTTCGCGGCCAAGAAGGCGGAACTCCTGGCCCGGCTCTGAGGGCGCGGGCCGGCTCACCATGGCACTCCCGCGCGACCTCATCGACATCGGCACGATCTATCACGAGCCGGCGGTTCCGGACTTCGCCCGCGGCCGCGAGATCCTCGATCGGTTCCCCGACGCCAGGCGCATCGAGGTTCCCTCGCATTGGAACATCCCGAGTCTCCACGGCAACGAGGGCTCGGTGGAGGATTGGGTGCGGATCAAGCGCTCGACCCTGGTGCTCGGGGTGAAGAAGGGGCTGACGATGCGGCGCAACGGACGCAGCGCCCATTTCATCGCGCCCTCGACCTCCAATGGCTGCGCCATGGCCTGCGCCTATTGCTACGTGCCGCGGCGCAAGGGGTTCGCCAACCCGATCTCGGTCTTCGTCAATGTCGAGGCGATCGGGCAGGCGATCCGCCGCCATGCCGCCAAGCAGGGCGCCCTGCCGGAGCCCGACACCATCGACGAGGCGCGCTGGGTCTACGATATCGGCGAGAACGGCGACCTCTCGGTGGACGCGATGGTGAGCGGTACCGTGCGCGACCTCGTCGCCCTGTTCCGCGACATTCCCAACGCCAAGGCAAGCTTCGCCACCAAGGCGGTGAACCGCGACCTCCTCGCCTACGAGCCGCGGGGCAGCACCCGGATCCGCTTCTCGCTCATGCCCGAGCGGATCGCCCGGATCGTCGACGTGCGGACCTCGCCGATCGCCGAGCGGATCGCCGCGATCGACGATTTCGTGGCGGCCGGCTACGAGGTCCACGTCAATTTCTCGCCTGTCATCCTCTACGAGGGCTGGGAGGCGGATTGGCGAGACCTGTTCGAGGCCCTCGACGCGGGGATCGGCCCGGCCGCCAAGGCTCAGCTCAAGGCCGAGATCATCATGCTGACGCACAATGCCGATCTCCACGCGGTCAATCTCGGCTGGCACCCCAAGGCCGAGGATCTGCTCTGGCGCCCCGACATCCAGGAGGCCAAGATCTCCGAGGGCGGCGGGGCCAACCTGCGCTACCGGAGCCCGTGGAAGGGACGCTGGATCGCCCGCTTCAAGGACCTCATGGCCGAGCGCATCCCCTATTGCCGGGTGCGCTACGCTTTCTGACCATCTTGGGAGAACAGCCGATGAGCACGCATGAGGATTACCTGCGCGAGGCGGTGAGACTCGCCGCCGACAACGTCCAAGATGGCGGCTCGCCGTATGGCGCCGTGCTCGTCCGCAACGGCGAGGTCCTGGCGAGCGTCGCCAACAACATCCACGCGACGAACGATCCCACGGGCCATGCCGAGATGGTGGCGCTCCGGGTGGCGAGCCAGCGCCTGAACGACCGTGATCTCTCCGGCAGCATCATGTATGCGAGTGGTCAGCCCTGCCCGATGTGCCATGCCGCGATGCGGCTATCGGGCATCCGCGAGGGCTATTTCGCAAATGCCGCCGCGACCGCGGCCGGGTTCGGACTCCTCGGCACCGAGATCTATGCCGAGTTGTGCCGGCCGCTCGACGAGCAGCCGATGCGGCTGGCGCATCTCGACGTGCCGGGTGCGACCGAGCCCTACGCCGCCTGGAGGGCGCGCAAACCCTGAGGCTCGTGGATGCCGTCAGACGCGCTCAATGCGTCCAGGGCGCGGTCCTGTTGAACTTGAAATTGTCGGAATACGACAGGCCCTTGCGCATCACCGGCTTCTGCGGCTCCTCGACCCTGTAGGAGAGGCCGGCCCGTGTCGCGTAGGCGACCGCATCCTCCCTGGTATCGAATTCGAGCTTGACCTGCTGGAGCATGTCGCCTGAGCTCGTCCAGCCCATCAACGGATCGGTCTCGCGCGGCTCTGTCCGATCGAATTCGAGGATCCACTGCTTGGTGCGGGCGAGCCCGGACTGCGAGGGGTCCTTGGCGGGCTGATAGATGCGCGCGCTCGACATCGGTGATTCCGGCCTCGTGTCTGTGGTCGAACAGCCTCGTACGGCGAATGGTCGGGGCGATAGGATTCGAACCTACGACCCTCTGGTCCCAAACCAGATGCGCTACCAGACTGCGCTACACCCCGACGCGCTCGCGCGCCTCTGGGGCATAGAGTTTTCGCCACCAGGGGGCAAGCGGCCTTCGCACGCGCAAATGAGCCTGGCTCTCATACCAGGATGTCGAGAACCCGTTTTTCGGTATCGAGGGAGGATTTCAGGACGGCCGCGTTCAGGCCGATTTCGAACTTCGATTCGATCAGCTGCACGGCGGTGGCGGAGAGATCGATCTGGGTCGCCTGGGGCAGGCTCGTGCCGATCGTCGCGACCTCCTCCGCCGCGACCGCGTATCGCTGCGAAGCGGCCGCCATGCCTCCGGCCGAAATTGATACCGCGCTGATCATTGCCGCCTCTCTCACCTCAGGCGAAATGGCACGGCAACCCTTTAGTCCGGGTGCGCGAATCCGATCGCATTTGAATCATCGGATGCAGGCTTGACCATGCCACGCGCTGGCCCCACCTGCGCCGCCGAGAGTTGGCGACGGGATGAAGTGAAGGACGAGGCGATGATCGACCTGTATTACTGGCCGACCCCGAACGGCCATAAGGTGACGCTCTTCCTGGAGGAGACCCGCCTCCCCTACGCGATCAAGCCGGTCAATATCGGCAAGGGCGATCAGTTCGCTCCGGGCTTCCTCAAGATCGCGCCGAACAACCGGATGCCGGCCATCGTCGACCATGTCCCGGCCTCGGGAACGGAGCCGGTCACGCTGTTCGAATCCGGTGCGATCCTGCTCTACCTCGCCGAGAAGACCGGGCAATTCATCCCGGCAGACCTGCATGGCCGGGCCGAGGTGCTGCAATGGCTGTTCTGGCAGATGGGCGGCCTCGGGCCGATGCTCGGCCAGAACCACCATTTCACGCAATACGCGCCGGAGAAGGTCCCCTACGCCATCGACCGCTACGTCAACGAGACGAACCGCCTCTACGGCGTCCTCGACCGGCGCCTCGCCGACAGGGCCTTCCTCGCCGGCGAGGATTATTCCATCGCGGACATGGCCTCCTACCCCTGGATCGTGCCGTGGGAGAAGCAGGGACAGACCTTGAGCGACTTCCCGCACCTGCAGCGCTGGTTCGAGGCGATCGCCGAGCGCCCCGCCACCAAGGCGGCCTATGCCCGCGCGGTGGAGGTCAATCCCGACTTCGGCAAGCCCATGAGCGAGGACGCCAAGAGGGTGATGTTCGGGCAGACGGCCAAGCGCGACTGAGCTAGCGCCTCAGGTCGTCCAACGGTACCGGTGCCGCATGTGGCCGGGCCGAGAGCATCGCGTCGATGAGCGCCAGCACCTCCGCCCGGCCGACATTCGCCGCCGGCTCGAACGGCGTCCAGGTCTGGGCGAAGTCGAGGGCGGAGAAGACCTCGCGGTAGCGCAGCAATTCGCCCCGCGTCAGCGGCACGCCGCGCACGAAGGCCTTGTGCGCCGAGATCGTCAGGGCCTTCCGCGGGGCCGCCGGATCGAGCTCGAACTTGAGCGCGTCGCCGCAGAACAGGATTTTTCGCGCCCGGTCGAACAACACCGCGTGGCCGTCGAAATGGCCGGCGGTGCGGTGGAGCTCGAGACCGGGCAGCGGCTCCAGGACGTCGTCGTAGGGCCAAGAGACCTGCAGGGCGGCGCTCCATGTGAAGTCGGCCGCCGGCAGGCAGAGTTCGGGATCGAACCGGTCCTGCAGCTGCACCAGGGCGCCGTAGGAATGGGGATGCGAGGCCGAAAGGATCTGCATGCCGCCGAGATCCGCGATGTGCTTCAACGCCGCCTCGCTGAAGACCGGACAGGCCTCGAAACCCATGTTCCCATTGGGCGTGACGATCAGGTAGGCGCTCGGCCCGATGCCCGAGACCGGCTCGTTCCAGAACCGCCAGACCCCCGGCTCCAGCTCCTCCCAATGGCAGGGAAAGCGATCCTGGGCCTCGCGCTCGCTCCAGAACTGCCAGCCGCCCTGCGGCACCACGTGGCGGGCATCGAGGCACATCGGGCAGGAGGCGGGCGCCTCGAAATGGCGCTGCCAGAAGCCGCAATTGTCGCAGGTATAGGCGGGAAGCTGCAGGGCGCCCGCGAAGGGAAGATAGCCGGGGGACAAGGGACGCTCTCTCTCGGGCGAAGGGGCCGTTGCAGGACCGCCGAACGGATGGCCTCGGGCGCTGCCGATCCGCATATAGGCCGGATCGGGCGAACCGCGATATACCGCCTCGCCGAGGATATCCGACGCCGCGTCGCGTCGCGCGTCGCGCCTGTTTCGGCAGCGCCAACAAACCGCCCAGACCGATCCCGGAGGATCATGTCCGCCATCGCCGTCGACCTCACCCGGATGATCACCCGGCTCGCTCATCCGAGCCCGAGCGGGATCGACCGGGTTGACCTCGCCTATGCCCGCCACGTGTTGGCGCAGCCGGGCGAGCGCTTCGGCCTCGTCTCGACGGCGCTCGGGCCCCGCGTCCTCGACCGGGATGCCGCCGCTTCCGTGGTCGCCGCGGCGGCGGAGGGTTGGGAAGAATCCCTCGAAGCGGCCGGCGACGCAGTCTATCGCGGCCTCCTCGCGAAGCTGGGAACCGGCCCGGCGCCGGCGATTGCGTCGGCTTCCCCGCGCCCTCGGGACACCCGGCGTCGCCTGCGGGTCGAGACGGCCCTGCGCGTTCTGCGGGCGGGCGGGCACGAGGCGCTGCCGCAGGGCACGACCTATCTCCATACCTCGCATCTGCGCCTCGACCGACCCGAGCGCTTCGACTGGCTCTACGACCGACAGGACGTCCGCACCGTCTTCTTCGTCCACGACCTGATCCCGATCTCGTATCCCGAATACGGCCGGCCTGGCGAGGCCGAACGTCATGCGGTGCGCATGGAGACGATGGCGCGCCATGGAGCTCAGATCATTGCCAACTCGGCGGATGTCGCGGCGCATTTCTCGGGGTACCTCGCCCACCGCGCGTTGCCGGCGCGGCCGGTTGCCGTAGCGCCGCTCGGGGTTGAGCCGTCCTTCGCCGAAGGGCCGACGCACTTCGCTCCCGAACGCCCAACATTCGTGGTCTGCGGCACGATCGAGCCGCGCAAGAACCACCTCCTCCTGCTCAATCTCTGGCGCGATCTCGCCGCGGAGCTCGGGCCGCAGACGCCCCGCCTCGTCCTTGTCGGGCGCCGTGGCTGGGAGGCCGAGAACGTCGTCGACATGCTCGATCGTTGTCGAGCGGTCGCCGACCATGTCACCGAGGTGCGCGGCCTCTCAACCGCCGGACTTGCCGACCTCCTGCGCGGCGCCACCGCGCTCCTGATGCCGTCCTTCGCCGAAGGCTACGGCATCCCGGTGGTCGAGGCGGCGGCTTGCCGCCTGCCGGTGATCGCCTCGGACATCCCGGTCCATCGCGAGATCGGGGCGGGTTTCGCCGAGTTCCTTCATCCCCTCGACGGCGCCGGCTGGCGCCGGACGATCCTCGCAGTGAGCGACCCGAAATCCGGATTGCGCGCGGCCATGGCGGCTCGCCTCGCGGATTATGCCGCCCCCACCTGGGGCGACCACTTTACCATCGCGGAGCCGCTGCTTCACGAGTGAGGGGAGCGCGATTTGCAGATGCGATGGTTTGCGGATGTCATGGTCGGTGAATAAGGACTGCCGTCGTACAGCGTGGCGGTCGAAGGCTTTCGGGCCGCGGCCCGCCGATATCGGGAGAGGCCAGCCATGACCGTGATCGACCTTCATCGCGACGACATCAAGCGCGGTCTCGCCGACGACGAGATCCTGCTCATCGATGTGCGCGAGCCGCATGAATTCGAAGCGGGTCACATCCCTGGCGCCGTGCCGCACCCGCTCTCGACCTTTGACACACAGGCTCTCGCCGAACTGATCGCCAACGACACCCGACGCCCGGTCTTCTCCTGCATGTCGGGCGTGCGGTCGGTCCACGCCCTCAACGCTGCCCAGGAAGCCGGCCTCCCGATCGAGGCGCATTACCGGGGCGGCTTCAAGGACTGGGTGTCAGCCGGCGAGCCGGTGGATGCCTGACGAATGTCGCCAAAATGACAAAAGGCTGATCATGTGCGCGAGCGCACCCCGTGCCGCGGTACGAACCACTAGCTCGGCATGCGCAGGGAACCCGAACATGCGTAAGCCTCGACAAATTCTCCGTCTCGTGACGGTGGGCCTCGCCATCCTGATGCCCCTTTCGGCACAGGCGCAGGCCCCCGGCGGCCCGCCGCCGAAGGTGACGACTGCCAAGCCCGTCGTGCGCGAGATCGTCGAAACCGACACCTATACCGGCCGCTTCGAGGCGGTCGATTACGTCGAGGTCCGCGCGCGCGTCACAGGCTATCTCGAGAAGGTGCTGTTCCAGGACGGCGCCACCGTGAAGAAGGGCGACACGCTCTTCATCATCGATCGCCGGCCCTACAAGGCGGCCCTCGACCAGGCACAGGCCGCGCTCACCTCGGCGAAGGCCGGCCTGACTTTCTCGCAGACCGACCTCGAACGCGCCCAGACCTTGAGCCGGTCGGGCAATATCTCCGAGCAGGTCACCGACCAGCGCCGGCAGGCCTCGCAGACCGCGCAGGCCAATGTCGACAGCGCCGAGGCCGCCCTGCGCCAGGCCCAGCTCAACTACGATTTCACCGAGGTGAAGGCTCCGGTCTCTGGCCGCATCAGCCGCCGTCTCGTCACCGAGGGCAACATCGTCATCACCGACCAGACGATGCTGACGACGATCGTCTCCCTCGACCCGATCTATTTCAGCTTCACGGTCGACGAGCGCTCGTTCCTGAAATACCAGAGCACCCTCAAGATCGGCATGGGCGCGACGCAGAAGCAGAACGCCGCGCCGATCATGATCGCCCTCACCAACGAGGCCAAGCCGACCCGCAAGGGCCTGCTCGACTTCGTCGACAACCGGGTCGACAACGCCACCGGTACGGTTCTCCTGCGCGCCACCGTCGAGAACCCCGACGGGTTCATCAAGCCGGGCCTCTTCGGCATCGTCTCGCTGCCCGCTACGAAGCCCGCTCAGGGCGTTCTTCTGCCCGACGAGGCGGTCTCCGCAAATCAGGACAAGCGCATCGTCTACGTGGTGGCCGAGGATGGATCGGTTGCGACGCGAGACGTTCAGCTCGGCCCCAAGGTCGACGGCTACCGTGTGATCCGCTCGGGCCTCAAGGGCGACGAGAACGTCGTCGTGAACGGCCTTGCCCGCGTCCGACCCGGCGCCAAGGTCGCGGCGGAGGCGACGACGCTGCCGCCGGCGCGGACGTAGCGGCAAGGGCGGTGCGCTGCGATATGCCCCGTCCGGCGATTCTGTCCTGAGGCGCCCCAGGAGGCAGCCCACGATACTGGAGTTCTCCTTCGAGGCCCCATTCGGGGGAATCTCACGGAGAGGGGACGGGCGGCGTGAATGACGGGGCGACCAGGGCCCCGGACACCGGAAGGAGGCGTCTCGGCCTGCTGACGGCGACTTGTGTAGGAAGAAACGCTGCCGCCGGGGTCCTTCGGGCCATTCAGCGGCGAGAGGTCTGACCGATGCGCTTTGCCCACTTCTTCGTCGATCGGCCGATCTTCGCGTCCGTGACGTCGATCATCTTCCTGATCCTGGGCTACGTCGCCTACGAAACGCTCCCCGTGGCGCAATATCCCGAGATCGTGCCGCCTACCGTCGTGGTGCGCGCCTCCTATCCGGGCGCCAACGCCGAGACGGTCGCCGCGACGATCGCGACGCCGATCGAGCAGGAGGTGAACGGCGTCGATAACATGCTCTACATGACCTCGCTGTCGACCAACGACGGCGCCATGCAGCTCACCGTCACCTTCAAGGTCGGCACCAACCTCGATATCGCCAACGTGCTGGCGCAGAACCGCCTTTCGGTCGCCCAGCCGCGCCTGCCGCCGGATGTGCGCAACCTCGGCGTGACCGTGCGCAAGTCCTCGCCCGACCTGATGATGGTCGTGCACCTGCTCTCGCCCGACAATTCCTACGACCAGAACTACCTCTCGAACTACATCTACCTGCGCATCCGCGACGAGCTCCTGCGCCTCGACGGGGTCGGCGACATCACGGTGTTCGGCGGCTCGGAATATGCGCTCCGGATCTGGCTCGATCCCAACAAGCTCGCCGCCTACGGCCTCTCCACCAGCGACATCGTCTCGGCCCTTCAGGAGCAGAACGTCCAGGTCGCGTCCGGCGCTCTCGGTGCGCCGCCGGCCCCGAAGGACAATGCCTTCCAGCTCGTGGTGCAGTCGCAGGGCCGCTTCCAGACGGCGGAGGAGTTCACAGAGGTCATCGTCAAGGCGAGCGACGGCCGCCTGGTGCGCATCAAGGACGTCGCGCGGGTCGAGCTCGGCCAGCAGCTCTACACCACTCAGTCCTTCCTGAACGCGACGCCTGCGGTCGGCGTTGGCGTGTTCCAGCGTCCCGGCACCAACGCCCTGGAAGCGGCCAAGCAGGTCCGCCAGACCATGGAGACGATCAAGAAGAACTTCCCGCCGGGGGTCGAATACAAGATCGCCTACAACCCGACCGAGTTCATCGAGGAATCCGTCTACGAGGTCTACAAGACGCTGTTCGAGGCGGTCGCACTGGTCGTCGTCGTGGTGATGGTGTTCCTGCAGAGCTGGCGCACCGCCCTGATCCCGGTGATCGCGATTCCGGTCTCGCTGATCGGCACCTTCGCGGTGATGCAGGCGCTCGGATTCTCGATCAACAACCTGACCCTGTTCGGTCTCGTCCTCGCCATCGGCATCGTCGTCGACGACGCGATCGTCGTGGTCGAGAACGTCGAGCGCAACATGGCCGAGGGGCTCTCGCCAGGAGACGCCGCGCACAAGACCATGGACGAGGTCGGCGGGGCCGTCATCGCCATCGCCCTCGTCCTGTCGGCGGTGTTCATCCCGACCGCCTTCATCCCGGGCATCTCGGGCCAGTTCTACAAGCAGTTCGCGCTGACGATCGCGGCCTCGACCATCATCTCGATGTTCAATTCGCTGACGCTGTCGCCGGCGCTCTGCAAGATCCTGCTCAAGCCTCACCACGAGCACAAGAAGCCGACCTTCTTCCTGTCGCGGTTCGTCGCCTGGTGCGCCGACATGTTCAACCGCGGCTTCGACAAGCTCTCGCACGGCTATGCCCGCGTCATCGGCTTCCTGACCGGCAAGATGATCGGCGTCCTCGGCATGCTCGTGCTCTACGCTGCGGTGATCGCCGGGACCCTGCACCTCGCGGCGACGACGCCGACGGGCTTCATCCCTCAACAGGACCAGGGTTACCTCATCGGCGTCGTCCAGTTGCCCGCAGGCTCGGCCCTGGAGCGCACGACAGCGGTGGTGCGCAGGGCCGCCGCACTCGCCAAAGAGGTCGACGGCGTCGCCAACGCGGTCATCATCTCGGGCTTCGACGGCGCCACCTTCACCAACACCACCAACGGCGCGGTGATGTTCCTAACCCTCAAGGGAGCCAAGGAGCGTGCGGCGACCGGTAGAACCGCCGCCGCCATCACCGGCGACGTCTTCAAGGCGACCGCCGGCATCCAGGAGGCCCGCGTCCTCTTCATCCCGCCACCGCCCGTCCGGGGCTTAGGCACCGGCGGCGGCTTCAAGATGCAGATCGAGAGCCGCCAGAGTTCGGAGATCGGGCCGCTTCTCGCTGCGGTCAACGAAGTGCTGGGCCAGGCCAACCAGAGCAATGACGTCCAGCGCGTCTTCACCACCTTCGGCAACGACACCCCGCAGCTCTTCATCGACATCGACCGGACCACGGCGCGGATGCTGAACGTGCCGCTCCAAAGCGTGTTCTCGACGCTGCAGGCCAATCTCGGCGGCGCCTACGTCAACGACTTCAACACCTTCGGCCGCATCTACCAGGTCCGTGCCCAGGCCGATGCCCCCTTCCGCCTGGAGAAGCGCGACATCGAGCAGCTCAAGGTTCGCTCCTCCACCGGCGCCCTCGTGCCGATGGGAACGCTCGCCTCGATCCGGGAGATCACCGGCCCGCAGATCGTGCAACGCTTCAACCTGTTCTACTCGGTGCCGATCCAGGGCGACGCCAAACCCGGAATCTCCACTGGCCAGGCCCTCGATGCGATGGAGAAGATCGCCCAGAGCCTGCCGCAGGGATACGCCTACGACTGGACCGAAATCGCCTTCCAGCAGAAGGCGGCCGGCAACACAGCGATCCTTGTCTTCGGCCTCGGCGTGCTCCTGGTGTTCCTCGTCCTGGCCGCACAGTACGAATCCTGGGCGCTGCCTTTGGCGATCATCCTCGTGGTGCCGACCGGCGTCCTCTCGGCCCTCGGCGCTGTGCAGCTACGGGGCCAAGACAACAACATCCTGACCCAGATCGGTCTGATCGTGCTGATCGGGTTGGCCGCCAAGAACGCGATCCTCATCGTCGAATTCGCTCACCAGCTCGAGGAGACC
This sequence comes from Methylobacterium sp., assembly GCF_019745455.1. Lineage (GTDB taxonomy): Bacteria > Pseudomonadota > Alphaproteobacteria > Rhizobiales > Beijerinckiaceae > Methylobacterium. Next base: position 167,804 of record NZ_JAIETD010000041.1, read on the forward strand.
GAGAAGAAGGGACCTGTCGCCGCGGCAGTGGAAGCCTGCCGTCTGCGCCTGCGTCCGATCCTGATGACGGCCTTCGCCTTCATCCTCGGCACCGTGCCCCTCGTCATCGCCACGGGCCCCGGCGCCGAGATGCGGCAGGCCCTCGGCACCGCCGTCTGCTTCGGCATGATCGGCGCGACGGTGTTCGGCCTGTTCCTCACCCCGGTCTTCTACGTCGTGATCCGCAAGATCCTCATCCGGTTCGCGCGAAAGCGCGGCCAGGATCCGCACGACACGACACCCGACAAGCACGACCCGCATGTCAGGCCGGCACAGGCGTGAGGACATCGTCGGATAAGGGTTGCGCCACGCAAGCTTGAAAGCTATCACCCGCCGACCCTTCGGGGTGTCGGAGCGTGGCGCAGCCCGGTTAGCGCACTAGTCTGGGGGACTAGGGGTCGGAGGTTCGAATCCTCTCGCTCCGACCA